>CAZCHF010000049.1:13585-28325 GCA_964498325.1 uncultured Candidatus Kuenenia sp.
CTTCCCCGATCGTCGGCTGGGATCACAAGTTCGGCGTCGTGAAGATTTCTCCGCTGGCCAACTGGACCAAGGCGAAGGTGTGGGACGCGATCGTGCGCGAGAACGTGCCCTACAACCCGCTTCACGATCGTGGGTATGTGAGTATCGGCTGTGCGCCCTGCACACGGGCCATCACCGCCGATGAAGACGAACGGGCCGGTCGCTGGAGCGGCACGGCCAAAACGGAATGCGGCCTTCACGCGCGAGGCTGACAGCATGCGGCTCACCGCCCGAACTGAATACGCCGCGCTCGCCGCCGTCGAGTTGGCTCGCCGCGCCGCCGCTGACGCCCCCGTCGGGCTTCGCACCATCTGTGAAGCCCAGCACGTGCCGTCGCGCTTCCTCGTCCACATTCTGCTCGAACTCAAGCGGGCCGGAATCGTGGCCAGCGTCCGTGGGGCATCGGGTGGCTACCGGCTGGCCCGCCCCCCGGAAACCATCACGCTCCAGGAGATCCGAGACGCGGTCGAAGGCCCGAGTGAAACACCAGCTCCGCTGACGAGCGAACTGGCCCCCACATCACGCGACGCCGCCGTGCTCCGCGACGCCTGGCTCGCCGCCGCCCGCGCCCAGGCAGAGATTCTCGAAGGCACAACCCTCGCCGACTTGGTCGCCCGTAGCCGGGCCCAGGCCGAGGCCATGTATTACATATAGCGCGGCGCGGGCCATCCCTGGCCCCGCTTCGCTTGGGCGGCCCTCCGGCCGCCGCTCGCACCTCCAGGCTCGCGTAGTGACTGCTCGCATTTCGGGTCCTGGCGAGGGGCTGCCCGTGTCATGGAGCGGGCGTAGAAGGCTGAGCGCGGCCAGGATGGCGAAGCGAAGACTTCTCCCGAGCGCCCCGAAGGGCAGGATGCCCGAAGGAAGCGTCCCGCGACATGACACGGGCAGCCCCGAGCCTTTGCCACCTTGCAGAATGACGCTTCCGTGGCACAATGTGGGGCTTCCCCCGGCGGTCCCGGGGCGGCTGGCCCACCGGCAGGATGAACTCCATGAGCGACACACTGAACGTCACCCTTCGCAAGGAAACCGGCACGCGCGAGGCGCGGCGGCTTCGCAATTCGGGCATGGTGCCCGCGATCCTGTACGGCCACGACGAAGCCTGCGTCGGTCTTGCGGCAAAGCGAGAAGATCTGGAAGCGGCGATCCGTCATGGAAGTCGCGTCGTCAATCTCACTGGCGCCGTGAAGACCAGCGCCCTGGTTCGCGACCTCCAGTGGGACACCTTCGGCATCAAGCCGGTGCACGTCGACTTCCTGCGGGTGAGTGCATCGGACCGCGTGCGGGTGAAACTGCCCGTCGAGCTCAAGGGCGAATGCCCGGGTGTGCGTGCTGGCGGCCTCGTTAATGTCGTGATGCACGAAATCGAACTGGACGTGCCTGCCGACCACGTCGAGGAACATGTGGTGGCCAACGTGAGCCACCTTGAAGTGGGCCACACGCTCAAGATCAAGGATCTCGAATTGCCCGTCGGCGCTCGTGCCGTTCACAGCGTCGAGGAGACGGTCGTCACCTGCTTGGTTCCTGGCAAGAAGGCTGGCGCGGAAGAAGCAGGTGCCGTGGCGGAGCCCGAGATCATCGGACGCAAGGCGGGCGAAGAGGGTGCGCCGGGAGAGGGTGGCAAGGCGTGAGCCATGCCGCGGCCTTTCGGGGCTGTGGAGCCGCTTCGATGCCCGCTTCCAAACTGTGGTGCCTCGTGAAGCTGATCGTCGGTCTTGGCAACCCGGGCCATGCGTACCAAGACACCCGGCACAACGTGGGGTTCGACGTGCTGAACCTGCTTGCCAAGCGGGCCGGAGCCCCCCCGCGGCGGGCGCGATTCCAGGGGGAGGTGGCCCAGGTAAGCCTGCGGGGCACCTCCGTGTTGCTGCTCTGGCCGCTCACCTGGATGAATTTGAGCGGTTCCAGCGCCCTGGCGGCGCGGGACTTCTACAAGCTCGAAGAATCTGCGATGCTGGTGATCTGCGACGACTTCAATCTTCCGCTCGATTCCCTAAGGCTCCGGCCGGGTGGGTCGGCCGGTGGGCAGAAGGGACTGGCCGACATCCTGACGCGGTTGGGCACCAACGACGTGCCTCGGCTCCGCATCGGGATCGGACCGGTGCCGCCCGGTTGGCAAGTGACAGACTTCGTTCTGGGTCGCTTTACCAACGAGGAACGGGATCGCGTGGCTGTGACGACCGAGCGTGCGGCGGATGCCGCTGAGGAATGGGTGGCCAGGGGTATCCAGGCCGCCATGAACCGATACAACTGATTTTTTTGAGTTTCAAGGCGTTTCGATTCCAAGAAGGAGTGCGTGATGGCGGTTTACGAAGGCATGTTCATTCTCGATCCGGGCCGCTACGCCCGTGATCCAGGCACGGTGTCGCAGCAGATTTCGGACCTCATCACGCAGCACGGCGGCACGGTGCTGGCAGCCCGACTGTGGGACGAGCGCAAGCTCGCCTACGCCATCAAAGGACACAAGAAGGGTGTCTACTGGCTGACGTACTTCACGATGCCAGGGGAATCGCTCACGCAGCTCGAGCGGCAGTGTGAAATCAATGACGACATCCTCCGCAAGCTTGTCTTGCGGGTGGACGACCGGATGGCTGACGCCCTCGTGCAGCATGCTTTGTCGAGCGGCGAGGCGGCCCGCCGTGCGGCGACGCCGGCTCCGCAGGCTGCCGCCGCGACCACCTGAGAAAGTTTGCAGTCGCCCCTTGGCAGGGGGGCGCCGCGGGGATACGCTGCCGAGAAGTGAACATGTGTTCATGCATCTAGTTTTGGCAGGTATCCAGTAACGAAGGAGAGTGATCTCATGGCCAGCTACAACCGAGTGGTCCTTCTGGGAAACGTCACGCGCGATCCGGAACTGCGGTACATCCAGAGCGGCACGGCCGTGACCGAGCTTGGCTTGGCGGTCAATGACCGCAGGAAAACACCGTCGGGCGAATGGGTCGAAGAGACCACGTTCGTCGACGTGACGCTCTGGGGCCGAACCGCCGAGGTTGCCTGCGAATATGCCTCGAAGGGCGCGCCGGTGCTTGTCGAGGGTCGCCTCAAACTTGATACGTGGGAGAAGGACGGCAAGAAAAACTCGAAGCTCAAGGTCGTGGGCGAGCGGCTCCAACTGCTCGGGTCGCGGGGTGGCGGCGACGGCCCGCGAGGGGCTGGCAAGCCACGCGTAGCCGCCGGCCGGCCTGCGGCAGCCAGTGGCGAAAGTTTTGATGCCGGTCCTGAGTATGATGGGGCCGACGCCGGCCCCGCGGTTGACGACGACATTCCATTTTGACAGAGGGAGAGAGACGAACCATGCCAACCCAATCCATGCCACTTGTTGCCGCTGCCGGGAAAAGGCTGCCCAAGGGCAAGCGCGGAGGCATCGAGCTTCTGCTCGTGCATCAGGTCGAGCACCTCGGCAAGCAAGGCGAGGTGGTCGAGGTGAAGCGTGGCTACGCGCTCAATTACCTCCTTCCGCAGGGCTTGGCGACGATCGCGACGGATCACCACAAGCGGATGGTGGAGAAGCATCGCGCGAAGCTCGAGGAGATCGCCAAGGCGCGGCTTGCCGGCCTGCGAAGTCTGCTGGCCGAGCTCGAGCGTACGAGCGTCACGATCGAGGCCAACGCCAACGACGAGGGGCATCTCTATGGCTCCGTCGGAGCGACCGAGATTTCCCGCTCGCTCAAGCAGCAGGATCTGGCCGTGGCGGTCGACCACATCATCCTCCAGGGGCCGCTGAAGGAAGTCGGGCTCTACACCGTCAAGGTGAGGCTCGCTCCCGAAGTGGAAGGCGATCTGAAGGTGTGGGTCGTGCCGACCAGTGGCGACGCGGCGACGAAGTAGTTTGTCGGCGGGCTCCCAGGGACGGGCAGGATGGCCACCACTCGAGAAGGATCGCGGGAGCGCGGAGGTCAACGGCGGCGCCGTGACGGAGCCGGTGACAACGGCTCTGCCCGACCGGTCCTCGAAGGGCGCGAGCGGCCGATCAACGCCGATGCCGAAAAGGGGGTGCTCGGCAGCATCCTCATGAAGCCCGACGTCTGTGACGACGTCGCGCTCGTGGTGCGGCCCGACGACTTTGCCGACGAGGCCCATCAGATCCTCTATCGCCATCTGATGGAGCTCCATGACAACGGCAAACGGATCGACACCACGATCGTGCTCGAACGGCTTCGGGCACAGGGAGATTCCGAGCGGATCGGCGGGGCCGCGTTTCTAGCCGAGGTGCTCGAAGCGGTGCCTCATGCGGCCCACGCCGTGCACTACGCCCAGATCGTGCGCGACAAGGCCCTTTTGCGGTCGCTGATCGACGCCGGCACCGACATCCTGCGCGACGCCTACGACGAGAGCGACGAGCCACGGCAGCTCCTCGCCCGGGCCGAGGAAAAGATCTTCGCGATTCTCGAGCGGCGGGCGGCGGCCGATGCCAAGCCGATCGCGGCCGTGCTCGAAGAGGCGATGGTGCGGATGGACGCTCGGATGAAGCACGAGCATGCCATCGGCGGCGTGGAGACGGGCTTCACCCAGCTCGACAACCTCTGCGGCGGTCTCCACAACTCAGAGCTCATCATCCTCGCGGCCCGTCCGAGTATGGGGAAGACCGCGTTTGCCATGAACATCGCCGAGCATGTGGCCTTCGTGGTCAAGCAGCCGGTGCTCTTCGTGAGCCTCGAAATGGCCTGCGTCGAACTCGTGGACCGTCTGCTCTGCTCGGCGGCTCAGGTGAACGGCCACCGACTTCGCAACGGCACGATCTCGAAGGAAGACCGTCGCCGGCTCGTCGAGAAGATGGACGAGATCAGCCAAGCCCCCCTGTTCATCGACGACACGCCGGGCCGCACGCTGACCGAGATCGCGGCCGTCGCCCGTCGACTCAAGCGGAAGGAACAAGGGCTCTCGCTGATCGTCATCGACTATCTCCAGCTCATCGAGCCCGACAACCCGCGCGACCCTCGGCAAGAGCAGGTTGCCCGCATCGCCCGGCGGCTCAAGATGATGGCCCGTGAGCTCGAGGTACCGGTGCTCTGCCTCGCCCAGCTCAATCGTCAGGCGGAGGCCTCACGCGACAACCGTCCGCGACTCAATCACCTCCGCGAATCGGGGGCCATCGAGCAGGATGCCGACGTCGTGATGTTCGTGCATCGCGAGGAGTATTACCTGGCCAGCGCCGAGGAGAAGGAGCAGGTCAAAGGCCAGGCCGAGATCATCGTGGCCAAGCAGCGAAACGGCCCGACCGACGACGTCAAGCTCCTCTGGCAGCAGGACTACACCCGGTTCGTGAATCTCGAACATCGTCAGTACGACGAATTCGAGCAGTTCGGCGCGAACACGTTCTGATTTCACGGCTGCCGGCCTGATGACATGCGAGACGTCCGATCCACTCTCAGTGGCTGGGCATCAGAAACTTGATCGCGACGAAGCCCCCAACGATCGCCAGACAAAGAATGATCGTGGCCGGTTCCAGGTAGCGGTCGAGGACATGCTTCGCTGTCGGTCCGAAGAAGAACGTCACCGCGGCCACCAGGAAAAACCGCAGGCTACGGCCGAGGGCTGAGGCGAGCACGAGCGTGCCGAGCGGCACCGAGCAGGCACCCGCGGCGATCGTGAATACCTTGTAGGGAATTGGCGTGAACGCCGCGGCGAAGATCGCGAGGAATGCGTTTCCCTGGTAGAGGGTCTCCACATATTCGAATTTTTCAGGCGAGAACCCGGGCACGTAACTGAAAAACCAAGGGGCCATGAGATGCCAAAGCCCGGCACCGATGGCCCACCCTGCCACACCCCCTGCCACGCTCGCCACCGCCGACACGGCGGCATAGAAAAAGCTTCGCTTCGGCTTCGCCACCGAGAGCGCGATCTGGAGCACGTCGGGCGGGATCGGAAAGAACGAGCTTTCCGCAAACGAGATCACCGCCAGGGCCTGGGTGCCACGGGGCGAGTCTGCCCAGGAGAGCACCCAGTCGTAGAGCCGACGGAGCGGGCCGCGGCGCACAGGAGGGGATTCGGTGGGAGCCGATGTCATCTCTTCAGGTTCCTTGTGGGCTCTGCCGCGTGAGGTGCACGGCCACGTCCATCGCATGATTGCCGCCGCCGAGGCAGACGCCCTTCACCGGAGTCACGTCGGCGTAATCGCGGCCCCAGCCGATCGTCACATGGAGGGTTCCTGCCTGACAGTCGTTGGTGGGGTCGACATCGAGCCAGCCGTCATCGCCGCCCCAGCAGGCGAGCCATGCGTGCGACGCATCAGCCCCCACCATGCCGGCCGTGCCGTTCGTGGCTCCGAGGGGCCGTTCATTCGAGATGTAGCCGCTGACGTAGCGGGCGGCGAGGCCGAGCGATCGCAGGCAGGCGATTTGAAGGTGTGCGAAATCTTGGCAGACCCCCCGCCTGAGCCCGAACACTTCCTCCACCGGCGTGCTCGTGGTGGTGGCGGTCGGGTCGTAGATGAACTCGTGGTGGATGCGGCTGGTCAACTCGGCCACCGCTTCGTTCCAGGCGCGCCCCGGCGCGAACGACTCCGCCGTCCAGGACGCGAGCCTGGGCGACGATCGCACCAGCGGCGAATCGAACGTGAACTGGCGTGCTTCGAGCGTGGCGTCGTCGGTGGCCTGACGAAGCCGGTCGCGCAGGGTTTCCCAAGGAATCGTCTGCATGTCGGTCCACGCGAGCGGGGCCGCGACATCGACCACACTCGTGGCAGTGACGGCGAGGCGACGATGCCCCGCTTCAATCGCAAACATGTGCACCTGATTTCCGAAGAAATCGAGGTGGGCCGAAATCGACGCGGGCTCCGGGTCGACGTCGAGCCTGGTGTGCACGAGCCACTGCCGAGGGAGCGGCCGTGGCACGAGGTGCAGTTCGTTGTGGCAGATCGGCACGGTCTCGGAATAGGCATAAGTCGTCTGGTGACGAACTTCATACCGAGTCGGCGTGACCGAAAGAGGTTTCATGGCAAAGGGGTTAAGCGTGGCGAGCGAGCCGCATGGTGCCGCGCCTGGGCGGCAATGTCGATCCCGACGGCCTCGCTCCAGGCCGCGAGCAGCCGGCGAAACACGGGCCCCGGTTGCCCCTCGCCAACCGGGCGACCGTTGAACCGGGTGGCGGGCAGGATGCAGTTGGGGGTGCTCGTCAGCAGAATCTCCAAGGCCGACACCAGATCGCCCGCGACCAGCGACCGATCCTGCCACGGAATGCCGAGCTTCGCGGCGAGCGTGCGGGCAAAGGCGAGACTCACCCCGGGAAGAGCATCGCCGGCGGGCGGGCTCACGATGCCTTCTCCAGTCACGATCGCGATGTTGGCCGTGGAGGTTTCGCTGATGCGTCCGTCGTGGTGGGCAAGCACGGCGCGGGCACCGGGCTCGGCGGTGGCTGCCTCGCGGTCGGCGAGGAAATAGTGGAGGCGACTGCGCACCTTCGCCGCCAGCGGCCAACAGTCGTTCGGGACTTGCCGGATGGATGTCGTCCTCAGGGCGACGCCGCGCTCGTAGTCACGGGCCCACATCTTGAAGGCCAGAGGAAAGGTATGGATGCCGACGCGGGGCGTGCCTGGCTCGCCGTCATGCTGCGACGCCTGGTCCCCGGGCGTGACGAAGATGACGAGGCCGAGATCGTCGACAGGATCACGCGCAGGCAGAAGGCCGTGGTTGTGGGTGGCCACCTGCTCCGCGGCAGCCATGATCGCCTCGAGGGGCTGAGCGGGATTCAGCCCGACGACCGACAGCGAATCGGCGAGCCGCCTGGCGTGGGGCTCCGGCAGAAAGAGCCGACCCTGGAAGGTCCGCAACTGTTCGGTGACGGTGGCCCCGAGGACGAATCCGGCGTCGCCGACCGGAATCACAAATTCTGCTCGCGGGATCAACCTCCCGCTGAGCCACGCCGCATCGTCCATGCACCCGCCGAAAAAAGTGGAGGATAGGGGACTTGAACCCCTGACCTCTTGCATGCCATGCAAGCGCTCTCCCAACTGAGCTAATCCCCCGTCGGAAAATTACCCGAGGGACGGCGGGGACGTCTTTCAACGCCCCTCGTACGGTATCGCCCTCCGCTGCGGGTGTCAACGCAACGCTGTTTGCCACTGGCCAGAGTGTTTCACGCTCGACTACGCTGTGCACGCCGCCCCTGGTGGAATCATGCGACCTCTCCCCACCCCACCTCCCCCAAAGCCTTCCGAGCTCGTTCAGGCCGCCGTAAGCGTGGGGATTGCGATGTACCTCGTCGGGCTCGTGCTCGCCATGGCGGGCAACTCCGTGAGTGGCTCGTCGGCCTTGGTGCGCACGATTAAGGCCCGGCTGTTCGCCCCTTGGATGCAGCCGGCCTGGCTCGACCTCGGGTTCGACCATCCGCTCACCTACGGCTCCCCGGAGAATGCCGACCACACCCTCGAAGTGCGAAGCCGCACGAGTGCTCCTGCCGTCATGTCCTTCCCTGGGAGTCGTCACGGCGAGCAGGCCGCCCGGTGGCGACGGCTGGCGCGGGTGATCGCCGTGGCCTCCGTCGACGGCAACGTCGCCCCCATGATCGCCGGTGTCGGCCAAGGAGCTTTCAACGGTGTGAACGCCGAGGATGTGACGGTGCGGGTTTTGCGGCGGACGCTCCCAGAACGCACCATGCCTTCGGGCGACGACCGACCGCGTCAACCGTATGCCGCCCGCGTGCGCCGCGTCGCTGGCGAGATCCAGGTGATCGAGATCGGTGGCGCCGCCAAGCAAGCCGAACTGGCGCCCGTGCTCCGCGCGCCGAACCGCTCGACGCCGCCTCCGTCGCAGGAGGACACGGATGAATGATTCGGAATCCGCGGCCCCGACCGATCGAATCGCCCAAACGTGGCTGACGTTCTGGTTCGCACCCGCCGACCCCGCACCGCTGGCTGCGATCCGCATCCTCACTGGCCTCACCGGTCTGCTGCTCGCTTGGAGCTACGGGAGCGACCTTGTCATATGGTTTGGCCCAGCCGGCATGATTCCTCCCGATGCAGTTGAAGGCTGGCGCACCCGCATCGGCTTCTCGCCACTCGATGCGATCGTGACGGACGCCGGCTGGCGACTGTTTCTTGTCGGTCTCATGGGGGCATTGGTCGCCGTCACGATCGGATTCTGCTCCCAGCTCGCGTGCGTCGCTTCCGCACTCCTCTGGGCAGCTCTTCTCAATCGTGGACCGATGCTCGCAGGGCCGGCTGACGACTGCCTCGCTGTACTGCTGTGGTGCCTCGCGGTGGGGCCGTGCGGGGCAACCTGGTCGGTCGATCGCCTGCTCCGCGAGCGTCGTGGCTTGTCTCCACACGTGGTCTCCCCGTGGGCCAGCACATCACTTGGCCTCCTGCGGGTGCATGCCACCGCCATCACGGTCGGCGTGCTGCTGGCCCAACTCAAGGGGGACGTGTGGTGGAACGGCACGGCCGCCTGGTGGCTCGCCGTCGCCCGCGATTCTCCGGCGGTCGACCTCACCGGCGTCTACCGGCAATCGGAGTACCTCACCAATGCCGTCACGCACGGCATCGTGGCCTTTGAGATCCTCTTTGCGATCGGACTCTGGTTCACCGTGTCGCGGCACCTCGTGAGCCGGGCCGGTCTCGTGGCCTGGCCGTTGATCGGCTTCCTGGCGGGCGAGCCCTTCTTCGGACTGGCGATGGCGATTTTTTGTGTGCCATGGGCTTGGAGCCGGCGGTCATGAACGAGCCCGATTCCGTCGGGAAGCGCACCCCCGGAAACCAGCCCCCGTGGCAGGACGTTCGGCTCTGGGAGATCGCGGCGGTTCGCGACGTCTTTTGGATCGCGCTGGTGGTCGCGGTCGTGTGGCTGGGCTACCAGCTCAGCAGCATCTTTACGCCCGTACTCATCGCCTTGGCCCTGGCGTATCTCTTTCATCCGGTGATCACCTGGTGCGAGACACGCTGCCACATGCCGCGCTGGGTGACGATCAGCTTGATCCTGGTGGCCGGGGGCGTCGTGCTGGTCGGCGGGCTCTCCTGGCTCGGTCCAAAACTCGTCGGCGAGCTTGCGTCGCTGGCCCGGGCCATGCCGCGGTATGTCGACACGGTCGAACAACGTGCCACGGTGCAAGACGGCCTCCTGCGCGACCTCGGCGAAAAACTCGACGCCTGGTCCCGTGAGGTGGCGGCCGACCCCGCGGGCTACCTCCGCGAGCAGGCCGAAGCGATCCTCGCCGGGGGTGGCACGGCTGCGGCCATGGTGGGCCGTCTCATCGGCGGCACGACCTATCTCCTCATGACGGCCGCCCTGATCCCGATCTATTTCTTTTTCTTCGCCTGGCAGTTCGGGCCGCTCGTGCATCATTTCCAGAGGTACATCCCGGTGAGCCACCGAGACCGCTGGCTTGCGATCATCAGTCAGATGGACCGGGCGGTGAGCACCTACTTCCGCGATCGCGTCGTCATCGCGGGGCTCATGGCGGTGATGTTCGCCCTGGGGTGGCTGTTCTGCGGTGTGCCCTATGCACTCTTGCTCGGGATCGCGGCAGGCGCCCTCAGCTTGATTCCCTATGCGGCGAGCATTGTGTGGCCGCTGGCCGTGGCGCTGACCTGGCTTCACGGGGGCAGTGACGAACCGTGGACCGCCTGGTTCCTCTGGCCCACCGTCATCTACTGGGTCGTGCAGACGATCGAGAGTTGGTTGCTCACGCCTTGGATTCAGGGCAAGAGCATGGAGATGAGCGTGCCGACGATTCTCATCGTGATCTTCATCGGCGGCGCCGTCGGTGGCCTCTACGGCCTGCTGCTCTGCATCCCGATCGCCGCGTGCGGCAAGATCTTGCTACGGGAAGTTTTCTTGCCGCGGCTCGAAGCCTGGGCCAACACGCACTGACTTCACGCGGCGCTCGCCATCCATGGCCTCGCTTCGCTTGCCGGGCCTCCGCCCGGAGCACAACCCGGCCCTCCAGGCCTAGCGACTTACGGAGCCCTTCCTATCGCGTGCCTTTCGCTCGAGCGAGTGCTTCTTCGCGGGTGCTGATCACGCCGTCGAGTTGAAGCCTGCGAATCCGCGCCAGCGCATCGCCGAGCGCCGGGCCTGCCGGTATGCCCACCGCCAGGAGATCGTTCCCCGTGACCAACGGTGGCGGTTCGAGCTCGTCGCGCGGCCGTTCGACGTGCGCCGAGAAGGCCGCCGCCGAGGCGGGATCGAAAAGCCTGCAATCCGCCTGAGCCCTCAGGCAGTCGGCCAGCATCGGAGCCCGCGCATCAGCCACCCACGGCTGCAGCTGCGACCACTTCCAACTCGAGAGCCGTGGCTCCGCGCCGATCGCGATGAGGCCTCCACGCAACCAGGCCGCCGCCTTCGTCTCGAAGTTGGAGAGCCGCAGGCGCGACGCGATCGATTCCACGACGCTCGCCTCGCGCCCAACGCACCACAGCGCGATGGCTTGCGGCAAGCTCGGTTCGTCGAGCGCGCCGATGATCCGTGAAGCTTCCGACCACGCCGCGTCAGTCGAGGCCTTCCGCGGCGCGATCTCGGGAAGCACTTCGTACGCCAGGCCGGTCGCAGCCAGCAGGTCGAGACCTTCCCGACGGCCATGGCGGGAAACGATCGCCCGCAACTCGGCGGCGATGCGTTCGGGGCTCACGCTCACCACGAGGTGCGTCATCCGTTCGATGGCCGCCCGCGTCTCCGCTTCGAGGATAAACCCGAAGAAGCCGGTGAATCGAATGGCCCGCAGCATGCGGAGGTGGTCTTCGCCAAACCGCATCGCGGGCGCGCCGATCGCGCGGACGATCCCTGCTGTCAGGTCGTCGCGACCGCCAACGAAGTCATGGACTTCGTGCGTGAGCGGGTCGAGGAAGAGCCCGTTGATGGTGAAGTCGCGGCGCAGGGCGTCCTCGCGGGCCGAACAAAAGGTGACGCTCGCGGGTCGACGGCCGTCGGTGTAATCGGCGTCGGTCCGAAACGTGGCCACCTCCACCTGCCCTGCCCCCTTGGGGCCGAGAACGGTGATCACCCCGAAGGCGGCGCCCACGGCGAGCGTCCGCCGCTGCCCGAACACCTTCTTGACAATGTCAGGGGTGGCCGAGGTCGCCACGTCGTAATCCGCGGGCGTGCGCCCCAAAAGCTCGTCGCGCACGCACCCACCGGCCCAGTAGGTTTCGTGGCCGTCCCCCCTCAATCGGGCGACAACCGAGGCCGCAAACTCGCGGGACGCCTCGGGGTCGCCGGGAATTCCTGCCATGAGCGAATTTTCGACCGTTGACGGAGAGAAATGGAACCGACTAGTATGAATATGACGGGGGTCGACGTCCCAGGCGATTTTTTATTCGTATCTGCCTGGCTGAAAACTCTCGCCATTTTTTGTGTTCATTTTCTTCATTCCAAAGGGTTATCCCATGTCCACGTTCGTTCACAACTCGAAACGACGAGGCTTCACGCTCGTCGAGCTCTTGGTGGTGATCGCGATCATCGCCACGCTCATCGGCCTGCTCTTGCCGGCCGTTCAAAGTGCCCGCGAAGCAGCACGCCGAACCGGCTGCGGCTTCAACATCCGAGGCCTGGCTCAGGCGGTGCAGGTGTATGAGTCCACGAAGCGACGGTTGCCGTCGGTGACGGACCGCAATGAGGCCGGCAGCTTGACAGGTTCTTGGTCCGCTGCCGCGACAGCGAGCGGCTACAGTTGGATCTTCCATGTCCTCCCGTACATGGAAGAAGGCGCCATGTACAACAACGTCTCCGGGAATACAGCAAAGTTCCAGAACGGTCCTTTTAGCATTGGCTTCACACCTACTGGTTCGCCGCCAACCGGTGGCGCTTGGACGGCTCAAAATGCCACCGCCGCCAACAACGGAGGTCATGCGGCAACCGTTGTGATCGCTCCTCTCATCTGCCCGAGTTCGGGCGGGGGCAGCACTGTCGAAACGACTGCGAGTGGTGCATCTCAGGGCCTTTCTTACGCATCCGAATATGCAACATTTGAGGGCCAGGGGGCCATCGGCGGTCGCAAAGTAGCCGTGACCAACTACAAGGCGATGGCAGGGACCCACATGAATTCGGCGACTACTCCAATTATCCCCGCAGCGAACGGCGCCATTCAGTTTGCACCCGATGTTCCAGTGCCGACTTCTCTCTCGTCGACGCCATGGTTCGCAAGCCGTGCTGGTGTTTCAGCTGGATCGATCTCTGACGGCATGTCGAAGACGGTCATGATCGCCGAAACCAAGGAACGTGGGTACTCGTCCTGGATTGATGGCACCAACTGCTGGGTGGTTGCCTACGATCCGAACCAGCCGATTCCCTACAACGTCAATGGGCAGTGGAGCACGACATCGGGTTCCGTCACCGCGATTAGCCGATGCGCACTCTCTGTCCAGCCTTCAATTACCCCGCTGACACGTTTCCTGCCGGCGGCCTCATTCACTACAGGGAGCCGAATGGCGGTTGGGATGGCGTACGGTCCGAGCAGTGATCACCAGGGGGCGATCGTGATGCACGCGTTCGGTGACACCCACGTAGCCCAGGTCACTGCAGACGTTGACCCCAATGTGTACATGTCGATCTGCTCGCGAAACGGTGGCGAAGCTCAGACCCTCACCGAGTGAGCGTGAGCCATTCGCCTGACGGAATCCACGGGGCCGTCGCCAGACCTTGGCGACGGCCCCGGTCTTTTTTCAGGACCCTTTTCCGGCTCGGGGCTGCCCGTGTCATGGAGCCGGCGTAGAAAGCTGAGCGAAGCCTGGAGGGCGAAGCGAAGATTTCTCCGAGCGCCGCGGTGGCCACGATGGCCACCGCAAGCGTCCGGCGACATGACACGGGCAGCCCCGAGCCACGCAGGACGTTGCTTCAACACCCAGTTTCGGAGAAACCGGGCTACGGGTGACCAGGTTCCAGCTGGGGATGCTATGACAGCACGGAGCCCCGCGGTATTCTCACGAGCGTCTCATCCTCCCGGAGCAGTAAGCCATGCAGATCGATCCTCGCCCTGCCGTGTCTCGTCGTGATGCCCTTCGTGTCGGTGGCGTGTCAGCCGCTGCCTTGGCGAGCCTTCGGGCCGTGCACGCCCAGAACCCGTCGAGCGACACGATCAAGGTGGGCCTCATCGGGGCTGGTGGCCGCGGCACCGGGGCGCTCCAGCAGACGCTCTCCGTTCCCGGCTCCAATGTGAAGGTCACGGCGATCGCCGATGCCTTTCAGCACCGCGTCGACGCGGCCCTCAAGGGCCTCGAGAAGATGAAGGACAAAGTCGACGTGCCCGAGGACCGTCGGCTCACTGGGCTCGACGCGGCCCAGAAACTGATCGACATGCCGGATGTCGACATGGTGATCCTCGCGACGCCTCCGGGCTTCCGCCCCTACCACTTCGAAGCGGCGATCAAGGCCGGCAAACACGTCTTCATGGAGAAGCCGGTCTGCGTCGACTCGTTCGGTGCGCGGCTCTGCCTCCAGGCGGCGAAGCTCGCCGATGAGAAGAAACTCAAGGTCGTCGTCGGGCTCCAGCGGCGCTACGACGACAAGTATCGCCAGACGATCGCCCGCATCCGGGAAGGCCTCGCCGGCGACATCGTCGGCGGCCAGGTTTATTGGAACGGTTCCGGCATCTGGTACCGCGACCGCCAGAAAGACCAGACCGAGATGCAGTTTCAGGTGAACAACTGGTATCACTTCAACTGGCTCTGCGGCGACCACATCTGCGAGCAACATGTTCACAACATTGACGTGGCCAACTGGGTGCTCGGCGAAGACGGCCCCGCGGCCTTTCACCCGGCCAAGGCCTACGGCATCGG
>CAZCHF010000050.1:0-22844 GCA_964498325.1 uncultured Candidatus Kuenenia sp.
GCCAGGGCCCCGGCCACCGCCCACACACCACGGCCGATGCGGCTGACGGCTCTTTGCATTCGCTGATGATGGTCTGCGGAGGAGAGTCATGCGACTGCCTCCTGGAAGCGCGGGAAGTCAGCTCAGCGGTGACGAGTCCTTCGGAGTCGTTCGAGGAAGAGTCGTTCGTGGCGTCTGGGCCAGCGCTGCAGCGGCCGACCTTGGCGATCGTCGGGCCGCTCGAGCTTCGTGGATTTCCGGAGAAGCCAGCTTCCCGTCCGGTGCGGGTGCTCTATGGGGTGTGGCGGAATTGATGCGGCCCTGGCGTCGCATCAATTCCGTTTTCTTCACACATTTGTAGGAGTATCTGCCATGTACGCGATTGTGACCTGGGCCACGCTGGCCCTTCTTGCCCCGTTGGCCACCGTGGCCAACACGGGCTGCCCTGAATGCGACTGCTGCGGCTGTTGCGTGACGGGCAAGTGCACGTGCGCCGACTGCACGTGCTGCTGCTGCGACGACGGCCCTTGCAAGGGCTGCTCCAAGTAGCTTTGTGACGCTGTGCAAGCCTGGCCGGGTGCCACGTTGGGCCCGGCCAGGCGACACCGCTTTCTCACATGGTCCGGCGAGGGGCTGCCCGTGTCATGTCGCCGGACGTTTGCTCCGGCCCTCCAGGCCTCCGCTGCACTCGGAGAAATCCGCGCTCCGCCATCCTGGCTACGCTTGGCTTTCTACGCCGGCTCCATGACACGGGGAGCCCCTCGCCTCGCCGTTGGTGGTGACCGAGTTATCTCGCAGTGCCGGCATGGATGGCCCAGCAGCATCAGCTGGATTCGCGTAGCGAATCCATGGCGGCTACAGCAACTCGCTTGCCAGGTCTGCAAGGGCGGAACGTTCGCCTTTCTCGAGCGTGACGTGGGCGTAGAGCGGCTGCCCCGTCATCTTGTGGATGAGATAGGACAGGCCGTTCGAGAGGGCATCGAGATAGGGCTGGTCGATCTGCGCCACATCGCCGGTGAAGACGATTTTCGTGCCCTCACCGGCGCGGGTGATGATCGTTTTGACTTCGTGCGGCGTGAGGTTCTGGGCCTCGTCGACGATGAAAAACATCCGCTGGAGGCTGCGGCCGCGGATGTAGGCCAGCGGCGTGATCATGAGCTTCTCCGACTCGCGCATGTCGACGATCCGCTTCGCCGCCTGCGTGTCTTCGCCGCATTGGTGCCGGATCACCGTGAGGTTGTCGTAGAGCGGCTGCATGTAGGGATCGAGCTTGTCCGAGATATCGCCCGGAAGGAAGCCGAGGTCGCGGTTCGAGAGAGGAACCACGGGGCGGGCCAGAAGAATCTGACGATACTTCTGGCGGCACTCGAGCGCGGCGGCGAGGGCGAGGAGCGTTTTGCCGGTGCCTGCCGTGCCCGAAATCGTGACCAGCTTGATGTTGTCGTCCATGAGCGCCCGCAGGGCGAACGACTGCTCGGCGTTGCGCGGCGTGATGCCGTAGCAGGTCTGCTTCTCGATCTTGTGGAAGGCGTCGTCACTGCGGTGGAACGTTGCGAGCGCCGACTTGCTTCCGTTGCGGAGAACGAAATTCTCGTTCGGCAGTGGCGGCGATGCGAGCGGGACCCGGGCAGAAGGCAGCACCCCGCCGCTCGCGTAGAGTTCGTCGATCACGTCGGACTCGAGGCCCTCGACTAGTCGCTTGCCGGTGTACAGCTTGTCGAACCCCTGGACTTTGTCCGACGTGTAGTCCTGGGCCCGGATGCCGAGCGACTTGGCCTTCATGCGGAGATTCGTGTCCTTCGAGACCAGAATCACCGGCCGTGGGGCCTGCTCCTGCTGGATCGCGAGCGTGGTCCGCAGGATGCGATGATCGGGCGTGTCTTGCATGAACGACTCGTGGAGCCGATCCCGAGACGCGCCGCCGAGCACCACGCGGATCGAGCCCAGGCCTTCGCCGAGCGGGCTTCCTTCGGCGGAGAGCACGTCGCCGGTCAGGGCGTCGATGCGTCTCAAGAACTCGCGGGCCTGAAAGTGGATGTCTTCATTGCCCCGCTTGAACTGGTCGAGTTCTTCGAGCACCGTGATCGGGATCGCGATGTCGTTTTCTTCGAAGTTCCGGATGCAGCCGCTGTCGTGCAGGATCACGTTCGTGTCGAGCACGAACAGCTTGGGGCGGGCGTCCGTCATCCGGGCCTCCTTGCGTCACGAGGAAAGTGGCATCGTGAGGGAAACGTGCGGCATCCTTGCCGCCGAAGATCGTACCGCCCCGGTGGAGAATGTGGACATGCCGATTTCGTCGGGGAGAAGCCGCTTATGGCTCTCCCGAAGAGCGGTCACTCCCACAGGGCGGCCCAAGGCGGTAGCCCACCCCGCGCACCGTATGGACGAGCCGGGGCGAGAACGTGCCATCGACCTTCCTGCGGACCCGTGACACGTAGACATCGACCACATTGGTCAGGCCGTACCACTCGCGAGACCAGGCCTCATCGCAAAGCGTCTGCCGAGACACGACATGACCGACGCGTTTGGCGAGGCATTCGAGCACGCGATACTCCGTCGGGGTGAGATGGAGGTCGATGCCGTCACGGACGGCACGCATCGCGGAGGAGTCGAGCGCGAGCCCGAAGCACACTTGCCGCGCACCGGTGTCGGTGTTCCCTTCGATGGCACGGCCGAGCACACCGAGGAGCTTCGCGAGGCCACCCTGCAGCCCAAGGTCCTGGCTGGGGTCGAGTCCCGTGACGATGATCTGCCTCCGCGTCGGAGCACCGGTTCCCTCGTCGATGAGGGAGGACGCTTCGGCCGGTTGGAGCGCTCGGTCGCTCAGCACGACGTCATACGTCGTGGCTGTCCCAAGCAGAGCCTCTCTGGCATCGGCGACACAGTGGCAGGTGAAGCCGGCAGCCACAAGCCGTTCGGCAAGCGATCGGCGATGCCCCTGCTCGGAGCTCACGACGAGGGCATGCATCGCACGGGATGACTTCATGGGTGTACCCATCATGCCGCAAGCGGCACCGAGGCGATCAGCCACTTGGCGATCTCGATGTAGATGGGAATGCCGAGCGTGACATTCCAGGTGAAGGTCAGCCCCAGGGATGCCGCGAGCGGCAACGTGGGGCTCGCTTCCGGGATCGCGACCCGCTGCACGGCGGGTACGGCGATGTAGGAGGCCGCCCCGCACAGGACCGCGAAGAGCACGTAGGTGCCGAGCGCGAAGCGGTGGCCGATCAGCGAGCTATATCCATGCAGGATCATCATGCCGAACGTCGCAAAGACCACGGGCGCCAGAATGCCGAAGGCGATGAACCCCCACCCGGCGGTCTTGAGATCGCGAAGTCGCTGGCACGCGGTCAGACCCATCTCCAAGAGAAAGAGGCACAACGCTCCCTTGAAGATGAACTGGAACAGGTGATTCGGGCCCTCCACGATGGACGGGTCCTCGATCGCCTGTCGGCCACTGATGAATCCCACGACGATGCCGCCGAAGAGCAAGAACAGCCCCGGATTGAGGAAGACTTCGTGGAGCACCTTGGCGCTGAGGATCGACGGGGCTGGCCTTCCGGAATGACCGGCGCCCGCGTAGCCCGGTTCTCCCGGCATGTTGCCGGCGTCATCCATGCCGCTGCTCCGCATGCGAGCGATGATCGCGAGACCGACGAGGCAACCGGGGATTTCCATGATGGCGAGCATCACCGGCATGTAGCTGTCATAGATGATGCCCAGCGATGCGAGCATGCCGAGGCATGTCACGAACGTGCCCGCCGAGTCCGAGCCGTAGTAGGCACCGACGGTGACGGTGTCGATCCGGCGCATCGGCGTCACGGCACGCAGGGTCCAGGTGGCAGCCAGTCCGATCAAGGCATTTGCTGCAAAGCCGAGGACAGCCAGGCCGCCCGCGACGGCCAGTTCACTCGGAGGTAGATGGGCCATCAATTCGCCGCCGTGCCAGCCGATGGCCAGAAGCAGGTAAATGACGAGGCTTTGGTAGAGCGCCTTCGGGAAATCGAAAGGCACCTTGAAGAGCGGGGCAGAAAACCCAAGAAAAAAGAACAGGAGCAGCGGCTGGAAAAGGTTGCGGACAAAGTTGTCGAGGATGTCTTGGAGCGGCGAGTCCGTCACCCGAGTCGAGGCGGGGCGGAGCCGGAGCACGCCTTGAGCGCCGGCCATGCGAAGAGTCTCGAGTTGCCCGCTGCTGATGGCGAGGCCGACGACGCGAGTCGGAAAGTAGGGGCCGTGCGAATCAGGGAGAGCATCATGATCAGCGGGATGCACGACATCGTGCGTCGATTTGGCGACCGGTTCCGTCGATACGACGGCGACGCCCCGGATCAGTCGCTTGACCTTCGGCCCCTCGTCGCCGAGTGTGGCCAGCCACACGTCGACTCTTGTGCCGTTTTGCAGTCCTGGAACATTGTCGATCTCCATGAGGCTTCGGTACGTCAGTTGACCGAGCGGTACGGTCGCGTCGCGTGATTCAGCGGCGGACGCCACATGGCAGAGGGCGAAGGTGGCCAGGAATGGGATCGTCCATCGCAAGGCGCGTGAGGAGCGGTGGGGGAGTGCAGTTGGCATGCGAGGGCTCATGTGGGGTGGTGGGAGGAGGGAGTTGGCTCGCGTCGGCGTCGCGCAGCATCGCCTGCGGGATTCGCACGAGCAGGACACGGTGGTCCGTTCAACGGGATGGGAAAGCCGTAGCGACGACGGCTTCGGTCTGCAGAGCCGAAGCCGCGACCGTCGAGACGATCAAGCCGAGTCGAACCGACTCAGGCCGGCGGGCCACGCACCAACGGGGGCCGAAGAAAGAGCGAGGTTGCAAACGTGCGCGTGCGGTCGGCGCAAGTCGTCAGCCAGAGCCTGGTCGCGACTCGGCGCGTTGCCTCCGAATGCGCGACCTCATCCACGTCGAGGCGGCCGTCGGATTCGAGCACTTCGGTGGGGTCGAGGCTTTCGAACTCGCAGGCCTGGCCTGAGGCGGGAAGGCCCGCGGGAACCAACAGCCCGACGCCAACTCGTGCCGTAAAGACGATGACGACGACGAGGCAGGAGAAAGTTGCGAGACGGCGGCTTCCGAAAAGCCGGTGCCGTGTCCGCAACCAACTCCTGCCGGTGGGTGACACAGCCGAGAATCTCCCGGGCACCCGGATGCCACGCTCGTTGAAGACCGAAGTCAAATTCACGACCGCGGAAGATATCCGTCCTCGCCAAAGCCGGCAAGGCGAGGGTTCATGACAATCTCATGACAATTGCTGCCGTCCTCTTCGGCGCTACCGAGAATCGCAGGCAGGTTCACCGGCGAGCCGCTGCCGGCAGGTGGCGCACCGCTCTTCGACTTTCCATTCGAATCCCGGGACTTTGCGCGTCACCTCGCGCCGGACCGGCACCGTCTTGGTGGCCACCCGCGCGCAGGTCGGCTTCCAGACGTCGTACTCGTAGCAGCCGCACTCGTCGCGGCCCTTACAGGTTCCGCAGTGCACGCTGGGGCCGGGGATGCAATGGGGAATACACTCGGCATCCCAGCAGACCTTCTTCTTCTCGCGAACGACCTCCTTGACGACGCACTGTCGGCGTACGCCGGCGCAGCTTCCGCAGTGATCGCATCGTCCGTCGGGCAGTTTCGATTCCTCGGCGCCCGCGATCATCGCACCGAGCGAAACTCCGAAGACGAGCCAGGCGGCCATGCGTGGCCGCGCCATGTGGTGAAGGATCATCGTGATGAGACTCCGGGGGCCCAGGGGCCGTGATCAAAACTCGATTTGGAACCGTGTGCCAAAGATGTCGAATGGGGCCGAGCCATAACCGATGTAGTTCGGCATGCTGTGAATCCAGTTGAACTGGACCCGCGTGAACCGATTCCACCACCAGTTGAGCCCCACCGTCGTCTCATTGAGGACGCCGGCATTTGGCGACGGTGGCAGCGAACCCGGCGGGCCCGGGAGAATGTTGGACGGCCGGATGTTCACGCCGGAGAGGTCGACGTACGACCACCGGGCCGCGATTTCCCAGGCGCCCCACCCCATGACCTTGCCCCGCCGTCCGGTGCCGAAGAACGGCGTGAAGGGAACCACGTTGTAGTCGAACACGCCAGGCTGCTTCAGGTAGCCAATGGCTTCGCCGGTGAGCATGTAGCCGCATTGGACATAGGCAGCCGGCTGGTAGACCACGGGGCCGTTGAGCTGGTTGATTGTTTCGAGCATGAACTCCGACTGGAAGTGGCTCGCGCCATAGGCTCCGGCGAGTTCGAGGTGGTAGAGGTTGAAGCTGTTGGCCAGGAAGCGGCCCGTGTCGAGCACAAGCGGGGTCCCGGCACCGGTCAGGCCTACGCCAGCCTGATCGCCGACGTAAAACTCTGGAAAGATCGCCGAGCGGAAGGTGCGGGCAAACGGGCCCGTGGTCCCCTCACCGCCGATCGCGCTATAGCCATAGCCGCCGCCGACGTGGAGCAGGTAGCGACCCTCCGATGGCTCGTCGTAATACAGGAGATGGGTGGCGCGGGACGAGAACGCGATGCCGCCGTTGTCGCCGATCTGAGCGCCGTTTCGGTTGTCGCCGATGGTGCTGTAGGTCGTGCCCGTGCCATTCCAGAAGGTGAGCCCGGTCGCGTACACGCTGTAGGCCCACGCCGTTCGTTCATCCTCACTCATGGAATAGGCCATGATCCCTACGCGCCGGAACGGATCCTCGGCGGCGAACGGGGCGCTGCGCTCCAAGAACTCGAGATGGCGGATACTCGTCCAACTGTCCATCGTGCCCGGTTGGCGGAACTGGCCGATGCGGATCGTGCCAAAAAACGGAATTTGTTCCTGTTCTCCCCACACATCCATGAAGCTGGGGCGCCCCGGAAACGCGAAGTCCATCTCGATCGAATAGTTCGTGAACTCGGTGAGCTTGCCGATCGCCTGGAGACGCGTTCGCCGAAAGCTGACGCCGTCGTAGGCATCGCCGATTCTGTTCGTGCTGGCCGGCGGCTGGCTGAAGAGGCCGTCGTCGAGTTGAAAAAAGCCGCTCAGCCGAATGAGCGGAAGCTTCTCTCCCTCGAGGGCCTGCAGTCGCTTGTCGAGGTTCCCGACCTGATTGGGGTCAAGCACGGTCCTCGTCGCGTCGCTCCGGCCGAGGAACGTCTCGCCTGCGCCGCGGCGAACGTTGCCCGGCTGATTCGGGTCGAGCACGGGCGCAGGCTGACCGGGAGCGGGGATCGATTCCGGCTGGGAGGCGGGTTGCATGAGCGCTGCCCACCGCTCCTCCGAGATCGCCGACGGCGGGAGCCCGGGCAGCGCCGGATCGGCTCGGACGCGCGACGACGGCCCCCATGCACCTGCGGCGAGCAAGACGATGATGGCCATGCGCCGCCACAGGCGGGGGGCAGCCTTCGAATGCCGTCGCGATCGCGGCTGGGGAAATGAGCGGCTGTTCGGCTCGGCTGAGGGCGGCATGACACGAAAAATCGTCAAAGCCCGCGGAGCTCAGCCAGCGAAAAGCACCTATTCAGCAAAATGTAAGGCGACGATCCTCTTCTGGCTTGCCCTTCCTGCCCGGCTTGCCCCGTGACCGCCGCCTGATGGCCTGCCCAGATCTCCCGGCCAGCGTCGGCTAGACGCGTTCGAGCTTCGTGACGCGACCGGTCCCGACCCATTCGGCCACGAAGATGTCGCCGTTTGGAGCGAAGCAGGCATCGTGGGGATGGACGAACTCACCGTCGATCCACTCATTCGGCTTCGTGCGGAGGCCTTTGACCGCGTCGAGCCGCTCGACGGCACGGCCGAGACGAGCCACGACCTTGTTGTCGCCGTCGAGGACCGTCACGCACGCCTTCAGCTCAGGCACCACCATGAGGTTCTTCCACGTGTCGATGTTGGCAGGCAGCCCGAAATCTGAAATCGTCGACTGGTATGTGCCGTCGAGTGAGAACACTTGGAGAGTGTTATGGGCACGGTCGGTGACAACGATCGCTGGCTCGCGGCCAGGGCGCCGGTCGACCCACAGGCCGTGCGGCGTGTTGAACGTGCCCTTTCCATTACCCGCTCCGCCGAAGCTCGATTTCCATGTGGCCGCCGCGTCGTAGCGGTGAATTCTGTACGCGCCATACCCATCGGCCAGGAGGAACTCGGGGGCCTTGGACGTGTCGTCGTCGAGGAATGCGATGTTGGTCGGGAGAAATCCCTTGCGATTCCAAGAGGCTTTTGTGGAGGTGTCTTCACCCGGCGCGTATGCACCTGATTCCACCGGTGCCTTGCGGAGCCAGACGGTCTCGCCATCGAGCGTGAGCTTCGCGAAGCACTTTACGTCTTGGTAGGCGCAGACGTAGAGAAACTCGTCGCTGCCCTCCCGACGGACTTCGATCCCGTGGCCACCCCCCTGGAACTGCTCTCCAAAAGCCCGGATGAACTTTCCCGCAGGGTCGAACACGAAGATCGCGGGATGATCTTTCTGCTGCTTCTTGCCCTCGTGGATCACGTAGAGGTTGCCGGCCGAGTCGAGCGCCACGCCATGGGTCGTCTGCCAGGTGAAGCGGTCGGGCAGTTGCGGAAAGTGGTGACGGCAGCGGTAGGTGTATTCGCCTTCTCCCACGATCGCCTCGTTGCCGAGCCGGCGCGCATGCGCCCCACGGGCGTGCGCGGTCATGGCAGTCGCGAGGGCCGCGGCCCCTACCGTGAAGTTTCGTCGGGAGATCGTGGATGGATGGAACCGGCGAACAGGCATGGTTGGCGTCCGAGAGCGCGTGGTTGAGAGGCACTTCCAACGTATTGTGGTCAAACAGGCCGAGAATCTGCCAGCGCTCCCCAGCCGAGATTCGGGAGGACGAAAAATGGTTTCCTGGCCTGGCCGCGGCGTGGCATAATGCAGCCGGGCGGTTGCATCAAGGGGGGAGCCATGAGCTTCAATTTTTTGCACCTTGGTATCCCGGGGACGTCGGTGACTCCCGACTCCGATTGTGACTGGGGGCGCTTCGACGGCGACCTGGTCTTGCGTCCGGACCGCGACGGGCGGGGCGTGACGCTTCTCGAGCCGTTCGCCTACACCGACCCGCGGTCACTCCGTTGGCGAGTTGAGGCGGGCATGCGCCTGCAAGGGGCGAGCCTGCCGAAAGGATTTTGGCCGGTGATCGGCGGCCCCTACGAGGCGTCGTTTCGCAATGCCTCGGTCCTTCACACGGCCGCGTGCGCGGTGAGAATTCGCCCCTGGCGTGCCATCCACCGAATGTTTTACGAGGCGTGCCGCTGTGCTGGGGTAGACGTCCGGAAGGCCAAGGCGATGTACTACGCCATGTTTCATTTTGGTCCGCGGTGGCATGTGGAGGAACCGTCTTCGCTCGTGTCCGACGCTCGTCATGGCGAGGTGACCATCCGTGACCTGACGCCGGCTCCTCCAACGGAGGCGAACGTCATGGCAATCGTCGAATATTTTTCCTCGCATGACGTGGCGGCAGAAGACATTCCGAAACTCGACATCCTCGATGACGACGATTGACAGAGGCGTGGTGTGATGCTCGATGACGCGATTGTCACGCGGCTTCCACCAGGCCTATCAGGCTACGTCGAAGACATGCTCGGCCGACAGCACGTGGATGTCCACGTCGTGCGAGCGCGCCGGTCGAAGCTCGGCGATCACCGCCCTCCACAACGGGGCCGTAGCGTGCATCGCATCACGATCAACGACGATCTCAATCCGTACGCATTTCTGACGACACTCCTTCACGAGGTGGCCCATGCCTCCACTTGGGAGCGGCATCGCGGCCGCCGGCGATTGCGGCCGCATGGAGTCGAATGGCAGGAAGAGTTCAGCGGGATGCTCCGGCCCATCATGGGGCGTGGCCTCCTGCCACCAGTCGTCGAATCGGCGCTCACTCGCTCGCTCGCCGCCCCCGCCGCCGCAACGTGCAGCGATCGAGGACTGGTTTTGGCACTGGCCCGCTTCGACGCCGTGCCCGTCGGGCATGTGCGCGTCGAGCAGCTCGAAGAACAGGCCGTGTTTCGGGCACCCAACGGCGTCGTGTTTCGCGCCGGTCGTTCTCTGCGAACCCGCCGGCAGTGTTTTGAGCTGCGGACAGGCCGCGAATATAGGGTCCACGGGCTCGCCTTCGTGGAGCCGCTTGGCGACGCTCATCACCAGTCGAAGCGGCGATCCCGGCGGTGAGCCCTGGCCGCTGGCGGCAGCGCGGCCCAGGAATCATGATGGAACGGAATCACGATGCACCGCTTTCTGGCAGCGAGGAAGTTTGATGAGCGCTCCGACATGCCCACTTACCGGTTCGCAGGTGGTCGATGCCTACTTCATGGAGCACCGCGCCAAGCTTCTCGACCTCGCGGCATTTCTGGATCGACTCGATCGAGCCCTGCCGCCGAGCGGGACCGGGGATGTTCGCGTGCGGGCCCTCCGTCGGGCGATACCGCTGCTCGTAGATGGCGCGGGCGATCGGGCTCGGCGTATCCTCGAATTGCTGAGTGACCACTCGACAGAGCCAATTCCAGCGGCCCACACCCAGGCGGCCCTGGGAGCTGATCCCCTGACTGACTACTGAAGCCACCGCTGCCCATGCCCTACATCGACCCCCACATACACATGGTAAGCCGGACCACCGACGACTACGCGCGGATGGCCGAGGCCGGCTGCATCGCCGTGACCGAGCCGGCCTTCTGGGCGGGGTTCGATCGCTCGTCTCCGGCAGGTTTCTACGACTACTTCCGCCAGCTCACGGAAACGGAGCCCAAGCGAGCAGCCCGCTACGGTATCGACCACTATTGTTGGCTTTGCATCAATCCCAAGGAGGCCGAAGACCCAGGATTTGCCCGCGAGGTGATCAGCCTGATCCCCGAGTTTCTCGACCGGCCCAACGTCCTTGGCATCGGTGAGATCGGCCTCAATAAGAACAGCCGCAATGAACTCGTGATTCTCGAGGAGCAGATCGCGCTGGCGAAGCGACACGACCGCCTGATCCTGGTCCATACGCCGCATCTTGAAGACAAACTCAAAGGCACACGTCTCATCATGGATGCGATGAAGAACGCCGGCGTGGATCCGGGGCGCGTGCTCATTGATCATGTCGAGGAACACACCGTGGCGGCGGTGCTCGACCGCGGCTTCTGGGCCGGCATGACGCTCTATCCCGACAGCAAGTGCACGCCGCAGCGGGCGGTCGACATCATCGAGCAGTTCGGCAACGAGCGCATCTGGATCAACTCGGCCGGCGACTGGGGCCCGAGCGATCCGCTCGCGGTGCCGAAATGCCATGTCGAGATGCGCCGTCGAGGTCACGGTCCCGACATGGCAGCCAAGATCAGTCTCGAGAACCCGCTCGAGTTTCTTGGCCAGTGCCCTGGTTTTCGGCCGTTCGGCTGACCGCCGCGGACTACTTCCGCTGCTGATCGCCCTGGTTGGCGGCATTGCGGAGGAGGGTCTCACCCTCGCGGATCACCGCCCCCGCGACGTTCTTGACCTTTTGCTTGTCGATCGAGACTTCGATGTTGCCGTTGTCTTGCGTGATGTGAATCGCGCCGGCCACGACAAGACCGCCAACCAAAAATCCGAGCAGAATGAGCGTGCGCATGCCAAGAGTTTCCTTTCGGTGGGATCGGCGCGACCTCCACAATGGCCGCAGGCAGCCGACGCCAAGGAAATTCGCAGGCTCCGTGCGACAAGGCAAGGCCGATTTGTCGGCCAATTACCGCTGGTTCTGGCGGGATGGTGGGGGGGCCGCATTCGCTCGCTCATGCCGCCGTCGAACCGTGTTGCCGTAGACATGGAGTGGTCGGTACGGCCGCTGGGTGATGGGGGTCGATTTGATTTCCTCGCGGGCCTCACCGAAGGTGACGATTCGCGGGTCGAACCCGGTGTTTTTCGCCTCCGCCGGATACGGTGCAAAGACGGCGGTGACGGCGGTCGCGAGAATGAGGGTGCGCATGGGCATGGAAAGCCTCGGCGGGAAATCCTGGGGCATGAGCCGGCCTTTGGCGTCATCGGCCATCGCCTGCGATGCGATTCAGCCGTCGATCACGGCGCCGCGCGTTCCGCAGAGGTGTTACGGCCTGAACGAACGGGCCTTCGAGAGGTCGATTTCTTCGTCGCGGCCTCACGACCGGGTCAGGAGCGAGAGCTATATTACTCGCCGATTCGAATCGTACCCGGCTTCTCAACCATGATGACATTTCATCGCGGATGGTGCGTGATCGCCGCCTTGAGTGCATGCTTCGAGGCCCCGTCGATCAGCCATGCGGACCGGCCGAATGACGTCTGGTCTCGATGGCGAGGTGCAGCAGGCGCCGGGCACGGGGGCGACGTGCGGTTTCCCGTGGCATGGGCCGAAGATGACTGGGCCTGGACGGCCGAGTTGCCCGGGACGGGAAACGCGTCGCCCGTCATCTGGCGGAGCCATGTGTACACCGCATCTGCCGATGCGGAAGCTGGCGTCCGGATGATCACGTGTCATGGCCTGGCAGACGGAAAGCTTCTCTGGTCGCGCACATTCCCAGGGCCTATCGACCGCCATCACGCCCAAAACAGTCCGGCATCGGGGTCGGTCGCGGCTGATGCCCACGGTATCTATTGGATGTGGGGGAGCCCGGCGCAGTCTCGAGTGGAGGCCCTTGATCATGACGGAATGCCGCGGTGGCATGTGGAGCTGGGGGCATTTGAAGCCCAGCATGGCTACGGTGCCACGCCGGCGGTATGCCGCGATGTTCTCATCGTGCCAGACAGTCAGGATGCGACTCGCCGGGTGCTCGGCCTCGACGGAGCCACCGGGCGTGAGCGGTGGCGGCTCGAGCGCGAACCGGCCAAAGCGGATTATTCGACGCCGCTCGTGATCGATCATGATGGCAAACGGCCCGTCGTGATCCTCACGAGCATGGGCCACGGCCTCACCGCAGTGGATGGCTTCACGGGAAAGGTTCTCTGGGAGGAACGCTGTCTCCCGAAGCGGGCGGTATCGTCGCCCGTCGCAGCCGGCGAGCTCCTCATCGGGACGAGCGGCGATGGCGGTGGCGACAACACGCTGGTCGCGGTGCGGCCACCGAAAGGCGAGGGGGCGCCCGAAGTCGTGTACACCCTCGATCGCAGCGTCGCACCCTACGTTCCCACTCCGCTGCATGTGGACGGTCTCGTCTATCTTTGGAATGACCGTGGCGTCGTCACCTGCATCCGAGCCGCGACGGGAAAGACGGTCTGGCGAGGCCGCGTGGGCGGAACCTACTACGCTTCGCCCATCGCGGTGGGTGACTCCGTTCGGAATATCTCGGTGGATGGAGAGGCCGTCACGATTCGAGCCGGTGAGGTCTTCGAGGTGCTGGGGCGCACCGACCTTGGAGAACCCTGCCGGTCGACGCCGGCGGTCGTGGGAAATCGCATGGTCTTTCGGACCGTGGGCAGGCTCATGGCCCTCGATGCTGCACCGTAGTCCGATTTTTTGAGCCCGGCACGTGCATGCGGGCAGGGGCAGGCCGTATGATGCGTGTTCGGTCGGGGATGGGGAGGCGTTCCCCACGAGCGAACCGTTCTGGAGAAGCACGAGCCATGCAGCGAACGAGTCTTGGGAAGTCGTGGCCATGTTGGATGGGGATCGTGGTCGCCCTGTGTGGTCGAGGGTTGCCCGGCACCGCGATGGCAGGGGACGCCATCGCCGAGCTCAGGCACGCAGCGGCGACGTACGTCGAGGCATTCCAAAAGGGGGATGCGGCCGGCATCGCCGACCAGTGGACGGAGCGAGCGTCGCTCATTGAGGGAGGTGAGACGCTCGAAGGGCGAGACGCCATCACGGCCGCGCTCGTGGCGTGGCGGAAGCTCCACCCCGAGGGAGCCCTTACGGTCGAGGTCGACGAAATCGACGTGTTGGCTGAGCCATTGGCGCGGGTGTCTGGCGTGATTCGGTTCACGCCACGCTCGGGCGCCACGCCAGTGACTTCACGGTTCACGAGCGTGCGCGTTCGGGAGGGGGCGACCTGGCGCATCGCGGAGTCGATCGTCGTCCGTGGTCAGGCGCAGGCCCTCGATGACCTCGATTGGCTCATCGGCACCTGGAAGGCGACTGCCGGGAATGAAAAAGACGGCACCAAGACCGAGGTTGAGATCACCTACGACAAGCCCGTCGGCGACTTCGTGATCGTGGGGCGCATCCGCCATCAGCACGCCGGCAAGCCTGTATCGAATGCACTCGAGGTCATCGACGCTGATCCTGAGACCGGTGTCGTGCGAAGTCAGGTCTTCGATTCCATGGGAGCCCGCGCCGAGGGCGTGATCGAGTCCGATGGAACGTCGTTTCACAAGGTGATGATCGGCACCCCGGCCGAAGGTGTGCCGGGGAGCGTGGCCCGCTGGGTTCAGGTCGTTGCGCCGACTGGCGAAGGACGTTGTACGGTCCATTCGATCGAGCGATCCATCGACGCCGTCAAGGTACCCGACGGTGTACCGCTTCACTTTCGGAAGATGACGGTTCGTTGAAACGCGTGTTTTTTCCCTTCGTCCCCCGACGCCTTTGGAAACGAATCCATGAATGCCTTCACTGACGTGTCTCAGCAGACTCTGTGCGTAGCTCGACGATCGGCACGTGTTTGTCAAACCGTCGTTGCCTGCTCCCTGGTCGTGGTCCTCCTGCTTGGCAGCGGTCCAGCATGGGCACATGGCGGTGGCCGTGGGGGCGGCGGCGGTCGTGGGGCGGGTGGAATGCGAGGTGGTGGCGGTGGCGGGATGCGTGGTGCTCCCGGAGGCGGCATGGGGCGCATGCCAGGTGGTGGCCGAGATTTTGGCGGTGGTCCTGGCGGTGCGGGGCGTGATTTCAATGGTGGGCGAGGACCAGGCGGTGGCCTCGATGGGCGAGGAGCCGGTGGTGATGCAGGGCGACTTGATGGTGGCGCGGGGCGTGGCCTCGACGGTGTGGGCCGTGGTGGCCTCGACGGGCTTGGCGGCCGCGGTCTTGATGGTGGTGCCGGCATTGGCCGCGATGGGGCAGGCCGACTCGATGGCGCGGCGGGCCGCGGCCTGGATGGCGCCGGGCACTTTGCAGGCGCTGGCAATCTGTCGCGGGCCGACTTTCAGCGAATTGCGAACCGAGGGCTGCCTGGGGCCGGGGCCGCGCGTGGCGGTGTGAGACCGTACTCCCGAGGTGCCCTTGCTGATCGCGGGGATGCCATCCGCAACAACTTCCATCACGGTGGCTGGTACGGCGGCCGAGGCTGGTACGGGGATCATTTCCGCCCATGGTGGCCCGGTGGTTGGTGGGGCGGCTTTGGCTGGGGCATGGTTGCGGGACTCGCATGGGGCGATCTCGCTGGATGGGGCGGCTATGGTGCCTACCCGGTCGCCTATGACTATGGCACGACCGTCTGCTACCAGGACGACGGCGTCTACGTGCAAGGGGAGAACGTCGGCTCGGCAGAAGAGTATGCCCAGCAGGCGTCGGACCTTGCGTCGGAGGGGGCTTCGGCGGAGGTCGGCCAAGATGCCGAGTGGCGGCCTCTTGGTGTCTACGCGTTGGCGCGTGACGGAGAAACCAATCCGAGCATCTTCATGAGCCTCGCGATCGACAAGGAAGGGCTCTTGCGGGGCACGTACTACGACGCCGTATCGGACACGACGACGAACATGGCGGGCAAAGTCGACCAGACGTCGCAGAAGGCTGCGTGGACGATTGGCGACAAGAAGACCCCGGTGTATGAGGCTGGCCTGGCCAATCTCACGAAGGATCAAACGACGATTCTGGTCCACCGCGACGGCGGCAAGGTCGAGCAATTGCTCCTCGTGCGGGTCGATGACCAAGCAGCGGCTGAGACGGCTGCGGCGGGGGGCAAGCCTGCTGCCACCGCCACGCCATGATGAAAGGGAATCGGGGTGTTCCAACGGGCCTGCTTGTGGCCCTCGGGCTGACGCTCGGACAAAGTGGAATTGCCTCTGCGGATCCACCGCCCCTTGGGCAGGGCTGGATTGACCTCACGCACGCGTTTGACGGCGACACCATCTACTGGCCGACGGAGCCCGGCTTCCGGTTCGAGCGTGGCAACAATGGCGTCACTCCCAAGGGCTATTACTACGCGGCGAATCGATTCGCAACCGCGGAGCACGGTGGCACCCATCTCGATGCCCCGCGCCATTTCGCCGAGGGCAAACACACGGTCGACGAGGTTCCGCTCGATCGGCTCGTGGGCGAGGCCGTGGTGATCGATGTGGCGGCGAAGTGTGCGGCGAATCCGGTCTACGAAGTCACCGCCGATGATCTGGTGGCATGGGAAACCAAACACGGCCGGCAACTCGTGGATGTGGTCGTGCTCCTTCGCACCGGCTGGGCCAAGCACTGGGGTGACCGCGCGGCGTACCTTGGCACCGACAAGACAGGCCCCGATGCGGTGCTGCTTTTGCGATTCCCAGGGCTTGCACCAGACGCAGCCAAGTGGCTCGTCGAACATCGCCGGGTGAAGGCCGTTGGTATCGACACGGCCAGTATCGACCATGGTCCGTCGACGCTTTTTGGGTCACACGTCGCGTTGTGCTCTGGGAATATTCCGGTCTTTGAAAACGTCGCCGACATGTCGTCGCTCCCGTCGCAGGGGGCAACGGTCGTGGCCCTGCCCATGAAGATCGCCGGCGGTTCAGGCGGCCCCCTGCGGATCATCGCCCGCCCGTGACGGTCTATCGAATCGGCATCTCCGAGGCTGCATGGCGTAGCTCGTCGAGAACTCGGTGGGTCACGGCGAGCTCCATGAGCTCAGCGAGGGACTCGACCTCGAGCTTTTTCATGATCGCCGAGCGGCGCATCTCGACGGCCCGCTCGGTGATAGACAGCTTGGTCGCCATCGTCTTGTTGGCCTCGCCCGCGAGCACAAGCGCGAGCGTCTCGCGGTCGCGGTCGTTGAGACGGCGAATTCGGCCCTCGAGGGTCACGAAGTCCTCTTCACGCCTCCGCCACTCGGCGTCGAGCGCGATCGCAGCCCGGATTCGTTCCAGCAGCATGTGCCGATCGAACGGCTTCTCCAAAAACTCGAGGGCACCGGTCTTCATGGCCGCAACGGCCGTCGGTACGTCGGCGTGGGCCGTGATGAAAATCACTGGCACTCGCTTCCCTTCAAGAAGGAGCTGCCGGTAGAGGTCCAGGCCCGATTGCCGCGGCATACGGATGTCGAGCACCAGGCAACCTGGCATGTCACTTCGATAATGCCGCTCGAAGGCCGCGGCGCTCGGAAACGTGCGGACGGCGAACCCGAGGACGTCGAGGAGCGTGGCGAGCGAGGCCCGCATCGCATCATCGTCGTCAACGACAAAGACAGTCGGCGGGTATTCGCGTGGAAGCGTCATGCGAGACCGTCAGGGGCAGGGTAAACGAAACGATCGCGCCGTGGCCTTGAGCAGACTCCACCCAAATGCGGCCATGGTGTTCGTCGATGATCGAGCGGGAGATCGCCAGGCCGATGCCGAGGCCGTCAGGCTGTGTCGAGCGAAATGGCTCGAACGCTCGTTCCGTGTCGAGGGGACCGAACCCCGGGCCGGTGTCGATGACATCGACCCGTACCTGGCCATCGCCGTCGGACACGCGAATCGTGATGCGGCGAGTTTCCGAGTCGCTCGAAACGAATGCTTGGAGGGCGTTGTGGACGAGATTGACGAGCACCTGTTGGACCTGCACGGAGTCAGCCGTGACCTGGTCGTCGCACGCCGCGAGATCGAGGCACATTTCGGCTCCCGAGGCCGCCACCTCCGGGCGACAGATCTCGACGACATCGCCGATCAGGGGCTTGATGCGGACGGGCTCTGGCGCGGCGGCATTTGGCCGCACATAGTTCCGCATTCGTTTCACGATCTGCCCGGCTCGCAACGCCGATCGCTTGGCATCGCCGGCCAGTTCATGAAGGCGGTTCAGCAGCGGGTCTGAGGAAGCAGCCTCGTCGAGCAGAACGTCGCAGGCTTCGAGGTAGTTGGTGACTGCCGCCAACGGCTGATTCAGTTCGTGGGCCAGGCCGGCCGTGAGGTGGCCCATGGTGCTGACCCGTTCGGCATGCGCGAGTTGGGCGACCAGCCTGTGGTTTCTTTCCTCGGCTTCCTTCCGCTCCTGGATCTCCTGCTCGAGAGATTCTAGTGTCGACCGGAGCTCGGCTGTGCGCGCGGCAACGCGAGACTCGAGTGATTCGACCTGGGAGCGAATGGCCTGGGTGGCTGGCTGCACCACAAACCGCCCCAAGCCGATCAGGAGCGCCACCACCAGCACAGCGATCGCGAGCGCCGTCCGCCGAAGATCGCGCACGACACGGGCTGCTTCACCCTCCATCCTGGTGACGATCCGATCCATGATCGGAAGAAACGCCGCTTCGCGCTCAACCAACGTGTCGACGGCAGATTGCGCTGTCCGGCTCAGCGGGGAATCCTTTGCCGAGTCGAGAATGACGCCAGCTGCCGTCACCATGGCTTGGTACTGTGGCTCGAGCATGCCCCATTCTCTCCCGAGAGCGGCCATGCGAATTGGGATGATGCCCGATGTGGCATTGCCGTGCCGCAGCGATTCGTGCTCACGCGTCCAACGGGCCAGCGATGTGCCAAGTTCCGTCAGTCGCAACTTGCGCTGGGCGTGGTCCCTCGTGTCTCGGAGAACGAGGGCTGCTTTGGTCACCTGCTGGCTGAGCATACGCTGCCGACCCGCCACGTTGATGGCCGGCGCGAAGGCATTCATATGGACGAGCTTGGGCTGGAGGACTGCCTGATCGACGATCACGAGCCCGGCCACGACGGCCAAAACGTAGGCATATCGTCGCCCGACACGGTGAACGATTCGGCGTGCAGACTCGTCGGGAGCGTCGGCGGATCGAGGATCAACAGTTTCCATCGCTCCATGAGCATAGAAAACGGCGTTCCAAAGAGGGCAACGGCCCCTGCAACGCGCTCGATAGGCGCGATTCCTGCGTCACCATGCAAACAGCGTGAAACGGCGAGATCTCCGTCATGCTCGCGCGGCGGGCACTCGTGCGCGGCGGTGTGGCAGTGGCCGTGATGGCCCCGACGCAAAATTGACCGATTCACTTCGGCTTTCCGAAGTCGTGTGGCATTTTGCGAAAAGGGCACGGCGGTTGCGATGTGGTGAAGCGGTGCCGTGATCACGTGGCCGTTGGCGGTGGAAGCGTGACGCACTCGGCCTCTCCCGCCTCACGCCCTGTGAAAGACCCGCCATGCACGGTTCTGCCAAAGCCACTCGAATCAGGCTCTTCGATTTTTCGAGCCCCCAGATGCGGGCGTTCCACATGTCGTGGTTCGCGTTCTTCGTCTGCTTCTTCGCCTGGTTCGGCATCGCACCGCTCATGTCGATTGTTCGCGAGGAGCTCAGGCTCACCAAGGAACAAATCGGATGGTGCATCATCGGGTCAGTCGCCATCACCGTGATCGCCCGCCTCGCCATCGGCTGGCTCTGTGATCGGTTTGGCCCACGCATCACCTATACATGGCTCTTGCTCATCGGCTCACTCCCGGTCATGGGAATCGCTCTGGCCGATGATTTTTCAACGTTCCTCTTGTTCCGCGTCTTGATTGGCGCAATCGGTGCCGCTTTTGTGATCACGCAGTATCACACGTCCCTCATGTTCGCGCCCAACTGCGTCGGTACGGCCAACGCCACGACGGCGGGCTGGGGCAATCTGGGGGGCGGTGTCACCCAGTTCCTGATGCCGCTTGTGTTTTCGCTCTTCGTCACCACGCTCGGATTCTCGACCGCGCTGGGCTGGCGACTTTCGATGGTCGTGGCTGGCGCGGCCATCGCACTGGTGGGAATTGCCTATTGGTTTCTCACGCAAGACACGCCGGAGGGGAATTGTCGCGAGCTTCGAACGGCTGGTGCTCTCTCTCCGCGGAGCGCTCAGGGCACATTCCTCGAGGCCTGCCGCGACCACCGCGTGTGGGCTCTTTTTGTGGTCTACGGTGCCTGCTTCGGCATCGAGCTGACGATCAACAACATCGCCGTTCTCTACTTCATCGACTCCTTTGAAGCATTCAAACAAATGGAGCCTGCCACGGCCCTGAAGACCGCCGGGCTGGTGGCAAGTCTCTTCGGGCTCATGAACGTCTTCGCTCGCACGCTCGGGGGTGCGTTCGGCGACCGCTGCGGCAACGCTTGGGGGCTCAGTGGCCGCGTGCGGTGGCTCTTCATCGTGCTCTTCTGCGAAGGCCTTGCCCTCATGCTCTTTTCGCAGGCAACCACGCTCCTGCTCGCGATCCCGATGCTTGTCGTCTTTAGCCTGTTCGTGCAGATGGCCGAGGGGGCCACGTTTGCGGTGGTGCCCTTCGTCAACCGCCGAGCCCTGGGTTCGGTCGCCGGCATTGTCGGCGCTGGTGGCAATGTCGGTGCCGTGCTCGGTGGTTTTCTTTTCAAGAGCCCAGACATCGCTTGGCCCACGGCGCTCCTTGTCATGGGTGCAGCGGTCACCGTCTGCTCCTTTGCCTCTTTTGCCGTGACGTTCAGTGCGGCCGCGGAGCGGGAGGTGAAGGAAGCGTCTTTTGCAGCGACTGCATCCGGAAGCACGCCACAGCCCGCCCTGGAGTTGGCAACGGCCGGCTAAGCGTTCGGTCAATCGCTTGTAAAAGCTCGAAGGGATTTCGTTCATGATCGCCGTTGGTCGCGACACCTCGCCGTCGATGGGACTGCCGATTCTCGGCCAGCTCCTTCACGATCAGCAGCAGCTCACCGCGGTCGAGCGGTTTGCCCAGCGAGCGGTCTCGCACACGGAGCCTGCTCGAACCGAACTGTACCGTGATCTCATCCCGCTGAGCCGTCCGGGTCCTGGCGAGCAGTATGCCTTCGAGGTCGATCTCGATGCCTGCTCGGGGTGCAAAGCGTGTGTCGTGGCCTGCCACAACCTCAATGGACTCGAAGAGCATGAAACCTGGCGCAACGTCGGCGTGCTCCACGGCGGCACGACGCAAATGCCCCATGTGCAGCATGTCACCACCGCCTGCCATCACTGCCTCGAGCCGGCATGCCTCGAAGGCTGCCCGGTGCTCGCCTACGACAAGGATCCGATGACCGGCATCGTGAGGCATCTCGATGACCAGTGCATCGGCTGCCAGTATTGCGTCTTCATGTGTCCGTATGACGTGCCGCAGTACAGCACGACCAAAGGGATCGTGCGGAAGTGCGACATGTGCCACGACCGGCTCGCCGTCGGTGAAGCACCGGCTTGCGTGCAGTCATGCCCGAACCACGCGATCCGGATCACGACGGTGACATCCGAGGCGGTGCGAGCGCGTGGCGAGCACGAAACGTTTGTGCCGACGGCGCCTGATCCGGCCGTGACCCTCCCGACCACGTCGTATCGCTCACGACGGTCGCTTCCCGACAACCTCGTGCCAGCCGATTATTTTTCAGTGAAGCCGATGCATGGCCATGTGGCGCTCGTCGTGATGCTCGTGCTGACGCAGCTCTCCGTCGGCGCGTTTCTCGTGAGCCAGGTGCTCGGGTGGGGACCGTGGGCTGACGAATCTGTAAAAGCGGCAGTGCGGCCGGTTGCCGCGACGGTGGGCCTCGTGCTCGGGTTGGTCGGCATGAACGCAGCAGTTCTGCATTTGGGCCGTCCGTGGTATGCCTACCGGGCGCTCTTGGGCCTTCGAACGTCGTGGCTCAGCCGGGAGATTCTCGCGTTTGGAATTTTTGGGCCGCTGGCATTTGCCCACGCCGTCACCGTGTGGTTGGCCGCCGGAAGCACAGGCTGGGACACCGCTGCCGACACGCTCGGCATGCTGACATGCCTTGCGGGACTCGTGGCGGTCGGCTGTTCGATCATGATTTACGTGAGCACAGGCCGCCCCTGCTGGAGCCTCGGACGCACGACCACAAAGTTCCTGGCGACGTGTGCCGTGCTTGGGCTGCCGATCGCCCTGCTCACATCGCTCATGGCGGCAATAGTCGGGACCGACTGCACGGCCGCGGAGATCATGCGTCGCTATGGCCAGCACGTGTGCGTGGCGGTCATGGTCGCCGTCGCCGCAAAGCTCCTCTTTGAGTCTGCCCAGTTCCTCGAGCTCAGGCGGCAGGCATTGACGCCACTCAAGCGTTCGGCCGTGCTTCTCGTAGACGACCTCGGCAGCACCACGATGCTGCGGTACTTCTTCGGCATCGTGGGGGGCCTCGTTCTCCCTGGAATCCTCCTCGGACAGCGGGCCACGCTCGACGGCCACGCAGGCTACCACCCGTTCTTCTTGGTGGCCGCAGTGTTTTTGGTGTTCGTGACCCTCGTCATCGGCGAATTCCTCGAACGGACACTCTTCTTTTTGGCTTCGGCCTCCGCAAAGATGCCGGGAGCGACGCACGCATGACGCGCACAGGCAGCCACGATGCGCCCGCTCCCACGCCGCTCCCCGCGGCCACCCCGCCATGGCTCCCAACCAACCTCCTCGACCGGCAGTGGACGGGACCACTCACCGCCGATCTCCTTCGGTCACCCGGAAAGTTTGGTCTGGGGCAGGTGCCGGCGAGGCTTGCACCCGACGCCACCACCGCGATGGTGTGCGGCTATTGCTCGACCGGATGCAGTCTCGACATTCACCTGCGTGACGGTGAGGCTGTGAACCTCACGCCCGCCGCTACCCATCCGGTGAACGTCGGCATGGCCTGCCCCAAGGGATGGGAGGCACTCGGGGTTTTGAAGGCCCCCGACCGTGCGACGACGCCCCTGGCACGCGATGCCCGTGGACGACTTGTGCCAATCGAGTGGGACGCGGCGCTCCAGATTTTTTGTGATCGCTTCAAATCCATTCAGGCGAAGCACGGCCCTGGCTCGGTCGCGTTTCTTGGCACGGGCCAGATGCCCACCGAAGAGCTCGCGTTTCTCGGAAGCCTCGCCAAGTTTGGCATGGGTTTTCATCATGGCGACGGGAACACTCGGCAATGCATGGCCACCGCCGTCGTCGCCTACAAG
>CAZCHF010000050.1:22854-28009 GCA_964498325.1 uncultured Candidatus Kuenenia sp.
CAGTCGTTCGGTTTCGATGCTCCGCCCTACACGTACCAGGATTTTGAAGAGTCAGACGCGATCGTGCTCGTGGGTTCGAATCTTTGTATCGCTCACCCGATTCTCTGGCAGCGGGTCTTGAAGAACAGGCGCAGCCCCGAAATCATCGTCATCGATCCCCGGAAAACCGAAACAGCGATGGCGGCGACCCGGCACCTCGCCGTCGCGCCCAAGACGGACCTCACGCTTCTCTATGGCTTGGCCCACGTCCTCATCCTCGAAGGATGGATCGACGAAGGATTTGTCGCGGCCCATACCACCGGTTTTGATGCGTTCCGAGAGCATGTCGCAGGGTACACGCCCCAGCACGTTGCGGCCGTCACGGGCATCAGCGTCGAACAGCTTCACTACCTGGCCCGCACGATCCACAAGGCCGAGCGAACGAGTTTCTGGTGGACAATGGGCGTCAACCAGAGCTACGAAGGCGTGCGCACGGCGCAAGCGATCATCAACCTCGCGCTGATCACCGGAAACATCGGCCGCCCCGGCACGGGCGCGAACTCGCTCACCGGCCAGTGCAACGCCATGGGTTCGCGGCTCTTTAGCAACACGACGAATCTTCTGGGCGGCCACGACTTTGCGATCGACGATCACCGTCAAAAGGTCGCCGGCATTCTTGGCATCGATGAAGCTCGCATCCCACGGCATGCTGGCTTAGCCTACGACCAAATCATGGAGGGGATTCTTCGGGGTGACATTCGTGGCTTGTGGGTCGTCTGCACCAATCCAGCCCATTCCTGGATCAACCAAAACACCTGCCGCGACATCCTCGATCGCCTCGATTTCCTGGTGGTTCAGGACATGTATCACACGACCGAGACGGCCGTGAGGGCCGACCTCGTCCTTCCCGCGGCGGGTTGGGGCGAAAAGGACGGCACGTTCATCAACTCCGAACGACGGATCGGGCTCGTCAAGAAGGTAGCGCGCGCCCCGGGCGTTGCCCTGGCCGACTTCGCGATTTTTCGACTCATCGCCGAGTACTGGGGCTGCGGGGGGATGTTTGCACGCTGGAGAACGCCCGAAGCGGTCTTTGAGGTGCTCAAGGAGCTCTCGCGCGGTCAGCCCTGCGATATCACGGGTATCACCGACTACGCCATGATCGACAAGCGGCACGGCATCCAATGGCCGTATCCATTCGATGGCGCCGACGACGCCCGACAACGGCGCCTCTTTACGGACGGCCGCTTTTTCCACGCCGACGGCCGGGCACGATTCCTGTTCGACACGCCGCGTGAGATGCCTGAGCCTCCGAACGCGCGCTATCCCTACGTCTTACTCACCGGCCGCGGTTCAGCCTCGCAGTGGCACACGCAAACGCGCACCAGCAAATCAGCCGTGCTCAATCGCCTCGCCCCCAGCGAGCCCTATGTCGAGATCCACCCCGACGACGCCGCTCATGAGCACATCCGCCCCAACCAAACCGTCATCGTGGAATCCCAGCGCGGCCACGTCACGGCCCGTGCCCTCGTGACCCCAGCGGTCCAGCGAGGCCAACTCTTCATGGCCATGCACTACGACGTCACGAACTGCCTCACTCTGGCCCACTTCGATCCCCACTCACGGCAACCGTCATACAAGGACTGTGCCGTCCGCATCATGCCCGTCGGCGAACCACGTTTTTAGGATCTCGAGGACATAGACCAATGAGCGAGAGCCCAACCGGCTTCACCCCGGAGCAACAAAATTATCTCCAGGGCTTTGCGCTCGGGGCCGACGTGGCTCGGAAAGTGCAGGAGCTTCCCGTGCTTTCTGGCTCGGGGGGGCACGCTGAAACGATCACACTTGGCGGCGGATCAGCCGCACCGTCTGGCCCCGATCGCCTGCAATGGGAAGCTCAGAATCGCCAGGTGGCCGCCGGCAAAAAACTCTGCCCGGAAGAAGAGGCCAAACGCTCAACAAATCCGCTCGATCGCTGGGACGAAATGTGCAAGCTGGCCGAACGGGGTGAGTTCCCCAAGGGCACCGACGTTCTGCTTCAAAAGTTTCAGGGACTGTTCTTTGTTGCTCCGGCACAGAACTCGTACATGTGTCGCCTGCGGTTTCCTGGTGGCGCGTTGCGGAGCTGGCAGCTTCGAGGCTTGGCCGACATGGCCGACACGCTTGCCGGCGGTTATTCAGACGTCACCACGCGGGCCAATCTCCAGCTTCGCGAGATCGCCGCGGGCGACGCGGTGCGAGTCATCATGGGCCTGCGTGATCTCGGGATCATCAATCTTGGTTCGGGGGCCGACAACATCCGCAACATCACGGCGAGTCCCTTGAGCGGCATCGACTCGAGCGAGCTCATCGAAACGCTCCCGCTCGCCCGTGACATGCACTTTTTTATCGTGAACCACCGCGAGATGTATGGCCTGCCGCGGAAGTTCAATATTGCATTTGATGGTGGCGGCGCGATCAGTTCGCTCGAAGACACCAACGACATCGGGTTTCACGCGGTGCGGCTCGCGTCTGGACCTGACACGGGAAAGGTCGTGTTTCAGCTTGCCCTCGGGGGCATCACCGGTCACGGCGATTTTGCACGTGATACCGGCGTGATCACTAAGCCGGAAGAATGTGTGGCGCTCGCCGCCGCGATTGTGGGGGTGTTCATTGCCAACGGCGACCGCACCGACCGCAAAAAGGCTCGACTCAAGTATTTGCTTGATGCCTGGGGGTTTGAGAAGTTTCTCGAGGAGACCGAGAAAGAATATGGCCAGGCGCTCCGGCGGGTAGCGACCAGTGGATTCGAGCCGCGGCGGTCGGACGATCGCCATGCCCATGTGGGCGTCCATGCCCAGAAACAGCCCGGCAAATCGTACATCGGCGTGGTGTTGCCGGTGGGGCGGATCACATCGGAGCAGATGCGGGCGCTGGCGACGATTGCCGAGTCATGTGGTGACGGCGATATCCGCCTGACTCCCTGGCAGAATCTTCTGATTGCCAACATTCCGGACAGTCGCGTGGCCGAGGCGCAGGCACGGATCGAGCTGGCTGGCCTGGATTGGCGTGCCAGCAGCCCGCGAGCAGGGCTGATCGCCTGCACGGGAAACGCCGGCTGCAAGTACGCCGCGGCCAACACCAAGAGGCACGCCCTCTTGATCGCGGATCACGTTGAAGAGCGTTTGGACCTCGACCAGCCGATCAACATTCATCTCACGGGCTGTCATCACTCGTGTGCTCAGCACTACATCGGCGATATCGGCCTCTTGGGCGCCAGCGTTGAGGTCGGCGACGAGGTGGTCGAGGGTTATCAGGTGTTCGTCGGCGGTGGATACGGGGAGCGGCGGGCGATCGGCCGTGAGCTTTTCCCGCCCACGCCGGCAGGCGAGTTGCCGGCACTCGTGACGCGGATGCTCGAGGTCTATCTCGCAAAACGGGCGACGGCCGAAGAAACGTTTGCCACGTTTACCAATCGCCACGAGATCGACGACCTCCGCGACATGTTTTTTCCAGTCCCAGCCCTGGTGAACGGGTAATGTCCATGAACTATTCCATCGTCCCTGAATCCGCGCCGTTTACGCCTGAGCAGCGAGCGTGGCTCAATGGTTTTTTGGCTGGGTGGATTGGCCTGGGAGCCGACGGCCCGGGCAACGGCATCGCGGCCGCCCGGGCCCTTCTCGAAGGCCCGCCGCCGCAAGCGAACGCACCGAAGGAAAACTTTCCCTGGCATGATCCAAACCTCCCGATCGTCGAGCGACTCGAGCTGGCCGAAGGCAAGCCGATCGAGCGTCGGCTCATGGCCGCGATGGCCCAACTGAACTGTGGGGCGTGCGGCTACCTTTGCCAGACCTATTCAGAAGCCCTTGCAGCAGGCACCGAAAAATCGCTCACGCTCTGTTCCCCAGGTGGCAAAGATACGGCCAGGGCAGTCAAGCGGTTGCTCGCCGAGCATGGCAGCAGCAACGGAGCATCTTCGAACGGCTCGCCGCAATCGTCTTCCAGCGGCCATGTGGCCACTGCTGCGGCTCCAAGCCTCAGTGGCTATCACCGTGGCAATCCGTTCCTCGCAAAACTCGTGTCGTCGACAAACCTCAACAAGGAAGGTTCGGCGAAGCACACGGTCCACGTCGTGATCGACCTCACAGGCAGTGGCCTTACCTACAAGGTGGGCGACGCGCTTGGTGTTTATCCTGTCAATCCGCCTGACCTGGTCACGAGCGTTCTCGAAGCGGCGCGGCTCGACGGCGACGCCCAACGTACCGACGACGACGGCACCGTGACGACCCTTCGCGACATGCTCGGGCGGCGCTGTCTCCGGACCGCGCCCGAGGAGCTTGCGGCAATGCTCGTGGAGCGGGCCGTGTCAGACACGGAGCGGGCACGCGTGGAGACGGCCGTGGCTGACGCAACATGGGACACCTTCGATGTGCTCGACGCGATTCGCCTCGCGCCCTCGGCAACACTCACGGCCGCCGACGTTCTTGGCATGCTCTCGCCGCTTGCACCACGGCTCTATTCAATCGCAAGTTCGCCGAAGGCGCACCCTGGCGAAGTCCATCTCACGGTGGGGCGCGTGGAGTACTCGGCAAACCGTCGGCAGCGACTTGGCGTGGCATCGACGATGTTTGCCGACCGCCTTCGCCCGGGGGACACGGTCGGCGTGTTTGTGCATCATTCAACCGAATTCACCGTACCGGCAGACCCGAACGTCCCGATGATCATGGTTGGTCCCGGCACGGGAATTGCCCCCTTTCGGGCCTTTCTCGAGGAGCGGCACGCCACGGGGGCGCGAGGGAAAAACTGGCTCTTCTTCGGCGACCAGTGTGCCGCGACCGATTCGCTCTATCACGACGAGTGCGAAGCGCTTCGTCACGCCGGTTGTCTTACCCGAATTGAGCGGGCATTCAGCCGTGACCAGCTTCAGAAGGTCTACGTTCAGGATCGCATGCGCGTCCACGGCGAGGAACTTTTCCGGTGGCTCGAAGACGGTGCGTTCTTCTTCGTGTGCGGCGACGCCAAACGGATGGCAGCCGACGTGGATCGAGCACTGCACGACGTGATCGCCGCCCATGGCGGTATGTCCGCCGACGATGCCAAGGCGTATGTCGCGAAACTCAAACAACAAAAACGCTACGTCCGCGATGTGTATTGAGACTGGCCGTCAAACGTTTTTTGGGCCGAGTCTAATCCCAGTTGA
>CAZCHF010000051.1:0-4496 GCA_964498325.1 uncultured Candidatus Kuenenia sp.
GGAAGGCTCACGAGGCGGAACAACAAAAGGTGATGGATGCCCGTCGCGCCGCTGAGGAGCGGGCTCGCGAGATGGAAGGGATCAAGGCGGAGGTCGAGAAGGGACTCGACTACATGCCGCCGAACCGCCAAGCTGAATACCGCGCGGCGATCGAGGCTGGGGACCTGATCAAGCAACTTGACCTGCTTCGGTTCGAACTCCGAGCACGGGCCAAGGAAGTTTCCAACCTCAACGCGATCCTGTCGCGTTTGCGGGTGGCCGATCCTGGTTTGCAAGAGATCATTGCCCAGGCCCGACCGGACAACGATCGGATCGACGGGTTCAACGGGCATGTGGTGAACGTTGATCCACGGACGTCCACGGCGCTCGTCTCGTGCCGGACGACCGTCGGGCTTCGTCCTGGGTTGGTCCTGCACGTGTTTCCTCCGAACGATCCACAGCCCGAATTCGGCAGTCGCAAGGGGGTTCTCGAGATCTCCGACATCGAGGGCCCGACACTCGTGCGCACGGTCGTTCGTCGCGAAGACCCGCGGAATCCCATCCTTTCCGGCGACGGCGTGTCCTCGAGCCTGTGGTCCGGCGGCAACGAACCGCATATCGTCATCGTGGGATACACCGACGTCGACTCAGACGGCGCGTCGGATCTGGCTACCCTTTCGGCGATCGTGGAGCGTGCCGGAGGCAAGATCGTCGACGCGGTCGCCCCGAATACCGCCCTGGTGGTCGATCTTGGTCAGGCGCCAAGCGGGCAGGACGCCCGCGAAGTTCCGGGATGGCCTGCCGAGGCAAAGCGTCGCACGCGAAATCTTGACTCGGCCCGCACCTACGACATTCGGGTCACGGGCATCGACGGGTTGCTCGACATGCTCGGCCTCGACGCCGAATCGTTCCGGCCCGGGAGGCTCCCGAAAGCCCGGGCCGGGGTTGGTCGCCTGCCTGGACGGTAGCTGTGGCTTCGGGGTGACGGGGCGGGCATACTAAGGCCCCCGGGTGGCGCTGTTCGCCGCCTCGAGTTCCGCTGGAGGCCAGGCGCGTGTCGTCTCATATTTTTTCCTTCTCCAAGAAGGTTCTTGCTGTCCTTGTTCTGTTCGCCGTCGCCCTGCCCTGCTCAGGCACGCGCCCCGCGAGCGCGGATGACTCGGGATTCGTTGCGATCTTCGATGGCACCAGTCTCGATGGCTGGGAGGGGAAGCCCGAGTTCTGGCGGGTAGAAAACGGGACGATCATCGGCGAGACGACGGCCGAGAAGCCCACCAAGGGAAACACGTTCCTCATTTGGCGGGCCGGTCTCGTCGACGATTTTGAGTTCGAACTCGAGTACCGCCTGACTGGTGGCAACAGCGGGATCCAGTACCGCAGCAAGGATTTCGGTGATTTCGTCGTCGGCGGCTATCAGGCCGACTTCGAATCGGGCCCGAAGCATTCGGGAATCATGTACGAGGAGAAGGGGCGCGGCATTGTTTGCCCACGCGGCCAGCGGGTCACGATCGGTGCCGACGGCAAGAAGTCCCAGGGCGAACCGATCGATGACACCAAGAAGCTCCAAGACGCGATCAAACAGGGCGACTGGAACACCTACCGGATCGTCGCTCGCGGCAACACGCTTCAACACCTCATCAACGGCCAGCTCATGTCGGAGACGATCGACGAACAGGCCGGCAAGCGATCGAGTCAAGGGGTGTTGGCGCTTCAGCTCCATGCCGGCCCGCCAATGAAGGTGGAGTTCAAGAACATCCGCTTGAAGCGGACGCGACTGGCCGATGGCAGAAAAAAACTCGTGATGGTTGCCGGCAAGCCGAGCCACGGTCCCGGCCAGCATGAGTTCCGCGCTGGCTGCATGCTGCTCGACAAATGCCTCAAAGAATCCTGTCCGACGCTCGTGACCGAGGTGTATTCCGGGGGCTGGCCGACCGATCCGACGGCTTTTGACAATGCCGATGCCGTCTTCTTCTTCGCCGACGGTGGACTCGGCCATCCCGTGCTTCAGAGCAATCGCCTGGGGCAGATCAATGCCCTGGCCAATCGCGGTGTGGGCATCGCCTGCCTGCACTACGCAGTCGAAGTCACCAAAGACAAAGGTGGCGCCGAGTTCCTTCAGTGGATGGGGGGGTACTTCGAGCCACACTGGTCGGTGAATCCACACTGGACGCTCGCCCAGACGGAACTTGCCAAGGACCATCCGATCACACGGGGGGTGAAGCCGTTCGAGATCAACGACGAGTGGTACTACAACATGCGGTTCGTCGACCCGACGAAGGGGCTGACGCTCATCCTCACCGCCGTGCCGCCGGACTCGACGCGGGAACGGCCCGACGGACCGCATAGCAACAACCCGACCGTGCGGGCGAACCGCGGTGGTCGCGAGGCCCTCGCCTGGGCCTACGAGCGGCCTGAAGGGGGCCGCGGCTTTGGCTGCACCGGTGGGCATTTTCATGCCAACTGGGGCAACGATGACTTCCGAAAGCTCATGCTCAACGCCCTGGCTTGGACCGCAGGCGTCGAGGTGCCGACGGACGGAATCATGACGGCCGTTTCTGAAGAAGACCTGGCCGCGAATCTCGATCCGAAACGAAAAAAGGGAGGCAAGTAATCAATGCCGAACGTCACGGTTGAAGGTGTCGGAACATTCCAGGTGCCGGCTGGCAAGCGGCTGGTAAACGCCCTCGTCGACGAGTGCGGCGTGGATCAGCTTCACGCGTGCGGTGGCGTGGCCCGTTGCACAACCTGCCGCGTCGAGTTCGTTGCAGGCGAACCCACGACAATGACCAAGGCGGAACGGGACGTGCTCGCCGCCAAAGGAATCGCCGGCACACCGGGCCTTCGACTCTCCTGCCAGATCACCTGCGATCACGACATGACCGTGAAGGCCATCAGCCGCTTCGAGGGCTCGGGCAGGAAGGATTCCGGGAAGCGCCCCGCCGACTCGATCGAACCTCCGCCCGAGTTGGCGTGAGCGGCATCACACCAGCCGCTCGAGAAACGCCGCCGACTCGCGCGCCGTCTCGAGCCAACGGTGGGTCTGCCGCGGCAGCTCCACGTGGAGTCCGCCGGCGTAGCCAGCCGAGCCGAGCGACACGAGCAGCGGACCGAAATCGACATCCCCCGTGCCGAGCGGGAGGTGGTCGTGGCGACATGCGAGCATGTCGTCCACGTGAACATTCACGACCCGCGTCGCCACCGGCGCGAGACCAACGGCCGCGGGGCGTTCGCCGAGGCATTCGAGGTGGCCCGTGTCGATCGTGAGGCCGAGCACGTCAGGCTCTCCAAGTCGCTCGCAAAGCGACTGATACCGTGCGACAGTGTCGATCACCATGCCCGGCTCGGGTTCGAAGCCGAGCACGATGCCGCGAGCCTCCGCGTGGACCATGACCGGCTCGAGCCCTTCGGCAAGGCGTGTGAACAGCGTCGCATCGGACGCGGTGTCACGGCCGAGGCCGCTCCACAGTGACACGCATCGCGCCCCGAGCTCCACGGCAAGGTCGATCGCCCGACACGTGAAGTCCACCCGACGCCGGCGGTCCTCGGGCGCCGCGGAGACAAGCGTGGGCTCGTGCTTGACGCGGGCGTCGAGCAGGTGGCGCGCACCGGTCTCGATGACGCACGCCATGCCGTGGGCGGCCAGGGCGTGCCGCCAACGAGCGACTTCGCCGGCGAGTCCCGGCGAAAACGGGTTCAAAAGATGCCGGTCCGGTGTGATCGCGAGCGACCGATAGCCCATGCCGGCGAGCATGGGCACGGCCTCGAGCGGATCGATCTCGCCGATGCTGTTGGTGCTGTACCCGAGGAGCATGATCAACCGATGCGTTCCGCGAAACCGCGTCAGGTGGGCGGTACAAGCCGCTTGAAAAACAGAAACCAGGCCAAGAGGCAGAGCACGACGATCGCCCATTGCTCGCCGCAGGCGGCCAGAACGAGCACCGCATCGAGGGTGATGATCGACATGATCGCGTTGCCGACGGCGAAGCGAATGCGACTCGGCTCGGGGTCACCGATGCCGATCGCCAACCGGTAGAAGATCGATGTGCCGATCACCGACCAGAGCACGAGCCATGTCGTGACCGGCATCGGTGCCCCTGCGGCCAGCTCGATCGGGCCACGATCGGGCAGCCACACGAACCCCGCCGCAACGACCAGCCCTGCAAGCATCACGACGGCTCCCGCCAGAAGCGTCGTGCGCTGCCGGCTTTCGGCAGCTTCATCGCGTGCATAGAGCGTGATCCCGGCGACATAGAGCCCCATGCCTACCGGGATCATCCACTCGTGGATCGCATTCGGCCCGCCGGCGGCCGTCATGCCCGTCAGCCAGGCGAGGCTCCGGCACGCGCCCATGACGATGGGGCCAACAGCCGTGCCCTTCGCATGCCGGTCGTAGAGCCAGATGCAGCCGGCGAGGATTGAGGCGACGGCCGCCGGCCAAGGAGCGGCGATCTGATAGCTCGCGCCCCCGGCCAGGATCAGCCCCGGATTGTTGAAATTCGACTGCCCCTGTTCCTTGG
>CAZCHF010000051.1:4506-27296 GCA_964498325.1 uncultured Candidatus Kuenenia sp.
GATCAGCCCCGTGATTCCGAGGCCAGCCGCAGCGATGGCGGCGGCACGCAGATCGATCATGCCGCTCGGCAATGGCCGCTCGGGCCGTTCTCGGCGATCGAGTTCCGCGTCACACACGTCGTTGAAGACGATCCCCGCTGCATAGAGGGCGATGATCGCCGCGACGGCGAGCCCACATGCAGCCGGAGGCCAGGCGAGTTCGCGAAGCCCTGCGATCACGAGATAGCCTGCGAGGGCATCCGCCGCGGCAGTCGCCAGATTCGGGATTCGGATAATTCGTAGCCAGGCGAGCATCAGGCAAGCTCCACGCCTCTGTCGCGGGCGACCGCGAGGAGGTGAGCCCTCGCAGCGCGGGCGGCGTCATCGGGGCGATCGCGGTAGGGATAGAGTTCGACGGTCACCCACGTGTCGGGGGAGTGGGAGGCGATCGCCTCGAGCACGCCGGCGAAATCGATGGCCCCCTCCCCCGGCACGAGATGATGATGAACGCGGGTCGCGGCGATGTCTTCCACGTGGTAGTGCCGTGTATGGTCGACAAGCCGAGGGATCCAGGCGACTGGATCGTCGTTCACGCAGTACGCGTGGCCGACGTCAAAATTGAGCCCGAGCGATGGGTGATCGACACGCCTCGCAAACGCGAGGTATTGCTCGAACGTCTCAATGAGGAGGCCTGGCTCCGGTTCGACAAGGAGCGTCACGTTGCAGGCGGCTGCGACGTCGAGGACGGGCATGATCTCGTCGTAAAAAATCGTCTCGGCATCCGCACGCGACTGGCCCGGTGCCAATTCTCCACCGGGTTCGGTCGAGATCGACGTCGCCCCGAGCTCCGATGCCAGGCGAAGAGCACGCTTGGTATGTTCGCGCCGGATCGCGCGGTAGTGCGGATCGGGATCGGTCCACCCCGGATGCCAATAGGGCTGCCGCGGATCAGCGACGGCGTTCATCATGAACGCGTTGATATTGGAAATCGTGAGGCCATGTTCCCGGATCGCTCGTCGGATCGTCTCCTTCTGGATTTCGAGGAGACCGGCCGGCCAGGCATGGGGCACGTCGGCGAGCAGTTCGATGCCCTGGTATCCTGCCGCGGCGATTCGCGCAATCGCCTCCTCCACCGGCACGTCGAGATAGGCATTGGAACTGAAGGCGAGCTTAAGCGGCATGCTGGGAGGTCCTGGTGGGAAACCGACGATCCTACCACCCGGATCCGGCGCGTTCGAAGCCACCGCCGCCGGCAACGGGAGGGCGACCATTCACGGCCACAGGAGGATCACGTCGTCGATCCACGCAGGCCGAAGTGGCAGCCTTTCGAGCTCGGTGTAGTACATCGCCGATGGATCGACGCCGCGGGCCTCCATAAGGGCGACATGCTCCCGAACCGGCCCCACCCCAAGCAGCCTCGGCAGCAGGCCACACCACACGACGGCCATGATTGCGGCGCCTGTCACGAGCCGAAGCACCGCCTGCCGGGGTGGCACGGGCTCCTTCATGGCTCCACCACCTTCCTGAAGAGCCAGCCAAACGTGAGGCTCGCCACCGCAAGCGTGAGCGCGAGGTTCAGGGCCTGGCCTGCCACATAGAGCACGACCGGGCGACCGCTCGTGAGGAACGGGGCCAGCTCTCGAAAATTCGTTTGGAGGCCCATGCAGACGAACCCCACGCAAAAGAGCCAGCCACGCAGTTTCGACGTGATGCCGGTCGTGGCACCTTCGATCCAAAGTTCCTGCTCGGGGCCGAGCGAGTGGAGCGCGGTGCAGACCAGCGATGCTCCCAGGAAGCCAAGGATGAATCGCGGAAACCGCCCCCACACCTCACCCACAAGCGTGCCGCGCGGCCCGGCCGGGTCACGATCGACCCATCCGGCCCAGTAGACGGCGACGGCGAAGGCGATCAGCCCGATCATCGAGTTTTGGATCATCTTGACCGTCGCAGCCACCTCGCCCGCTTCCTTGCCGAGCGATTCTCCCGCGGCCACCACCGCCCCAGTGGCGTCGATCGTGCCGCCGATCCACGCGCCACCGATGACAGGATCGAGACCCATCTGCCGAATGACGCTCGGCATGGCCACCATCATGATCACGGTGAAAAAGAGCGAGAGTCCGATGGTGAGCGAGATCTCTTCTTTCTTCGCCCGACAGGCGGCGCCGGTGGCAATGGCCGCCGACACGCCACAGACCGACATGTCGGCCGAGAGCGTCATGCAAAGCGACCGCGACGGCACGCGGAGCACGTGGACACCGAACAGGTACGTGGTCACAAGCACGATCGGGGTCACGATCCAGGCGGTCATGAGGCCTGGCAGACCGAGGGCCAGGAGCCGGCTTCCGAGTACTTCCGCCCCAAAAATCACGAGGCCCGTCTTGATGAAGAATTCGCCGACGAGCGCCGGAGCGAGCCACCGCGGAACACCCGCCGCATTGCCCACAAAGAGCCCGACGGCAAGCGCCCAAAGTGGATATTCAAGGTTGTAGTACTTGATGACCTTTTGGGATGCGAGCAGATAGGACAGGCCCGCGAGGAATGCCAACAGCACAAGCCCAGCGATCACGCAGCGCCCTGAGCGCCCCATGAGCGCGATTCCGAGCACCCCTACGACGACCGTCCAACCCATCCCGACGACCGTTGGCCACACGACCCGCTGCCCCTCCTTGTTCTGGAACGCGGCGAGAGGCTGATCGACCCAGGTGCCAGGCGTGCCGACCATCGCGGCGACTGGCGAGGCCCACCCTTTCGGATAGCGTTCTCGGCTGCCTGGTTCGTCTGTCGGCCGTGCAAGCCAGGTCACCGCGAGTGCCAGAACCACCGCCGTCAGGCCAATCAGGACCGCTGACACGTCCTCGTGCAGTCCACGACGTTCAGCACCTGCTTCTGCCATGTCAACTCGACGCACTGCGGTAACGGGTGAGGGACCATTGAAACACGAGCCGCGACACGGCGAGCGACGCTGCGGCGGCGGCCATCGTGCCGCACACGGCCCACGGGTTCAAGCCTGCAAAGGGTTGGGCGATCGTACGGGCCGGCACGTTGACCACGAGGAGAATCGGGATCACGAACGTGCAGAGCGCACGCAGCGGCCCACCCCAGGGCCCTGCGTAGATCTCGGCGGGGTAGCGCGAAAAATTCGTGAGGTAAAACCAAAAGTCATACAAGCTCTGATTGCGCCCCATGTGGATCGTGGCCGCCGCGAGCATGACCACAAAGGAATACAGAATGGCCACACCGCAGAGCACCAGCACGGGATACAGGACCCACGCGCTCGGTGGCGGCGGCACTGCGAATCGCGACACGGCCACGGCCAGGAGCACGATGCCGACGATCCCGTTGGCAAAGGCGGAGAAATCGACGCGGTGCATCGACAGCAAAAACTGGGCGTCGAGCGGCTTCACGAGCACGCCGTCGAGCCCGCCGGTTCGCACCATCTCGGTGAGCTCTTCGGCGCTCGGCATGATGAGGGCCTGCACGATCGAGTTGATGATCAGGCCCGTGGCCACGAACGCAAAAAACGGCTCACGTGTCCAGCCTGTGCCCTGCCCGATCTCCGACGTGAACGTGAACATGAGGAGATAGAGAGCGAGGTTCATCGACATCCAGCCGAGGCTCGTGATGCACTCGAGGATGAAGTTCATCCGAAACGTGAGGTCACGGACCAAGCAGGCCCGGGCGAAGGTTCCGAGGATGGCGAGGTAGCGGAGCATGGTGCAGCGACTACCCTCCGAAGGCGCTGTAACGCCGCGTGCCGCGCGCCCATGCGATGCGGCAGGCGACGAACATGATCACCACCCACGCCGCTTCGATCAGAAGCAGCCGTGTGAGTTCCGGTCCCTGCCACTTTCCGAGCCAGATGGCTGCAGGAAAGTAGGCCGTGAAATGAAACGGCAGCCACAAGACGACATCCGCCAGGCTCGTGCCGGGGAGTCCACTCGGGATGTCGCCGAGCATCTCGACCGGGAACATGTGGCCCGACAGGAAGTACTGGATGAGCATGTATCCGAAGACGAGGCTCGAGACTTCCATGAACCAAAACCCGAGCATGCCGAGCGTGGCCTCCATGAAGAAGCCGAGCAGAAACGAAAGGACGAGCGACAGGGCAAACGCCGCCATGGTCGAGGCGTCGGGCGCCGGCGGAAAGTAGCCGCGACAGAGCCCGAACACGGCCGCGAAGGGAATGATGGCCACCGCGTAGTAGACGAGCTTGTGAGCGACCCGCGATGCCAGCAGGAACGACACATAGTCGACCGGCTGCACGAGAAACTTTTTGATCGACCCGTCGCGGACACTGCGGGCGATCCCGGTCGAGAGCCCCGGCATGCTCGAGAAGGCGCGCGACACCATCGTGAGGAGGTAGTACGCGATGATGTTGTCGCGGGTGTAGCCACGGATGGAACCACCCGGGATCGTGGAAAAGACCGCCGTCCACAGAAAAATCTGGGTGACGATTGGCAGGAACCGCATGAGCGTGCCGAGGGCAAAGTCGCCGCGGTAGACGAGCCGCTCCTCGATCGAGATCGCGAGCATCGTGCCCCAGGTGCGCCAGCGATCCAACAGCCTCGCCCCACGGAATGGTGATTCGACGATCGGATACATGAAGGTGCTGTGAGGAAGACGTGCAACCGCCGATGGTATTCCAACCGGTCGCTGTCAACCGGACAGGTTACGAGTGTAGTCAATTGGATCAGGCATGGAGTCGGCTACAGCAACTCGTCTGGTTCGCAAAAGCAGGACGGAATCGTCCGCCGAACTGCTTCCAGCCATGCATAGCGTTCCCGACGCTCCTCAGCAGCTATCGACGAGTCGCCCGCCAGGGTCGTGGCTTCGGCATACCAAAGCGCCGCGATCAGATTCACGTTGGCCGGAGACACCGTGTCAAAGAGCCGCTGGCCGTCAACTGATCCCGCGAGAACGCTGGAGGCGGCCTCGAGCAGGTTGTCCCGAAACTCTTCATCGGCCGCCAGCGGGTGGTCCCACTTCCCTAGCATCAGCCAAACAAGCACCTCCGCCTCAAACGTTCCGGCCAACTCCAGCGATCGTCTCGCGATTGTCTCGTCGCCGTCGCGATCCCCCATCGTTGCCAGCCTCGAAAGCTATCGCTTGACGTTAAACAGCGGTTTCCGAGAACGGATCAGTTCCAGTTCCATGGCCTTGCGCGTCCGCGTATCCGTGCCCTGCGGCAGGACGTGGAGTTCGACATGCAAATCGGATGAACCTACTTCCCACAGCCTGCGGGCAAGCTCCTTGTTGTCGGAATGATCCAAATGCTTGCGCAGGCGATTCTGGAGGTTCTCAGCCTCGCCCACATAAAGCGTTGCTTGAGCGGAACAGAGCGCATAGAGCCCCTGCCCAAGCGGAAGCGTCGAAACGTCCATCCCGGCGACGGGCACTACCTGCACTCTTTCGGCGCGAATGACCCGGCCAAGAAGCTCCGGCTTGAGCCTACGTGCTTTCCTAAGATTGAGCGCGGCCCAGCGATACTCGACGGCAGTGAACCCTGGCGCGATCTGCGCAGCCACTCGATCGAACTCTGCGGCAAGCTCTGGGTCGCTGATCACATCGTCCAAGCTGACGCCATCACGGCGTTCGAGAATGCGCACTGCGATCTCCGCCGCAAATCGGTACTCGTCTTCCTTTGGAAAAGAAGTTCGATGAGACCGAATGCCACGCAGCCCTCCTTGCTTCCGCAGATTCAGGAGTGAGCGATTGAGGGTCGCCGGCGAGCCGGATATTCCCAGCCGCCGACATGCTTCGAGGAACGAGGCGTTCAACTCCGGGTCCGCCACGACCCGATCAGGGGAAAAACCCTCGCTCGACGCCTCGAAAGCCTCGCGCAGCCTCGACATTCTCTACTCACCTAAGCTGTACACGTTGAAGGAGCGGTTGATGGGCGACGATCAAGCGTCGCTGGTAAGCCAACCGATCCGTGAATGCGCACGATGTCAGGAAATAGCGGACACTCAGATCCTCACATTCAGGAAGCTTACGGACGACTTCGGCAATTTGCGGCACCCGGTCTCCCAAGCTTGTTGCTTCGCCCACGTAAAGCGGGTTCCCGGTGGGTGCCCCGAGTGCGACATACATTCCGGAATCCTTTGGCAGCTTTACGCCATTCCGCTTCGCAACGCGGACGGGCGCCGTCAAACTTGCGTCGGACAAATTCTTCGCGCGAGACCGAACCACACTCGAACTCTTGCGGAGCTTGAGTGCCGCCCAGCGATACTCCAAAGACGAATAGCCTGGCGACCAGCGACGCGCGATCTCATCGAACTCCTTCGCCAAAAACGGATCACAGAGAATGCTGTCCAAACTTTGGCAACCGTTCTGGATCAACTGACCCCAGGCGATTTCGCTCGCGAACAGGTAGTTTTCGCATTCCTCCCACTCAATCGCCGTGCGCCGCGTCGCGGGCATCGTGGCCAGCAACCCCGCCTTCCGCATGCGAAAGAGAGCCCAATTCCAGGACCGCGGCTCGCCCGGCAACCCGAGCCGCTGACACGCGTCGGCCAACTGGCTATTCAGTTCCGGGTCGGCCACCATTCGATCAAGCGAGTGACCGTCGTACGTTGACCGAAACGCTTCGAGTAATCCCTTCTGCAACAACGACAGCGCCGCACTGTCAACGCTCGCTGCCTGATCGCCGCCTCCATCGCCAGCGTCCGACTTCTTCTTGCCTTTTCGACCCTTGGTGCCTTGCGGAGTCGCCGGCGCGCTCACCGTAGGCTCTGGGGCTCCTTCGAGCGGATCACCGACTCGAACCCCCTCGAGACGGGCGAGGCCGCGAGTGACATAGTCGGACGAAAGGTCGAATGCCAAGTAGCGGCGGCCGAGTTTCTTGGCCACGGCCGCGGTCGTGGCACTGCCACTGAAGGGATCCATGACCACGTCGCCTTCGTTGGAGCAAGTCTTGATGATCCGGCCGAGCAATTGCTCGGGCATCTGGCACCCGTGAAAGCCAGCTCGCTCCTTGAACGTGCCGGCAACCCGAGGGAAGTACCACGTGTCTTCCTCGGTCGTGAAGCAACCGGCCAGATCCTGTGGCCGCAACACCCAGGTGTCGTCGGGCAGTCGGCCGGTCGGATTGGCACGGTTGTCGTCGTACACCAACTGCCGGGCCGACGGGATTCGGTTTTCGAGGGCGTCGGCGCGGAACGTGAACCGCTTGGCATCCTTCACGAAGTAGAAGAGATGTGCGTGGGAACGGCTGAACTTTGTTTTGCAATTCACGCCGAACGTGTAGTACCAGATCACCCAACTACGGCACTGAAAGCCGACTTCCTGACTTAGGAGCTTGAGCTCGGCCGCGTACTCGTCGCCGATCGCAAGCCAAAACGTGCCATCGGACTTGAGCGCACGGTAGACCGCTGCGATCCACTCGCGAGACCAGGACAGGTAGTCTCGCGGCTTCTTCTTGTCGTGGTAGACGTCGTACTCGTAGCCGATGTTGAAGGGTGGATCGGCGAACGCCAGATCGACGCAACCCGCCTCCAAGGCACTCATTGCCTTGACGCAGTCGGCCCGCTGGATGGTGTTGAAGGCCGTTCCTTTGGCTCGTGCCACCGATCGATTCCTTTCGCTCTCAGATACCGCAATGGCCAAATCCGTGACTCCGCATGATACTGAACACACACTCAGTGCGCAAGGCCCCCGAAAGAGCGTGCATGGCGCTCCGGAAAACGCCTCATGGCCTTCGCGAGAGGCCCCTGTTGCCGGCGGCCGAAGATGGCAAGCCGGGTCGGTGCTGGCGCGAGAGCGTCAATGCTTGGATGAACACCGTTGCACTTCGGTTTCCTTGGATCAACGCGTGTCCCCTTGGCCGCTCGTCCCCAAAAGTGCCATCCACTCTTCCGCGTTCACGATCGTCGCGCCACGCTCAATCGCCAAGTCGATCTTGGACGGCCCAGGGACAGGGCCGCATACCAAGTAGGTGAGTCGTTTCGTGACCGTGGAAACCACGTGGTATCCGGCGGCTTCGGCCTGGGCTCGCAGTTGGGCCTTCCCTGGGCCAAACCCCGTGAAGCAAACGGACATGGCGCCCGGAGGTTTCTTGGCAGGGCGCCGTGCCTTCTTCCGTTCATGAATGCCCAAAAGGGCGTTGCACAACAAGTGAAACTCGTCCAATTCCGCCGCTGCGACAATCCCGTCCTCGAAAATCGCCGTAATTAGCCTTGCCAACTCAGATCCCGGCCACACAGATGCAGCTTCTGGATTTTGCTGCAGCCACGTTGCAGCAGCGTGTATGTCACCCGGATCAACAACCCCGTCGTCAACAATTGAGGTTACGAGCTGCATGATCTCGCTTGAAAGATGCTTGGACGCCCAAAGAGCGGTGCCCTCAGAAGCGACACATTCCGGCCTGTACCCATGCATCATTGCCTTCAGCAAAATATTGGCAGAGGCTTCCGCATCCGACTGAGCATTGTGATGCTGCAGGGGAATGCCCAAGAACTGGCAGACCCTCGGGAGCTTGTAGGAGTCCAGTGGCCAAAGCGCTGACGCCGCTTCAATCGTGCAAATGAACTCCGTGTCGGGCGGAGCGATGTCGTAGAAATCACAACAGGCAGCCAACACCTGCTGCTCGAAACCCGCATTATGGGCAACGTAGTAAGCAGCGCCCCCTATTCTCGGCTGAAGTTCCTCCCACACCGTGGCGAAATCGTCTTCACGCTCGATGTCCTTCCAATGAATGCCGTGAACCCGGAAGTTCCAGTCGCTGAAATTGTCGGTAGGCGGCCGGATGAGTCGCTGAAACGACTCCGTTACGACGCCATCTTCGACGACGGCAACTCCGATGGCACAGGCACTATCCCGATAATGATTTGCCGTCTCGAAGTCGATAGCGACGTACGTCGCTCCCTCGTGACCTGAACGCATTGAGCGTGACTCCTCGAAAAACATCGGCCGGCCTAGTTTCATGGGGACCACGCTTGACGCCGCCTCATATTCTGGCCGCATATGGCAACAAGCCATTGCCCCCGATCGTAAAGTGTATCGTGCGGGAGATTCACGAAAGTGCTGGACAATGCCTTGATGGGGCTACACTATTTCTTCGCGTTGAGAACGACCGAGAGGTATCCTCCAGGCCGATGTCATGGGATGAACGCCGTCGACAGCGAAACTATTCATCGATCGGTCTCGGAGCCGATCCGCACCGGCCTCTCATGGGCTCAAGCTTGGACACGGGCAGACCGTGGCTTGATACTTTGCTGGGAGAAGGGCCGCGAACTTCGGTGTGTTCGCCCTGACCTAGCGACACGTGCCGAGCAGGGCGAGTTAATCTCGTTGCCGTGGAAGGGAGGCATCGAGTGGAAGCTGTCCGACGACAAAAAAGGGAGCCTTCAGTACCTCGCAATGTGGCAGGGTCTCCGCCATGGCGACCTAGTCGTGCCATTGAATAAGGATGTGAGAATGACATGCTCCCGAACTGGTCAGGTGGTCGTCTTCGCAGCCCGCCACTTCGGTTTTGAATCAGGTGAGTCGCGAGACGTCCACACGGCGAAGCCTTGAGCTTGGTGACTCGCTCACGAACTCTCCTCAAACGTTTCCTGCCCTACCCCCGTCCTCAAACCAAGGAGTTCCAGATGGCCCAAGTCGAGATGTTCGGTGGCGACGCTGGCCATACTTCTTCAGAATCAAGTAGAGCCCCGACACGAATCAGCGGTTCAATCGAAGTTGTGCCGCTTGGGAAAGGAGTTCGCGTGACGGGACGTGACGCCGATGGCCGTGTGCTTTGGGGGTTCGTTGCCACTCGGACGATGCTCGAGCAACCACACGGAGCGATCGCGATCTATGACCGTCTGAGAGACCTTGTCAACGAGCGCCTCGATGCCCTCGGCCTACCTATGGATCGACCTGAGGATGTCCTCACTGCGGCAGAATCCAAACTTAGCGAACTTGAACGATTCGCCACACAACTGCGAAAGACGATCACTATCACCAAAGGCAAGAAGCCGACTGGTGGACAACTCGAGAAAGCCCGTGATGTCTACCGAGCAATCCACGACATGTTCCTTTGGATCTCGGAAGAGACGGAGATGGGACGCACTGCTGGCGATAGTTCAACCGACCCGGACGATGACCTTGAGTCTGATCGCTGACTGGTGGTCGCACGACACGAATGCCCCATGGTTCATCAAACACCTGCTTTCCTTGATCGCGCGATCGGCTAGGCGATTCAAGAAGAGTCGACCGCGAATTGCTTACCGTGAAACTGTCGCTGCCTCCCCTGCCTTGGCTTCGCGGCCTTGGCGGAAAAGGTCGGCGACGATTTCTTCAAGCGGCACGTCCTCGACCGAGACGTCGCGGACGCCTTCACCACGCAGGAGCGCAGGCAGTGCGTCGGCGATGCGGCTGCGGTCGATCCGGAGGACGACCTGGGGGCCGCGGCATTCGCAAGGGAAACCGAGACGCTCGATGGCCGCGGCGTCGGGCTCCTCGTCGTAGTCGAGCGTCACGACCTTGTGGGTCGTGAACCGATCGACGACATCCGAGAGCGAGCCGTCGTACAGAATGTCGCCGCCGGTGATCACCACCAGCCGTTCGCAGAGGGCCGCCACGTCTTTCATGTAATGCGTCGTGAGCACCACCGTCATCCGACGCTCAGCCTGCACATGACGAAGAAACCCGTGCACCGCATGTTGGGCGACAACGTCGAGCCCGATCGTCGGTTCGTCCAGGAACAGCACCTCCGGCTCGTGAAGCAGCGCGGCCACGAGCTCGAGCTTCATCCGCTCGCCCAGCGACAGCTCGCGCACCGGCTGGAGCACGAGTTTCCTGACGCCCAGAAGGTCGACGAGTTCGTCGCGGGTTCTCGCAAACCTCGCTGGATCGATTCGATAAATCTCCTGATGGAGTCGAAAACTCTCTGCCGCTGGCAAATCCCACCAGAGCTGATTCCGCTGTCCCATCACGAGGGCAAACCGCCGCCGAAAATCATCGGCCCGCTCCCACGGCACATACCCCATGACCGAAGCCGTGCCGCGGGTGGGCGTGATGATCCCCGAAAGGAGCTTGAGGAGCGTCGTCTTGCCGGCGCCGTTGGGCCCGAGCAGGGCGACAAATTCGCCGCGACCGACGGTGAGGCTGACTCCTCGCAACGCCTCGACAATCCGGCAGTCGCGTCGAAAGAGGGCACTGAAACTCGCCCGAAGCCCCTCGGGCTTGTCGTACACACGGTATTCCTTGCCCAGGCCTGCGACCTTGATCACGGGTTCGGCCGCGTCGACACCTCCGGCGTTGTGCATGGCGGGAGTATAGGCGAAAACCGTGGTTCCTCCCGGAGTTTCCGACGACATGGCCTGCACGCTTCGGATCGGACTTGGTCACGACACGCATCGCCTCGGTCCCGGCGACCGGCTCATGCTCGGCGGCATCGCGATCCCGCATGACCGCGCCGCGATCGGCCACTCCGATGCCGACGTGCTCCTCCACGCCATCACCGACGCCCTCCTCGGCGCCGCCGCGCTCGGTGACATCGGCGAGATGTTTCCAGACACCGATCCAGTCAATCGAGGCCTTGATTCCGCGGAGATGCTGCGGGCCGCGGCCAAACGAGTGACCGAGGCCGGCTGGCGGCCGATAAACCTGGATTGCGTGATTTTCGCCCAACGGCCCAAAATCCTTCCTCACCGACCGGCCATCCGGCGGCGGATCGCCGAGATTCTCCATCTCGACGAGTCAGCCGTGTGGCTCAAGGCCAAAACCGGCGAACATGTCGGCCCGATCGGCGAAGAACTCGCCATCGCCGCCGAGTGCGTCGTGTTGGTCGAGCGGGTAGCAGGATAGATCCACGAAAGGACGCAGATGGCGACGGTTGAATCCAAGCAGGCGGCGCACGGCACCACGAATACCCTCCCCGTGATCGAGGTCTACAGCACGCTCACGCGAACGAAGTCGCCACTCGTCACCGTGCGCCCAGGCCACGTCGGCATGTACCTCTGCGGCCCCACGGTCTACAAGCCAAGCCACATCGGCCATATGGTCGGCCCGGTGATTTTTGACACCGTGAAACGGCACCTCGTCTATTCCGGATATGACGTCACCTGGGTGGTGAACGTGACCGACGTCGACGACAAGATCATCGCCGAGAGCACCAACCGGGGCATGACGATGGCGGCCCTCGCCACGGAGATGACGGCCGACTATCTCGACAATCTTTCCGCACTCGGCGTGACGGGCATCGACTCGATGCCCAAGGCCACCGAGCACATCGGCACGATCATCGCCTTCATCGAAGGGCTCATCGCCAAAGACTTCGCCTACGCCAGCGACGGCGACGTCTATTTTGACGTGACCAAGGATGCCGACTACGGCAAGCTCACCAACCGCTCGGTCGACCAGACCCAGGGAGAAGGGGGCTCGACCGCCGAACGCAAACGCTCCGCCGCTGATTTTGCCTTGTGGAAAAAGGCGAAGGCCGGCGAGCCGGCATGGGACAGCCCTTGGGGACCAGGGCGGCCAGGCTGGCACATCGAATGCTCCGCCATGAGCAAGGCCATTCTCGGGGCGACGTTCGACATCCACGGCGGCGGCCTGGACCTCGTGTTCCCGCATCACGAAAACGAGATCGCCCAGAGCGAGTCGCTGCACGGTGCCCCGATGGCCACCTATTGGATGCACAACGGCCTGATGCAGGCAGCGGGCGCCGCCGGCAAGGTCGGTGGGCGGCCCCGTGACGGCGGCAGTGCCGATGATGCCGCCGCGCAGGCCGCTACGAAGATTTCGAAGTCGACCGGCGCCGAGCCGTTCAAAAACCTTTTGGCACGCCACCGCCCGGAGGCGATTCGCTTCCTCTTGCTCTCCACCCACTACCGCAGCCCGATCCATTTTGGCGAGGAACCGCTTCAGGAGAGCGCCCGCGCGATGGAGGCTTTTGAACGGCTCTTCGCCCGTTTCGAGCGAATCGCCGGAAAATCGTTCTACGCGCTGCCCGCCCGCAACCGGCGGGCTGGAGATGCCGCCGCGGCCGATGCCGGAGAGGAACTGGCTGAGCTCCGGGCAAAGTTCTTGGCCGCGATGGATGACGATTTCAACACCGCCATCGCGATGGCCACGCTCTTCGATGCCGTGCGCGTGGTCAACAAGTTCGTCGACCAGCACTCACTCGAAGCCAAGAAGTCCGCCCCGGAAGTCACGGGCCTCGAGGCCCGCATGCTCGTGCTGCGGGAGTTGACCGCGGTGCTCGGGCTCTTCCTCGAGCCTCCGAAGGCGGCGAGCGGTGGTGCCGACGAAGGCCTCGTCGCCAAGCTCATGGACCTCGTGATCGAGATCCGAGCGAATGCCCGCAAGGCCAAGGATTTTGCGACAGCCGACCTCGTGCGGAATCGTCTCACCGAGGCCGGGATCGTATTGGAGGATCGCCCCGACGGCACCGGCTGGTCGCAGAAAAAATAACCAGAGATGGCTCGCCCGCGACTTCACGCCAGCCAGTGAACTTCCGTGGCCCCGCGAAAATCGACGATGCCGGCGGCGACCTTCTCCAGGGCATCGGCCCGGAGCGGTCGGGCTCCGGACGCCCGGATGGCGCACTCCAGTTCGCGATCATCGGCGTGGCTCACGATCGCCTCACGAACGTCGGGAGTGATCGTCGCGACTTCGAAGAACCCGATCGAGTTGCGGTAGCCGGTACGGCGGCACGCGTCGCAACCATGCGGCACGAACAACTGGTCCGGTATCGGCATGGCGGCGGCCGCAAACGCCTCCCGCTGCCGTTCGTCGGGTGGCAGTGCCCTGCGACACTCAAGACAGAGACGACGGGCCAGCCGAGCATTCACGACGCCACTGAGATTCGCCGCCAGCAGTCGCCGCTCGAGGCCCATCCCGATGAGCGCGGTGATCGTGGACACGACCGAGCGGGCATGCATCGTCGACACGACATACCGGCCGCTGTTGGCTGCCTGCATGGCAACAGCTGCCGTCTCACGGTCGCGGACCTCCCCGACAAAAATCACATCGGGGTCCATCCGCAGAATCGCCTTCAGTCCCGAAGCGAAGGTGATCCCCTGCTTGGCGTTCGTCGAAATCTGCCGGAGGAACGGCACTGCCATTTCGACCGGATCCTCGATGGACACCATGTTGCGCTCGACACGGTTGGCATCCATCGACGCGAGTGATTCGAGCATCGAGTAAGCAAACGTGGTTTTGCCCGAGCCGGTCGGCCCCGTGACGACGACGAGCCCTTCGACGCTTCGAATCATCCCCCGGACGAGTTCGAGGTCGGCGTCGGAAAGCCCGAGGTGCTCGAGCGGCATGAACACTCGGCTCCGGACGAGCAGACGCAGCGACACCGCCTCGCCACCGGCCACCGGCGCGGTCGTGATGCGCACCTCGGTGTCCTCCATCTCGGGCGGCAGCCGCAGCCGTCCTTCGAGCGGCTTGAACGGCGTCATGAAGTCGAGTGAGGCAAGGGTCTTCAGGCGGTTGACGAGATGGATCGCCACCGACTCCTCGAGCCGGCTGTACTCCACCAGGCGACCGTCGATGCGGAGACGGACGGAATAGGTCGCCTCACCGATCGGATCGACATGGATATCAGTGGCATTGAGCCTCCTCGCCCGTTCGATGAGATCGATCGCCGGCGATTCGGGCTCCAGAGGCTCGAACACGACCGTCGGTTCTGCCGAGGTCGCCGCGGGCTGCGTCGGGTCGTGAGCCCGCACGACTGACACTTCACAAGGCGCGTCACGGAGAACCCGCTGGGCGACGCTCCCAAGAGCGAGCCTGGCCAGCCCCGTTCGGCCATGGGTGCCGAGCACCATCAGATCGATCGCATGCTCGCGGGCATAGGCCACGATCTCGTGGGCCGGCTGCCCGACGACGACCGCTTTCACGGCATGCAGGGCAAGCTCGGTTTCGGGTGGAAGGCTCTGGGCGAGCCGCTCGAGAGCCCAGCGTCGCTCGTCGACCAGGACTTCCGGAGAGTCCGGTCGCGTCGGAAGCACATGCACGATGTGAAGCCGACCACCCGACTCGATCGCCTCCCGCGCCGCCTGCGCGACCGCCGCAACGCTACACCCGCTGAAGTCCGTCGCAACGAGAATCTCTTGGTGCTTGCCGGCCATGGATCACCTCGCTTCGAAGCGCACGGTCAGGGTATCGTAGCCGAGAGTGCGAGCGTAGGCCGTCGTCCGCTCGACACGATCGCGCTTCTCGATGAGCTCGATGCGCCCAACATCCCGGCAGAGGACGGCGAGAAGCGTTCGCACGACGGTGCGGGCATGAGCGGCGCCGAGGCAGAGATGGGCCCCGAACCCGAAGGCCACATGCGGATTCGGGCGACGGTCGAGTCGGATTTCGTCGGCGCTTTCAAACACCGTTTCGTCGAGATTGGCCGACGCCCAGCAGAGACTGGCCCGATTGCCAGGCTGAACTTGGATCCCGTGGACATCGGCCCCCGCGTGGCAGACGCGACCGATGTGCGACAGTGGCATGAAGACCCGAAAAAACTCCTCGCTCGCGAGGATGATCCGGGCTGCATCGGCACGCAGGAAGTTGAGAGACTGCGGCCGACCAGCGAAGTAGCCGATGATCGACGAGACCGTGTGGATGATCGTGTCGCGGCCACCGGCGAACATGAGATTCGCGAAACCGAGCATCTCGGCCCGTGTCAGTGGCCGTCCGCAAAACGTGGCCTTCGTCAGGACGCCGTAGAAGTCATCACCCGGGTCCGTCGCCGCACGATCGAACTGCTCGTTGACATACCGTTCGAGCTCGGCTCCCTGTGATTCGCCTCGCTCGTTATGAAAGACATGCACGCCCCAGCCGATGAACCGCTCGGCCTCGGCCTCGGGCACATCCAGCAGGACCGTGAGGGCCCGTGACTGAAGCGGAAGGGCAAAGCCACTCACGGCCTCGACCGAGTCAGCGCCCAGTGCTTCGGCAACCAGCCGTTCGACAATCGCTTCCACGCGAGCGACGAAGGCGGGCTGCTTGGCCCGGAGAAAGAATGGCTCGACGAGGTTGCGGTACTCCGTGTGTTCTGGAGGATCGACCTCGATCGGCAACTGACGCACCGTGCGGACCCGTTCTTCCGACGGGATCGGCACGCGAAACGGCGCATCGGAACTGAATGTTGCGACGTCTTTGGCCGCCCGCCGCACTTCTTCGTGTCGCAGGATCAGCGGAATCACTTCCTGGTCGGTCGGGAGACCGAGAACGCCTGCCTGCTGTCGAGCCGCACGAAAGGGATCCGGGATGTCGCTCATCCTCACAGCATTACGGCAGGGTGATGGCAACCGGCTCGCTGGTTTGACCAGAGGCGTCACTCTCCGCCATGTCGCGAATCTCCTGGGAGATCTTCATGGAGCAATACTTCGGCCCGCACATGCTGCAGAAGTGGGCGCTCTTGAAGGTTTCCTGGGGCAGCGTCTGGTCGTGGTACTCCCGAGCCCGCTCGGGATCGAGCGAAAGCCGAAACTGCTCGTTCCAGTCGAAGGAAAACCGAGCCCGTGAGAGGGCGTCGTCTCGCTGCCGAGCGTTTCTCCGATGACGCGCGAGGTCGGCTGCATGGGCAGCGATCTTGTAGGCGATCACGCCCTGCCGAACGTCTTCGGCATCAGGCAGTCCGAGATGCTCCTTCGGCGTCACGTAGCAGAGCATCGCGGCGCCACTCCAGCCGGCGAGGGCTGCACCGATGGCACTGGTGATGTGGTCGTAGCCGGGAGCAATGTCGGTGACGAGCGGCCCAAGCACATAAAACGGCGCCCCGTCGCACTCCTGCATCTGCCGCTTCACGTTCATGTCGATCTGATCCATCGGCACGTGCCCCGGGCCTTCGACCATCACTTGGCAGCCCTTGGCCCAGGCCCGACGGGTGAGTTCACCGAGCACATGGAGCTCTGCAAACTGCGCCTCGTCGCTGGCGTCTGCGATGCAGCCTGGTCGCAGACCATCACCCAGGCTCCATGTCACGTCGTACGCCCGGAAGATGTCGCACAGATCTTCAAAATGGGTGTAGAGCGGGTTTTGTTCGCGGTGGGTCATCATCCAACGGGCAATGAGCGAACCACCCCGGCTCACGATGCCGGTAATCCGCTTCATCGTGAGTGCGAGGTGCTCCTGGAGCAGCCCCGCGTGGACGGTCATGTAGTCGACGCCCTGCTGGGCCTGCTTCTCGCACATGTCGAGAAAATGCTGCGGCCGCATCTCGTCGATGTCGCCACCGAGCTCTTCGAGCATCTGGTAGATCGGCACCGTCCCGATCGGCACGGGCGAGGCATCGATGATCGCCCGGCGAATGCCATCGATGTCCTTACCAGTGGACAAGTCCATCACAGTGTCGGCCCCGTAGTGGACCGCCATGTGGAGTTTTTCAAGCTCGGCACCGACGTCGCTCGTCACCGCCGAGTTGCCGATATTCGCATTGATCTTGGTACGGGCGGCGATGCCGATCGCCATCGGCTCCAATGACTTGCCGAGATGAACGGTGTTCGCCGGAATCACCATCCGCCCGCGGGCCACCTCGTCGCGAACGAGTTCGGGAGCAAGCTCCTCACGCTTCGCGACAAACTCCATCTCGGGAGTGATCTCCCCTGCCCTGGCCCGCTCGAACTGCGTCATCTGTCTTTCTCCAGCACATGTCTCGCGGGCACCTCCCGCGGTGCAGCATCGTAGCAGTTTTTGATCATGCAGCCATGTGGGCATCAGCTCGCCGACACGGGCAGCCCCGAGCCACGCGGGACGTCAAAGAGTTTTCAGGTACTCCAAAAGCGATTGTCTTTCGTCGGCCGACAACACGTCGGCGAAGTCGTGGCCGGCGGCAGACTTTCCAGCGCGACGGGTATCGAAATAGTGACGTCGCTCGGATGTGCGACGCACGTCGGCCGGAACTTCTGAAAACGTCTCAACCTCGAGCCCCACGCGGGTGTCGTCGTAGCCGGTCGCTGCCCTTCGCCACACGACAGGCCGCTCGGAAGGGTTCAACACATGCCAGAGCGTGGGGACGGAGCCATTGTGAAAGTAAGGGGCCGTTGCCCACACGCCGTCGAGGGGCGGGGCGACGTAGCCGACAGACTCCTCGCGGTCACGAAGTTTGTCGGCATCCTTACCGAAGTGGCCGAACCAACTGTCGTTGAGAGCCCGTCGTTCCGATGACGTGAGCGAGTTGAGACGGACGCGGTCAGTGCCGACCTCATCGATCGACACAAGACGCTCAGGGTAACTGCCACCATGTCCGTAGGTTCCGTGGCATTCGGCGCAGTGTGCACGAAACACCGTTTCGCCACGTGATGCCAGTGTTCGGTCGATCGGTCCAGGCCACTTCGGAGCTTCGAGCGATTCGATCCACTTCTCGATGGCGCGAAACTCATCCTCCCACTCACGAAACTGCTCCGGGCCATTCTGCTCCACGAGCAGAAACTGCATGAGCATCCGATGGCCCTTCGGCGCGAAGCCGTCCACGTAGAGGCTCCGGCGCTTGTGATAGTGCCACCAAGGGGGCGCGTCCATGTCGTGATGGAGGTAATCGAAGCGCGGCTGTCTTCGGACGATTGCCAGATCGGGTTCGCGGTGCCGCATGAGGGCGGCGCCGAAGATGACCGCGTTCGTGGTTCCCACGGTGGTGCCCAGCGGGATGAACATCGCGCCGACATCCATGTGGCCGAGAGGCTTGCCCAGGCGAAGCTTGACCGCACGAACTTCTTCCGTGAGCGTCTCGAGGGCGTAGTTCGAGTTCGGCACACCCGCAATGGCCACGCCGCGAACCTGGCCCTGGTGACACGCCAGGCAACTCATGGTCCAGCGGCCTCGGTCGTCCACGACGTACTGAAGCGATCGCGACGGGTCATCGGGGTGGGGCACGAGCCCATACCGTTCCATCGCCATTCGACGACGCCCAGCGAGATCGGATGCTTCGGCCCGTGACCGAAGCGGCTCCTCCCAGGTGGTCCACAGCGAATCAAACACCTCTTGATCGAAGTCTGACGGAAGGTAAGGCTTTTCGAGCAACAAGTGACCCCCCTGCTCGGCAGCGTCGCCGGCACGAACCACAGTTCCGAAAGCCGCCAGTGCCACCACGAATGCGGCGACTCGGCAAACGCATTTCGATTTCACGAACGTGCGGAAGGCTTTGTTCATGGCATACTTGGGCCGGTTCCAAAAACCTCGCGAAGTATAGGCCGCTCCTCGGGGCCGGCCGCCCGCCACCATGCCAGCCGCCAATCCACTCCTGATTCCCGAATTGCGGGTCATGCTCGCCGAGGGCGACACCGACGGCCTCCGCGAGGTGGCCCACGAGCTTCACCCCGCGACGGTGGCGGAGTTTTCCGAGGGGCTCGACGACGGGGAACTGTGGCAGATTCTCGACGCCCTGCCCGTCGAGCGCCAGGCCGAGATCTTCCCCTACTACCCGCTCGCCCGGCAGGTCGACCTCGTGAAGATGGCTGACCGGGCCCATCTCGGTCCGCTCATCGAGTGGATGGCTCCGGACAACCGTGACGACCTGCTCAGGGAGCTCGAGCCCGAGCTCGTCGAGGAGATCCTCCCGCTCGTCGCCAAAGCCGAGCGCCATGACATCCGGATGCTCCTCTCCTGCCCGGAGGGGTCGTCGGGCTCGCTCATGACCACCGAGTATGCATCGCTCCCGGCCGACATCACCGCCGGTGAGGCCATTGCCCGGCTTCGGATGCAGGCCCCTGACAGCGAGTCGATCTACTACATCTACGTCCTCGACTCCGAACGCAAGCTCGTTGGGTTCGTCTCGCTGCGCGATCTCATCCTGGCAAAACCGACGGCGATCGTGGCGGATCTCATGCAGCGCGACGTGATTGCCGTCCGCGTTGACGAACCGCAGGACAAGGTCGTCGACCTCCTCGCCCGCTTCGACTTCATTGCCATTCCCGTCGTTGACGACCATTCCCGACTCGTCGGGATCGTGACCCACGACGACGTGCTCGACGCCGTCCGTCAGGAAGCGACGGACGAGGCCCAGATGATCGCGGCCGTCACCCCGCTCGGGGAGAGCTATTTGGAGGCGGCCATTACCTCGATGACCCGCAAACGTGGTGTATGGCTCGCGATCCTTTTCGCCACGGCGACGGTCACCGCGATGGTGCTTGCGAACTGGCAGCCGAGTGCGACGCAGTTATGGCTCGTGGCATTCATTCCGCTGGTCATCGCCAGCGGTGGCAACGCCGGTAACCAGTCGGCAACACTCGTCATCACCGCGCTGTCGACAGGCGACTGCAAGCTCGGTGACTGGCGACGGATCGTGCGCCGGGAGTTCGCGCAAGGCGCCCTGCTCGGCCTTCTCTTGTCGATTCCTGGCTATGCCATCGCCGTGGCGTATGCGCCCACTCCGGCCGAGGCGCTCGTGATCCCGGCGACAATCTTCAGCGTCGTCCTCATCGGCTCCATGATCGGCTCGATCCTTCCGCTCATCTTCCGGTCGCTGGGGCTCGACCCTGCCCTCATGAGCAATCCATTCGTGTCGGCGCTCGTCGACGTCATGGGGATTCTCGTCTACATGGCGATCGCCGCGATGGTCCTCACGTAGCCGGGGCGATGGTCTTGCCGACGGCCGCGGCCACCTTGCGGCACAGATCCATCATGCGTGCAAAGCCAGCGAAGTCGAGCGTTTGACCACCATCGCTCGCGGCACGGGCCGGTTCGGGATGCACTTCCACGATCAACCCGTCGGCCCCCGCGGCAACCGATGCGGCCGCCATGCTCTCGACGAGATTCGCATGGCCGGTGCCGTGGCTCGGATCGACCACCACCGGCAGATGGGTGCGGGCGTGAAGCCAGGGCACGGTGGCCAGCGGTAGCGTGAATCGCGTGTGAGCTTCGAAGGTGCGAATGCCTCGTTCGCAGAGCATCACCTGCCGATTGCCACCCGCCAGGATGTATTCGGCGGCCAGCAGGAGCTCCTCGACGGTCGCCGCCGGCCCGCGCTTGAGAAGCACCGGAACCTGCGTCCGCCCCACGGCTTCGAGCAGCCGGTAATTCTGCATGTTGCGGGCGCCCACCTGGAGCACGTCTGCATAGTGAGCGACGAGCGGCACGTCCTCCGGCGCGACGACCTCGGTGACCACCGCCAAACCTGTTGCCGCACGAGCCTCCTGAAGCAGTTCGAGCCCCTGTTCCTTGAGGCCCTGAAAACTGTAGGGGCTCGTGCGCGGCTTGAACGCCCCGCCACGGAGGGCGGTCGCGCCCGCTGCCTTGACCGCCTTGGCGGTCTCCACGATCTGCTCGCGACTCTCCACCGAGCATGGTCCCGCGATGACGCCGACCGTGCCGCCGCCCACGACGAGCGAACCGGCCCGCACGACCGTCGGCTCGGGCTGAACCTCGCGGCTGGCAACCTTGTAGGGCGCGAGAATCGGGAGCACCGATGCCACACCCGGCAGCGTTTCAAAGCCACTCGAGACGGCACTGCGTTCGTCGCCGACGACTGCCACGACCGTCCGCTCCGTGCCCACGATCACATGCGGCTTGAGCCCCATGCTCTCGACCTGGGCAACCACCAGTTGGAGTTCCGCGTCGCCCGATCCCGCATGCATGACAATGATCATGGTTTCTTCGTCTCCGTGGGGGCAGTGCCCTGGAACGCCGGTGGCAGCGGATCGCCCCGCTTCTCCACGGCGGCCCGCGTCGTTATCAGAATCTTTTCGACGCCGTCGGCCTTGCGGACAATGTAGACCAGTTTTCCGTCGGGATTCGCCTTGCCGAGAATGACGCGGAGCACCGCGTCGGCAGTCTGATCCCGAGCATCGAGACCGAACGACTGATTCTGCGTGATGCCATCGAGTTGGAGATCCGGTCCCACGATCTCCATCGGCACGCCGACCTCGTCGGACACCATCTGGATCGCCATCTCGAGGGTGTCTTTGGCGAACACGATCGTGACCTTCTTTTGAAGTTTTCCGAGGGCATCGGCAGGCGCCTCGACGGCCGGCTGCGCCGGCCCACCCGAGCCCGCTGCCACGGCCCCGGGTGTTTGCACGAGCGCCAGTTCGGCAGCCAGGGCGAGATTGTGGCCGGCGTGCCTCGGGAGATAGGCATTGATCACGACACCATTTCCCTCCACCCCGACCCGCATGTTGGCAACGAGCGTCCGAAGCATCGCCGGGAGCCGCATGACCAGCACGCGGCCGTAGGGGCTGGGGTCGAGCATCGCGCAGTACATCTCCACGGCTCCCGCAAGCGACTCCACCTCTTCTGCGAGCTTCGGCGCGAAGACACGTGCTGGGGGATCACGGGCGGCGATCGCATCCAGTTCGACATACGTGTTGCCGCTGAAATGCGCCGAAAGGGCGGCACCGCGGATCGACTCGCCCAGAAGATTCCGGAGTGGGTCTGTAAGTTTGACAAACGGGCCCACGAGCAAGACACGCCCACGATTGAGCACGTAATGCGGAGATCCAAAGAGCGTCACGTGACGTTCTTCATCGAGCATGCCGACGAGGGTCTCGAGTTCGAGCGGGAGGTCTGCCATGAGCGCCCCTTCCGCACGATCGTGAGCCGCGAGCGACTGCCGCACGATGCTCGCAATGAACGGCTCGCGCGGCACCGAACCGCCAGCCCCTGTGGGCACACCGGTCGCGATCGCCGCCTCGGTCGCGACGACGAGCACTCGGCCATTTGACCGCGAGGGCACCCAAAACGAAAACTTCTTGCCGGCGTGAACCGTCTCGCCGTCGACTTCCCGAGGGGTCGTCGGCCCCCAGGTCTGCTGCCGGGCTGCTTGGTCAGCCATGACCGTCCGGCCGGCGACCAAACGCACCGCATAGCCTGCCAAGACCTCATCGGCCTCGCCTGCCTGCCAGCCAGCCTGCACCGACTCGATTTCAGTCACCTGGCAACCACAGAAT
>CAZCHF010000052.1:0-5044 GCA_964498325.1 uncultured Candidatus Kuenenia sp.
CATTCGAGAATACCGTCCGAAAGCCCGTAGGCATGGCCGTCGTGAATGATGACGTTCGTGAACTTTGTTTTCAGCATGCTCGGCTGCCGCCACACGGCGTCGTACACCGGCGTGTCGCCACCGTCGGCCGCCGCAAAGAGTGCGGCGCCAATGCCGTAGCCCTTCGACAAGAAGATCGTTCCGTCGGGAAAGACATGCGGCTGGGAGCAGGTGGCATCGGAGTTTGAATGGCCTGGCCAATCAAAGCCCCACAGTTCTCTGCCATCCGCCGGGTCGTAGGCCGCCACACGGGCCTCGTTGACCGCGAGGACAACATCACGACCGGCGACCCGAACCAGTTCTGGCGTGACGTAACTGATCTGCTCGTCGCCGGCAGTCCAGCGTCGCTCCCCGGTGGCCCTGTCATAGGCCACAAGAGCCACAGCCTGCTTGCCATCGGTCGTCGCTTCGAAGAACGGCCCGCCCCCAGGCACGATCACCACCTCATCGGTGACGAGCGGTGAACCTGATCGCCCCCATGCCACGGCTGCCGCATGGGCGTCGGGATCGATCTTGAGGTCCGCAAGCACATCCTTTTTCCAGAGCACGCGGCCGGTGGCACCATCGATGGCATGCAGCCAGCCCGTCGCACCCGTCGCATAGACGACGCCGTCACGGATCGTGGGCGTGGATCGCGGGCCGACGCCGCCGAGCACCGTCTCATGCCGGGCCCGGACTGCCGCGCTCCAGTTCACCTCGCCGTTCGCGATCGATCGACAGGTCACAAGCTCTTCATCGCCGCGTTGCTCGAGTGTGACCGCATGATCGCCGCAGGTCGCAAAGCTGCTCCAGCCGGCTCCGATCGGCGTTCGCCAGAGTTGCTCGGGGGGCCGGGCCGCCCAATCGGGGTCGATGGTTGGCGCGTCAAGGGCACCAGACCCGTCAGGCCCGAGAAAGCGAGGGAAATCGTTCGGTGCCGTGCCCCACGCCCCTGCTTCGGCGCCGCTGGTCGCCACCTTGGGGAGCAGTCGGTCGGGCGAGGCACTCCAACGAAAACGAAACTCCGGAATGAGATCGCCCGACACCCGTTCGATCCGCAGACAGGCGAGCCCTGCCAGAATCACTGCCACGAGGCCGCCAGTCACCCACTTTTTCGCGCGCGCCGAATGGCCACTTTCGCGGACGAACCAAATGAAGAGTGACAGGCAGGCAGAGAAAGCGAGGATGAGCGTGATGACGTTCCGCACCGCTTGATCGACGATGCTCCCGACGACGAACTCGAGCAGACCGAGTCGCACGAGGCCCGTCGCCGTCGTGAGCGACGCCAGCGTGATCCAGACGCGCCGCGGCGGCCACAGCGGTCGTGGGACGGTACCCGAGGCGGAAGAAACAGGTGCCATGCGATCTCCTGGAGGACGCGTGCAAGCGAAGCGTCGGCATTATTGCTGCCCCGCGCGACCGCGACTACACTCGTTTCCTCCTCCGTTCTCCGTCGTTCCCTCGCAGTTTTTGCATGCTCACTGACAAAGCTTCGCCTCGGGCACCCGAGCATGGCAGCACGACGGACGCCTCGGGCGAGCGGGTTCCGGGACCGTCGACCACGGCGGTCCACGCGGGTGAAGCACGGGTCAAGCCCGGCTTCGCGATCACCGACCCGATCTTCGCAGCCAGTACCTACACCTTTGCCGACACGCAATCGATCCTGGATTTTCTCGAGGAGAAGGATCCGAGCGAGGGCACCCGCGAGGAGTATGGACGCTACGGGAATCCCGGCGAGCGGGTCGTGGAGCGCAAGCTCGCGGCCCTCGAGGGAGCCGAAGAGGGAGTGCTCTTTTCGAGTGGCATGGCGGCCTTCGTCGGACTCCTCATGGCCCATGTGAGCGCCGGCGACGAAATCATCTTCTTTGACGAGTGCTACCATCGGAGCCGCGAGTTCTGCCGGAAGCATCTGACGCGATTCGGCGTGGTCTGCCACGAGGTCGACACGGGTGACTACGCGGCGATGGAAGCGGCCATCAGGCCAACGACAAAATTCCTGATCAGTGAGTCGCCCACCAATCCGCACATGAGCGTGGTGGACGTGGAACGGTTCGCCTCGATCGGCCGGCGGCACGGCGTGTTCACGCTGATCGATGCCACGCTCTGCACGCCGTTCAATCTTCAGCCGCTGTCCGCCGGCGTCGACTTCGTGCTGCACTCGGCGACGAAATACCTGGGTGGTCACAACGACCTCCTCGCCGGCGCCGTCATGGGCCGGACCGACCTGCTCGAGCCCGTGCGAAAACTGCGCGGGATCATGGGGGGAATCAGCTCACCCCATGTCGCCTACCTGCTCGAACGCGGGCTCAAGACGCTGGCGCTGCGAATGGAGCGCCAGAACGCAAACGGGCTCGCCGTGGCCCGGTTCCTCGAAACGCACCCTCGGGTGGAGCGGGTCTTTTACCCAGGTCTCGCAAGCCATCCTTATCACGATGTCGCGGCCCGCACCATGCGCGGGTTCGGTGGCCTGGTGACGTTCCTCGTGCGCAATGCAGCGGGCGAGGCGGCCGACTGGCGGGAGACGGCCGACGTGATCGACGCGGTCCGCATTCCGCGTATCGGGCCGAGCCTCGGAGGGGTCGAGTCGCTCATCGAACAGCCGCTGGTGATGAGCTACTGGAACTATTCGCCTGCGGATCGAGCGAGCTTCGGCATCCCGGACAACATGATCCGTCTCGCCTGCGGGATCGAGGACACCGACGACCTCATTGCGGATCTTGCCCAGGCTCTCGACACCCCCAGTCGCGGCGGCTGACCTGGCAATCCAGGAAGACCTTTTCGATCACGTGGAATTTGTCGGAAGTTCCGATCGATCCGAAGCCGATAACCATACCGATTGAGCAGACTTTGGCGCGGCCTCGTGGCCCGCCCCAGCGGCTCGCTCGGAGGTAACGGTCATGAACGGTCGAAACGGCTTGCCCCCCACGCGCATCCTGACAGTGACGGCTCTTGCAGCTGTCGTGTTGCTTGGAAGCCGCCCGGTCGCTGCTGACCCTGGCGATTCGCTCAAGTGGACGCCGCACCGCGCCAGCATGCCAAAGAACATCGCCGAGCCAGTGACGACTCCCCAACAGGAGGCGGAACCTGCAGGCGAAGTGCCGCTGGTCGCTGCCCCTTCGGCCAGCGTGGTACTTCCTGATCATGTGCCTGCGGTGGCTACGACACGTCCTTCACGAGGGACCACCTCACCTTCCGCCTTGAGTCGTCTATCGCGGCCAGCCCCCGTCCGACCCCAGCCCGAGGCGAACGGCCTCTCGAGTCGTCTCTATGACCCAGCCAAGCCCGATGCTCTCTTTGGCGTGCGGGTGATGCGAACGCCGCAGTCTCCTACGAACAGCGGCCCGCGTATGGCTGCTGCCCCGCGAGCATCGCAGGCGTCTGCAAGCCAGCGTTACGGCGGTGGTCTCGCCCCGCGGTATACGCCGGGGAGCTCCCAGCGACCGGAGCGGCTTGCCATGAATGTGGACGGTATTCCGTCCGTCATGCGTCAGCCGGCGCCGAGCAGTGCCCCCGAAGCAACCACGATTCCGGATGTCGGAAGTGACCGCCTTCCGGCCCCGACGGAGAGCGTTCCAGGCGAACCTGGCGAGGTCGAATCGATCGGCCCCGGCCTCGAACTGCCGGACGACGCCTATGGCTACGACATGCCAGGTGGCTACACCGGCGGATGTGCTCCCGGAGAATGCGACGGGCTTCTCATGGGTGAATACCCCACGGAAATGCACGTCGAGAGCTTCTACGACGATCCATATGCCTGTGACGAGGAAGAGAACGAGAACTTCATCCGGTTCCACGACGGCCGTATCTGCCGCTGGCTGCGTCAATTCGGCCGCCCCTACTACGGCTGGAGGTGGTACCGCGACTTCACGGCGAGCGCCGGCGTCACGTCGTTTTCCAACGCGACCGACCTGGGCATCAACGGCAACTACGGCACGAACGAATACCTCAACTGGGCCATGCCGTTCTGGAACGCGTTCGGTGTCGGCTGGCAAGTGGGATGGCGTGGCACGCAGACCAACTTCCAGCCTGCGTCGCTCGAGATCGGCGGCACCACGATCAGCAAGAACGCCCGTGACCAAAACTTCCTCACCACCGGCTTCTTCACGCGTGCCTTCGAGGGACGCGGCCTGCAGGGCGGCATCGTCTATGACTACATGCACGACAGCTGGTTCGAGAACACGGACGTCGCTCAGCTCCGATACGAGCTCAGCTACGTCTGGGGCTACCACGAGTTCGGTTTCTGGGGAGCGTCCAACATCGCCGACGATCTCGCCATCTTCGGTCGTCAGACGCCAGACCCGCTCGTGGCCAGCACCCTCTCGCTCTACACCGGCTTCTACCGCGTGCAGTTCGGGGATGCGAATGAGTTCAAGGTATGGGGTGGTGGCACCGGCAACCAAGACGGCATCATCGGTGCTCTTGTCCGCACGCCGCTGCACCCGTCGTTGGCTGTGGAAAGCACCTTCACCTACATCATTCCCAACCGGAATCATGAAGTCACCGTCGGAACTCCGGGAGACGAGAGCACCTTCGCCCCGTCGGCCTGGAACCTCGGAATCAACCTGGTCTGGTATCCGGCCAACCGTTCACGACGCAGTCTGGCGAGCCCCTACCGCCCGCTGTTCGAGGTGGCCGACAACGGCAGCATGATCCGGGCACTCGAGGGCCTGTAAGCCCCGAACACCCGACATTCGGCAGAACGAGCATTCGGCCAGGGCGGTGGGACGCGGGGGGCGATCCCGCCCGCCCTGGCCGATAGCCTTTGTGGAGGGGGATGGTGTATTCTCTCCTGCTCGTGGCTGCACACCGTGGCCACTTTCACGGAGTGCTGGATAGCCCCTATGCCGGACAACGCTGGCCACGATCCTTGGGATTCCCTCGCCGAATCACTCGGCGCCAAACCCGCTCACGAACCGACGCCCCCTCCGCCTCCACGCCCAACGCCTCCCGTCAGCCGTCGGCCCGCCCCCACGCCGCGGCCAAGCCAGCAGGCCGCCACGTCGAGCAACTGGGATTCGCTTGCCAC
>CAZCHF010000052.1:5054-9965 GCA_964498325.1 uncultured Candidatus Kuenenia sp.
ATCTCGGCATCGAGGGTCGAGGCGAGGCCCCCCGTTCCGATGAGCCCCCCGCGCCGCGCGCGCCCTGCCGTCCGCCCGTCGACGCGGCGGCGACCGACGACGAGTTGCGACCCCGCACCCCCGCGCCGTCTTCCCGCCAAGAAGAGGGCTCACGCGGCGATGATGAAGAGCGAGGCCGGAGACGACGAGGCCGTCGTGGCGGTCGTGGCCGCCGCCGAGGCGGCGATCGCGAACGTTCGGAGCAGGGAGGATCTTCCCCCGGACGTGAACGTTCGCACGAGGCGCGCGACGCCATCCGCACGCCCGATGACCTCGTCGACACCGATCGCCCACTCCACGCCGAACGAGATCACGACGAGTCCGACCTCGAACGTAGGGACGATGAGGATCGTCCACGGCGACCGAGTCCCGAAGGTGGGGCCACCACCGATGACGATCGTCCACGCCGACGTCGACGCGGTCGCCGCGGTGGCCGAGGCCGCGGACGCACGGGCGAAACCGCTGAGCGTCCGGCCTCCGCCGAGCGAACTCGCTCCAGCGATACGGCTGACCTCGACGACGAACCGATGCCGGTGAGCTACGGCAGCCGCCCCGCGGCGCCGGCCGGCACCGGCGAATCGCGCCCCGAGCGTTCGGCGACGTCACGCGATGATGGCGGCGAAGAACGTGGACGGCGGCGCCGTCGACGGTCGCGTGGAACCGGGAGCCGATCATCAGGAGAGGCGCAGCCGAGCCGCCGTGAGCCATCGAGCCGAAGCCGTCGCGAACCGCGTCGGGATGCAGGCGAATCCCGTTCCCGACGCGACCGTGGGCCGCGGGCCGATTTTTCGCCCGTTTCCAGCCGTTATGACGAAGACGACGAGGGCCTCGAGTTCCTGGGAGTCGAAGAGGCCGTGCGCGAAGGCTCGCAGCGACCACGCAGCGACGACACGGACGACGTTCTCGAAGAGAGTGGTCTGGGAACGGTGCTCGATGTCCCCAGTTGGGTCGAGGCTATCGGCATCGTCATTGCCGGCAACCTGGGTGCCCGTAACAAGTCGGCTGGCAAAAGTGACCGCAGCCGCTGAAACAGCAGCGGTCCGCCAATCTACTTCAGGGAGATCGTGCGCGCGAGGGGCTTCAGAATCTGGTCGACCACACAGTTTTCGACCACCTCGAAAGCGATCGCCGTGAGCCGCTCCAGGGATTCCACGTACGTGGAATTCGGGTCGAGACTCCCGTACTGACGGGCCGTCACATAGACACTCAGTTGCTCTTCGGCGAACTCGCCCGTCCGCACCTGAAATGCGTTCGTGCGGGTCTCCGTGCCGATGCGAACCTGGGTCCGGCACTCCTCGTCGAGGGCGAGCGTCAGCGACGGCTCACAGTTGATCACTCGAGTGCCCGGGATGTCGGCGAAACGTTCGAGGGAAGGACCGACGCCCAGGGCCTCGGCCAAGAGGGCGTTGTGGTTGCCACGATACGCGAAATCGAAGCCGAAGAGCACGTCGAGAGCCTCACAATCGAGCGGGCTCACCGAGAGGAAAGCCGGGGCCAGGTCGAGCACGAGCCTGTGCTGGGTGACCGCATCGTCAACCGAGGACGGATTCACCTGGCCTGAGCAGAGCCGCCTGGTTTCGACCGCCGCCCACCGATAGCGCCCTTGGTCTTTGTCTTCCTCGAGAACGTAGTCTCGCTTGTCGCGGCAGTAGAACTTCCGCATGGTGGGATACCGCCGCTGCACCTGCTCGAAATACTGCAGGATGGTTTCCCGCTGTGATGGGAGGTCCATCTCCGTCGCGAGATTCATGTTGACGTAAAAGTCGTCGGCAATCGACGCAAAAGGCGTCATGACGGGCTCCTGGATCTCGCGCTTTCAGTCGCGAGAGAAACGATGATACCCCCTTTTTTGAAGGCGTGTCAAAAACCTCGAGGGCATGAAGCGGCTGTGATCCAAGGTGCAGCGCGGCAGGATCCCGCTGGCATTCCATCGCGATGGTTGGCATACTGCGGCCGGGGACGCCGGTGGGCCAATCGTCCTACGGTGGCCCGCACGGCAGGAAATCTCCATGAGCGGCACGTCCGAACCGGTTCGCATACCCGACGAACGTCTGTCGATCGAAAAGCGGTCGGACGGCGCGCTCGTGGTGCGAGTGCAGTCGGAAGGTCCGGTCGAAACCCGTCTTCCTGACGCCGTTTTTTCGTTCCGCTGCGGCGATCCCCAATACGCCTATTGGCTCAGCCGCCTCGAGTCCCGCCGAGACGCGTGACGCCTCGGTCAGTCGTCTCGCGAGCTTGCAATCAACGTGATGAACTCGCGGTTGCTCTTGAACTTGGCAAGCTGCTTGGTGAGTTGCTCCATCGCATCGACGTGATGCATGCTCGAGAGCGTGCGCCTGAGCATGTTCACCGCATGGAGGGTGTTCGGATCGAGCAGCTTTTCCTCCCGTCGCGTGCCTGATTGCGAGATGTCGATCGCGGGCCACACCCGGCGGTCGGCCAGCTTCCGGTCGAGCACGAGCTCCATATTGCCGGTGCCTTTGAACTCCTGAAAAATCAGTTCGTCCATGCGGCTGCCGGTGTCGACGAGGGCCGTCGCGACGCTCGTCCGCGACCCCCCTTCCTCGAACACGCGGGCCGTGGCGAAGAGCTTCTTCGGAATGTCGAGGGCCTTGATGTCGACACCGCCAGACATGGTACGGCCGGTGTTGCCGACCCACTTGTTGAAGGCCCGCGCCATCCGCGTGATCGAGTCCATCAACAGGAACACGTCTTTGCCCGTTTCGGCCATCCGCTTGCACCGCTCGACGACGAGCTGCGACAGACGCACGTGACTCTCGACGTCGCAGTCGAGGGAACTTGCGAGCACGTCTCCCTTGACGCTCCGCTTCATGTCGGTGACTTCTTCCGGCCGCTCGTCGACGAGGAGCATCACGAGCGAGAGCTCAGGATGGTTCGTGGAAATGGCCTGCGACACCTGCTGAAGAAGGACGGTCTTCCCGGTCCGCGGCGGGGCTACGATCAGTGCCCGTTGCCCCTTGCCGAGCGGCGTCAACAGATCCATGACCCGGGTGGTAATCGGCTGCTGCCCCGTTTCGAGCCGCAGCCATGTCTCGGGATTGATGGGTGTGAGTTGGTCGAACGACTTGACGTTCACGTAGTCGTCGGGAGGCATGCCCTCGACTTCTTCGATCTCGCGAACCCGCGGCCCTTGCTGCCGGCGGCCTGGCTGAACCAGTGCCTTGAGGAACACGCCTTCACGAAGACGATACCGGTCGATCAGTTGGGCCGGCACGAACGGATCCGTGCGCTCGCGGACGTAATTGTTTTCAGCGCTGCGAAGGAAGCCATACCCATTCGGGTGCATCTCGAGCACACCGATGCCTGGCTCGAGTGGAATGGGTTCGCCGTTCTCGGCAACCTCGGGCTCGGGCTCCGGAGGACGCATGCCTTCACTGTCCATCCCCACGGCACCGGCTCCGGTTGGTGGAGGCCCACCGCCACCACCGCGGCGATACCGACCTCGACGACGGCCGTAGCCTCCGCCCTGCCCCTGGACACCAGGCTGACCACCTTGGCCACCAAAACCTTGGCCACCGAAGCCGCCCGACCTGCCCCGCGAACGTCTGCGTTTCGACATTGAAACTCCGAACCTTCCTGGATCCCGAAAAACCGAACGGCGTGGCGTCCGAGCCAACCGTTGACTGACACTCTCTGTGCGAGACGCACCTCGCGCCGAAACGATGGCCCAGGACCCCGATCTCGCCTCCATGGCCACTGATCGGTAGGACGTGGATCCTGCTCGGAAACCACTGGTCCCAGGCTTCTCAGGGCGGCACCTTGCCACCTCCCGGAAACCCTTTCAAACGGTGCCGCTGATGCAACGGCCGAAGCCACCTAGCGGCTAGAAAAGGCGAAAAAAACCTTCACCCCAGAGCCGTCGGAAGCGATGCCAAAAGTATCCAATGCCCCCACAAGACTGTCAAGGAGGGAAGGCTGCGCAGGCGAACGAATGTCCACGAACGCTCGTTTCGTCCGGAAAAACGATGATTTCATACTCCGCGCGATTTTCGTCGCAATTCCTACGACCGGCCCGACCGATACACGAGACAAGGTCGGTCTCCCAGCTGGGTGGCCCTCCTTCCGCCATGAGGTCTGCCATGATCCGCGCCCAGATCAACATCGAACTGACAAACCATCCGCGCGACGGTCGCGCCCATCCTTGGTTGAGCTCCGTACTTGGGAAGCTCCTGGTCGTCATGGCCTTTCTGGCCGTTCCGGCGATCGCTTCGGCCGACATCGGCTGGCATCGCGACTACCAGGCCGCACGTGCGGCGTCGTCATCGAGTGGGAAGCCGGTGTTCGCGCTGTTCGTGGCCACGTGGGACGAAGAGCCGAGTGCCGAAGTGTTCGCCAACGCCGAAGTCGAGGCCGTCATCGCGGCCTGCTTTGAGCCTGTTCGAGTCGATGTCGACAAAGAGGCCGAGCTCATCCGTGAGCTTGCCATCGAACGGATCCCGAGCGTGGCCGTCATCAACACGCGGTCTGGGTCCGTATCTCGCTTTGACTGCCCTAAGTCGCCGGCGGAATTCGTCGCTGCCGCCGCACGTGCGGCGCAAGTCTCGGCGTCATCGCCTGCCGCTGTCGGGGATGCCAAGGAGGCCAAGTCGGTCGCGGTGTTCGGTGGTTCGCTCAACCCCGAGCCTGGTCACGACGACTCGAGGGTGGTCGACAAGGTCCGCCAACTCTCCGATTTTGCCGAAGGAAAGTCGGCTCCTGTCCGCGACCAGAATCGCTTCCCCGTCGCGCAGGAGCAGCAGCAGCAGCAGCAGGCCGCCATCCCGGGCCAACCAGCCTACGCTCAAAGCCAATCTGCCTTCAGTCAACAGCCCTACCCGCAGGCAGTCACCTCCCAGCAGGCCTATGCCCAGG
>CAZCHF010000052.1:9975-21017 GCA_964498325.1 uncultured Candidatus Kuenenia sp.
CCCAGGCGCCGCCGACCGCCCCGGCCCTCCCGCGTACACCACCGACCACCTGGCAGCCGGAGCAACCGGCGGCCGCGGCCTATGCCCAGTTTCAGCCGCCGGCTCCGACGACTCCACCGGCGAATCGGTATGCGGCCCTGCCCCCGTACACTGCAACTCAACCGTACCCGGCGACCGCACCTGCAGCAGGCTTGCCGCCGAGCATCGAGCCGGCCCCCGCCACGGCCAATCCATGGCTCGCCGGAACCCAGGCCCCGACGACGGATGCCGAACCTGAGTCGAGTGCCACCGCGTCGGATGAAGGCGTCACCAAGAAGCCCGCGCCCTCGGGGTTCATGGCAGGTGTTCAGAAAGCAGTGAATCCCTTCTCCTGGTGGTCGAGCAAACCCGCGGTTGCCCCGCCGCCCAAGATGCCACCTGCCCGTCCTCAGTCCGCAGGCGTATTCGCGGCGCAGCCTTCGGTCGTTCCGCCGTCGGCAGCGTCGATAGCGCCTCCCGCCGATCCCTACGGCTCCATGCCGCTGGGCCTCGAGGGCTATTGCCCGGTGACCATCGCCGAACGTGGCGCATGGGTCGAGGGACGAGCCCAGTGGGGCGTTCGACACCGTGGCCGCACGTATCTCTTCGCAGGCCCCGAACAGCAGCAGGCCTTCATGGCGAACCCCGATCGGTACGCACCGGCCCTGTCGGGTGACGATCCGGTCCTGGCCTTCGAAGCTGGGCGATCGGAACCGGGACAGCGGGCTCTCGGCGTCACGTACGGCTCGCGCATGTATCTCTTCTCGTCGGCGGAGACCCGCGCCGCCTTCTCGGCCGACCCCGCTCGGTACACGACCCGCGTACAGATGGCCGAAGGGCTTGGGCCCGCCGATGCTGCTCGCCGGTTCTAGCTGTCAGTGGAAAAGTCATCCATGACCTTCTCCACTTGGCCGACCGATGGCAAAGCCGAGGTTTCCCATGGTCGGCCATCTCCGCTTCGTGCGGCGAAAGACGTATTCCGCAGCCTGCCAGCGCCTTAGACAAAACCGTGCCTGCCATCGATCGAATGTGCGGCACGCCGATGGGCTATGCTGACCCCGGAAGGGATCGGCATGACCGCCACCAAGGCGCACCGTCGGGAAGCATGCGTGCTGGCGCTCGATCAGGGCACCACGTCAAGCCGCGCCATCCTGTTTGGGCGCGACGGCCTGCCGATCGCCATCGCGCAGCGGGAGTTCCCGCAGCATGCCCGCGAAGAAACCGGCCCGGATGGTGAAGACCTCGGGATCGTTGAACACGACCCGGAAGACATCTGGCAGAGCCAGCTTGCATGCGCTCGTGACGTGCTGACCGAAGCCGGCCTCTCGGCCGCCGATGTGGACTCCATCGGCATCACCAACCAGCGCGAGACCACGATCCTGTGGGAGCGATCCACGGGCCGGCCCGTGGCCCCGGCGATCGTCTGGCAGAGTCGTGTGTCGGCGCCCATCTGCCGCAGGCTCGAGGCCGCCGGGCACGGCCCTGAAATTCGCCGTCGTACCGGACTCGTCCTCGACCCCTACTTCTCCGCGACGAAGATCGTGTGGCTCCTCGAGACGATCCCTGGTCTCCGGGAACGCTGTGATCGCGGCGACATCCTCTTCGGCACGGTCGACACGTTTCTGATCTGGCGGCTCACCGGTGGTCGTGTGCATGCCACTGACGTGACCAACGCCAGTCGCACGCTGCTGTTCGACATCCGCGCCATGGCTTGGAGTGACGAGCTGTGTCGCCTGTTCAACGTTTCCCAAACGATCCTCCCAGAAGTGCATCCATCGAGCGGTCCCTTCGGCACCGTCGATCCGTCGCTCTTGGGATCGGCCGTGCCCATCACGGGATGCGCCGGTGACCAAGAAGCGGCGGCGTTTGGCCAAGGGGTCGAAGCACCGGGGGAGGCCAAGACGACCTACGGCACCGGTGCGTTCCTCGTCTTCGCCACTGGCGAGAGGATGATCGAAAGTCATCGTGGCCTTCTGACCACCCCCCTCTGCTCGATCGCCTTGCCCGGCCAGACGCCCGCCCATCGCTACTGTCTTGAAGGCTCGGTTTTCATCGCCGGTGCCCTCGTCGGGTGGCTCCGCGACGGGCTCGGCCTCGTCGAGCGCTCAGGCGACATCGAATCCCTCGCAGCAAGCGTCGAGTCAAACGGGGGCGTCATGATCGTACCGGCGCTCACAGGTCTCGGCGGCCCTCACTGGGATCCGACGGCTCGCGGCCTCATCATCGGACTCTCACGGGCCACGCATCGCGGCCACATCGCCCGGGCGGCACTGGAGGCGATCGCGCTGTCGGTCGCCGAGGTGGTGGAGAGCATGCAGGCCGACTCCGGCACGCCGCTCCGAAGGCTTCGCGTGGATGGCGGTGCGACGGGCAACGACCTGCTCATGCAGATCCAGGCAGATGTCCTGGGCATCCCCGTCGAACGGCCAGCCGTCCGGGAAACCACGTCGCTCGGAGCCGCGCTGCTTGCCGGCCTTGCCACCGGTTTTTATCCCGACACCAGCGCGGTCGCCGCTGCCCGCCGTGTTGAAAGAACCTTTGAACCTGCCATGAATGAGGCGGAGCGACGCCGGCTCCTGGCCGCATGGCGCGACGCCGTCAGCCGCAGCAAGGCCTGGGCCGTGCCCCGGTAGCCGGCGCGGTATTCTGTGGATCGTTGGCTTCGGGAGACGTGCGAATGCGGCGGGACGTGTTTCTCGTGATTTTGCTTTGTTGCTCCGGGGCTGCATCGGCGGCGCCTGTCGAGAAATCTTCGAGAGCCGTCGCGGGCCTCGATGCCGAAGCTCATGCGTCGTGGACGCGTGTGCCACTGCGGGCGTGGGCGGTAAGCGTTTCGTCACTCGCCGGCCGCCCCGTCATCCTCGACCGTCGGATCGATCCCGACGTGCAGGTCACGCTCACGGCCCGCGGCGAGCCGCTCCGCGACATCCTCGCCCGGGTGGCCCAGGAAGCTGGTGCCGCCGTCGACGAGCTCGACGCCACGATTCGCATCGCCCCCACATCGGTTGCCGGGAAAGCCAGGCGTGCCGAACAAGACCTCCGGCTGCGCTTGACGAAGGCCCCGGCCGAGGCCCGACGCACCCTCGCGTCAACTCGGACGTGGTCGTGGCCTCCGGCAGCTCGCCCGCGCGACCTCGTCGCGCAGCTTGCTGACGAAGCGGGGCTCGCCATCGAAGGCCTCGACACGATTCCCCACGATCATTTTCCTGCCGCCGAATGGCCTCGCCTCTCCCTCGCGGAGCGGTTCGATCTGGTGCTGGCCCATTTCGATCGACGCGTGACCTGGACCACGGTCGCTGGCAAGCCGGTAGGCCGTATCGTTGCGATCGACGCCGAGATTGCTCCCGCCGCGGTCGAGCACCCCAAGCCCCCGCGTGGCCGCCCCGCTTCCGAACCGGTTCGAACGGCCAAGGTCCGCGACGAATTCACGCTCAGGCTCGAGGCCCCCCTCGATCAAGCCCTCATGGCCATCGCCCGCCAACTTGATCTCGAGGTGGAGGTCGACCGAGAGTCGCTTGTCGCCCGCGGCATCGCCTTCGGCGAGATCGCTCGGGCTGACGTGACGAAGGTCTCGCGTGACGAACTTTTCGATGCCATCCTCAAGCCCCTCGGTCTCGCGTGGCAACTCGACGGCAAGCGGCTCCGGGTGTTTGCCCCACCGGCAAGCGAACCAGCGAGTGAACCACCATGACACGTCTGCGATGTCTCGGCGTCGCGGCGCTGATCCTGGCAACCGGCCCGGTCGCCTTGGCGATTGAGTCGGCAACGACGGAGTCCCTCGAGGACCGCCTGGAGCAGCTCGTCGACAAGCCCTCCGTCCACGAAGACCGGAAAGCCATCGACCGGGCCCTCCGCGCGGCCGGCGTCGGCGACGGCGAAATCCTGGCCCTGCACCACGCAGTGACGCAGGCGAACCTCCCAACGATGGCCGGAAGCCTTGATGCCTTCCTGTTCTTTACCCGGGATCCCCGGTGGCAGGCATACCGACGGCATTTTGCCGAATTCCTCGAACTGCCGGACCTCTTCACTATCGACGCCCCGACCATGACGGTTCTGGCGCCCTACGACGGCGTCCTGACGCTTCCGGCGATCACTGAGCTTTCCCCCAAGATGGCCGCCGCATGCCGCTTCTTCGGCCAAGGGGGCTGGGGAGCGGCGATCGAGTTTCCGAACGTGTCGGCCATCGCGCCCGAGGCGGCCAAACAACTCGCGAGGTGCGAAGCCTTGCTCGTTTTCCCGCACCTGCGCGAGCTTTCCCTCGACACGGCTCGGATGCTGGCGAAGACCAAGGGAACGGGGCTGATTCTCGGCGGCCTGACGACCCTTCCCGTAGACGTGGCCGAGGCGTTGTCGGCGATTCAAACCGAGCGAGGGCTTTTGCTGCCGGACCTGACTGCACTCGATTCGGTGCCGCTCGCGAAACGCTTTGCCAAGCAGGACCATGCCTTTTTTCCATCCGTCCGGCACATGACGCCGGAGATCGCCCGTGCCCTTCGCAGCAACGACGGAGGCGAGCTGTCGCTTCCGGCGCTCGAAACCGTGACGCCTGAGCTTGCCAAGGAGTTCGTCGGTGCCGGCTATTACTGGCTTGTCCTTGGCGGCGCTGCCACGCTCACCCCTGAGGTTGCAGGCACGCTCGCGAAGCATCATGGCCAGCTCGTATTTCCTGGTCACGACTCGTTCTCTGCAGAGGCCGCGTCCAAGCTGGCTGCCCATGAGCACGGGATCATCCTGCCGCATGTGGCATCGGTGCCGGCAGGGGTTCTCAGGGCGCTTGCGCCCCACGACGGGCCACTCGTCCTCGGCAGCGTGTCGACGTTGACTCGGGACGAAGCCGCGGCCATCGCCGGTCATGGCGGCCCCGTCTCACTGCCTGCCCTGGATCGCTTGACGCCGGAAACCGTGGCAATCCTGGCGCCTCGGATCGGCCACATCGAACTCACAGCGATCACGTCGCTGGACGCAAAGACAGCCGCTGCCCTCGCCGCCCATGCAGAGGGTGAGATTCTCCTCGAGGGCCTGAGCGATCTTCCGCCCGACGTCGCTGCGGCCCTTGCAACGACCTCGGTGTCGCTTGCCTTTCCGGCCCTGACCGAACTTTCCGTGGAGGCCGCCCGCGCCCTCGCGCCGCATCGCGGCCTCCTCATGCTCCACGTGAACGACGATGTGGGCGCGGACCTCGTCGCGGCGCTCGCAACTCATGCCGGAGATCTTTGCCTGGCTGAGATCACCACCCTGTCAGCGGACCGCGGGAAACTGCTGGCGAGCGTTCCCGGCAGGCTTTCCCTTCCTTCCGTGACGGTGCTCGAACCAGAAGCTGCCAGCGCCCTGCTGGCCCGCACGAAACCCGTCGAGTTCAGCTCCCTCGTTCACACTGAGCAACTCGACTCGACCGCGGTCGCCCACCTGATCGTCAAGCACTTTGAGGATGTCGAGCTTCCTGGGGTCACGTCACTCACCGGGCCGGACGCGGTCGCCATCGCCGACATTCTCACGCAGGCACGAGGATCGCTCGCGCTCCCGAGCCTCGAACGAGTCTCACCCCGCGCCCTCGAAGTTCTGCTCACACGCCCAGGCGTTGAGCTCCCGGAAGTCGCAAGCCTGAAGCTCGTGCGGGAGCCGGGCCAACTTGGCCACGACGATTTCGTCGCGCCCAAGCCCTGACTGGCACTAGCGGCTGACCTGCCGGCGGGCAGCGTCGAGGTTGCGACGGGACGGCTCGTGCGAGGGATCCCGCTCGAGGGCCTGTTCGTAGGAGTGGATGGCTTCGCGGAAACGCCCCTGGCGAGCGAGAGCCACCCCGCGATTGAACCACGCCTCGACATTGTCGGGGTCGTGCCGAATCGCCTGATCGAAATCAAACTCCGCTTTCCGGGGTTGCTCGGCCACGAGGTAGGCAAGGCCACGGTTCAAATAGGCAAGCATGTAGGTGCGATCACGACGGATCGACGACGCATAGGCATTGATCGCTTCCAGCGGCCGATCGAGCTCCATGAGCGTGAGCCCGCGCCAGAGTTCGGGCCGCGGGTCGTCGTAGGCGATGCCGGCCGCCTCTTCGAAGTCTTCCATCGCGATGCCATACAGCCCGAGATGAAACCAAGCGATCCCTCGCCGAAGGTAAAACTCGGGATCCTGCGGATCGAGAAGTATGCCTTTGGAGAGAGCTTCGACCGACCCCTCGAAATCACCCAAGCGCCGCGAGACCACACCCAGCGCGAGGTAGGCGATGGGCAGTTGGGGATCCTTCTCGATCGCCTCGCGAAGTTTGACCCTGGCTTCTTCGAACTTCCCGGCGCGGTCGAGGGCTTCGGCCTCCACGAGCAATGGCTGTGCGGGAGACGCCTCCCAGGTCCCACGGTCGGGCGCATCGGCCGGGCGCGCCGTAGGACGCGATGGACGGTCGTCAGGAACGGCCGCGTCGGGAAACGGTACGGGAAGTTGTGGCGTCGAGCGCGGCGACTCCTTCGCGGGCGAGGGGGTTGGCGTGGGCGTCGGGGCCGGACGGGGTGGAGCGGTGCCGGGACCAAACGGGTTCAACTCATCGGCAAACGGGTCGTCGTCGGCGACGGGCTGGAAGGCGATCGCCCGATCGACGGACCCCGCAACGCCCGATGTGGCAAGAGCGCAGACGACAAGCCTGATCAGAAAGCAGGGCGACTGATTGAGGCGAAGCGTGGGCATGAGGTATCCGCTGACAATACTCCCTCGGAAGTATGCCTCAACTCTACACTCCGGGCGGACCGTCTGCCGGCGTCGTCGGCCGAACCGTCTCCACCTGGGAAAAGCCGGGGAATTGCACCGGTCGTACGGGGGTATTGCGGCCCGAACCGGCTGCACGGGCTGGCTACGCCGGCGCCTTCAGGAGCCCGCCGATCCGCTCTTCGATCCCATTCCGAATCTGGCCGGCGAACATCGACAACATGCCCGGCATCTCGATGCTGATCACCAGTTGACCAGGTTCATTCGTGACCGTTCCGTCGATTTCCATTCCAAGCACGACCACCTCGAGAGCAAGGCAATCCTCCGTCTCCCACGATGCCTCGAGACGGCTCACTTTGTCGGCGTAGTCGCGGCGAGCCCGCTCCACCGCCGCATCGAGGCGACGGCGAACCTCTGCCTGGTCCAGGCCGTGGGGTATCCGGATGTCGAGCGACTTCACGAGATCAAAACTCCTGGCGTTCGCGGGATGCCGGGAACCCGACAATCGGCAATGAGTCTACCAAGGGCCCGCACCCGTACCGGATCGACGCGGCCAAGACGCCCTCCGTCACACGCAGCCGACCGAACTCCGACGACATCGGCGCCGAGGCTGGTCGCCACGACGACATCGGTCGGCGTGAGCTTCCCGGCCAATGCGAGCGAGAGGCGGTGCCTGTGGGCCTGTTCCACCCAACCCTGAAGCACCGTCGCATCAACGCGTTCCAACAGTCCGGGTCCGGACTTGTCGAAGGTGTCGATCAAGACCGTCCGGGCGCCGCACCTCGCTGCCGATTCCAAAACCTCTTCAGGAGGCAGGCACGAAGCTTCCGTGTTGTCGGCATAGGCCACCGCGACGGCCTCAATACCGCCGGGGATCTCAGCGATGATCGCCTGAAAACTCGTGAGCCACGCCTCAGGGTCGAGCCCCGATGGCCCAGCCTTCACCGCGACGGGCCCCACCAGGCCGACCGGCAACCTCGCGAGGACGTCTTCTATATACAGAGCGATGTCGCTCGGCGACGCGACCAGTTCTCCGCACGCGATGGTAACCGCCGCGCGGCCGTCAACGGCCCTGAGCACCTCGGCAGCCACCGATGCGTCGGGGCGCCCCAGTGGCCCACGGGACGGTTCTTTCACGTCCACAATGGTCGCGCCGCCAAGGGCGGCGGCGGCCTCGGCGGCATCCCGCACGCTCACGAGCAGGCCCTGCGGCCAGTCGTGACTTCTCAGGGCTCGCGTCATACGGTGCATGCCGTGGCCACTTCCCGTTTCGCCTCGAGCAGACGGCTTGCGATTCTCTGAACGGTCTCGCGCGTCAGCGGCTCACACCATCGTCCATCGATGACCACATGACCATCGTCCCACGTTCCCCACTGACGGAATGTCGGACGACCGTGCCACTGCGTGGCGCGCTCGGCCAGCCGCACCACGACCGTGCCCACCCGGTACCGCGGATTCGAGGCAGAGTCGCCGAGCCGCAGGACTGGGTCGGAGCCGCGGAAAATGCACTCGACGATCTCGAGCGGTACCCGCTCGACCTGCCCTGGGGCCAGCCTGACTTCGATCGCCGAACCGACGCGGGCCAGACGTGGTTGCGAAACGACCCATGCGGCTACTGCCGCATTGACGAGAACCAGCACGAGGAGCGTGATGAGCCCGGCCAGCAACCACCCCGACAGGCCCAAGGCGATGGCTCCAGCCAAGGCGCCCCCCCCAGCCACCGCGGTCGCGACGACCACCGCTGCGCCGGGCCGAGCGTTGCCTCGCAGCCACACCTCACGTTGCGGATGGACCGTCAGCGCCGTCACAGAATCGCTCCGCTTTCGTCATTCGCCTGTCTGGCATACATTTTTGCACTCCGAGGCCAAACCTTGCAGTCTCGGTTTCGCCCGCTTGCCCCGAGCCACTGCTGCCTGCCCATGCACGACCTTCCTTCGCACCACGACGCGGCCGGCAGTGCCGGCCCGTCTGCTTCCGTCCGCACGCTCATCGGAATCGGCCTCGCGCTGGCAGCCTACCTGGCGGCCGCCGCGGCCGGTCTTCCCCAGCATGGTCGTGATTTGCTCGTGAAGGCACAAGCGGCTCACCACGAACAGCACCACGGCGAGGATCACCACACCGAAGGGCACGGTGACGACCATGTCGCGGACGAGGCTCATGCCGGCGGTCACCACGGTGGCGGCTCGGCTCCGCCATTGTTCATGGTGATTCCCTTCGCCGTCCTCCTGGGTGTCATCGCGGTCCTTCCGCTGATCCCCAGCCTGGCCCACTGGTGGGAACACAACTCGAGCAAGCTTCTCGTGGCGTCGCTCCTGGCCTGCGTCACGCTCGCCTACTACCTCTTTTTCCATCGCGATGCCGTGGAGTTGCACTTCCCAGCACACGACGTCGTCGCGGCTGCGGCCGCCGGCCCGTCGTGGGGCGTCTTTGGAACCGTCTTGGCGAACGCGCTGCTCGCCGAATACATCCCCTTCATTCTGTTGCTGTTTGCCCTCTACACGATCACCGGCGGCGTACGGATCGAGGGCGACCTGGAAGCCACGCCGACCGTCAACGCCGCCTTCATCGGCATCGGTGCCCTGGCCGCCAGTTTCATTGGCACCACAGGCGCCGCCATGCTGCTCATCCGGCCGCTCCTCGAAACCAACAAGCAACGCCGGCATGTCGTCCACACGGTCGTATTCTTCATCTTTTTGGTGTGCAACTGCGGCGGCTGCCTCCTGCCCATCGGCGATCCCCCGCTCTTCCTGGGTTACCTTCAGGGTGTCGAGTTCCTCTGGACGATGTCGCTCTGGCAGGAATGGCTCTTCGTGAACGCCGCCGTGCTCGCGATCTACTGGATCTGGGATTCATTCTTTGCCTACCCCCACGAATCGGGCCGTGACGTTGCACGCGACCGCTCGACCTCACGCAAGCTCGTCATCTCAGGCCTCTGGCCGAACGCCCCACTCATGGCCGGAGTGATCGCTGCGGTGGCGATGCTCGACCCTTCGAAGCAGTTTCCAGGCACCACCTGGCATCCGTGGATCTACCTCCGCGAAATCACGCTGCTGGCCCTTGTGGGACTGTCGCTCGTCTTGGGATCGTCCGAGGTCCGCCGTCGCAACGGCTTTACGTACTTCGCGATCCTCGAAGTAGCCGCTCTCTTCGTCGGCATCTTCATTTGCATGCAGCCGGCTCTGGCCCTGCTGAACGAACGCGGAGCCGAGCTCGGCATCACGTCGCCCACTGGTTTTTTCTGGATCACGGGAGGCCTTTCGAGTGTGCTCGACAACGCCCCGACCTATCTCGTCTTTTTCAAGACAGCCCAGGCACTGCCCTCTGACGGGGCGATGATGGCCGGAGTCGAAGTGGGGCGACTGGCCGCGATCAGCCTCGGGGCGGTGTTCCTCGGGGCGATGACCTACATCGGCAACGGTCCGAACTTCATGGTGAAGGCGATCGCCGAGCAGTCCGGGGTGCGCATGCCGAGCTTTTTCGGCTACGTCCTCTACAGCGTCTGCATCCTCCTGCCGGTGTTCGCCGTGATGGCCTTCCTCTTCTTCTAGTCCCTTCGTGCAGCCGCCCGTGAGCAAGCCCGCGAAACAGAGCACCCCGTTCGAGGTGATCACGACGGACTCGCAGTTTCGCGACCTCGTGGGAAGGCTGGCCGACCAGCCTTTCCTGGCATTCGACACCGAGTTTGTCTCCGAGCACACCTACCGCAGCCAACTCTGCCTCCTGCAGGTGGCGGCCCCCGGCATCCTGGCGGTGGTCGACACCCTGGCAGTGCTCGAAATCGAACCGTTCTGGCGTCTCCTCACCGAACCAGGCCGCAAGACGATCGTCCACGCCGGCCGGGAGGAGATGGGATTCATCCTCCACGCCATCGGCGACCGACCTGCCGACCTCTTCGACGTGCAGGTGGCCGCAGGCCTCGTCGATCACGACTACCCGGCGGGATACGCCGCGATCGTCCGACGGTTTCTCAAGGCCGAGGCATCGAAGGGTGAGACTCGCACCGACTGGCGCAAGCGGCCGCTCACCCCTGGCCAACTCACCTACGCCGTCGATGACGTTCGCCATCTCGAACAGCTCTGGACGAAACTCGATCGCAAACTCGAGTCGCTGGGGCGCACGGCCTGGATGCAAGAGGAGATGGCGACCTGGCAGAACGACGTCGAGGAGTCGTTCGTGCGCAAGCGGTGGCGGCGCGTCGCCGGCTTGAGTGGTCTTTCCCGTCGCGAGTTGGCCATCGCCCGCGAACTGTGGCACTGGCGTGATGCCGTGGCTGCCGAGCGAGACATGCCTCCCAAGCGAGTGTTGCGGGACGATCTCATCGTCGA
>CAZCHF010000052.1:21027-26980 GCA_964498325.1 uncultured Candidatus Kuenenia sp.
TCGTCGAACTCTGCAAGCGGAAGACGGCCGACGAGCGAGCGATCGGTGCGGTCCGCGGCATGCAGCGATCCGATCTTCGCTACATCATGAAGGGCCTGTCCGCGGCGATCGAGCGCGGCCTGGAATGCCCTGAGGACGAACTGCCTGGGGGTGAAAAACACCGCGCGCCGCCGTCACAGTTGGCGATGCTGGGCCAGTTCCTGGCCACGGCCGTCGCGGGTGTCTGCCGGCAAATGCAACTCGCCCCCGCCCTCGTTGGCACCTCCTCCGACATGCGCGATCTCTTGGCCTGGAAACTCGGCTACGGCGATCCTGAACGGCGACCGCTCCTCGCTGCCGGCTGGCGAACCGAAGTCGTCGGCGATCTCGTCGACGACCTGCTGTCTGGCCGGGCGTCGCTGCGCATTGGCGATATCCGTGCTTCAGACCCTTTGGTCATCGAGCGGCACGCGCGGTGAGGCCCCGCGAGGGGGCACCTGTGTCACATCGCTACCCCCACTGGCGTAGGCAGAATCGGGCAGGTGTCGCTACTATCCCGGCATGAAAACGATCAAGCACCGGGTTCCTCATGTGCTCGCTGCGTTCTTCGCGAGCGCGTTGATTTTCACCTCCGCGGGACGGGGCGAGAGCGAGCCTGATCCAGCCGCTCCCGAGAATCCGATTCTCGAGCTGGCGACGATGGAGTATCGGCCGGTCACCCTCGTCGAGGGTCCGATCCGATTGGCAGGTTCGGCTACGCTCGAACAGGCGGCGGCGTTTTGGGCCGATGGCTTCAAACAGGTCCACCCGAAGGCGGCCATTTCCATCGGTCGTACGAGTACCGATGCCGGCTGGCAGGCGCTGGTCGATGGGGCCGCCGATGTCGCCCTGCTCAGTCGTGTCATCACCGACGATGAGCTTGCCGCGGCCGCGAAGAAGACGGGCCAAAAGCCGGTCATCATCGCCGTCGGATTCGATCAGCTCGTGTGGATCGTCCATGAGAAGAACCCTGTGGCGTCCCTTCCCTGGAATCCCGCGACGGGCATCCTTCCGGAGGACGCGGGGCGTGACGCGCCTCGTTGGTCGACTTGGACCGACGCGGCTGACCAGGCTTCGGTAGCTGTCGCCGTCCACGGCTCCGAAGCTGGTTCGGGCACGCGCCGGTATCTGGAGCGGCTGGTGGGGGGCGAAGCTGGCTGGCCGGGAGCCATCACCAGCCACGATTCGATCACGAAAGTGGCCGAGGCTGTCGCTGCCGACCGCGGCGGCCTGGGGCTCGTGGGCACGTCCACAGCCGGCCGCCGTGGCCTCCGCCGCGTCCCGCTCGAGATTCCCCAGGGCGTCGTCGGCGATGTGCCCGGCTCCGAGCGCACGCCCGACTTTCGGCCTTTGTACGTCGCGGTGATGGTGCCCGCGAACGGGGAATGGTCCCCGCCGCTGCGTGAGTTCGTCGCCTACGTGCTCAGCTTTCCAGGCCAGCTTGATATGGCCAAAGACGCACTCGTGCCGCTCTCACGTGGTGAAATTCATGCCCAGAAGGAACGGCTCGGGTGGCCGGTAGAGCGATGAACGTCTGGAGCTTGAGCATGGCCGCGAGATGCAGTGCCGCAACGTTCGTGGCGGTCGTCGGAAGTCTTGTTGCGATGGCCGATGAGTATCGCACCCGCGACGACGCCGGGTGGGCCGCTCCAGGAGAGCAGATGGCCTACCTTCGGCCCGCTCCCCCGCGGGCGGGAGCCTATCGCCTCGGAATCAATATCCAGAACACTCCGGTCGGCGTGCAGGTGGTGGAAGTGGGGCCGACCTCGCTGGCCAAGTCTGCAGGGGTGGAAGCAGGCGATACGATCGTGGCCGTCGGCGGCTATCAGGTCGGCTACGTCGGTGAGAAACTTTTCGATCTCGGGGATGAACTCGCGCGTCGCGTCGATCCGTCCGAGAGCGTCACGCTTCTGGTACGCAGTGGCCGAACGGGTGGGCTTGCCAATGTGCCGGTCCGCTTCGCCTCGGCTTCCAAGAGCGTCACGGGCCGAATCGTTTCCGATGGCCGCGCGCGGCTTCCCGCCTCGGGCACGGTGACCGTCCGCGTGCTCGATGTTACATACCCGCAATGGGAGAACGTTTCCGTCGCCCAGGTCCGGCTTCCAGCCGCAGAGTTTCCCATGCGCTATCAGGTCGCTCTGCCGGCCCTCGCGGCGGGCCATCGATACGCCGTCGATGCCCGCGGTGAACATGGCGGCCGCATCGTGATGCAGTCGGGCCAGCCGACGCCGCTTGCATCGGTAGACCGGGACCAACAGGTCGATCTCGTGCTCATGGCGGCGTCGACTTCGGGCACTTCTGCGAGTGTGACGCCGATCGCGCCCCCGTCGACGGGAAGCGGACTGAAGCCAATCGCCGCCTCCCCGAATCCATCGCTCCAGCCGCGTGATCAAATCGACCAGTGGATCCGAAGCTATCTTGGAAGGCCGCCGCGTGCCTTCGAAACGGAGGTATGGCTGGCCGAGCTCATGCGGGGGCGGTCGCTCACGAGCGTTCAGGCAGGTATCCTCAGCAGTTCCGAGCTTTTTGAACGGACGAGTCGGAGCCCAGATCTCTACGTCGCAGAAGTCTTCAGGCTGCTCAATGGAACCCAACCCACGCCTCAGCAGTTCACAGAGCTTCGCAACCGCTATGACCAGGCGCTCGGCGTTCGCCTCCAGTTTGTCGAGGGGCTTCTGCGACCGACGCGGTAGGCTCGAGCACGCATGCACCGCTCGATGACAGCCTCCGAAGACGACGATCCCTGCCTTCCAGCAGGAGGCCTGCCGACGACGGCCTTCGAGGAACACATGTTCGCGGACGACCGACCATCCCATCCGATGGTCATCACGTCCCAGTTTCATTTCTCGGGGAACGCGCCGCGCGACGCACTGGCCGAAGCGTTCGATGCCGTGATCCGCCGCGAGCCGCTCCTGACCGCACGGATCGACGGCTCCCGTGTCGGTCGACCACGGTGGGCGCCCGGGCCTGTCCCGAAGCTCCATCACCGTGCCGCCTCGCAGCCGCCGCCGACCGGAACGGTTTCACTCCCGAACCTGCCCGCGCATGAGGGCCCGATGCTCCATGCCGAGCTCGTGGAAGGGCCGTCGGGGTGGACGCTCAATCTCGCCGTCCATCACGCAGCCTGCGATGGACTCGGGTTGGTCGCCTTCATGGAGCGGTGGCTGCTCGCCGCCTCCGGGCTTCAGGGGCGTCGGCCCCGGCCCGGCCAAGACGTCCTCGCGTGCCTACGGGCACGGGGTCGCGTGGCGAGTTCATGGCGCGGTTTCATGCGTTTGCTTCCAGACCTGCGCGTCGGGCTCGCCGGCGTCCGGCAGTTCATGAGTCGACGTGTGCTGGAGCTTGGCTCACGCGGACCAGGTCGGCTTGACCATGATCGCGCGACGTGGAGCCCGGCCATCCTCGTGACCGAGATTGACGAGCCGACCGCCCTCCATGCCGAAGCCGCGGCTCGTGCCGAGGGCGTTACCGTGAATGACGTTCTCGCGGCCGCCTTTCTGGCTGCAGTCACGGAGGCCGCAGCCCCGGCGGGTTCCGCGGCGCCTTGCGATGCGTGGATTCGACTCGGTGTGCCGATCAGCCTCCGTACCAAAAGTGACCATCTACTCCCTGCCGCGAACCGGGTGAGCATGGTCTTTCTCGATCGTCAGTGCGAGCACTGCGTGGACAGCCACGCCCTCGTCCGTGGCGTGCATGCCGAGATGGAGCTCATCCGCTCCCACGCACTCGGCCACATCATGCCCATGAGCCTGGAACTCGGACGGTTGATGCCCGGGGGCCTCCGGCGGGCGGCGAATCGTCCGGCTCCGCAAGCCACGGCCGTCCTCTCCAACCTTGGCCGCTGCTTTCACCGGTCGCCATTGCTCGACCGATCGGGCACACTCCGGATCGGTGACAGCGCATTGGAATCCTGGTGGGTCGTCCCTCCCGTTCGGCCGGGAACCGCCTTGGCCCTCGCCACGCACGAGACCTGTGGGCGAAGGATCGTCGCGGCCCACGTCGACCCCACGGCTCTCGCGCCGACCCTCGCGCAGAGCATCCTTGACCGCTTCGTGGCGTGGCTACGAGGGTTCACGCCCCGAACGGACGGCCCTGGGGCCGTCGCCGCTGAGGCATCCGCGTGCTAGACACCTGGCTGGCGATCATCGTCCCTGCCACGCTCGGTGGCATGCTCGTTCCTCAGATCGGCCTGACCGGCTGGTTTGCCTGGATGGTTCCCCACAGGATGCGAGCCCACCGGGTTGCTGCCGGCGATCAGGCGGTGGACGTTCCGGCGGAGGTCGTGCTCTGCCTTCGAGGCTGCGATGCGACGCTCCAAAGCGTGTTTGCGGCGCTCGCCTGCCAACGGCACCGCGACTGGCGGCTCAGGGTGATCGTCGATTCCGAGCAAGACCCGGCCTGGACCGTCGCCCATGAGACCATTCACCGGCTTGGGGAGCGTGCAGCCAGTTGGCGGGAAGCGACCATCGAACCGCTGACCGTGCGACCGACCGAAGGCTCGTTGAAGTGCGCGTCGCTCCGACAGGCCATGGCCTCGCTCGATTCCCGAACGCGAGTCGTCGCCCTGCTCGACGCCGACTCGGTCGTTCGAGACGACTGGCTCACCACCATGGCGTACGAAACCATGCAGCCAGGTATCGGCGCCGTGTCGGGGAACCGATGGTACGAGCCGATCCATGACTCGATCGCGGGCACCGTGCGTGTCATTTGGAATGTCGGGGCGATCGTGCAGATGTCGGCCTTCGGGATTCCCTGGGGTGGTTCCCTGGCGGTGCGCCGCGAGGCCATGGAGGCGTGCGGCTGGCTCGACGTCATTCGCACGACCCTCTGTGAAGATACGGCACTGACCGAGCCGCTGACACGGGCCGGGTGGAGATACCGATTTGCACCGGCACTGATCGCCGTTGACGAGGATGATGACGTGGCGCTAGGACCGCTTACCCGATGGATCGCGCGCCAACTGCTGACGGCAAGGCTTCATCATCCCTCGTGGCCGCTCGTCGCCGTGCACGGGCTTGGCACGTCCCTCGCCCTCTTGGCGGCGATCGGATGGGCGATGGCGGCAGCCGCGAGTGCGGCGTGGGGGAGCATGGCCATCGCTCTGACGGCCATTGCCTGTTACGAAGCTGCCACCGCCCTGCTTTTCCTCGTGATCGCATGGACCGTCCGGACCGCAGTCGCGTCGGCCGGCGGTCGCCTGCGGTCTTTCTCGGTTCGGCGGATCCTCTGGCAGATCGCTCTCATCCCGCTCACCCAAGCCGTGTACGGTGTCGCGACGGTTGTCGCCCTCGCTACCCGGTCGATCGAATGGCGAGGGATCGTCTATGACGTGGCGATGATCGACGGCCGCTGCGGGGTGCGCGTACGGACATCGGGCCGTCACGAGACGGCGCGTGCCGCCGAGGCTCCGACCGGATAGCCGATCATCGGTTCCGCCAGTTGGGCTGCGAGCTGTACATCGTGCGCCGCACCATCCTGATGCCCATCGGCACGCTTCACTGCGGGCGCCCGCCGACGCCGCTTCCCCCACCGATCCGCGTCGCCGAACGCCAGGAACCGATGGATCATGGCCTCGTCGATGATCGGACAGGGAAGATCGGGCAGGAGCTCGTCGAGCGTCGTGGTCTCGAAGACGGGATCGGTCTGCTCGTAGGGTTCGTAGAGCGACTTTCCACCATAGGCCATGGCTTCAATCGCGTTGAGATCAGCCGGCTTGTTCGGGCCGCAGAATTCAACGCCACCGGAGTTGAGGTAGCTGCTTGTGAAGTCGATCAGTTGCCGGATCGTGATCGGCTTGTTGGGAGCGAGATGGATCGTGCGCCCACGTGCCTGCGGCATGTCCAAGAGTCGCACCATCGCCTCGGCCACCCAATCCACCGGGATGAAATTGCGCTGTTCGTCACCGGTCATGGCGAGCCGTAAATCGACTTTGCGG
>CAZCHF010000053.1:0-26443 GCA_964498325.1 uncultured Candidatus Kuenenia sp.
CCGCAGCGACGAACCTCACGAACCTCCAAGGCCAGGCGAGGGTTCTTCAGAAGAAAAAGAGCCGACTCGAAGAGGCTCGCGTGCTCGCCGAGACCATGCTCGATCGTGCGAAGCTCGACCTGGCCCGCACACGCGTGGTGGCCCCGACTGATGGTGTCATCGTGGAAGACCACGTCGAGCAGGACTCCTACGTGGCCAAGGGCACCTCGCTCGTCACGATCGAAGACACGAGCAAGGCGGAAGTGCGGACGAGCCTTCAGATGGACGACCTTGCCCGCGTCTGGCGTTCGGCCGGGGTTGCTGATCCGCTTGCCGGTGGGCACCACGAACTGCCCGACACGCCGGCCACCGTCGTGCTGGCCGTCGGCGATCGTCTCTACGAATGGGATGGCTCGCTCTCTCGGCAGGAGGGGCGGGGCCTCGAGGAGAAGACCCGCACGCTTCCCTGCCGGGTGATCGTCGCCGAGCCGACCCGCGTCCGGGCCCTCGACCGTTATGGAGCCGCCCTCGAAACCCCGCCGGCCGGGTCACCGCGGTCGCTCATGCGGGGCATGTTCGTGCAGGTGCGGGTGCATGTCGAATCCCCTCACGACATCGTTTCGCTGCCGGAAGAAGCTCGGCGGCCGAATGGTGAGGTGTGGGTCATCCGGGAAGGGCGGCTCGAGATACTTCGCCCGAGGGCCGTGCAGGTCGTCGACGGCCGAGCGCTCTTCGAGAGTGGTCCGTCGGGCCTCATGGCGGGCGACCGGGTCGTGACAAGCCAGATCAATCAGCCCAGGTCGGGCATGCCGGTGGCCGAGTCAGCCACCGCTACCACCGCCGCGACTCCCAGAGCGAAGGAAAAGACGTGAGGACGATCGTTTCCTGGACGGTCCGGAACATGCCGGCCATGAACACGCTCACGCTCGCGGTGCTCCTCGTGGGCGCGATGGCCTTCGCGACGATGCGCCGCGAGGTGTTTCCCGAATTCGATTTGGAGATCGTCCTTGTGACGGTTCCCTATCCCGGGGCCTCGCCGGAGGAGGTGGAAGAGGGCATCTGCCAAAAAATAGAAGAAGCGTGTCGAAGCGTCGAAGGCATCAAGAAGGTGACGAGCGTCGCCCAGGAAGGAGCCGGATTCTGTGTCTTCGAGCTCCGCGACACCGTCAAGAATGTGCAAAAGACGCTCTCTGAGATCCGTTCGGAAGTGGATCGGATTCCGAGCTTTCCGGTGCTTGCAGAAGACCCGAAGGTCGAGCAGGTGACGCTCCGCACGCCGGCGATCAAGGTCGGGGTTTTGGCCCCCGACGCGTCCGTCTACGGCGAGGTGTCCGAAGAGGAACTCAGGGATGTCGCCGAGCGGGTTCGTGACGACCTTTTGGTCCTTCCGGCCGTCTCCGCCGCCAACCTCCAAGGCGCTCGCGACTACGAGATCGACATCGAGGTCTCCGAGGCCACGCTTCGTAAGTACGGTCTTTCCCTTCGGTCGGTCGCGGACATCGTGCGGCGTGAAAACCTCGAACTCCCTGGAGGCCTCATCCGGGGCGAAAGCGGCGAAGTCCTCATCCGTGGGAAGAACAAGAAGTATTCCGGGGAGCAGATCGCCAAGCTGCCGCTGCTCACCCAGCCGGACGGTGTCGTGCTTACCGTTGGCGACGTGGCCACGGTGCGGGACGAATTTGCCGACGTCGCTTCGACGAATCGCATCAACGGCCGCCAAGGCATGGTGATCTCGGTCGACCGGACGTCGAGCGAAGACCTCTTGGCGATGGTGGCCGCGGTCAAGGGCTACGTCGCCGACAATCCGGTCCCGGAAGGCTACGAGCTCGTCACCTGGGCCGACCAGTCGATCGACGTGAAGGATCGCCTGGACATGCTCGTCTCCAATGGCGCCCAGGGGCTGGTGATTGTCTTCGTCGTGCTCTCCCTCTTTCTCGATCTGAAGATCGCCTTCTGGGTGGCGCTTGGCATTCCGTTCGCGATGCTCGGCACCGGCATGCTGATGTACACGACCGATCAGACGCTCAACATGCTCTCGATGTTCGCCTTTTTGATGGCGATCGGGATCGTCGTCGACGACGCCGTCGTGGTGAGCGACAACGTCGACCGGCATCGCCGCATGGGAAAGAATCTGACGGCCGCGGCCATCGACGGAACGGTGGAGGTCATACCGAGCGTCATCTCGAGCGTCATGACGACGGTCATCACGTTCATGCCGCTCTGTTTCGTCAGTGGCGTGATGGGCAAGTTCATCGCCGTCATGCCCTTTGCATTCATCACCTCGCTGCTCATGTCGCTCTTCGAGTCGACGCTTGTCCTTCCAGGGCATCTTTCACACGAAAAAAATCTCGTCTTCACGATCATCGGAATCCTGCTCTATCCCTTCCGTCCGCTCCTGGTCGTCGTGTCGTGGCTCCAGCATGTCTGTGATCGCAGCCTCAAGTGGTTCGTGCGGCGTGTCTATTCGCCGATACTCGAGGTCGCGCTCGACAACCGATATTCCACACTCGCGCTCGCGGTCTCGATTCTCCTTCTGGCGCTTGCGGTGGTTCGGAGCGGCATTACCCCCTTCGAGCTTTTTCCGAAGATCGACGCCAACCGTCTCCTTGCGAAGATCGTCTTTCCCGACGGCACGCCCGTGGACGTGACCGAGGAGGCCACGCGAAGGATCGAGGAAGCAGCGTTTGCGGCCTCGAGGAAATTCACGCCGGAAGGGAGTGAACCGATCGTCACGCTCGTGCACCGGGCCGTCGGTTCTGTGGCGGCTCAGGGTGAAATCGGTCCGGCGGCCCGCATGAGCGGGAGCCATGTGGGGGCCGTCGCCATCGAGCTCGTCGATGCCCAGACCCGCACCGTCACGAGCGAGCAGTTCATCAGCGAATGGCGGCGGACATCCGGGGACTTTCCAGGCGTCGAGTCGATCGTCTTTGGGATGGAGAACATCGGCCCCGGGGGCAAGATGATCGAGTTCAAGCTGCTGGCCCAGTCGAACCCTGAGGCGATTCGGCAGCTCGATGCCGCCGTCGCACGATGCAAGGAATGGTTGGCCCAGTACACCGGGGTGATCGACATCGATTCCGACTCCCGTCCTGGCAAATGGGAGTACCAGATTCGGATCAAGCCCCGTGCCGAGGCCCTCGGCGTGACACTCGATGATCTCGCCAGCACGATTCGAGCGAGCTACTACGGCGAGGAAGTCATGCGGCTCCAGCGTGGCCGCCATGAGGTCAAACTCATGGTGCGCTACCCGCGGAACGAGCGACGCAGCCTCGCCACCCTCGATGAGATCCGGGTGGCCGGCGCCGATGGCGTGAAGCGGCCCATTCGTGAGTTGGCCGACATCACGATCACACGCGGCTACTCCGAGATCAATCGCCTTGACCAGAAACGGTCTATCTCGGTCGTGGCCGACATCGACACGTCTGCCACCACGATGACCAGCAGCCAGATCACGGCCGACATGGAAAAGCGGTTGATGCCGGAACTGCTCGAGGCGTTTCCGCTGGTGAAGGTGCGCTGGGAAGGCCAGCGGGAGCAGACCAATGAGTCGCTCGAGAGCCTCGGCGTCGGCTTCGTGGTGGCTATCTTTGCGATGTTCGTGCTGCTCACGATGGAGTTCAAGAGCTACTTCCAGCCGTTGCTCATCATCGGTGTCATCCCCTTCGGGATCGCGGGCGCGGTCTTCGGCCACGCGTTCATGGGCATGCCCCTGACCCTTTTCAGCATGTTCGGTCTCGTCGCGCTCTCGGGCGTCGTGGTGAACGACTCGATCGTGCTCATCGACTTCATCAACCACCGCGTCCGGGCCGGTCATCCGCTGCGCGAGGCCCTTCGGGAAGCCGGCTGTCTGCGATTCCGCCCCGTGCTGCTCACGAGCATGACGACCATCGGTGGCCTCATGCCGCTCCTCCTGGAAACGAGCTTTCAGGCCCAGTTTCTGGTGCCGATGGCCACGTCCATGGCGTTTGGTCTGTTGACCACGACCGTGCTCGTGCTGATCCTCGTGCCGGTCATGTACTCGTTCTTCGGGACAAGTGCCCGTGATGGTCATCTTGAAGCGGCCGATATCGAGGCGCTGACCAGCGGACCCGCCGTCGACGAGGAAGAGGCCGACGACGAGTGGCTTCCTGACAATCTTCAACATCACCACGAGCCGCGGCCAATCTCGGCGTGACATTCTTCGGGCGGCATGGATGCTTCGGCAGAAGCAGCCTTGAGCCGCGTGGCGGCGAAACAGCGGAACAATCGCAGCGGCTACACCAGCCAGTGGCAGATGTCGCCGTCTTGCATGACGTATTCCTTGCCCTCGACGCGCAGCTTGCCGTGGGCACGGATCTCTTTTTCAGTCTTGTACGCTTCGAGATCGTCGAGCGAATAGATCTCGCCGCGGATGAACTTCTTCTCGAAGTCAGTGTGAATCACGCCGGCGGCCTGCGGGGCCGTTGCCCCGACGGGAATCGTCCAGGCGCGGACTTCCTTTTCGCCCGCGGTGAAATAGCTCTGCAGGCCGAGGGTGCGGTAGGCCGCTCGTGCGAGCGACGCGAGGGCCGGCTCGGCGAGGCCCGCGCCAGCGAGCATCTCTTTTCGGTCGGCCTCGTCGAGTTCCGCAAGCTCGGCCTCGAACTTCGCACAGACCGGCACGACCTCGGCGCCCGACTTCGCGGCCTGCTCGCGCACGGCTTTCACGAGCGGGCCGTTTCCTGCGACATCGCTTTCGTCGACGTTGGCAACGTAGAGAATCGGCTTCGCCGTCAGCAGGCCAAACTCCTTGACGGCAGCTCGTTCCACATCGCTCAGTTCGAGGGTCCTGAGCGGCTTCTCGGTCTTGAGGTGCTCCAGGCACTTTTTCATCGTGTCGAACTTGAGGCGAGCCTCTTTGTCGGCGCTCTTGGCGGCGCGTTCAGCCCGAGGCAGCATGTTGTCGAGGTGTTGCATGTCGGCGAGCAGGAGCTCGATCTCGATCGTCTCCATGTCGGAGACTGGATCGACCTTGCCCGCCACGTGGATCACGTCGGGATCCTCGAAGCACCGCACGACTTGGATGATCGCGTCGACCTCGCGGATATGCGACAGGAACTTGTTGCCGAGCCCTTGGCCTTCGCTCGCCCCCTTCACGATACCGGCGATGTCCACCAGCTTGAGTGCCGCCGGAATGACCTTTTTGGTCGGGATGAGGGCCGTGATGCGGCGGAGCCGGTCGTCCGGCACGCTCACCATGCCTTCGTTGGGCTCGATCGTGCAGAACGGGTAGTTCGCGCTCTGGGCCGCCTGCGACATCGTAAGGGCGTTGAAGAGCGTACTCTTGCCGACGTTGGGAAGTCCGACGATTCCTGCTTCCATCCAAGGGCTCCATGCGTGGGTTCTGGGAGGTGGCATCATAATGACTCTCATGCCAACGTCATCGAGGGTGCTCTGCCGCCCGTTTTTTGAACGACCAGCCGACCGGGTGGCCCGCGAACTGCTCGGCGCCTTCCTGGTCGTACGCGGCGCGGAGGGGCGCGTCAGGCGGCACGCTGTCGTCGAGACCGAGGCCTATCTCGGGGCCCATGACCTCGCCTGCCACGCCGCCCGCGGTATGACCCCCCGGAACGCCGTCATGTTTGGCCCCGCCGGGGTCTGGTACGTCTACCTTTGCTATGGCATGCACTGGATGCTCAACGTCGTCACCGGCCCCGTCGGAACGCCGGCAGCAGTGTTGATTCGCGGCGTCACGGGACATGTCGGTCCCGGACGGCTTACCAGAGGCCTTGGAATCCATGCCGGGCACAATGCGACGCCGGCGGCGAGGGGCAGTGGCCTCTGGTTTGAGGCAGGCGTCGCGGTTCCCCCGCGAAAGATCGAGCGGACGCCGAGGATCGGCGTGGACTATGCCGGGGAATGGGCCACGAAACCCTTGCGGTTCGTCGTCGATCCGGAAAAACTTCCTATGATCAACGGAGGTGGTTCCCAGGCTCGGAGCCGTACCCGGAGGACCGAGACATGACGCTCGATTCGCACGTGGTCAATGCCATGCTGGTCGCATGGGCGACCGTGGTGACAGGAGGCCTTGGCATGGCAGTGGCAAATGACGCGGCGCCGAAAGTCGCCAAGGCAACCTTCGCCGGAGGTTGCTTCTGGTGTACGGAGGCGGTCTACGAACAGATGAAGGGTGTCAAGAGTGCCACGAGCGGCTACATCGGTGGCTCGGTCCCGAATCCGACGTACAAGGACGTTTGCACCGGGCTCACAGGCCACGCCGAGGCGGTGGAGATCGAGTATGACCCGACAGTCGTGCCCTACGAAAAACTTCTCGAGGTGTTTTTTGCCACGCACGATCCGACGACGCTCAATCGTCAGGGGGCCGACGTGGGAACCCAGTATCGATCCGGCGTTTTCTACCACGACGACGAACAGAAGCGGATCGCCGAAGACGTCATCAAGCGGCTCGATGCGGCGAAGGTGTACCCGGGCAGAATCGTGACCGAAGTCACCAAGGCGACGACGTTCTATCCCGCCGAGGACTACCATCAGGAATACTTCGCGAACAACCCTCGGCAGCCTTACTGCCAAGCGGTCGTGGCCCCGAAGGTCGCAAAGTTCCGCAAAGTCTTTGCCGAGTTGCTGAAGGAGTAGTTCGAGCCCCACGAGGTCACGTCCTGCGTGGCTCGGGGCTGCCCGTGTCATGTCGCCGGACGCTTGCGGTGGCCATCGTGGCCACCGCGGCGCTCGGAGAAATCTTCGCTTCGCCCTCCAGGCTTCGCTCAGCTTTCTACGCCGGCTCCATGACACGGGCAACCCCGAGCTGGTGACTGGATTGAAGACGAGCACGCGAGCCAGGATGTGCGAGAGGCGGTCGGAATCCCGTTCGGCTTGTGGCACGCAGCGGGCGAAGCCCGCGCCGCGTGCCCGGATGTCACGGGCAGAGCCCGTGACGCACGCCCGCCTGGATGGCGGCCGGCTCGGCGCGGGCAACCTTGGCTTGCCCCCGCCGAGCAAACGAGGCTGCAATGGCCATGGATGGCATTGCAGCCGTGCCGCTACGCGTCAGCGTAGCGAGCGATCAGCTCTCCCGCCTCGACGGGCGTGCCAGGAGCCACGAGCACTTCGGCGAGCGTGCCGTCCCGCTCCGCGTAGAGCGTCGTTTCCATTTTCATGGCTTCGAGGCTCAGGAGCTTCTGGCCCTTCTTCACCTTGTCGCCGCTGCGCACGGCGACGGTGACGACGAGGCCAGGCATCGGGGCTGCCACCTCACGCGCGTCACCCGGCGTGGCCTTCGGGCGCTTTTGCACCGTGGCTTCGAGCGAACGATCGGTGATCGACACACTGCGGGGTTGGCCGTTGAGTTCGAAGAAAACCGTCCGCGTACCATCAGCGTGTGGATCGCCGACGGTGAGCAGGCGGATAACGAGCGTTTTGCCGGGCTCGATTTCGACGGCAAGCTCCTCGCCGGGCAGCAGGCCTTCGAGAAACGCCGGTGTTGCGAGAACGCTGACATCGCTGTACGTCGCTTGGTGCCTCGCAAAGTCTTGGAACACCCGCGGGTACAGAAGCCACGAGAGAACTTCGCGCGGCGACGCCTCACGGCCGACCAGGTCGGTCACCGTCTTCGTCGCCTCCCCGAAGTTAGCAGGGGGCATCGACTCCCCGGGCCGTCCCGTCACGATCTCGCCATTCTTCACGACCCGCTTCACGACAGCCGGGGGAAAGCCGCCCGGTGGCTGGCCCATGCGTCCGGCGAGGAGGTCGATCGCAGACTCTGGGAACGCGATCTCGCGGGTGTCGTCGAGAAGGTCGTCGGCGGTGAGGCCGTTGGTCACGAGCAACAGAGCAAGGTCGCCGACGGCCTTGCTCGTGGGGGTCACCTTCACGATATCGCCGAGCACGCGGTTGACGTCGGCATACGCCTTGCAGACTTCTTCCCAGCGGTCGCCGAGGCCGAGGGCCTTGGCCTGCTCCAGCAGGTTCGTGAACTGACCCCCGGGCATCTCGTGGAGATAGAGATCGGCGTCGGGGGCCTTCATGCCGCACTCGAACGCCGTGTAGTGATCGCGGACAGCACCCCAGTAGTGGGCCAGGCGCCGCAGGTCATCGGTGTTGAGGCCGGTGTCGAGCGGCGTATGCCGGGCGGCATCGACCAGCGCGTTGAGATTGGGCTGGCTGGTCAGGCCCGCGAACGGGGCGAGAGCGGCGTCGACCACGCTGGCTCCGTGCGACGCTGCCTCGAGCAGCGTGGCAAGCTGTGAACCGGCTGTGTCGTGGGTATGAAAATGGATCGGGATTCCGATCTCGTCACGCAGCGCCGCGACGAGCTTGCCCGCGGCAAAAGGCTTGCAGAGCCCGGCCATGTCCTTGATGGCCAGCATGTGGGCCCCGTGCTTTTCGAGCTCCTTGGCGAGCGCGACGTAGTACGACAGCGAATACTTCGGGCGCTTCGGATCGAGGACGTCACCCGTGTAGCAGATGGCCGCCTCGCAAATGGCGCCGCTTTCGCGAACGGAGTCCATCGCGACCCGCATGTTCGGCACCCAGTTGAGCGGGTCGAACACGCGAAACACGTCGATCCCGGCCGCCGCCGATTCCTTCACAAAAGCCTGCACGACATTGTCGGGGTAATTCGTGTAGCCGACGGCGTTGCTCGCCCGAAGGAGCATCTGGAACAAGACGTTCGGGATCCGCTCGCGAAGCTGAATGAGACGATCCCACGGGCATTCCTTGAGAAATCGCATCGATGTGTCGAACGTGGCCCCGCCCCACATCTCGAGCGAAAAGAGGCCCGCGCCAAGCCTCGCGTAGGCATCGGCGACAGCGAGCATGTCATAGGTCCGCATGCGCGTCGCGAGGAGTGATTGGTGGGCGTCCCGCATGGTCGTGTCGGTGACCAGAAGTCCCTTGTGGTTGCGGATCCAGGCGGCAAATTTTTCTGGGCCAAGTTCCTTGAGGCGATCCCGCGTACCCGCAGGGGCAGGGGAGAGGGCATCGAACGCAGGAAGCGGCGCCGGATCACGGCGTGCCGCCGTTGCCCGACCTTTGACGAGCGCGTTTCCGTTGACGATCACGTCGCCGAGATACTCGAGCAGTTTGGTGGCACGGTCGCGGCGCACCGGAAAATCAAAGAGGCTCGCGGTCTCGTCGATGAACCGGGTCGTGCACCGCCCCGCGAGGAACTCTGGGTGCGTGACGAGGTTGATGAGGAACGGGATGTTCGTCTTCACGCCGCGGACCCGAAACTCTTGCAGGCATCGCTCGACGTGCCCCGCAGCTTCGTCGAGCGTGAGGCCACGAGCCGTCACCTTCACGAGCAGCGAATCGAAATAGGGCGTGACCACGGCGCCTGAAAACGCTGAACCAGCGTCGAGACGAATGCCGAGGCCGCTCGCAGAACGGTAGGCCGTGATGCGCCCGTAGTCGGGCAGGAAGCGGTTCTCGGGGTCTTCGGTCGTGACGCGGCACTGGACCGCCGTGCCCATGGAGCGGATCGCCTTTTGGTCACCGAGTCCAATCTCTGGATCGCCGAGCTTGAAACCTTCGGCGACGCGGATCTGGCGGCGGACGATGTCGATGCCGGTGATCTCTTCGGTGACGGTGTGCTCCACCTGGATGCGTGGGTTCACCTCGATGAAGTAAAAGCGGCCGGTGTCGGCGTCGACGAGGAACTCGACGGTACCGGCGTTTTCGTAGCGGGCGGCCCGACCAATCGAGAGCGCCGCTTCGCAGATGGCATCGCGGAGTGCCGGTGCGAGATTGGGCGCGGGCGCGACCTCGACCACTTTTTGGTGGCGGCGCTGCACCGAGCAGTCGCGCTCGAAGAGGTGCACAAGGTTGCCGTGCAGGTCACCGAGCAACTGCACCTCGATGTGCCTTGCCCGCTGGATGAACTTTTCCACGAACACGCTGGCCGAGCCGAACGCCGTCTTGCTCTCCCGCTGGGCGCTCTCGAGCGCGACGGCCAGCTCCTCTTCTCCACGCACGACTCGCATGCCGCGGCCACCACCGCCGTGGGCCGCTTTCAGGATCACGGGATAGCCAAGCTCACCGGCTATCTTCTTGGCGTCGGCCAAGCTCGTGACTGGTTTCGGGCTTCCGGCAAGGATTGGTACGCCGGCACGGGCCGCGAGATCGCGGGCTGCCGTCTTGTCACCGAGGGTCTTGAGCAGCTCGACCCGCGGGCCGACGAAGGTGATTCCCGCCGCCTCGCACGCGGTTGCAAACTCCGGGTTCTCGGAGAGAAACCCGTAGCCAGGATGGATCGCGTCGATCTCGCGATCCTTCGCAAGGGCCACGATGCCCTCAATATCGAGGTACGACCGGATCGGCTCGCCAGGTTTGCCCACGAGGTAGGCCTCGTCGGCCTTGAAGCGGTGGAGGGCAAATCGGTCCTCGTGGGCGTAGATGGCGACCGTACGGATACCCAGCTCGTGAGCGGAGCGGAAGACGCGAATGGCGATCTCGCTGCGATTGGCAACGAGCAGTTTCTTGATCGGACGCATGGCCTACCCTGACGTGGAAAACGGACCCGGCCGCCTAATGTACCGGCTGTTTGCCTCAGTGTCGTCGCCGCTCAGGGCGGCCCGTGTCATGTCGCCGGACATTCGCTGCGGCCATCCATGGCCTTCGCTCACTCGGAGAAATCTGCGCTTCGCCCTCCGGGCTGCGCTGGCTTTCTACGCCGGCTCCATGACACGGGCCTCCCTGAGCTCAAGCCCGTGCCACTACAACGTACGGCCGACACGATGTCGGCCGGCTCGGCGCGGGCAACCTCGGCTTGCCCCCGCCGAGCGAGGATTCTGCCGAGGGCATGGATGCCTCGGCAGAATCAGCCGTGAGCCGCGCAGCGGATCACGAGCGGTCGATGATGCCCTTGACGACGTTGCCGGCGATGCCCGTGAGGCGGACGTCGAGGCCTTGGAACTTTGTCGTCAGGCGATGGTGATCGATGCCCAAGAGCGCGAGCATCGTGGCGTGGAGATCATGCACATGGACGACGTTTTCCACCGCTCGGTAGCCGAGCTCGTCGGTCGCACCCCAGGTGATGCCAGGCTTGATGCCGCCGCCCGCCAGAACGACGCTGAAGCCGAGGATGTGGTGGTCGCGGCCGGAGCCCTGGCCCATCGGCGTGCGACCGAATTCACCGCCCCACACGACGAGGGTGTCGTCCAGCAGGCCGCGTCGCGCAAGGTCCTCGATGAGCGCGGCCGAGGGCTTGTCGACATTGGTCGCGCCCTCCTTCATGCCGGGCTCGATGTCACCGTGATGATCCCAGTTGCGGTGGTAGAGCTGGATCATGCGCACGCCCCGCTCGGCGAGCCGCCGCGCCAGGAGGCAATTCGACGCGAAGGATCCGTCGCCCGGCTCCTTCACGCCGTAGAGATCGAGCGTTTCCTGCGACTCGCCGGAGAAGTCGGTGAGCTCCGGCACGCTCGTCTGCATGCGGAAGGCCATTTCGTACTGTGCGATGCGGGTCGCGATCTCCGGGTCGTTCTGCCGTTCGGCAAGGAGCCCGTTGAGCCGACGCACCTCGTCGATCACCTGCCGTTGGGTGCTTTGGCATACCCCCGGCGGGTTACCGATGTAGTGAACCGCATCACCCCGCGACTGGAAGAGGATGCCTTGAAAACGACTCGGCAAGACGCCGCTCGACCACTGTCGTGCGGAGATCGGCTGCTGGCCATACTTGCCGGCCGACGTCAGCACGATGAAGCCAGGAAGGTTGTCAGCGGCGGCGCCGAGCCCGTAGAGCAGCCACGAGCCCATGCTCGGCCGCCCCTTGATGATCGAACCCGTGTTCATGAAGGCGTGGGCCGTGTCGTGATTGATCTGTTCGGTCTGCATCGACCGAATCACACAGAGCCGATCGGCCTGCTTCGCGAGATGGGGAAAGAGCTCGCTGACCTCGATTCCCGACTGACCGTGCTTTTGGAACCCGACGAACGATCCGCGGGCTTTCAGTTCGGCGTTCTGGAGCTGGGCAAGTTGCTGCCCCTTGGTAAACGATTCTGGAAACGGTTTGCCGTCGAGGTCCTTGAGGACCGGTTTCCAATCGAAGCTCTCGAACTGGGAAGGGCCGCCCGCCATGCAGAGGAAGATCACCCGCTTCGCCCTCACCGGAAAGTGTGGCTGCTGGAGGGCACCGCGCCAGTCGTCCGGGCGAGGTAAGCCACGCGGTGCTGCCGGCTTGGCGGCCAAGCTCTCGCGCTCGAGCATGGCCAGGGCGATGCCCCCCAAGCCGAAGGCACTCTGGTGGAGAAAGCTGCGGCGAGCGATCGAAATGGAATCGGGCAGCATGCTCAGTACCTGGTGATGAGTTCGTGGGTATTCAGGAGGACGCGGGCGACCTGGGTCCAGGCAGCATGCTCGATCGGATCGAGCTTCGGCGATGCCGCCAGTCCTACGGCAATCAACTTGGTCGCCTCACCGGGTGACTTTTGAAAGAACGCGCGCTGGGAGGCAAGAAACGATTCGAGGGAGGCCAGTTCTTGTGGAAGGGCATCGCGGTTGACCGCCTGGTGGAACGCCAGCTTGATCCGATCGACATCCCCGGCCGGCGCCGGATCTTCGAGGAGGCGAGCAGCGAACGCGCGGGCCGCTTCGACGAAGGTGGGATCGTTGAGCAGCGTCAGCGCCTGCTGGGGCGTGTTGCTCACGGAGCGGGCCGCGGCGCATTCATCGCGGGCTGGGGCATCGAAGTTTGCGAGCATCGGATGGAGGAATGTCCGCTGCCAGTGGGTATAGACACCGCGCCGCCATTGCCGATCGTCGGTGTCGGCGACATACGTGCGATTCGGGAACTGGAGCGCCGCGTAGTAGCCGTCGGGCTGATAGGGCTTCACGCTCGGTCCTCCGATGGCCGTGAGATCGAGGAGGCCAGCGATCGCGAGGGCATTGTCGCGGACGAATTCCGCCTCGAGCCGTCGCGGGTTCTGCGACGCGAGCAGACGGTTGGCAGGATCCACGGCGAGCGCCTTGGGCGAGAGCGAACTGGCCTGACGATAGGTGCGGCTCGTGACGATAAGCCGAATCATGTGCTTCATGTCCCAGCCGGAGTCGCGGAACTCACAGGCGAGCCAATCGAGCAACTCCGGATGCGTGGGAAGCTCTCCCTGGGATCCCAGGTCGTCCACGACTCCGCTGAGCCCGACGCCAAAAAACATCGCCCACAACCGGTTCATCACGGCCCGTGGTGTGATCGGATTGGCATCCGAAACGAGCCAGTTCGCCAGATCCAGCCGCGTAAGCCGCTTGTCTTCGGTGCTTTCGATGCGCCCCGGAAGAAACGCCGGCGTGGCCGGCAAGACGACCGGCCCGCTCTCGTCCAGCCAGTTGCCACGGGGGAGCACGCGAATCGTCAACGGTTTCGGGGCGGCTTGCGTGATGAGCGTCCAGGTGCGGCCGCCGAACAGGCCCGCGATCTCGCGGCCGAGCTTGTGGGCCTTGTCAAACGACGCTCGATCGCGGGCCGTGGACAAAAGGAAGAGCATCGCGGATCTGGCACTCTGCTCGGGCGAGCGAGACGAGGCAGCGGTCTTGAGAGCGGCGACATCCGTTGGCGACGCCACCTGGAGTGGCTCGACCTCACCGAGCGGGCTGACAGAGATGCGGACGGGCAAGCGGCCCGAGCCGCCGATCGTGGCCACGAGGCGGTCGCCCTTGGCCACGACGACAGGCTCGATCACCCACACCGCCTCAGGCTTCGGTTCTTTCGGGACGTCGAAGGGCAGACGCCATTGGTTGGCAAGCCCCGGTACTTCCGCGCCCGACTGATACACGGGTCGTTTCACAGACGCGTCGCCCGCGATGAGCCGCACGGGCCGAGGTACGCCATCGGCGGGATGGATCGCAAGCGAAAGGGAGATCGCTTCTCCGGATGAGGCGGATCGGGTGGCATCGTCCACGAGATCCGTCGCGAGGGTCAGGCGGACGGCAGCGATGGTGGGCATGCCGGTGAGGTCCGAAGTGAGTTCGATTGACTCCCCCTTCGACAGCGGCTTGTCGCTCGATGCGACCTGGCCATCGGCCCCAGGAGCAAGCTTCACCGATCGCTTCTCGACGGGCTTTCCGCCCTTGACGACTCGTGCCTCGGAAGGGGCAAGCGTGAGCCAGCCGCTCGGATGGGAGGTGAGGAACTCGCCGACCTGTGATTCCCAATGCTCGCGGGCCTTCACGGCTTTCGGATCGCCTGCCAATCGGCCGGCCGCGGCTGTCAATTCAGCCGCAAGACGCTGTCGTTGCTGTGCGTAGCGAGCCTCCATCCATGGACTTCGCACCTGCAGTTCCGGTGGAAACGGATGTTCGTTGTCGAATCCACGGAGTTCAGGCTCTGGGGTATAGCCGTAGTGGTTGTAGACGCCGTACTGCTTGACGTCGGCGAAGAAGGCCTGAAGCTCGTAAAAGTCGCGGGCGGTGATCGGGTCGAATTTATGGTCGTGGCACTCGGCACAGCCGAACGTGCTGCCGAACCACGCCGCTGCCACTGCCCTGACTCGCTCGGCGCCGTACTTGGCAAGATATTCCTTCGGCTGGGCACCTCCCTCGCGGGTCATCATGTTGAGCCGGTTGTAGCCCGTGGCCACGAGTTGCTCGGTCGTCGGATTCGGGAGGAGGTCGCCGGCGAGTTGCTCGCGGGTGAAATCGTCGAACCGCTTGTTGGCATTGAACGACGCGATGACGTAGTCGCGGTACGGGAAGATGCGCTGGTTCTGATCGCCATGAAAGCCCACTGTGTCGGCAAAGCGGGCGATGTCCAGCCACCAAGTCGCCATGCGTTCGCCAAAATGGGGCGAGGCCAGCAGGGCCTCGACGAGGTTTTCACTCGCAGGACGGGGGGCTGGAAGGGCCGCATCGGGAGGGAGACCGGTAAGGTCGAGCGCCAGTCGCCGCTCGAGCACATTGGCCGCCGCCTCATCCGACAGACGCAGTCCCTTCTCCGCAAGTCGTGCCTCGACGAACGCATCGATCGGATTCTTTCCCGCGTGGCCGGCCGGAACGGCCGGTCGCGTGAGCGGGGCGTAGGCCCAGTGCGGCTCATACACCGCCCCTTCGGCCACCCAGCGGCGAAACAGGTCCTTCTGCGCGTCGGTGAGCGGCTTATGCGCCGACTCTGGTGGCATCGGGTCGTCGGAATCGAAAATCCGCTGGATGATGCCACTCGAATCGGGATCCCCTGGCACGATCGGCACCAAGCCCCCTTCGGTCTCTCGAAGGGCCGCCTCGCGCACGTCGAGCCTCAAGCCGGCCTCACGCGTCTTGGCATCATTGCCGTGGCAGTGGAAGCAGGTGTCGGACATGATCGGCCGGATGTCGCGATTGAACGACACCTTGTCGGCCGCGTGGATGGAACCCACGAGCCAAACGAGCCCGAGCAGCGCCGCGAAGGTCGAGCCACAAGTGCGGGAATGCCGGACGAAGCCGTTTGCCATTGGATCACTCCGTTGGAAAACGCCCGCGTCGCCGTCGGCCCAGAAAGAAGGAGGGCCAGACGCGGACCCCAGGGGGTCGATCGGCGGACAGAAACCACCCGGAAAGTATAAGGCCAGCGTCGCAGCCCAGCAATTTTTCGAGTGGTAACCCAACGGAACGGCCACCGAGAGCATGTTCTCCGGACCGTCAGCGTTCTTCGGCGTAGCTCGCACGGAGGTAATGCGGAGTGAGCGAAGCTGGGTGGTCAAGTTGAGTGGCAGCCGCTCGCATGAGCCCGACCCTTGCCGCCGAAAGGGCGTTGGGAAACCATGCTTCTGTAGGTGGTACCTGATGCGCCGCCATCATCAGGGCGTCACCGAGTGTGGCGACGGCCGGTCCTGTGACGATCGATCGTGGTGGGAGCGACGCGAGCCAGGCGGCCACGGGGTGAAGACTCGGCGGACTGATGGTCCAGCCGGACGGCGTCTCGCCCGACGTGGCCGTAGCCGCATATACCTCACCTCGGCCGGCATCAAACGCGATATGGATGGGCGTTCCGCCAGCGGACACGATGCCGGTCGCCTCGTGGGCCAGTACCTCAAACCCGCACACCCCGACGAGTTTCGCCCCGCTGGCCCAGGCAATGCTTTTGGCGGCGGCCATGCCGACGCGAAGCCCCGTGAATGAGCCGGGGCCGCGGACGACCACGACCAACTCGGTGTCTGCCAGCCGCCAGCCAAGGTCTTCGACGGCCTGGTCGAGGGCGACCGCGATCCGGCTGGCGTGCTCCCCTGCAACCCCGAGCGTGCGGGTTGCAACGGATGGACCGGCGACGGCCACCACGGTTCCCGCGGCATGGCTCGTGTCGATGGAGATCGTTCTCATCATGGCGGTGGCGTCTGGGCGATCATGATCCTTGACCGCGATTCTCCGCGGCCGTAGCCTTCCAAGCTATTCTCGAGCGAGGCGAAGGGGTGGTTGTCCCCGTCGGCTTGTCTGTCACGGCTTCCGTGGGATGGCCGCTCGGGGGTGTTTTTCTTCGGCGGGAACGTTTGTGAAGCGGGCCATCATCAGCGATATCCACGGGAATCTCGAGGCGCTCCAGGCGGTCCTCGAGGATATCGACCGTCAGATGGTCGACGAAATCATCTGCCTCGGCGACGTTGTCGGGTACGGCCCCAATCCATGCGAGTGCGTCAAGATCGTCCGCGATCGCTGCAGCATCGTCATCCTTGGCAACCACGACCAGGGCGCGCTGTTCGACCCCGAAGGTTTCAATTCCGGCGCCGAGCGGGCGATTCGATGGACCAGGCGACAAATCGAGCTGCATGATCGGCTGCCGCGAAACTCGGCGGACCAACTCTACGACTTCCTCGGTGAGTTGCCACGGACCCACGCGAGCGGGCAGTTGCTCTTCGTGCATGGCTCCGCCCGGCGCCCGCTCGATGAATATGTCTTCCCAGAAGACATCTACAATCCCCTCAAGCTCGAGCACATTTTCGAACTCGTTCCCCGCTACTGCTTCCAGGGGCATACCCACATACCGGGTGTCTTCACGACCTCGCCGGAATTCATCGCGCCGGGTGTCCCCGTGAGCGACACCGAGGTCGTGATCGAACTGCCTGAGGGCAAGGCCATGGTCAACGTCGGCTCGGTGGGGCAGCCTCGCGACGAAGATCCGCGGAGCTCGTATGTGCTCGTCGAGGACGATCGTCGGGTTCGCTTTCGCCGCATTGCCTACCCGCTCGAAACCACGCGGCGAAAGATTCATGCGATCGCTGACCTCGACAATTTTCTCGGCGATCGCCTTCTGATCGGGCGTTAGCGACCTGCCTAGGGCGGGGTCACCGTCGTCGCTATACTCGTTCCTCCCTCCTGGAATCGCTCGTGGAACGTCGCTACGTCGTCTTTTTCGCCATCGCGCTGGCGATCATCGTCACCAATCAAGTTCTCCAGGCGTGGCTCTTTCCGGAGCCGCCGCCAGCGGCAGTTGCGAAGCCCGAACCGGCTGAGGCAGGCGAGGTTCCTGCCGAGTCCAAGGACAAGCAGCCGTCGGCCCCTGATCGCGTCGCTGAGATTGCCGCCGCCGAAGCACCCGATGAGGTTGCCGACGACGCCGCCCCGCGCACCCGGTTCACCCTCGGTTCGCTCGATCCAGCCGACCCATCTCGGATGCTCGTCACGGTCACGAGCCGCGGTGCAGCGATCGAGCGCATCGAACTCTCGGATGATCGGTTTCATGACCAGGAAGACCGCTCTGGCTATCTGGGCCACCTGGCCGCCGCGAGCGTTCCAGAGGGCTGCAAGATCGCGGTCGTCGGCCCTGGTACTCCAGCGGCTCGCGCCGGCCTGAAACCGGGCGACGTCATCGTGCGGGTGGCTGGCCAAGCCACGGCCGACCCGGCCGCGCTCGCTGACGTGCTCGCCGGCACGCGGCCCGGGCAGACGGTGCCCATCGAGGTGATACGGGGCGAGGGCAACGAAAAAGTCTCGCTTGAAGCCGTCCTCGGTCGGCGCCCCCTCGAAGTCGTGCGGCCCGAATACCGCGGCAAGCCTGTCGTGGATGCCGACGGACGCCCGCACGATCCCCTCTCGTTTCGATTGTCTCTCGAAGGGCGTGATGGCCGTCGGCGTCGTGAGCCGCTCGACGAGATCGCAGGTCAAGATTTGGCCAGCGTCGATTGGCGGGCTTCGTCTTCGGCCGACGGTCAGAGTGTTCGCTTTACGAAGATGCTGCCGGGGGGCCTCCTCGTCAGCAAGGAGTATCGCTTGTCGACAGCGGCCGACGCTCCGGGGTATGCGCTCGATCTCGTCGTGGGGCTCGAGTCGCCCGAGGCCAAGACGGTCGTGACCTACGCTCTCGACGGCCCCACCGGGCTGCCCACGGAAGGTTGGTGGTACACGCAGCGGGTGTGGCACGAGTTCTGGAGCTCGCTTGCGGTCCGCGACGTGGCGCTTCGGTTCGTCGGCGGTCAGAGTGCGCTCATCAGCGGTCTCAAGACCCTCGATGGAACCCTCGAACGGCCCGCCACGACGGTCATGCCCGACAAGCCGCTTTCGTTTGCGGGCGTCGACGCGTTGTACTTTGCCTCGGCGGTCATTCCGACGATCGGCGACGACGCGCCACTGCTCGCCGAGGTGCGGTCGATCGCGGTGAGCCAACCTACCGAGGCCGCCCGCAAGAAACTCGTGAATGTCACGGCGCGACTTGTCTCCGACGAGATCACCATCGGTCCAGGCGAGCCGATGCGGCATCGGTACACGATTTTTGCGGGTCCGAAGCAGCCGGACCTCCTGCGGCAGTTCGGTGCCCCGAAGTCGAGCATGGACGACCTCGTCTACTACGGGTGGTTCGGCTGGGTGGCGCGGCCGATGATCGCGCTCCTTCATGGCCTCCATGCTGTCATTGGAAATTACGGCATCGCAATCATCCTGCTGACCGTGCTCGTGCGCGGCGCGATGTTTCCCATCAGCCGGAAGCAAGCCATCTCATCTCAGAAAATGCAGGCCCTGCAGCCTGAGATGAAGGTCATCAACGAGAAGTACAAAAACGATGCCGAGAAGCGGGGCCGGGCGGTGCAGGAACTGTGGAAGAAGCACGGCGTCAATCCGATGAGCGGATGCCTGCCCGTCTTCATCCAGATCCCGATTTTCATGGGGCTCTACCGGGCGCTTGCCACTGACGTGGAGCTTCGGGAGGCGCCGCTCTTCACCAACGCGATCCGCTGGTGCTCGAACCTTGCCGCCCCGGACATGCTCTGGGATTGGACGAGCTATCTCCCGAGTTTCCTTACCGCACCCGAGGGTTGGCTTGGGCCGTATCTCAACGTCTTTCCGCTTGTCACGATCGGCCTCTTTCTCTGGCAGCAAAAGCTCTTCATGCCGCCGGCAATGGACGAGCAGCAGCGCATGCAGCAACAGGTGATGAACTACATGATGTGGTTCATGGCCTTGATGTTCTTCAAAGTGCCGAGCGGACTCTGTCTCTACTTCATCGCGTCGAGCCTCTGGGGCATCGCCGAGCGGTTGCTCTGGCTCCCGAAGGCGAACGCCGCGGGAGTGCCGGGAGCGATTCGCGTGGTCGATGCGGAGTCACAGCCGGTGACCAAACAGACGACGGCTGCCGCCGATGCGGCACGCGAACGCCGGCTGGCACGCAAGAAGCAGCGGTAGGGATTTTGTGACCGCGCGATGCTTTCCACGACCGATCTCATCGTGGCGGCGGCAACCCGTGAAGGTTCTGGGGCTCGCGCCATCGTGCGGCTGGCAGGGCATGGGCTCGAACGAGTTCTGCTTGGGCTCGTCGATGCGGCTGCCCCAGGATTTCCTTCCTTCGGCACGCAGCCGACGGTGGTCCACGGGCGACTGGCATCGAATGGCCTCGGCCGGCCATGGGGCCCATTGCCAGTTGATGTGCTTTCTTGGCCGGGCCCGGGCGGGCCGATCGGTGGGCCGCTCGCCGAGATTCAATTGCCGGCATGTGGACCGCTGGTAGCCGATGTGCTCGCGGAAGCCTGCCGGCTCGGATGCCGCGAAGCCCGTGGTGGCGAATTCACGCTGCGGGCTTTTTTGAGTGGAAGAATCGATCTCGTTCAGGCCGAGGCCGTGGTGGGGATCACGGATGCTCGTTCGCCGGGCGAGCTTTCCGCAGCCCTCGATCGCATGGCCGGTGGGGCAGGGCAGGCACTGGCGACCGTCCGTGATAACCTCCTCGATCTCCTGGCCGACATCGAAGCGGCCATCGATTTTGCGGATGAGGCGACGCCCGATTCGATTCCAGCAGGACCAGATTGGCTGCGCGTGGCCCATCGCATCGGGGTGTGTGATGCCGCGGTTGCGACCGTGGCGGCGCAACTTGGCGGGCGGGATGCCGCCGCCGCGGAACTCCCGATGGTGGTGTTTTCCGGACCACCGAATATCGGCAAGAGCAGTCTTTTGAACGCCCTGGTGGGCCGTGATGCGGCGCTCGTGGCAGATGAACGAGGAACGACACGCGACTGGATCGAAGCGAGGCTGACAGATGAAACTGGGCCGCGCTGTCTGCTCGTCGATGTCGCGGGCGTTGATGAGAACGATCTCACACTACCGATCGATACAATCGCCGCTGATGCGGTCGCACGAGCCCGCGACGCGATCGCGCGGGCCGATGTGGTGATCGCCTGTCGTGATGCGAGTGCTTCCTCGGCGACGGTCGAAGTGCCGCAAGGCGCGATCGCCGTGATCACCCGGTGCGACTTGGCGCAGGCGAAGTTGTCTGGCGACGCGATAGCAACGAGCAGTCGTACCGGAGCCGGTATTTCCGAGCTGAGAGCTGCCATCCTCGAAGTCGTCGGGCGACTGGCGCACCGTGGCTCACCGGCCACGCTCCGGCTTGCGATCGGCTGTCAGGCCGCCCGCGATTCGCTCGCCGAAGCCACTCTTGCCGTTCAAGATGCGGTCGCCGGTGACTTCGTCGATGAGTCGCTCGTGGCCAGTCATCTTCGGCGTGCCGCTGACTCGCTTGCCGATGTGACGGGCGCCACGGTCGACACCGACCTTCTGGATCGGATCTTCGCACGTCACTGCATCGGCAAGTAGCGGATCACGGGCAACCGCTTTGCGCAGAGTCCATTTTCGACACGAGCCACGCAGGACGCTGCTTCTGGTGGTGAACACATCACGGCAACTACCGGCGGCGGCCTGGGCGTTTGCCCCGGCCGGACGGAGGCGGCTTCGAGGCCTCGGCCTCGCGTTCCTGAAACTTTTCAGGCTGGCCGGTCATTTCATAGAGGAACCGGCTGGGGCGGCAGGGCTTGGGTTTGCCCCACTTGGTGCGTGTGAGGCAAAGCGAAAGCACGAGCCGCTTCCGGGCGCGAGTGATGCCTACGTAGCAGAGCCGGCGTTCCTCGTCGAGCGCCTGAAGGCCGTTATTGAGTGACCGGTGGTGCGGGAGAATTCCTTCCTCCATGCCCACCATCCAGACGCAATCGAACTCGAGACCTTTCGCGGCGTGGAGCGTCATGAGCCGGAGGGCGTTGCCTTTCGGCTTGTCGTCGTCGCGGCGGTCTTCCTTCTCCTCGACCTGAAGCACGAAGTCGTCCAGAAAACTTCGGATCACGCCGCCCAGATCGCCACCTTGTCCTCCGGCACCGCGCCGCCCTCGCTCATGCTCATCGAGGGCCGCGGCAATCTCCTCGCAGCAGGCCCAGCGACTCTCGGCCTCGGCGGGATCATCGGCATACTCCTTCACGAGATGCTGCCGGTAGCCGACATCGTCGAGCACCTGGCGAAGGGCGGCGGCACCTCGGGTCGCGCCTGGGGCCGCGCTCGGTATCTCGCGAAGCTGCATGACGCGCTCGAGCGTCGTCACGCCACAGGCAGCAGCCGACGACAGCTTTCCTCGCTCGCGCATCGAAACCATCTCGCGCCACAGGCTCGTACCCGCCTCGGCCGCGCCCGCCCGCGCGGCCTGGATGACTCCAGACGAAATTCCGCGCGGAGGCACGTTGGCTACCCGGGCGAGCGCGAGATCGTCATCGGGGTCGACCAGCAGCCTCAAGAACGCCATCACGTCCTTGACCTCGCGACGGTCGAAGAACGACTTGCTTCCGACGAGCTCATACGGAATCTGCTTGCGCCGCAACTCCTGCTCATAGGCTCGCGTCTGTTCGCCGGTACGGACCAGAATCACCGCGTCCGCCGGTGCGCACTGGCGCTCGCGAAAAAGGTTGTCGATGTCGCCGACGATGCGGCGAGCTTCGTCCATTTCATCTTGGGCCTGCACGATCGACGGAGGCACGCCGGGATCGCCGGCGGCCACGAGCGTCTTGCCATGCCGACGAGCGTTGTGCTCGATGAGCTGATTCGCGGCCTTGATGATCTCGGGCGTCGACCGGTAGTTCTCCTCGAGCTTTACGACGCGGGCGCCGGGCCACCGACGCGTGAAGTCGAGGATGTGCGAGATCTCGGCACCGCGCCAGGCGTAGATCGATTGGTCGTCGTCTCCCACGACACAGATGCTACGGTGGTCGCGGGCCAGCGACGAGAGAATCCGCTCCTGGATGCCACTGGTGTCTTGATACTCGTCGACCAGCAGGTGATCGAACCTGCCAGCCTCGGCGAGTCGCACGTCCTCGTGGGTCGAAAACAGTTCGTCGACCAGCAACAGAAGATCGTCAAAGTCGACGGCGCCTGCCGTCTTGAGCGCCTCCTGATACCGTTGGTATCCGACCGCAGCGAGCGTCCACGTGTCGTCAGCGTCGGCGGACATGCTCTCCAGGGCCTGCCCTGGCCGAATCGCCCGGCTTTTCCACCGGCTCACGCGATCGACGAGGTCGCCTGGCGACAGCACGGTGTCGGCCACCTTGATCGCCTTGAGCGCCGACCGAGCCGCGGCTTCTTGCTCACCGCGGTCGATGATGGCAAACCGCTCCGGATAACCGAGCCGCGTGGCATGCCGCCTGAGAATGCGCACACACAGGGAGTGGATCGTCGAGATCTCGGGGCGTTCCACCTCTTGGGTGGAAGAGGGGCGTTCCGGGGCCCGGCCCGACGGAAGTTTCTTCGAGCGGTTCGTCCCCAAGAGTCCTGTTGCCCGCGAGAGCATTTCTCGAGCCGCTTTGTTGGTGAACGTGACGGCCAGGATCCGCGACGGCCGCGCCCCCTGCCGAACCAAGTGGGCGATCCGGGCGATGACCACTCGAGTTTTTCCGGTCCCTGCACCGGCCAACACGAGGAGCGGGCCGGGGGGAGTCAGCACTGCCTCCGATTGCGCGGCGTTGAGACCCGGAACCCCGACTTTGCGTGGCGAGGCAGGGGGGGCTGGCATGGTCGGGTCGGAAGGGGCGGACACGGTGCTGGCGGGATGAAATCGAGGGACGTTGAAATCCGTGCGAATGTACCAGCATTGCGAAGATCGCCATGGATGAAACCCAGGCTGCCGATCTCCCGGCAACGGCTCGCCTTGACGCTCCGGCGGAAGACCCGTCTATTGTTCGGCTTTCCCGCGGACGCTTGCCCGCGGCAGATGCAAAGAAGCAGGAGATTTCGTTCGCATGGCGTCACCAGGAAGAACCACTCTCGGCCAGCTTGAAGACAACGAGTTGGCCGCCTCGACGATGGCTGTGGTTGACCGTGTGCGCCCGCACGCATCTCTGATCCTGCTTGCGATCGCCGTTCTCTTCGCCGTGCTTGCCGGCATGGTGCTCGTGCGTTCCCAGCAGGCGGCGGAGCGAACCGCAAGTTGGGAGGCTCTGCTCGGCGCTTTTGCCGATGGTGAGCCTGGACGCATCGGTGAGGTCGCCGTTCGCTACCGAGGAATGCCGGCAGGTTGGTGGGCCGAACTCGTCATGGCCGACGACGCGCTGGCCGAAGGCAATCGACTCCTCACGATCGACCGCACCCAGGCCCAAGCCCGCCTGGCTGCGGCGGCCGAACTGTATGCGTCGGTCAATGCCCAGCGGCCCACGTCGCTGGTCGCCGAGCGGGGAATCTTCGGTCTCGCTCAGACCAGGGAAAGCCTGGGACAGCTCGACGAAGCCCGTCGCGGGTATCAGGCACTCGTTTCCGATTATCCATCGAGCCCGTTTCGAGCGGTCGCCGAGGCCCGGATCGCGGCTTTGGAGCGACCGGCCACCGAGCGGTGGTACAAATGGTTCGAGGCATCCGCCGTGGCCCCAACCACACCCCCCGCCGAGCCAGGCATTGACGAGCCAGCCAAACCCAACGCCGAGCCCGCTCAGCCAGCCGGTGACGCTGCTGCCGAACCAGCCGCCGAACAACCCTCAGAGCCGGGTCCAGCCACTGACAAGCCAGCCGCCGAGCCCCCAGCCGGGTGACCTCGTTTCGCTTTCAGTCACTCACGACACATCGGGCGAGCGGCTCGACGTGTTTTTGGCTCGTGCGTTTCCTGAGTCGAGCCGTTCCTTTTTGGCACGGGCGATCGCGGCCGGCGCCGTTCGCATCGATGGTGTCGTCGCTCGCGCATCGGTGCGACTGAAAGCCGGGTCGGTCGTCGCATTCACGGTCCCTCAACCACCGCGCGCCGGCCCTGCGGCGGAGGAGATTCCCCTCGAGTTTCTCCATGTCGATGAATCAATCGCGGTGGTGAACAAACCGGCCGGCATGGTCGTGCATCCTGCCAAAGGCAACTGGAAGGGCACGCTGGCAGGAGCCCTCAAGTGGCATCTCGAGCAGAGCGAAGGTGGTCTCTCGACCGCGGGCGGCGCCACACGGCCCGGCATCGTCCATCGGCTCGATCGTGACACCAGCGGCGTCATCGTCGTGGCCCGCAGCGAAGCGGCGCATCATGCGCTGGCCAAGCAATTCGAGCAACGCACGGTGGCGAAAACGTATCTGGCCATCACGCAGGGGCAGCCGCAGTTCGACGCTGATGAGATCGACCTGCCGATCGGCATCCACCCATACCAGCGCGAGAAAATGGCAGTGCGTCGCGACCACTCGACGAGCCGGGACGCCGTCACCCGCTACGAAGTGGTCGAGCGTTTCGGGGTAGCCGCTCTCGTGCGGGTCGCCCCGCGGACGGGGCGCACGCACCAGATCCGCGTGCACCTCGCGGCCATCGGAGTCCCGGTCCTCGCCGACGCACTTTACAGCGGCCGGGGTGTCATCGAGCCGGCGTTCTTCGGGCTACCGGACGGTCCACCGCTGCTCGAACGGCAGGCGTTGCATGCGGCGGCATTGGAAATCGACCACCCGGTGTCGGGCGAACGCCTGCGTTTCGAGGCGCCGTTGCCGTCGGACATGGAACGCACGCTCGCGACTCTGCGGCAGCGCACTTAACGCCACCGTCTTGCGTGGGCTCGGGGCCGCCTGTTTTACGCGGCGCAGGCCATCCATGGCCCTGCTTCGCTTCCCGGCCCTCCGGCCGGAACACAACCCGGGCCTCCAGGCCTTGCGGAGACCTGAGGGCCGCCAAGAACGGCGAGGCCATGGATGGCTCGCCGTTCGTAAAGCAGCCTCGCCGGAGCCATGACACGGGCGTCCCCGAACCGTATGGCGGTTCGCCCCAACATGAGCAGGCTGCGGCTCAATTGCGCCCGACGCCGTCGTCGAGCAGGAGCATGGCGCGGGGGAGCGTGGAATCGATCGCGCGGGTGAGCGCTACGACAAAACCGGCGGCGCCGTCACGCCAGCCGCTTCTCAGCATGTAACTTCCGAGGAACGCGGAACAGGCCCGGAACGGTAACGTCCAGGCGGCCGTTCGTTGGCCCTTGCGCCGCATGATGGTGGCTTTGAGGCGGGCATAACGGACTGAGCGGGCAATCACTTCGCCACAGTCCTGGAAACTGTAGTGCAGAAGGGAGCCGGCGAGGGGCACGGGTCTCGTGCCCGACTCAACCTCCTCGTGGACCGGTAACGGCTTGAATCCTGCGGTCGTGCGATTGAAGAGTCGAACGACCACATCGTTTCCCCAGGCGCCATGCCGCACTTCCTGGGGGCCGATGAACGTGCGTCGCCGAATGGAATAACACGCATGCGGGTCGCCGAGGTCGAGCCGCTCGATGGACGTCCGCGCCTCAGTGTCGAGCACCTCGTCGGCATCGATCGACAGAATCCAATCGTGGGAGGCCAGCGCGATGGCGCGATTTTTCTGTGGACCATAGCCGAGAAACGGTTGATGCTCGACACGGGCGCCCGCCGCACGGGCGATGTCGAGCGTCGCATCGGTCGAGCCAGAGTCGAGGACGAGCCGTTCGGCACAGAAATCGACCGCCGCGAGGACGGCAGCCAGATGGGCGCCCGCATCGCGGGTGATGATCACGGCGGAAATCGGGCATCGGCGCAGGGGGAGCGTTGATGCTACTGCGGGAACGCTCATGGTGATTCGCCTGGCGTCCCTGGCTCCCCAGGTCGGTAGCCTGCAAGCGTGGGGGAAGAACCCGAGTCGTCGTCGGTGACTGACGGCAGTCTGATCGGCAATTCGAGCGTGAAGGTGCTGCCTTCCCCCTCACGGCTCGAGACATGGATGTCGCCACCATGTTCACGCAGGATCTTACGGCTCACGGTGAGGCCGAGGCCCGTGCCGCGACCACCCTTGGTGGAAACGAACAGCTTGAAGATGTCAGCGAGGCTTTCCGGTGGCATCCCGGCG
>CAZCHF010000054.1:0-11237 GCA_964498325.1 uncultured Candidatus Kuenenia sp.
CTTAGGGGCCGCGAGGGCCGCGCCGCTGGCGATCTGGATCGTCGTGCCAAGCTCATTCGGAATGCAGGTGGCAAACGTGGTCTTGCCGAGGCCAGGCGGGCCGTCGAGCAGAATATGGCCGAGCGATTCGCCCCGCTTTCGCGAGGCGTCGATCGCGATCTCGAGCCGCTCGTACACCGCTCGCTGGCCGACCATCTCCGCCATCCGCTGCGGCCGCAGTGCGTGGTCTTCGGCCAGTGGCTCGGCCGGTGCCTGCATCGATGGTTGGCGAAAAGATTCCATGCTGAGAGCCTAACCGGAATCACCTCGGCTTGTGCATCTGCCGGTAAATGACTTCCAGCGACTCCTCGACGGTCTTCGGTTTTTTCTTTTCTTCCCGAAGCGCCTCGACGAGTCGCCGTGCGTCAGGCTCGGAATGGCCGAGTTGTCGGAGCACTTCGAAGGTTTCTGAGAGCACGTCTCCTCCGACGGCAGTGTCACCGGGGGCCTCGCGGGCGATCAGAAGGGCGAACTTCGGCATCCGTCGCCGCAGCTTCGCGATCATTCGCTCGGCCGTCGCCGCACCGATGCCAGGCAGGCCCGAGAGACTCTTGGCGTCTTGTTCCTCGATCGCCGAGGCGATCTCGCCGACCGGCCGCACGATCGCGCGCAGCGCCTTGCGCACGCCGACTCCGTCCACTTCGCAGATCAACTCAAAAAACTCGCGCTCGACTTCGGAGAGAAACCCCACGAGCCGAGGCACGAGGTTGCCTCGCGTCGGATTGCCTTCGAGATATTCGAGAGTGTGCAGGACGACCGGCTGGCCAACCTTCCCCTGAAGGCTCCGCCGAACGAGCTCCGTCACGAGCACTTCGTGGACGACGGGGCCCACGGCCACTTCGATTGCCGAGGGCTCGACGCGTTCGAGCGTGCCTGAAACGCGGGTGATCATGCGCGGCTGCTCCGAATGCGGACGGTGCCTGTGCCGAAAAACAGCGGCCGCAAGCGGAGGTGCCAATCGGCCAGCGCGACGGCCAGGGCGTCGGCCGCGTCGGCCGGCTCCGGCCGTGAGGCCAGGCCCAGCTCGCGCTGCACGGCCGCTTGAATCTGTTCCTTGCCCGCGTGGCCACTGCCGGTGAGCGCGCTTTTGATCCGGTTCGGCAGGTAGTGGTTCACGGCAAGGGATGCTTGGGCACCTGCCAGGCAGATCACACCTCGGGCGTGGGCGAGGAGAATCGCGGCTTTGGGAAACTTGGCGTGGGCAAAAACCTGCTCGATCGCCATCGCGGAGGGCGAAAAGGTTTCGAGCACCTCGCGAACGCCGGCATGAATTGACGCAAGGCGATCCTCCAGGTTTTCTCCGCGGGAACGCACGGTGCCGGCTTCGACAAGTCGCACGGTCGCCCCGTGGCACTCGACGATGCCGTAGCCGGTCGTATTGAGTCCTGGGTCAAACCCGACGACACGAATGATGGTGGACGCCCGTTCCATACGCCGAGCGTAGCGTCGTTGTGCGATATGCCCCAACCCCAGTCGCCGGGCGGAGGCCCGGCAAGGCCGCCGGGGGCATGGATGCCCCGCCGGCCGTGAAAAATACACCCCGCTGGGCTCGAACCAGCAACCTTCGGTTCCGTAGACCGATGCTCTATCCAATTGAGCTAGGGGTGCGTAGATACGAAGGATACCGCACGCGCTGCCAGTTACCAATATTGACCGTGTTTTGCCGCACGGCTGGCGCGGGCCACACCTGAAGTCAGTTGGGCCTTGGCACCAGAAAACCTTCCTTGTCGACGTCGAAGGCGTCGGTGAGCAGGGTGGCACCGGGTCCCGATTTGCCAGGGCAGGGGAGCATCGCCGAGATGACGAGCGTGCTTTCGGAGTCGTCGGGGATGCCGCGAGGCGCGAGGCTCGGAAGCCCAAGCGGGGGGCGGACCGAGGCCTTCGGCCAGACGACGCTGCCGTTGAGCACGCGACCGACCGTCTCGGGTTTTGACGTCACCTCAAAATCACCCGCCGATCGGGCGGGCGGCGTGTTCATCGCGATGAGGCACCCACCAGCCTCGCCTGGGCAGTAGGCCACGACCGGTTCCACGCCATGGGCGTCACGGAACCGTTCCGACGCGTGACGCGCCCAGGGGAGGTCGGCCGCACGCGTGATCGGCATGACCACCGCAACGAGGTGGGCGTTCAGCGGCGACGCCTGGCTCGCAGTCTGGCCGAGGGCTTCCACCTGGTCGACGCGTGCGAGCCACACGGTAGTCCGCGTGGCCACGAGGTGCGCCATAAGGTCCTCAGCGGAGCTGTCGGCAGAGACGATCGTCGTCGGGATCCCAAGCAGGCGCTGCCCGTGCGTGCCGAGCGTTTCGCCGAGCGGGTCACTCGATGCAAGCGACGCCAAAAATCGATCGGTCCGCCGCAGCAGGCAGGCGCCATCAAACGCCTCGGCCTCGGCGCACGCTGCCGTCCAGTCGCCAACGAAGTTTTTGGGTGGCTGTCGCTTGGCCATGCGATTGCGAACGACCGTGGCCGTGAGCTCTTGCAGAGCGAGGCGGGCGATGTCTGTCGACGTTCCAACAGGCAACGGTGTGCCGAACGACAGGGTGATGGTGCGGCGGAGCCCACGCGGCCACTTCGAAAAATATCGCCCTTCGGAGTACGAAAGCAGACTGCCCCACATTCCATCGATGGAGGCAGGCAGGATCGGCGCCTCGACCCGCTCCAGCAACCATTCGAGACCGCGTTTGAAGCCCAAGATGTGACCCGTCCGGGAGATTCCCCCTTCGCAAAAAATTCCGATGCAGTCGCCCTCGGCGAGGCCTCCTTGGATGGATTTGAGGGCCCTGCCGATCGACTTGGGCTTCGGGTCAAACAGGATGAACCGCCATTGGTCGGCGAGCATGTTGAGAAACTTGCCCTTGATGTTCGGACCGTAGACCACCATCCGCACCTGGCGCGGAGCCGCCAGCGGAAGCAAAAAGCCGTCGAGCCATGAGAGATGGTTCGCGACGATCACCAGCGGACCATGTTGAGGCACGTGGTCCTCGTCCCGCGTCCGAAAGCGCCAGATGGTGCAGACGAGGCATCGCACGAAAAACCGCAGGGTCGCCCGCGGCGCCGCCCACACCGCCGCGGCCGTCGCCAGGATCGAGAGCAGGGCAAAAAGCGCGAAGACGCCTCGGGCGGAAAACAGGGGCGCTGCGGCCTCGCCGACCGGCGCTCGTAGCCCGTAGTAGGCGATCGAGGCCAGGAGCATGCCGGTGAACACCAGAAGATTCGTCGAGGCCAGGATCGTGCCGCGACGCTCGGGCGGACTCTGCTCCTGGAGGTAGGCCTCGAGCGGGACGTCGAACATTCCGGCGCCGACACCGAGAAGCGCGAGCCAAAGCACAGGCGCCATGAGGCGCAGACTGCTTGTGGGTTCGCCGCCAAAGACGTCGGCCGAAGACAAGGAAAGCGCGACGCATGCGATGGTCATGACCACCCCGCCAGCTGGCACGAATCCGAGATCGACCTTCGAGCCCGGATCAATCCCATGCTTCGAGAATCGGCCTGCGATCAGGCTGCCGGCACCGATGCCGCTGACCAGCGCGATGAGCAGCGGCACGATCTCACCCTGGGTGGACGCCCCACTTTCGAAGGCGTATTGATCGACATTGAGCTGAGCGACTGCAGCGATGCCCCAGAAGAACACGATGCCGGCAGCGGCGCCGGCAAGTTTGGGGGCCGCGAGGAGAAGGGTGATGTCGCGGAACGTCGCAGTGATGGCATTGCGCGGGAAGCGTGCCCGTGGGTTCGCCGCGGGCACGCGGGGGAGGAGGAGCGACACGAGCCATCCGATCACGGCGACGCCACCGAGGATCCCGGCGGTCGGGATCGCATGACCCATGGGAAGCGCGGCGAGCCATGCCGGCAGGGGGTGGGCCGGATCAGGTTCCGAAGTGAGCCATGTGGCATCGGCGAGCCAATTGCCACCCGCCATCCCGACAAGTGTGGCGACCAGCGACACCATCGCAAAGATCCCGTTGGCTGCGGAGAGTTTCGATGGAAGGACCGTTTCGGCGATCGTGCCGAGGAGGCCGGGATTGAGAATGGTGGTCTGGATGGCAAAGAGCCCAATGGCTCCGAGCAAGAGCCAGAGACCAATCGGCATGCCCGCCCATGTCCCACCCGCGGCGGCGCCCCAAGCCACGATGGCTGCGGTCACCAGTGCGATGAGTATCTCCGCAAATTTTCCTCCAACGACGATGGTTCGCTTCGCAAACCGGTCCGCGAGCCAGCCCGCGATCCATGCAAAAAGAATGAAGGGAAGGACGTACGCAACCGTGCCGATCGCCAGGACTGCGGCAGGGGCAGTCCCAGCCAAGGCGGCGGCCCGTTTTCCGAGCCCGATGACAAGCCATCGGGCAAGGTTGTCATTCACAACCGTCAGGGTTCGGACTGCCAGAAGTGCGGGGAAGCCCCCCCGCACCAGGCTGGTTTCGTGGGGGGGTGCGGGGGAGGGAGTGTCCAAAGTGTCGCGTCATTGAGGAATGGGCCGCCAGGCCGTGGCGGCTGGCAGACTCTACCGGCCGTTTGAACGGCGTGCCAAGCGAGCCTATTCTCTATGGGCTTCGACGAGACTGCTCGACACCCCAAGGAAGGACGCGATGAACATGACTCGCACGCTTGCGGCACTTGTGGCGATGGCCGTGGCCTCGTTCGCCACGACCAGTGAAGCCCAGGTCGTCTACTATCAGACGCTGCGCCCGGTCGTTGCGGCCCCCGTGGTAGCCGCACCAGTCGTCGCCGCGCCGGCCTACGTGGCCAACTACACGCCGTCCGGCAACTATGCTGCGGTGACGGCCTACTCTCCGCCAGTTGCGGTCGCACCGTCGGCCATCGCGGTGACGTCCAATTACGCACCCGCTGTGGCGCCAGTACCGGTGACGGCCTTTTACGCGCCAACCGTGGCTTATGCACCGGTGGTGGCTCCCGTAGCTGTGGCTCCGGTCACGGCTTACTACGCTCCGGCTGCCGTTGTCGCGCCGGTCTACCGGCGAGGTCCGCTTGGCGTCTGGCGGCCGACGCGCACCGCCTACTACATACCGTACTGAGCACCTCGCTGGGAGGGTCAGGAACTGCCATTTGTTGTCGGTTTCGAAGCGGCCTCTATAGTACGAGGGTTGAGAGCGGTCGCGTGAAGCGTTCACGTCACCGCGACTGCGCCGGAACGCTATGGATGTCGCGGACGGTCAACATCATCGGAGCTGGGCCAGGCGGTCTCGCTTGCGCCATGCTCCTGGCCAACGCCGGCGTGCGGGTCCGTGTTCTCGAGCGGCTTGCCGTGCCAGGCGGCCGAACGAGCTCGATCACCACCCCCGAAGGCTTTCGGTTCGATCTCGGGCCCACGTTTTTTCTCTACCCGCGGGTTCTCGACGAGATTTTCACGGCGTGCGGCCGTGATCTCCGAAGCGAAGTGGAGATGGTCCGGCTCGACCCGCAGTACCGGCTCGTGTTCGGGGCGGGCGGGGAGCTCCTTGCCACGCCAGACGTCGCTCGGATGGAAGAGGCTGTCGCCAAAGTCTCCCCCGCCGACCGTGGCTCGTTCACCCGGTTCATGGAGTCGACCCGTCGGAAGTTCGAGAAGTTCGCGCCTTTTCTCGAACAGCCTTTTCAGTCGTGGCGGGACCTTGCAAGCCCTGACCTCCTGAAGCTGATGCCGATCCTGAAGCCGTGGCGGAGTCTCGACGCCGAGCTCGGCACGTTCTTCAGCGATGAGCGCATTCGTCTCGCCTTCACGTTTCAATCGAAATACCTCGGAATGTCGCCGTTCCGTTGCCCGAGCCTGTTTTCGATCCTTTCATTCCTCGAATACGAACATGGTGTCTATCACCCGATCGGTGGCTGCAGCGCCGTTTCGGAAGCAATGGCCCGGATCGCCACCGACATGGGCGTCGAGATCCGGTATGAGGAGCCAGTGGAGTCGATCGATTTCGAAGGGCGTCGGATCACCGCCGTGCGCACCGCCGAAGGCCGTTACGAGGCTGATGCGACGGTCATCAATGCCGACTTCGCTCGCACGATGACACGTCTCGTGCCCGACACGCTGCGGCGGCGTTGGAGTGATCGCAAGATCGCCTCACGTCGGTTTTCCTGCTCGACGTTCATGCTCTATCTGGGCATCGACGGTCGCTATGACGACGTCTCCCATCACACGATCTACCTCTCGGAAGACTACCGGCAAAATCTGGCCGATATCGAGCATCGCCATGTGCTCTCGGCCGACCCGTCGATGTATGTCCAAAACGCCTGCGTGACCGACCCGACGCTCGCCCCGCCCGGCACAAGCACGCTCTATCTCCTGATCCCCGTCTCCCACCGCCATCCGAACATTGACTGGCGACGAGAGGCCCCGCGGTATCGCGAGGTTGCCCTGGATCAAATGGAGCGGATCGGGATTACCGGCGTCCGCGAGCGGATTCGTTACGAAAAAATGCTCACGCCTGACGATTGGCAGGATGGCTACGAGATCTATCGGGGCGCCACCTTTAATCTCTCCCACGACCTCGGGCAAATGCTCCACATGCGGCCCCACAACCGCTTCGAGGACATCGATGGAATGTACCTCGTGGGTGGCGGCACGCATCCAGGCAGCGGCCTCCCCGTGATCTATTCCTCGGCCCGCATCACCGCCGACCTCTTGCTCAACGACTTGGACTTGAAGCAACGCCCGGCCCCGCGACGTCGAGCGCGTCTCGCTCCAACTGCTAATGCAACCCCGGCGGCGGTGTGAGTAGATTGCTGGCCTGGATTCGATGAAGAAGGAGCGAGGTGACGGCATGGTGCGAGACCCGCAGGATGCGGAGCGAGTGGTGGTCGTCGGCGGCGGTCTCGGCGGCTTGGCAGCAGCATGCACGCTGGCTGCCCGCGGCTATGCCGTGACGCTCTGTGACAAGAACCCCTGGGTTGGAGGCAAGGCCGCCGTACACGAAGATTCTGGCTTCCGCTTCGACATGGGGCCCACGATCCTGACCATCCCGGGTGTGCTCAAGCGCATCTGGGCCGAAGCGGGTCGCGACCTCGAGTCTTCGCTCGACCTCGTGCCCCTCGACCCGCAGTGGCGCAGTTTCTTCACCGACGGCACCACGCTCGACCTCTGTGCCGACGTCTCGGAAATGCAGTCGACGCTCGAGAGCTTTGCGCCGGGCAGCGGTGCGGGCGCCGGCTACGCCCGCTTCATGGACCTCGCCAAACGCCTGCACCGGATCTCCGACGATTTTTTCTTTTGGCGCAGCGTCGGCGGCATGCGCGACATGTTCGACCCGAAGGGCACCCTTTCTTTTCAGATGCTGAAGGACGTGCTCGGCATGCGCATGGGGCGCAGCGTCGCCGGTACCGTCCGTTCGTTCGTTCCCGACGAACGAGCTGCTCAGATGCTCGATCACTTCACGCAGTACGTCGGCAGTTGCCCAGAGAACTCGCCGGCTGTGCTCTGCGGCATCGCCCACATGCAGGCGAACGACGGCGTGTGGTATCCCCGCGGAGGCACCGGTGCCGTACCACGGGCTCTGGCCAACCTCGCGATCGATCTCGGTGTCGATATCCGCACGAACTGCCCCGTGAGCCGCATCCTCGTCGAAGAGGGCCGGGCGCGAGGCGTCGAGACGGCTACCGGGGAAACTATTCGCGCCGCGGCGGTCGTGAGCAACTCCGATTCGGTGCGCACGCATCGGGAGCTGGTCGACGGAGCGGCTCGTCGACGGTTTCTAAACCGACGCACGTACGAGCCAGCCTGCTCAGGCGTCGTTCTTTACCTCGGTCTCGATCGTCGCTACGAGCAACTCCTACATCACAACTTCGTGTTCTCCGAAGACCCGCACGAGGAGTTCGAATCGATCTACCGGCGTGGTGAGCCGGCCTCCGATCCGACCTGTTATGTCTGTGCCCCGGCCGTCACCGAGCCGGAAGTCGCCCCACCGGGCGGAGAGGCGCTCTACGTGCTCGTCCACACGCCCTACCTCCGGCCGCACCACGACTGGTCAAAGATGCTGCCCGACTACCGCCGCCGCATCATTCGAAAACTCGAAGAGACGGCCGGCATGGCAGACCTCGAGCGGCACATCGTCGTCGAGCGCTCCCTCACGCCGCAGGACATCAACGACCGCTACCACGTGCTCGACGGTGCGATCTATGGCCTTGCGAGCCACGGGAAATTCCTGGGCGCCTTCAAACCTGCGAACCGTTCGCCCGACATCGAGGGTCTGTACCTGGCCGGTGGCTCGGCTCACCCCGGACCGGGCATGCCCATGGTGCTCATGTCTGGCTGGATCGCCGCCGACTGCGTCGACCAAGACAAACTCGTCCCGCGGGCGCGGCCTGCCGCCGCCGTCGCCGTGTAGCTTGCCCGCATTCGCTTCGCCGAAATGCCGCTCCAAAGCAGTGCGTGGTAGGCTCCCGGCATGCGCACTGGAGAACACGAGGAGGCCAAGCATTCCCTACCGCCGTTCTCGCACGGACTCAATCGGTGGTTCATGGCGTATGTGCGGGGTTACCTCCGAAAGCATTTTCATGCGGTGCGATTGCTCGGAAAGAAAGAGCAGGGCGGGGCAGAGGGATGGCCGGTCGTGGGGGACGAGCCTTTGCTCATCTACACGAACCATCCGGGGTGGTGGGATCCGCTCCTGTTTTTGTTTCTCGGGGCGAATGGTTTCCCTGGCCGCATGAGCTATGGGCCGATCGATGCCAAGGCGGTCGGCAAATACAAATTCCTCCGACGCATCGGATTCATTCCGATCGAGCCTGGCACGTGGAAGGGATCGGCCACGTTCCTCCGAACGGCACGGGCGGCGCTTGCCAGAAGCGATGTCATCTTCTGGATCACCGCCCAAGGGGAGTTCGCCGACCCCCGTAAGCGACCCGTCGTGATCCGACCCGGGGTTGGGCATGCGGTGGCGGCGGCTGAAAAAGGGATCGTCGTGCCGCTCGCGGTCGAATACCCGTTCTGGACCGAGCGGTTTCCCGAAGCTGTCGCCGCGTTCGGAACACCGATGCGAATTACCGACGCGGCTGGCCGTTCCGCCGAGGCGTGGACTGAGGTGCTGGCCGACGAGCTCACACGCACCCAGGATCGACTCGCCGAGGCCGTGATCGCTCGTGACGCCAGCCGCTTCACCACGCTCATACGCGGGAGGGCAGGGGTCGGGCCGGTGTACGACACGGTGCGCCGTGTCGGAGCTTGGCTGCGAGGAAAAAACTTTGACGCGTCGCATGGCGGCGATGCGGGAGACGCTGAGTGACGCCGACGCTCTTCCTGACGCTCGCATGGGCCGGGCTCGTCCTCGCCGCGATTCCCGCATTTCTCACGGTCAGCAATCTGCGGATCTTCCGCGGACCGCCGCCGATGCCACAGGGGCCGGCACCGAAAGTTTCCGTGCTGGTGCCAGCTCGCAACGAGGAGCGGGCAATTGGTCGACTCGTCGCCGACGTGCTCGCCAGCGAAGGCGTTGAGCTCGAACTCGTCATCCTCGACGACGCCAGCGAGGACCGTACGGCCGAGATCGTGACGCGGCTCGCCGAGGCGGATGGTCGCGTGCGGCTCGTGAGCGGAAAACCGCTCCCAGCAGGCTGGTGCGGGAAGCAGCATGCCTGCTGGCAACTTGCCCACGAGGCACGCCACGACCGGTGGGTTTTTCTCGATGTCGATGTGAGCCTGGCCCGCGATGCGATCGCCCGCGGCGTCGCCTACCTCGAGCAGCATCATCTGGCCCTTCTGAGCGGCTTTCCACGGCAGGAGACGATCGGGCTGCTCGACTGGCTTCTGCTGCCGCTCATCCATTACGTGCTCGTGGGCTATCTCCCCATGGCCCGGGCACGGCAGGTGAACGCGCAGAGCCTTGCGGCCGGATGTGGGCAGTTCTTCGTGACGCGTCGGGCCGACTATGAGCGAGCCGGTGGCCATCAGGCGGTTGCGGCATCGCTGCACGACGGGGTCAAACTGCCCAGGGCGTACCGTCGCGTCGGGCTCGTGACCGATATTTTTGATGCGACTGAAATCGCCTCCTGCCAGATGTATGCCACGAGTTGGGACGTGTGGCGCGGGCTCTCCAAGAATGCCACCGAGGGCATCGGTTCACCGGCCACGATCGTGCCATTCACCGTGTTGCTCGGTGGCGGCTCGGTGCTGCCCGTGGTGGTGGCGGGCCTCGGTATCGCCAACGGATTCGCAGGTTGGCCGACTGGTGGGGCGGCCGTGGCCCTCACGGCGGCGGCCGTGTCCTATGTTCCGAGGGTGCTCGATGCGATCCGTTTCCGGCAAAGCCTCTCGAGTGCGGTCGTGCATCCACTCGCCGTGAGCGTGTTTCTCACGATCCAGTGGGTCGCGCTCGTTCGAAAAGTGCTGGGGCTCCAGACAAGCTGGCGGGGACGAACGCTCACGCCGCAGTGATGACGGACGTTCAGCTGTGGGAGGCGAGGCGCCGGGCTCGCGTCACCCGTTCGATGGCCTCGGCTGTCGTGGTGGCCGTCGCGGTGAGGTGCCCCATCTTGCGGCCCTTTCGCGGCTCGCTTTTCCCGTATAGGTGGAGGCTCACGCCCGGTACGCCAAGCGCCGCGGCCCAGTCAGGCTCGTGAGGAGCGCCCGCAGGATCTTTCCCCCAGCAATCGCCAAGGATGTTGGCCATCGCTGCCGGGGCGCGGATCGCGGTCGAGCCCAATGACAGCCCGCAGACCGCTCGCACCTGCTGCTCGAACTGACTCGTCTCACAGGCCTCGATCGTGAGGTGCCCCGAGTTATGCGTGCGGGGGGCGATTTCGTTGACGAGCACGCGGCCGTCCTTCGTCACGAAAAACTCGACGCAGGCCACACCCACGACCCCCAGCGCCGTCAGGATGCGAACGGCCGTGTCGGTGGCCGCGTCGATCACGGGGTCGGGAAGCCCCGCTGGCACGCTCGACACATCGAGGATGTGGTTGGCATGGGCATTGCGCGACGGGGCGAACGCGCGGGTGGACTCATCGAGACCTCGTGCCGCCACGACGGAGATCTCACAGTCGAATTCGATCCACGCTTCGAGCACACATGCACTCGGCCCGTTCGGGCCTTCGCCGAGCGTGGCCCAGGCCTGCCCGACATCGTCCAGGCTCGTGAGCTTCATCTGCCCCTTGCCGTCGTACCCGAATGCCGCGGTCTTGAGGACGGCGGGAAGGCCGAGCGCGGCGACGGCTGCATCGAGGTCATCACGCGATCGGACGAGGCGGCGTGGAGCGCAGGCAAAACCGTG
>CAZCHF010000054.1:11247-23469 GCA_964498325.1 uncultured Candidatus Kuenenia sp.
GTCTTGGGTGATGAAAAGGACTCGTGGGTCGGGCCGCACCGGTACCACCGCGGCGAGCGCTTCGCCGGCCGCCGCAGGCACGTTCTCAAACTCGAATGTCACGACGTCGAGACGGCGACCGACGGCAGCGAGAAATGTCGAATCGTCATACGAGCCCACATGGAGATCGTCGCAGTGCCGCGCGGCTGGACAGTCGGCCACGTCGCTGATGGCTTCGACGCGAAAACCCATGCGGCGGGCCGCCATCGCAAACATCATCCCGAGTTGACCGCCACCCAGGATGCCGAGCGTCGCGCCCGGCAGGAGCGGGGTGCGAGTCTCCGTGGAGCCTTCGGACGCGGGCATCACGACCGCTCCGCAGATTCAGCCGAGAGATCGTCACACAGGACACGGGCCGTCTGTTCGGCGCGGTAGGCCAAGAGTTTCTCGCGAAGGCCCTCGTCTTCGAGCGAAAGGATCGACACCGCCAGCAGGGCAGCATTGGCTGCGCCAGCGGGACCGATTGCAAGCGTCCCGACGGGGATGCCCGCGGGCATCTGGACGATCGAGAGGAGCGAATCGATGCCACGGAGCATCGACGATTCCACCGGCACTCCAAGCACGGGCAGATGTGTCTGGGCTGCCAGCATGCCCGGGAGATGGGCGGCGCCACCGGCGCCGGCGATGATGATGCGGATGCCGCGGTCAGCAGCGGACGCGGCGTAGTCGGCCAGCTTTCCCGGTGTGCGGTGGGCAGAAACGACGTCGCACTCATGGGGCACGCCGAATTGCTCGAGGATCTCGGCGGCGCGGCGCAGCGTGGCCCAGTCCGACTTGCTCCCCATCACGACGCCGACGACCGGGGAAGCTTGATTCACGGGGCAGTTCCTGGGGGCGTCCGCAGCCTGCGGAAGAAACGTATCTTGCTTGCATCACGGTGGTCGATCAAGGTGGAGCCATGACTCGCTCGCTTCCTGAGATTTTGCGCATCGAATGGCCGCCAGGCCATGCCACACCGCCGGCGGCGACGGACGCGGCGCTCGATCGCGCGATTGAGGTGATTCGTCGCGGCGGCCTCGTGGCGATCCCGACCGAAACGGTCTACGGTCTCGCCGCCGACGCCCTCGACGAGGAGGCCGTCGACGGAATTTTTCGAGCGAAGGGGCGGCCGGCCTCGAATCCCCTGATCGTGCACGTGGCGAACGAAGCCATGGCCCGTGAACTCGCCGCCGCGTGGCCGCCCGCCGCGGCAGCGATCGCCTCAGCGTTCTGGCCGGGGCCTGTGACGGTCGTCGTGCCCCGGGCGAGGTGTGTGCCCGACATCGTGACCGCCGGGGGCGACACCGTGGCGCTGCGATGCCCGGCGCATCCGATCGCCCGCCGTCTCATCGAACGATCCGGAATCCCCCTCGCGGCGCCCAGTGCGAACCGCTCCGAACGCCTCTCGCCTACGACTGCCCACCATGTGCTCGAAAGCCTTGGCAACCGGATCGACTTGATTCTCGACGGCGGCCCCTGTGATCGAGGCATCGAGTCGACCGTGATCGATTGCACGACCAGCCCGCCGCGCATCTTGCGGCCAGGTCCGCTCACCAAGGCCGCGATCGAGGCCGTGGTCGGCGCGGTAGCCCACGCGGAACACGGTTCCGGTGCCGAAACCGCGCGTTCGCCGGGCCTGCGCGCGCGGCATTACTGTCCCAAGACTTCGCTCGAACTTTCCACCAATGCACCACAACGCATCGCGGCGCTCCTCGCGGGTGGTAAACGAGTGGGGTGGCTGGTGCTGCAGGATGACGCAGCCGCGCGGGGGCTCGGGGCATCGAAGGACCTGGTGGCCGTGCCGATGCCCCATGACCCTGCCGCCTACGCCCGACATCTGTACGCCACGCTTCATGCCCTCGACCAGCGGCACCTGGATCGCATCATCGCTGACAATCCCCCCGATGACGATGCCTGGCAAGCGGTTCGTGACCGTCTCGTGCGCGCGTCAACGACCAGCGATGCATGACGCTCCCGCCCACATTGATGGATCACGCGGCCGTGCGAGCAAGAATCTGGCGGAGGGCTGCGTCGATCTCGGGGTACTCAAACTGAAAACCGGTGTCGAGGGCCACCTTCGGCAGGACGTGCTGCGAGGCAAAGAGCACCTTCGCGAATTCGCCGAAGAGGAGCCGCAGCCCGAGATATGGTGCCGGCATGAACGCTGGGCGATGCAATGCGCGTCCCAAGGCCTTGGTGAACTCGCTGTTGCGAACCGGATAGGGGGCGACAGCGTTCATCGGGCCATGAATCGACTCGGTAATGGCCGCATGCAGATAGAGCCGCGCCATGTCGTCGACATGGACCCACGGCATCCACTGCTTGCCGTTTCCGAGTGGCCCGCCCGCACCAAGGCGAAAGGGCGTGAGCATCTTGGCGAGCGCCCCACCGTGGCCGAGCACGATCCCCGTGCGAAGCATCACGACGCGAAGGCCGGCCTTCTCCGCCGCGAGCGCCTCTCGCTCCCACTCGACGCAGACATCGGCAAGGAAATCGTCGCCCGGAGTTGAATGTTCCGTGAGTTCTTCTTCACCACGATCGCCGTAGTAGCCGACGGCCGAGGCCGACACGAGCACGCGTGGCCGATGCGCCGCCCGAGCGATCCCTTCCACGAGATGCCGTGTTCCGATCACGCGGCTCTCGCGAATCTTGGCTTTCTGGGCCGCCGTCCAGCGTCCCTCGGCCACCGACTCACCGGCGAGATGAAGGACCACGTCGACACCGTCGAAGGCTTCCGGAGGAGGCGGGCCGTCCATCGGGTCCCAAGACACGATACGCCCGGAGGTCGCTCCGATCGACCGTTGGGCCCGCTCGGCGTTTCGGGAGAGGACGATCGGGTGATCGAGCAGCGGCAGTAAACGCTTCCCGACAAAGCCAGTGCCACCAGTGACGAGGGCCTTCATCGAGACACTCCAAGAGGCCGGGTCGAACCGTCCGAACGGGGCCGGATTCGATTGCCAGCTAGAGGGAAACCCTCGGGGAGTATAGACATGGAGAATCGTCCGGCCACTTACGACCCCCTCCCTTGAAACTCCCTCGGCTCCCGCCACGCGGTTCTCTCGAGCGCGACCTCACCGTTGGGACGATCGACGCCGCCGCTTACAGCGTGATGGTTGGCTGCGGGGAGACTTACTTTCCGGCGTTTGCTCTTGCCGTGGGCGCGACCCCGCTTGTCGTCGGCATGGTGGCGAGCGTTCCGCTGCTCGTGGGGGCGTCGATCCAATTGGCATCGCCGCTGGCGATCAGCCGAGTTGGCGGGCATCGGCGGTGGGTCATTCTCTGCACGATGATTCAGGCGACAGCATTTGTGCCGATGGTGTGGTGGGCTTTGCGGGGGCATGCCCATGCGTGGCAGTTGCTGACGGCCACGAGCCTGTACTGGGGAGCAGGCATGGCGGCGGCGGGAGCTTGGTACACGTGGATGGCCGGGCTCATTCCGGGACGGCTCCGCGCCACATACTTCGCGAAGCGCAACCGCATGGCCCAGGTCGCAGTCCTTGTGGCCTTCGTGTCTGCCGCCCTTTTGCTGCAGGCCGAAGACACCCGCGACAAGGCACTCGTCGGATTCGCGATTCTCTTCACCGTCGCCGCGATTGCCCGACTGGTGTCCACGTCGTGTCTGATTGCCACTCGGGAGCGGTCCGCAGCTAGGCGAGGAGTGCCCGAATCCAAGCCCCCGGTTGGGCTGCTGGCTCGGATCCGTAGCGGCGTGGCCGGCCTTCACACGGGCCAGGCCGGCCGGCTCGTCGCGTTCCTCTGCTGCTTCACTTTTGGCATCCAAATGGCCGGGCCATATTTCACCCCCTACATGCTGAAGGCGGTCGGTTTCAGCTACGGGCAGTTTCTCTTCGTCATCGCTGCAGGAATCCTCGTCAAGGCACTCTTCCTGCCTTCGATCGGAAAGCTCGGCTCTCGGATTGGTCCGTGGCGGCTCCTTCGGTGGGCAGCCATCGCGATCGTGCCTCTTTCCCTGCTCTGGTTGCCGAGCAGTGAGGTGCCGTGGCTCGTGTGTGTGCAACTCCTCGCCGGCACCTGCTGGGCGGCCTACGAACTCGCCGTCGGTCTTCTGCTCTTCGAGGTGGCGGGCGACAAAGTGCGGGGCAACGTCGTTGGTATCTACAACCTGGGAATCGCCGTGGCCACGGTCGCAGGGGCTGGCTGTGGCGGCCTTCTTCTCGGGTGGCTTGGCGAGGATCGCTCGGCCTACGGCGCTGTATTCGCGGCGTCGGCGGCCATACGCCTTCTTGCCGTGCCGCTTCTCTTGCGGCTCAAGAAGACGGCAGCGAACCCCTCGGTGAACGATCAGCCGGCAGGCTGACGTGCCTCGTTCATGAGACTGTCAAGAAAGTTTCGAGCGCGGCCATAGTCGCCAGCTGCATACTCACTGACGTGCTGCTGAAGGGTTTCAATGAACTGCGAGATGGTCGTTTCGATCGCCTTGAAGTCGTCATAGCGAATACTTCCGCCTGACGCAGCTCGTTGGGCGAACAACGTATCAAGGCGCTCGCGATACGATTTGTAAATGTCCGAGGTCAGGACGAGCGGATACTCGATGTGGCCTGTCACCGGATCCAATTGTGTGGACGGCAGTCGTGATGGCGCTGCCATTCGGGCAAGTCGGATCGCCTGATCCTGCGTCACACTCGGCCCGGCCTCGTCGGCTCGCTTTTCACGATTGACTTGGCGCATCTCGAAGTACGTCTCCGTCCACCGAAGCCTGTTTTGCATTTCGAGCGTCTTGGCTTCCTCCCAGTTCTTCGCCGCCTCGGAGTTTTGCAGATTCGCATAGCCCTGGGCTCGCACCACGGCGGCCAAGCCCCGGTCGGCTCCTTCCTGAGCGGTCGACGACCAGTTCATGCCCCAACCACCGCCCCACATGGCCTCGCAGCGTTCGGTGATCAGCGAAACCGACCCCAGCGCGGCGATGATCGCCAAAGCCCGAACGGAAACAAATCGCATGCAGTTTGGCATGTTGAAAAACCTGGATGGGATTGCGTGCAGAAGGTGATTCGCCGCCGTGGCCGTCAGCCGAGCCGTGACTGCGGACTCACTCGGCATCGTTGCCACGAGATTCGGAGTATACTTTCGCTTCTGAAAATGGGCGACAGCGAAGCCAGGCTTGCCGAGAGGAGGGCCTATCGGTCATCGTGTCGTCCTGTTGACGCATCGTCCATTTCCGCTTGGAGCCGTCCAGCCCATGAGCCGTGTTTTTCGCAGCATGCCCCATGTCCTCATCCTCCTGGTCGCAGCGGTCGTCTCCGGGGGATGTTCCGAGCCTGCGGCGAAGCCTGCTCCCGGGACCGGAAAACCCGCGCCTGCCGACCAGAAGAGCGCCTCTCCGAAGACTGATTCGAAGACGGCCGCAGACTCGTCGACGGCTGCCGCCAGCCCAGAGGCTGCCGAGCCTCAAGTCACCGAGCTCATCGAGACGCTGACGACGACCGAGGACAGTCGCACGCGCGTCATCACCATCGACGCCATCGCCGACAAGCTCCGAGGTGGTCTTCCCGCGCTCGCAGCCCTGACCAAGTCGCTCGACGACTCCGAACCTCGCGTGCGGTGGCACGCTGCCAGGGCCATTGGTCTCATCGGTCATGAAGCTGCGGCCGCGATCCCGTCGCTTTTGAAGCTTCTCAAAGATCCTGATCCGGTGGCGGTGACCCAGGCCGCGTGGGCGATCGGCCACATCAGAAACGACGATCCACGCGACGACATTCCTCCAGCCGACGCGGCCCATTACGCCTCGGCCGTCGAGCCGCTGGTAGACACGATGCTGCATCCGGATCCGCGTGCTCGCCGGGCCGCCGTGCGATCACTGAAGGCGGTGAGCACGTCCAAGGAACAGGTGCTCACTGCCGTTCAGCGGCATTTGGCCGATGCCGATCCGACGGCCGTCATGCCCGCGCTCCACACCATGGCAGACATCGGTGCCGAGGCGGTGCCGTTCTTGATCGATGCTCTCGAAAGGCCTGAGAGCCGGTTCTGGGCGGAAGTGGTTCTGTCGGAGATCGGTCCCGATGCGGCCGCGGCATCGGAACCGCTTGCCAAGCTCGCCAAGGAAGGGGCGATCGAGGATCGCGTCCAGTCGATCCTTGCGTTGGCGCGGATCGGCAAGGCCGCAAAGATCGCCGGTCCCGTAATCCTGGATGCCTTGGATTCGCCGGATGAATCGCTTCGGTACGTGGCGGCTTACGCCCTCGGGGCGATCCAAGTGCCTGATAGCGACGCGCGTTTGGAAAAGGCATCGCAGTCGGACGACCCCTTCCTGGCCACGCTGGCCTCCTGGTCTCGGGCGAAAATCAATCCGGGCAATGCGGAACTGCGTGATGTCGCCGTGAAGCGGTTGTTGGCTTCGGTCACCGCCGAGGCCCCGCAGGTGCGTCGCGCCGCCGTGGAGGGGCTCTCCGAGCTCGACGATGAGCTCGATGCATCGCAGCGAAAGTCTTTGGCAGCCACCTTCGCAGGGATGGTGGCCGACCCCGTGCCCCAGGTGGCGCTGGCCGCTGGTGCCGGCCTCATTCGTCTTGGTCCTGATGCGGTCGAAGCCCTTCGCGGCGTGCTGAAGGACCAAAATGTGCGACAGGCCGGCATGGAAATTCTTGCCGAGCTCGGACCTGCGGCGCTTCCGGCCCTGGATGACATGGTCGCCGGGCTTCGGGATGACGATCCGATTTGCCGAGCCGATGCGTGCATGGCGATTGCCGCCATCGGCCCCGAGGCCAAGACCGCCGTGGGGGCGCTTGAAACGATCCTCCGTGATGAAGCGGTGCCGGCCGAGGCCCGGTATCCTGCCGCGTATGCCCTGGGAAGAATTGGACCCGATGCCGCAGCAGCCGAGCCGTTGCTTCGCACGTTGGCAGAGTCCGACGACGAAGTCATGGCCACCGTCGCCGTCTGGGCGGCGCTCAAAATCAAGCCTGACGACGCGTCGCTTTTCAAAACGGCGATCCCAAAACTCAGGCACACGCTGAACGAGAAGCGACCGTTAGCTAGGCTCGAGGCGGCTGTTGCCCTCGGAGAAATCGGCCCGCCTGCCTCCACCGCACTGCCGATGCTCGACATGATGGCCGAAGAGGATCCCTCGCCTGAAGTGCGGAAAGCCTCGGAAGCTGCCGCCAAACGGATCCGAGCCCCCAGGTAGGTGGAGCCCGGCGCGGTCCGGCAAGAGTTGCGGGACGATCCGGCCGCGTTGGAGCTTGGCCCGCCGGCGTGTCGAAGCAATGTCTTGTGGGAGGGGGCGGTCTAAGGCCGCTATGCGCCTGTCCCCATTTCTGCGTGGAACCCGGGACTTCCATGGCGACGACACAGCAATTGGGTTGGCTCGGCACGGCATGGCTGTGCACCTTTTCGCGTCCAGCCGGTGAACGGCCTGTGTACCGTCATGTGCGGGCCCACGCTCCGAAACGCATTCTCGAGATCGGACTCGGCACGCTCGTCAGGACCGAGCGATTGCTCCGGGTGGCAGCACGCAGCGGCGGCATTCGCTACATCGGCCTCGACCGATTCGAGGGCCGCGATGTGACCGACCCTCCTGGCGTGTCGCTCAAGGAGGCGCACCGTCGACTCCATTCCCTGGCTCGTGTCCAACTCGTCCCAGGCAACGTCGACACATCCCTGGCCCGCCTCGGGAACATGCTGGGGCATGTCGATCTCGTGCTGATCTCCGCCGACAACGATGAACGGCACCTGGAACGGTGCTGGTTTTTCATCCAACGGCTCATGACAGAGGGGTCGACTGTGCTCATTGAGCCGTCGGCGCGTGCACCATGGACCGTGCTTCCACGCGCTCGCCTCGAGGAGCTTGCGACACGGGTCGTGGCCCGGCGGGCCGGCTAAGCAGCGGCCCCGAGCGTTCGTTGTGAAGACCGCTCCGGAAGCCAGCGGACGGTCGTTTTTCTGCTATGATGAGAGGCTTTCACGCCTCCCCCCCTCGTCTGCCTCGCTCCATGGGTTCCCCTCGCACACTCCTCGACAAAATCTGGGACAACCACGTTGTCTGCGCTCCGGCCGGTGAGCTTCCGCTCATCTACATCGATCGTCACCTCGTTCACGAGGTGACGAGTCCACAAGCCTTCGAGGGGCTCCGGCTGGCTGGCCGCAAGGTCCGTCGCCCAGAGGCGACGTTTGCGACGCCTGACCACAACGTGCCCACCTCGGATCGTCGTCTCCCGATCGCCGATCCAGTTTCGAAGCAGCAAATCGATACGCTGCGGGCGAACTGCAAGGAATTCGGCGTGCGGCTTTTCGATCTGGGCGACGCCGACCAGGGAATCGTCCACGTGATCGGCCCCGAGCTCGGCATCACCCAGCCGGGCATGACGATCGTGTGTGGTGACAGCCACACCGCGACCCACGGGGCCCTCGGGGCGCTCGCCTTCGGCATTGGCACGAGCGAGGTGGAACACGTCTTGGCCACGCAGACACTGCGACAAGCCAAGCCGAAATCGTTCGAACTCCGGGTCGAGGGCATGCTCCGCCCTGGTGTCACGGCGAAAGATCTCGTGCTCTGGCTCATCGGCCAACTCTCGACCGAGGGGGGCACGGGCTACGTCTTCGAGTACACCGGCGACTGCATCCGGGCATTCGGCATGTCGGAGCGGATGACCGTCTGCAACATGTCGATCGAAGCCGGGGCTCGGGCAGGCATGATCGCGCCCGATGCCACGACGTTCGAGTATCTCCGCGGACGTGACTTCGCCCCGAAGGATTTTGATGCGGCCGTCGCGGCGTGGGAAAAGCTGCCGAGCGATCCGGGAGCCGCATACGATCGCGTCCAAGTGTTCGCGGCTGCTGACGTGGTGCCGCAAGTGACCTGGGGTACCAATCCGGCCCAGGTCGTCGGGATCGACGCGAGGGTTCCCGATGCCGGTGCCGTGGCTGATCCGGGCGAGCGGGCCACGGTGGCCAGGGCACTCGACTACATGGGGCTGAAAGGGGGCACGGCCATCGCCGACATCCCGATCGACCGCGTGTTCATCGGATCTTGCACCAACAGCCGTATCGAAGACCTTCGGGCCGCGGCCAAGGTCATCCGTGGCTACCGGGTGGCTCCGAGTGTTCGCGCGATGGTCGTTCCCGGTAGTGGCCGCGTGAAGAGGCAGGCAGAGGAAGAGGGGCTCGACAGGGCCTTCCGGGAGGCGGGTTTCGACTGGCGCGAGGCCGGATGCAGCATGTGCCTCGGCATGAATCCAGACACGCTCGCCCCTGGCGAACGATGCGCCTCGACGAGCAACCGCAATTTCGAAGGACGGCAGGGTAAGGGGGGGCGAACCCACCTCGTCTCGCCGGCAATGGCTGCCGCCGCCGCCATCCGCGGCCACTTTGTCGACATCCGTGAATGGGAGTATCGCTGATGGAGCCCTTTACAACGCATCGTGGCACGGTCGCGGCTCTCGACCGGGCCAACGTGGATACCGACCAGATCATCCCGAAGCAGTTCTTGAAACGGATCGAGCGGACCGGCTTCGGTCAGTTCCTGTTCTTCGATTGGCGATTCTTGCCCGACGGCTCGCCAGATCCCGCGTTCGAACTCAATCGCCCGGAGGCTCGTGGAGCGTCCATTCTGCTGGCCCGGAAGAACTTCGGCTGCGGTTCGAGCCGTGAGCATGCCCCCTGGGCGCTGGCCGACTACGGGTTTCGGGCCGTGATCGCCCCCACGTTTGCCGACATCTTCTTCAACAACTGTTTTCAGAACGGCATGGTGCCCGTCCGCCTTTCGGAGGAGGACGTTGCGGAACTGTTCCGTCGAGCTGCGGCGGCTGCTTCTGACGGCAAGTCCTATTCGCTCGAAGTCGACCTCCGTGAATGCACTGTCCGCGACGATGCCGGCTTCGTGCGATCCTTTCAGGTCGATCCCTTCCGGCGGCAATGTCTGCTCGAAGGCCTCGACGATATCGGTCTGACCCTCGCCCATGCGGACGCGATTACGGCCTGGGAGAAGGCTCACGGTCTCGAGCCCGTGGCCAGTTGACGTGACGCCTCGACGAACCTGCCACCCGATTCGAACGACGATCGTCGCCGTAGGGGTTCTCATCGCTCACGCCGTCCCGGGCTTCGCAGGAGATTCAGTGCGAATCGCACCGAATCTCCATGAGCCCCATGGCCTAGCCGTTTCGGCGAACGGTCAAAATGTGGTGACCATCGAAGGCCCGGGTGTCGCCATCCTGGCAGGTGACCCGGCCAAGGAGGAGCCTTGGCGCGAACTGGTTGCCCGAGCCGGCGAAGACCTCCCAAGGCCCGTCGCTGTCGGCTACCTGCCGGGGGACGTCGTCGCAACGGTCTGTCGTGATGGCGATGCGTGGACACTTCGGACTTTTCGCAGCAAACCAGAGGCGGCAGCTGAACCGAACATGCCCCTCCAGGTCGTCCAGCTCGGCAAGGCCTCCGGTGCGGGGGATGTCGCCGTTGCGGTCCATCAGTCCCGCGGCTGGCTCGTCGTGACAGGCCTTCCGTCGCCGCTCCCGCCGGTCGTTCGGTGTGCGATCGCCGGTGTGCGCCTTGGCCCGTCCTCGGACCGGTCATGCCCCACGCTTCCCGATCGGCATCGGCCGGTCGCGGTGGCTATCAACGCCGACGGCGACATTCTGCTCGTGCTTCGCCCTGAGAGTGGCGATGACGTCTTGGCGATCTACGACGCCGCGGGACACGAGTTGCTTCGCCTTCCCACGGGGTTGCGGCGCGTCGCAGCGATCGCCGTGGGCCGAAGCGACGGTCTGCTCTGGGTGGTTGGAACATCGCCCCAGGGGAGAACGGGGCTCTGGCGGCTCGATGCAACGCTTCGAGATCGGAGGCAGGCAGTGAAGCCAGTCTTTGCCTGTCCGCTCGCATCTCCGGCCGCGATGGTCTCGGCATCGGATCGAGTCATCGTTGTCATCGATGAGGTTCCGGAGCCGGTCGTGCTGCGCATCCGCCCGCCTGTCCTCGAAGCATCCAGTTCCGGGAGAAGCCCACCGTGACCCAGACCCGTCGACAGAAGATCGAAGCTCTCCTCCGAGACGATCCGTCCGACTGTTTTCTCAGGTACAGTCTCGCGCTCGAACTCGAGGGCTGTGGCGAATGGGAGGCTGCCCTCGAACTGCTCGAGGCGCTCGGCCGTGAGGTGCCACCCTATGTACCGGCCCTCCAGATGGCAGGGCAGTTCCTGGCCGCTCGCGGACGTCACGAAGAGGCTCGGGCTGCACTGCGGGAGGGCATCGAGGCGGCTCGTTCCCAAGGCAACACGCATGCGGCAGGGGAGATGGCCGAGTTGCTCATGAGCCTCGGCTCGGCCTGATCGACCGATCACACGAGCGACGGTGTCGGTTCCGAGGCCTCCACGCCCCGCGTGATCGAGAATCCCATCTCTTCGATCATCTTGTAGTCGGCCTCGGGAAGCTGGCCTTTCGTGGTGAGGTAGTCGCCCACGAACATCGAATTGGCTGCGTACAGGCCCAGCGGCTGGAGGCTCCCGAGGTGGATCTCCCGCCCTCCGGCAATGCGGATCTCGGCCGTCGGGTTGACGAGTCGCATCATGGCCAGGCCACGCAGGCAGTCTCGCGGATTGACTTTCTTCACGTCCTCCAGTGGCGTGCCATCGATGGAGTTCAAAAAGTTGAGCGGAATCGATTCCACCCGGAGTGCCCGAAGCTCGAATGCCATGTCGACGAGATCGATCGGCGACTCACCCATCCCCATGATGCCACCACTGCACAGAGCGAGGCCCGCCTCACGGCACGCGGCGAGCGTGGCGACGCGGTCGGCATAGGTGTGGGTCGAGCAGACTTCGCCGTAGTAGCGTTCGCTCGTGTTGAGATTGTGATTGACTTTGTCGACGCCGGCCGCCGCGAGCTGCCTGGCCTGGTCGGCCGTGAGTAGTCCGAGGCAGGCGCAGATGTTGAGGCCGTATTCAGACTTGATTCGGGGTGTGATGTCGCAGACAAAGTCGATCTCGCGTTGGGTCGGACCACGGGCCGAGATGACGATGCAAAACGTCTTGGACTGCTGCTCGGCGGCGACGCGTGCCGCCTCCATGAGCTTCGGAGCCGACAGCAGGTTGTATTTCGGGATCTCGGCCTCGGAAACCTTCGACTGAGAGCAATAGCCGCAGTCTTCCGGGCAGAGACCGCTCTTGGCGTTCATCAAGAAGAAGAGTTGCACCGTATTTCCGAATGCCCTGTGCCGAACGCGGTAGGCCGCGGCCAAGAGGTCGAGCAGATCCTCGTCGGG
>CAZCHF010000055.1:0-10012 GCA_964498325.1 uncultured Candidatus Kuenenia sp.
GCGGCTTCCTCGTCAAGGCCGCCGTCGACGGCGGATTTGAATGCCGGGCCCAGCACGAGGAACACCATGCCAAACAGGCTCGGTGTATCGAGCCCGAGGGGCATCGCCGTCACGTCCGTCCTCCCAGTGCGGCGTGCCAGCCGAAAGGCCATCCAGGCAAACAGGAGGTCGCCGATCACGACGCCGACCGCCGTGCCCGGGACGAGATGGCCGAGGGCGAACTCGGCGGGGTATCCAAAGACCGTCGCCAGCAGCGAGACGGTCAGCACGAGGTTGGTCAAGTTGTCGAGCGACAGCCCGAAGAAGGCGTTGATGTCGCCCGGCGTGGCCCAGCGGTAGCGATGGGATGTGGTCATGGCGTGATGCCGGAATGTCGACGGGCGGGCCGGAAAAGTCAAACGCCTGGCCCGCCGGGGGTGCCATCAGCCACGAATTCTGGCGGTATACTTCAGCCCCTGGTCACCCGGCTCATTTTGAGACCTTGCCGGCGAACCAATTGGCCGCCAGCCGCGTACTTCAACATGGATTTGCACGATTCACGCACCGGCGGCCTGCACGCTCCCCAGCACGACGGGGGGCGTCTTGCGGATGGACGTTCCGACGAGGACCTCCTCCACCGGTTTCGTGTGAACGGCGATTCATCGGCCTTCGAGGCGCTTGTTCATCGCTACGAGGTCGAACTGTTCAACTACCTCCGTCGGTATCTCGGGAGTGCCGAGATGGCAGAGGACGTTTTCCAAGCAACCTTCCTTCAGGTGCATCTCCGGTGCGATCAGTTCGAGGAAGGGAGGCGGTTTCGGCCGTGGCTCTACACCGTTGCTACCAACCAGGCGATCGACGCCCAGCGGCGCAACAAGCGCCACCGCATGGTGAGTCTCGACAACCCCGCCTCCGGCAACGACGACGTCGGAACCCTCGTGCAGATGCTTGCCGGCGATGGTCGCACTGCAGCCGAGCAGTTGCAGGACGAGGAAGCGCGGGAGTGGGTGCGCGCGGCCGTCGATCAACTGCCCGAGCCGCTGAAGGCCGCCCTGGTGCTCGTCTACCACCAAGGCATGAAGTATCGCGAGGCGGCGGAGGTGCTCGGAATTCCGGTCGGAACCGTCAAGAGCAGGCTGCACTCCGCGATTCTCAAGCTCAACGAATCGTGGCAACGAACGAAGCCCCCGCTCGCCGAACACGACTGACCGAGGACTGTTGACGCATGCCAGATCTACGACTCGTCTTTTCAGCATGGGAGCCAGTGTCATGAAAGACAACCTCTTGGGCTATCTCTGCAACGCCCTCGATGAGGGTGACATGCGAGAGGTCGAGACGGCCCTTGCCGATCCGCTGAAGGGTCAAAACCTTGCCCATGACCTCGAGATTCTGAAGCGAGCGTTTGCGCCCCTCGAACCCGATCGCAATCCTGTCCCGGCCCCATCAGGCCTTGCATCACGAACACTCGACTTTGTCAGGTCCACCACATCCGCCACGACGATCCCGATCAACAAGGCGCTTCTGCCGTCGAGTGAAGGAGTTGTTCCCGCGCGTGGGCCGTGGCTTGACCGGGTGCTCCTGGCCGCCTCGGCTCTCGCGGCCTGCGTTCTCGTGCTCCCGCTGCTCTACGACTCGATCACTGATTCACGGGCCCGCCGCGTCGAGCGAAATCTCCAGAGGGTCGCCTCAGCCCTCCAAGGCTATGGGGAACACCACGGCATCCTGCCAACGCCCCCCGATGGTGGCCCGCTTTCGCGAGCCGGCCTCTACGCTCCCACGCTCGTGTCCGAGCACCGCCTGACGGCCGACGATGGAAGTCTGCTTGTGCCCGACTCAAAGCTTTCTCGGAAGGGTGGATTCCGTGTGCCGACCCGCGAGGAACTCGAGGCCGCCGTCGGTACGCCTCGATTCGACGAGCTCGTTCGGACCATGGGAGGGGACTTTGGTTACACCCTCGGCCACCGCTGTCCGGAAGGAAGACTCCAGCCCAACCGTGATCTGCGCCGCGCCAAGCATCCGATCCTTGCCGATGCGCCCGCCCCATGCTGCGAAAGAAGTGACAACCATCCCGACGGCTATCACTACATCCTCTTCGAAGATGGCCACTTCGAACGCCGCCACGTCGACCAACTTCACCCAGCCGACGACCATCTCTTCCGCAACCGTACCGGCGTCGTGGCCGCAGGCGTGGATCCGAACGACGCCGTCATCGCCCGCTCTCACCAGCAGCCGTAGCCCTCAGCCAGCCGCGATCGACTTTTTGGCAGCCGCGGCGATGTTCGCTGCCGTGATGCCGAAGTGCTTGTAGAGCTTGTCGGCCGGGGCCGAGGCACCGAACGAGTTCATGCCGACGAAAACCCCGCGATCGCCCAGCCACTTCTCCCAACCGAAGCCGCATGCAGCCTCGCACGCGACGCGGGCCGTGACCGAGCGAGGCAAAACGCTCTCTCGGTATGCCTCGTCCTGCTCGGCGAAGAGATCCCACGACGGGAGGCTCACGACGCGGGCCTTGATGCCTTCGGCGGCAAGCACGGCCGCCGCGTCGAGGCAGAGCGTCAACTCGCTGCCGGTGCCGATCAGGATGCAGTCGGGCTTGCCACCTTCGGCTTCCTTGAGGACGTATCCGCCGCGGGCGACGCCAGAGGCTGCGCCGAGGCCCGTGCGATCGAGCGTCGGCATGTTCTGCCGCGAGAGCACGATCACCGCCGGGCGATCGGGCCGCTGCATCACCACGCGGTAGGTCTCCGCGACCTCGTTCGCGTCGCCTGGACGGAAGACGGAAAGGCCAGGCACCGCGCGAGCACTCGCAAGCTGTTCGATCGGTTGATGGGTCGGACCGTCTTCACCGAGTCCGATCGAGTCGTGGGTGAGGACGTAGATCACGCCGAGCTCGCCAAGGGCCGACAGGCGAAGCGAGGGCTTCAGATAGTCGAAGAAGACGAAAAACGTCGCGCAGTAAGGCCGCAGCCCGGAGAGGGCCATGCCGTTGCATGCGGCCGCCATGCCATGTTCGCGGATGCCGAAGTGCATGTTGCGGGCAGCGTAGTCGTGCTTGCCGAAACTGCCTGCGCCCTTCACGAGCGTCATGGTCGACGGGGCAAGGTCGGCCGAGCCGCCGAGGAACCAGGGCACGGTCTTGCTGATGGCCTCGATCACCTTGCCAGACGACACGCGGCTCGCGAGCCCTTTGGCATCGACAGGGAACACGGGGATCTCGGCGTCCCAGCCCGCCGGGAGCTTGCCGGCCAAGAAACTTCCGAGCTCAGCCGCAGCTGCGGTGTCGGTCTTGCCGTAGCTCGCGAGAGAATCTTCCCAGGCTCGGCGAGCCTGGGAGCCGCGGTTTCCGAGCGTGGCGGAAAAGCGGGCTGGCACCTCGGGTGGCACGAGGAACGACGCATCCGTCGGCCATCTGTACGCGTCCTTCGCCCCTTTGATCTCGTCGGCACCGAGCGGGGCTCCGTGCGAGGCGTGCGAGCCGGCCTTCGTCGGCGCCCCGTATCCGATCACGCTTTTCACGATCACGAGCGTCGGGCGTTCCGTCTCGGCCTTGAACGCCTTGAGCGCCGCACCGAGGGACTCTGCGTCGTTCGCGTCGTCGACGCGCTCGACGCGCCAGCCGAGGCCTTCGAACCGCTTGCCCACGTCCTCACTGAACGCCAGCTCGGTCTCGCCTTCGATCGTGATGGAATTGTCGTCGTAGATCCAGCAGAGGTTGTCGAGGCCGAGATGACCGGCGAGCGACGCGGCTTCGGCGGCCACGCCCTCCATGAGGTCGCCGTCACTGCAGAGCACATACGTGTCGTAATTGAAAAGCACGTGGCCAGGTCGGTTGTATCGCGCTGCGAGCCACTTCGAGGCCATCGCCATGCCGACGGAGTTGCCGCACCCCTGGCCGAGCGGTCCGGTCGTCGTTTCAATGGCGGATACAAGGTGATGCTCGGGGTGACCGGCGCAGACACTGTCGAGCTGGCGAAACTTCTTGATGCTGTCGAGCGAGATGGCCAGGTCATCGTGGCCCGGCTGACCGGGGCGTGCCTTGCGCACTCCTGCCAGGTGAAGCAGCGAGTAGATGAGCATCGACGCGTGCCCGCACGACAGCACGAACCGATCGCGATTCGGCCAAAGCGGGTCGACCGGGTCGTAGCGCAGGAAATCTTTCCAGACGGTGTAGGCCACCGGCGCCAGTGCCATCGGCGTGCCCGGGTGACCGCTCTTGGCAGCCTCGACGGCGTCCATCGAGAGGGTGCGGATCGTGTCGATGGCGAGACGGTCGATGTCGGTGGCGGGCATGCGTACTCCTTGTGAACGTGCTGGACCGGGGGGAGTGTAGTGGACGTTGTCGGGTAGCCTCAATCGGCCGCGCGAATCGCCAAGTGTGACGCAGTTTCGCGACGTGCCGCGTGGCTCGGGGCTGCCCGTGTCATCTCCCCGGACGCTTGCGGTGGCCATCGTGGCCACCGCTGCGCTCGGAGAAATCCTCGCTTCGCCCTCCAGGCTTCGCTCGGCTTTCTACGCCGGGTCGATGACACGGGCAGCCCCGAGCCGAGACCTTCGCGATTCCTGTCGGTTCACCGAGTGACCAGAGGGTGGAATCGTGGTCACTGCGTGACCGGATCACGTGGAGGCGTCGACTCGATGAACTTCTTGTACTGTGTGTCGAGCTCCGCGTATGTCGTGCGGCAGAGGCGGGACAGTGTGTCGGGGTCGGCGGTGCCTGAGTAGACGCGAGTGAGGTATTTCACGAAGGCTTCGCGGTACCGGCCATTGCTCGCGTTCATGAAGAAGTCGGCGAGTCCACCGCACTGGTCGTAGAGATCGGCGAGACGAGCGTGGTTCTGAAAATCTTCGCGCCCCAATGCCGTGAGATCAGCCAAGGGGAGGTAGAAGGTGTCGTTGGCCACGAGGGCGCGCGCGGCAGGAACACGGCCGGCATCGCGGCCGCCGATGGTCCAACCGAACGGTGTCTCGACGATCGACTCGGCGTAGAGGGCCGCTGCCTCGACAGCCCAAAAGCCTGCGCGAGCGCCCGGATCGGCCTTGAGCCTTGCGAAGTCAGGACGGGATTCGGCGAAGAGTTGATGGAAGCCTTCGTGGCGGATCGTCGCGACGGGAGGAACCTTCGGGTCGGCGAAAAACCAGATCGTCGCGGTGGGTTGCCAATAGAGGCCGTCTGCGATGTCGATGCGGGGCTCGAGCGCACGCAGTTCGGCGATGTACTGTCGGCGGCTGCCGCAGAGGATCGCCGAATGGGGCGTCTGCGGACTCACGCGGCCACGACCGCCGAGTCGCCTCTCGAGTTCAGCGGGCTCGACGGCAAAAGCTCCGAAGATCTGGAGCCAGACAAGACGCGTCGTTTCCAGTTCGCTTGCAACGTGGCCGGTCGCTGGCGGCGGTGCGGTCGAGACAATCTCCCAGTGGTCCGCATCGAACTGTCGGCCATGCTTGACGTCACGTAGTTTCGCGTCGTCCTCAGCAGCCTTCACCCAGCGGCCACGGAGATAGCGCTCGCCTTCGCGGTATCGGGTGAGCTTGCTTTTCGTCATCCATCCAAACTCGGGATCATATGCGTCGCCCCGGTCCAGGCGTTTGGCGACTTCGGGCCATTCCCAGCGGTCGCCGCGACGAACCCATCCTGCGGCCGTTCTCGCCTGCTCGTGCGTTGGATCGTCACGGAGCGTGAGGAAGAGCAGGCGAATCGCTTCGCACGATGCTTGGGCCATGAGAGGGGCATCGCGTTCAGGGGTGGCCAGCGCGGCTCGCGTCGGCTCACGGCCATGGGCCCGTGACGCATACAGGGCGTGCTCGTACGATCCAGCGGCACGGGCCCGACGGGCCGCCAGAAAATCGTTCCAAATGCCCTGCTCGCCTTCGGTGTCCACGAACGCCGGCGCTTTCAGTTCGGCCGGAATCGTGAAAGCCAGTTGACGGCCTGCCAGAGCCGGGAGCTTCCACGCCGCGATCACGGAAGCCAGGTCGTCGTAGCCGTCGAGACGGCAGCGGCGGAGGAGATCCTTCTCCGCCGCTGCGTATTCCTCGTCGAGCTTCGCGAGCGATTTGGATGGCTCGTCGCGCGGTGCCGCCGTAACCATGCTCCAAGGCACGCTGGCAAGCACGGCGGCGACGACCAACCCAATGATCGCTCGCGAGAAGGTCACGACTCCGCAAAGGCCGCGTCGAATTGGACGTTGCTCGGGGCGAAGTCGAGGTTCTTGACGAACCGTGCCGCTTCGGCAGCACCGTGCTCACGATCCATGCCGCAGTCTTCCCACTCCACGGACAGGGGACCGTCGTAACCGGCCTGATTCAGGGCGCGGATGATCTCCTCGAAATCGACGCCGCCACGTCCTGGGGATCGGAAATCCCAGCCACGTCGTGGATCACCGAAGTTCAGGTGGCTGCCGAGAATCCCCGTGCGTCCATTGAGGGTCACGATCGCGTCCTTGATGTGGACGTGGTAGATCCGGTCGGAGAACGTACGGATGAACTCCACGGAGTTGACGCCCTGCCAGTGGAGATGGCTCGGGTCGAAGTTGAAGCCGAACTCCTCACGACGCCCGAGGGCCCGCAGCGCCCGTTCCGCCGTGAAGATGTCGAAGGCGATCTCGGTGGGATGCACTTCGAGGGCAAACCGCACGCCGCATTCGGCGAACACGTCGAGAATCGGATGCCATCGCTCCGCGAATTCGGCAAATCCCGCCTCGATCATCGACTCCGGCACCGGCGGAAAGGAATAGAGGTAGGGCCAAATCGAAGAGCCCGTGAAGCCATTGACCACCGACACGCCAAGCTTTTGAGCCGCACGCGCCGTGTTCTTCATCTCTTCAGCGGCGCGGGCGTTGACCCCGTCTGGATCACCGTCACCCCAGACGTGGGGTGGCAGGATCGACTTGTGCCGCTCGTCGATCCGGTCGCACACCGCCTGACCCACCAGGTGGCTCGAGATCGCATAGCACGAGAGATCATGACGCTCGAGCTGCTCCCGCTTGGCGGCGCAGTAGCCACTCTCTTCCAGGGCGCGCGTGGGATCAAAATGGTCGCCCCAGCAGGCGAGCTCGAGCCCTTGGTACCCGAACTCTCGAGCCTTGCGGGCAAGATCGTCGAGCGGCATGTCGGCCCACTGGCCGGTGAAGAGCGTGACGGGACGGGGCATCGGTTGAGAACTCCTGGTCGTGAGGCTGCGGGCCGGGAACCCCCCCGGATCGCGCGACGAATTGTGCCAGATTTTCGAGCCCCTTGGAACGGCCGGCAGTTTCCCCTCTTCCCTCACTTGCCTGCTCGCTGGCCGTGCCCCGAGCGATCGGGGAAACGGGCGAAGTGGGGCGCCGCTTCTGCCGATAGAGCCTCCATGCTCTACAGCCTCGCCGCCAACGTCGCCTTCGCCCACTATCCAAAGACCGCGGGCTCCGCGATCGCCGAATGGTTTCGACGAAGTTTTCCTGACGCGCAGTACGTCAAGCCTGGGCATCCGCATGTGGACGTGCGAAGAACGCTGGCGTGGCTGTCCGGTGGCCGAAGCCTCCCGCCGCTCCAGCGTGTTCACCACCTCGCGCGGGTCTCCAGTTGGAGGCTCCCGATCGAGCCGATTCCAGACATTGCCAACCGCATCCGGATTATCGGTGTCGTTCGTGAACCGCTCGAGATGCTCGCTTCGCTCTACGAGTACTGGCGACGGGGCGACGCGAACCTTAATCCACGAGACACACTCGTGACCGCCGCATGGGAGGGGCGCTTTCAGGAGTTCGTGCGCCGAGCCATCAACGGGCGACTCAAGTCGTACCAGGCCTTCTTCGATGCCGGTGGCCCCGCCTGGCCAAACACCCGGCTCGTTCATTTCGATGACGTCGCGGGCGGTATCGCTCGGGCCTGTCGAGAATTCGGGCTGAGCGTGCCCGTTCTTCTCCCACAAAAAAACTGCGGCACCGGCACCTCGACCCGCATGGCCGAGTATGTCCGTCTCGCGGGCCCACTGACGGCGGAGGTCCAACGGCACTTCGCCTGGTACCACGACACTTTCAACCACGTCGACCACCCGGCAAGCTCCCGCCGCTCATTAGTCCACAAGGCTGCTGCCGCTGCGTAGCTCGGAGTCGCCCGTGCCACGTCGCGGGACGTTCGCTTCGGCCATCGCTCCGCCTTCGGCTTCGCTTCCATGGCCTTTCGCTCACTCGGAGAAAACCTCGCTTCGCCATCCAGGCTGCGCTCGGTTTTCTACGCCCGCTCAATGACACGGGCGACCCCTCGCGGATTGGTCCAGAATTCTGTCGGCTTCCAGAGCAACCGTTGATAGCTCGGGGCTGCCAGTGCCACGGGAGCCGGCGTGGGAGACCAGCGCAGCCCGGAGGGCGGAGCGCCAGTCTCCCCCGAGTGAGCGAAGGGCATGGATGCCCGTAGCGAACGTCCGGCGACGTGGCACTGGCAGCCCCGAGCCCACGCTGGACGTGGACGTCAGGCCCACGACGCGAGACGTGAAGCAGGGGGCCTACCCCATTCGCGTGCGGACCGTCTCGAACGCAGCGATCGCCTGTTCGAGGTCGGCGCGGGAGTGTGCCGCAGAGACCTGCGTGCGGATGCGGGCTTTGCCCTGGGGCACGACCGGATAGGAGAAGCCGATCACATACACGCCCTCGGCCAGCATCAGGTCCGCCATGCGGGTCGCCACGGCAGCATCACCGAGCATCACCGGCACGATCGGATGCTCGCCGGGGAGGATGGAAAAGCCGCGGCGAGTCATTTCCTCCCGGAAGAACGTCGTGTTGGCGGCGAGTGTGTCGCGCAGAGCCGTGGAGGCCTCGAGGAGGTCGATCGCCTTGAGGGCGCCGGCCGCGACAGGGGGTGCGACGGTGTTCGAGAAGAGATACGTGCGTGAGCGGTTTCGCAGCCACTCGACAAGCTCCTTGCGACCGGAGGTGTAGCCTCCACTCGCGCCCCCCAGGGCCTTGCCGAGCGTGCCAGTGAGAATATCGATGCGATCCATCACCCCAAAATGCTCGGGGGTGCCGCGACCATGGGGGCCGACGAAGCCGACGGCGTGCGAATCGTCCACCATCACGAGCGCGTCGAACTCGTCGGCCAGTTCGCAGATAGCGGGGAGATTCGCGAGATGGCCATCCATCGAGAAGACCCCGTCGGTGGCGATGAGCCGATACCGGGCGTCTTTCGCTTCTGCGAGCTTGGCCCGCAGGTCGGTCATGTCGTTCGTCTTGTAGCGCAGTCGCTTGGATTTGCAGAGACGGATGCCGTCGATGATGCTCGCGTGATTGAGCTCGTCGGAGATGATCGCGTCTTCGGGGCCGAGAATCGTCTCGAAGAGCCCGCCGTTGGCGTCCCAGCAGGAGTTGTAGAGGATCGTGTCGTCCATGCCGACGAACGTGCTGATGCGGGCCTCGAGGTCCTTGTGAAGCTGTTGTGTGCCGCAGATGAAGCGCACGCTCGCCAGGCCGTAGCCCCATCGATCGAGGGCTTCACGGGCGGCCTGCACGACCTCGGGATGGTCGGCCAGGCCAAGGTAGTTGTTGGCGCACATGTTGAGCACGGTCCGCCCACCCACCTGGATCCGTGCCCGCTGCGGGCCCTCGAGCACCCGCTCGGTCTTGTAGGTCCCGGCCGTCTTCATGGCGGCCGACTGCTCGGCCAGCGATTCCCAGAGCGTGTGCCGGCTCATGCATCCCTCCACGACAAAATCACCTTGCCGCTCTCGCCACTCTTCATGGCCGCGAAGCCTTTTTCGTAGTCGGTGAAATGGAAGCGGTGGGTGATCACCGGGGAGATGTCGAGGCCGCTTTGGATCATGACCGTCATCTTGTACCAGGTCTCGTACATCTCGCGGCCGTAGATGCCCTTGATCGTGAGCATGTTAAAGACGACCGTGTTCCAGTCGATCGCGATGGGCTCCGACGGGATGCCGAGCATCGCGATCTTGCCGCCGTGGCACATTGCCTCGAGCATTTGGCGCAGGGCGGCCGGCGACCCCGACATCTCGAGTCCGACGTCAAAGCCTTCCTTCATGTCGAGGTCGGCCATGACCTTGAGGCGC
>CAZCHF010000055.1:10022-23277 GCA_964498325.1 uncultured Candidatus Kuenenia sp.
GCTTGAGGTCGCCCGAGCGGATGTCGAGGGCGACGGTCGCTCCCATGCGCTTGGCCAGCGCCAGTCGATAGGGGTTCACGTCGGTGATGACGACATGCCGGGCTCCGGCATGCTTGGCGACGGCGACCGCCATGATGCCGATCGGTCCGGCGCCCGTGATGAGCACGTCTTCACCGAGGAGGTCGAACGAGAGCGCCGTATGGACTGCATTGCCGAGCGGGTCGAAGATCGAGGCCACGTCGAGATCGACGCCCGGAGCCTGGTGCCAGACGTTCGTCTGGGGCAGGGAAAGGTACTCGGCAAAGGCCCCGGGCCGGTTCACGCCGACGCCCGAGGTGCTCTTGCAGAGATGCCGTCGGCCCGCGAGGCAGTTGCGGCAGCGGCCGCAAACGACATGGCCTTCGCCCGAGACGATCTCGCCGGGAAAGAAGTCGTTGACGTTCGAGCCGACCGCGATGATCTCGCCGACGAATTCGTGCCCCACGACCATCGGCACCGGGATCGTTTTCTGAGCCCAGGCATCCCAGTTGTAGATGTGGAGGTCGGTGCCGCAGATGCCGGTCCGGTCGACGCGGATGAGCACATCGTTGATCCCGATCGTGGGAACCGGAACCTCTTCGAGGGTGAGCCCTGGCGCCGCGGTCTTCTTGACGAGCGCCTTCATCATCTTCATCGTCGCGTCTCCGGAGCAGTGTCAGCCAAGGACTCACAGCCTACTGCCGGATCACGCGCCGGAGGAGCCACCAGCCCCAAAGCACGATGAGAACATTGCCGAGCCAGACGGCGATCGGCGGCACGGCCCCCCGCTTCGCCTGGTCGACACCCAGAATGAAGACGGGGTAGTAGACCAGGAGAATCGGCAGGAAACACATGAAGAAGCTGGTCAAGAAGTCGGCATTTCGCATCCGGATGGCCATCGGCGCCCCGACGAGTACGAAACAGAGACAACTGAATCCATTGGCCCACCGCCGCCAAGGCTCCATCTCCACGCGAATGAGACGGTTTCGCTCATGGACGAGCAGCTCCTGCTCGTAGCGTGTGAATCCGGGAAGGGCGTGTTCAATGCGCCCTGTCACCAGGCCAAGACCGATCTTGCCGGCGGCGATCTGCTCCACCTTGTTGATCAGCGAGATCTGATCCTGGCGAGCCCGCGCGAACTGGGCCATCGGAATCTCCGACGGGCTCGTGGAGACGGTCTCTTTGCGGCTCACGGCATCGAGCGGAACCTCGCGGACGATCGTGTCTGGAAACGACGCGGTGTAGTCACCCATGTGAAGGGTGCCGTCGCGAAACGTCACGATGAGCGTGCCGGCATCAGGATTCGCCTCGAGCATGGCCTCGGCGGCCGACACGGTCGCGGGCGTGCCCGTTTCGCTCGTGAGGAACGTGAGCGTGGGTCTGACGAGTTTCTTGCCATCGACGCCCTTCACGTTGATCGAAACCTGCGGCGTGCTGTAGCTGCGCTGCTGTCGGAGTCGGCCGTAGATGATTTCTTCGACACTGTTGACCACGACGCGGCGGATGCCATCGCGGCCCCAGGACACGGCGACGTCGTTGAGCCAGACCGAAACGAAGCTCACCACCAGCGCCAAGCTGATGGCGGGCCAGATGAGGGCCATGGGGGAGACGCCTGCAGCCTTCAGCGCCGTCACCTCGTTGGAGGCGCTCATCCGGCCGAACACACTCGCCACGGCGAAGAGCATCGTTCCCGGCACGGCGAACCGCATCGCCTCGGGCAGCACGTAGGGGACGAGCATGAGGATCTGGACGAGGCCGAGTCCTTGCTGCTGGGCCTCTTTGACCAGACCCACCACCAGCATGAAGAGCGTGAGCGCCGTAAGGGCCACCAAGAAGACTTGGAGAAGGTCCCAAAGCACATAGCGGGTGATGATTTTCATGCCGTGGTCAGTGTAGTCCCCGGGAGGACGTCACTGGCAGGCCGGTTTCGCCGCTGAAGGCCGCAGATTTCACGAACCCAACACATGATCGTCTCGAATCGCCACCACCGACTCCCGATAAACGCCGATCGCCGCGACCACGTCGGCGAGGCCTCCAGCAAGGTCTCGCTTCGCGATCCGTTGCCGCGCGTGACCGGTCCACTCGCGAATCTTCTGCCGGTCCGGGTCCGAGAGGCCATCAGCTGCCGTTTCGAGACTTGCGGCCATGCCTTCGAGCAGCGAGCTAGAGAGGCTGCAGTCGTAGGAACGATAGGGTCCCTTGCCCAGCATGGCCCCCGGCCGGAGCACCAACATCTCGCTGCTGGCGGGGGCGAGCATCATCACGAGCGCCGCCACGCTCCCAGACACGAACAAGAGCACCATGAACGCGGTGATGGTCCAGCCCAGCGGAGCAGCAAGGTCGCCCAGCATGCCTCCGAGCCCGTCGGGGCCGAGGAGGGCGGCGGGGTTCAGGATGAGTGCCCCGAGTAGTCCTCCGGCCGCGACCGCCAGTGGGGCCATGGGAACGGACTGCGAGGGCTCGGACGGGGTCGCTTCGGTGAGAGGCCATTCGAAACCATTGGCCTTGGCCGACGTCTTCTCCTTCGGGCCGACGCGGGCGACAACGAGCGTCACGTTGTCGGGGGCACCCCTGGCCAACGTCAGGCCCACGAGCGCCGCGGCAGCCTCGGCAGGCGGCAGCTCGGAAACCAGGGCACCGATTTCTTCGTCGGCTACCTGGCCCGAGAGGCCGTCGCTACACACGACATACACGTCGTCTTCCGAGACAGGGAATGGTCCCTCGAGGTCAACCTCGACCCTGGAGTGTGGCCCAAGCGACCGAGTGATGATGTTTTTCGGTACGTGCGGCGCGTTGGCCGGATTGGCGTCAGGACTCTTCGCTCGCTGGGCCTCGACCTCCCAGGCGAGCGAGTGGTCAGCCGTGAGCTGTTCGATCTTTCCGCCGCGCACCCGATAGGCTCGGCTGTCGCCGACATGCCCCACGAGGGCTCCTCGCTGTCCGATCACCAGCGCCGTGCAGGTTGTCCCCATGCCGCGGAGATCCACCGCGCTTTCGCCGCGCGCGTGAATCTCTGCGTTTGCCTGCTGAATGCTCGTGCGGAGCGCCAAGGGGGGGGATCGCGTCGCCAGCTTTTCGTAAATCAGCGGCACGCTCTTGGCAGCGAGATCGCTCGCCATTTCGCCTGCAGCATGAGCCCCCATGCCGTCGGCCACGAGGAAGAGCCAGCCCCGACTTCGGTACTGCTCCGCGTTCCATGCGTCGAGGACTGCCTTGGAGTCCTGGTTGTTCGACCGACGGCGGCCAACATCCGTGAGATCGCAGTATTCGAGGCTCTTGCCAGATCCCACGCGTTGCCGCCCCGGTCCGATTGAATTGGAAGGTCGATTACCAAAACTCCGCAGTTTACCCTCCTGCAACGCGAAATCTCCATGCCCCGTCTTTGGGAGCCGTCTGAGGGTGCTCAGGGGGACGCATCGATCTGGCACTGAAGGCTCCCTGTGCCTATGGTTCCTCGCATGCGACCGCTCTTTCTGGCCATCATCCTGGTTGCCATCTTCGTGGCTCCAGGCTGCGTACAACGACGGATGACGATCCGGAGTAACCCGCCCGGAGCGCTCGTCTACGTGGATGACTACGAGCTCGGCACCACGCCGGTCTCCCACGACTTCGTCTACTACGGCACGCGGAACATCAAGCTCGTGAAGGACGGCTACGAAACGCTCACGGTTCGGCAGCCGTTCCCCGTCCCGTGGTACCAATACTTCCCGCTCGATTTTGTCACGGAGAATCTCCTGCCTTGGGAGGTACGCGACGAGCGCGTGGTCGATCTGGCGATGGTTCCCGCCGCGTCCGTGCCGGCCGAATCAGTCGTCGCGCGTGCCGAGCAGGCGAGGCTCGCCGCGGGAAGCCTTCCGCCGGCGTCGCCAACGCAGGTGGTGCCGATACCGGCCCAGCCCCAGCCCATCCCAGCGCCTGCCCCGAGCATGCCGCCGCTGCAGCAGTATGCCCCGCAGCCACTTCCGCCGCCTCAAGGCTACGGTCCCCCGCCAAACCAGGGGCTCGTCTTTCCGCCGCAGCCGAATTCGCCGCAGCAAGGCATCCCGAGTCTCGGCCTGCCATAATCAAGGGCATGGCCGCCTTCCATCCATCGGGGAGCAGCGAACCTGCAACCCGACAATCGCTCGATGCCTTCAAGCTTGATCGCCTTCGCAGACTTCTGGGCGAGGTGATCCCCGCGAACGCGTTCTATGAGGCCAAGCTGGGGCGGGTAGCCGCTGAAGAGCTTTCGTCGCTCGAAGACCTTGCGAGGTGGCCGTTCACGTTCAAGGAAGAGCTGGTCGCTGCCGCATCGCACGGGGTGCCGGGCAATCTCACGTGGCCAGTCGATCAGTATTCGCGTTTCCATCAGACAAGCGGCACCCATGGTCGCCCGCTTCCCGTCTTCGATACGGCCGCTGATTGGGAGTGGTGGATGGAGTGTTGGCGGGTCATATTCGACCGTGGGCAGATCCGCCCGCGGGACCGTGTGCTCGTGGCCTCGTCGTTCGGGCCCTATGCCGGTTTTTGGAGCGCGTTCGATGCCGTGGTCGCGCGCGGGGCCTTGGCGATCCCGACCGGCGGGATGCCGAGCCTCGGGCGCTTGCAGTTGATCCGAAGCTTGGATGCGACGGTGCTCGTGGCCACCCCGAGTTATGCGCTCCATCTCGCCGAGGTCGCCGAGGCGAACAAGATCGACCTTGCAGCGACTTCGATTCGGCTGGTCGTCGTGGTGGGGGAGCCAGGCGGTTCTATTCCGGCGACGCGAGCCCGGATCGCCGACGCCTGGGGGAGCGACGTCTTGGACCATGCCGGTGCCACGGAGATCGGTCCATGGGGTGTCGGAGACCTGGAGGGGGGCGGCCTCGACGTCATCGAAACCGCCTTTCATCCCGAGTTTCTGTCAATCGAGACCGGGCGTCCGGCGGGGCCTGGTGAACTGGCCGAGCTTGTCCTCACGACGCTCGGTCGTTCCGGAGCCCCGGTCATTCGATACCGTACCGGCGACGTCGTGCGCCCTGTCTGGACCTCCGAGGAGGAGCGGTCCGGTTCTGCATGCCCGTGGGTGCGGCTCGAAGGGGGCATCCTGGGTCGGGTCGACGACATGCTCGTGGTCCGCGGCGTCAATATTTTTCCTGGGGCGATCGACGACATCGTGCGAAGCTTTCCGGAGGTGATCGAGCATCGGCTCACCGTGTCCACGCACGAAAGCCTCGACATGTTGCATCTCGAGATCGAGGATCGGCTGTCTGACCCGACCCGCGTTGCGGATGAACTCAAGCTCCGCCTCGGCCTCAAAGTCGACGTCGCCGCCGTGCCGATCGGTACGCTGCCTCGTTTCGAAGGGAAGGGGCGTCGGCTCGTCGACAAACGCTCGAACAAGACACAGTCGTTTTCTCGCCCCTCCGAGGCTGCTTCATGACCACGCCAGTACCCACCAGCATCGCTCGACGTGAGATCGAGCCAGGGCGACCATCCGTGATCGAGATCGCCTGGAGTGACGGCAAGACGGCCACGTACCCTCCGCGGCTGCTGCGAGATGCCTGCCCGTGCGCGACATGCCGTGACCAGCGGGTGGCGCCTGCGGCCCCGTCGTTGCTTCCCGTTCTCGACCCGCGAGAGACCGTTCCGCTGAGCGTCGTGGGCATGACTCCTGTCGGGCAGTACGCTTACTCGATCGAGTTTTCGGACGGCCATTCGAGCGGCATCTACACGCTCGACTATTTGCGGGAGCTGTCTTGAGCGCCGAGCCATCCTCCGCATGGCTCGGCTTTGGGCGTTCGCGATCCAGATCGCTCCCGCACGATGACAAGGCGGGCCTCCTGCCCGCCAGTGGGTGGGAGCGCAGGTGAACTTACGCTAGGTCCACGCCGCACGCGGCGGCGGCGATGACGGCGGCGATGCGCACGGCGTCGTGGCACGCCTCTTCGCTCACGCCTTCCGCAACGAGCTTCGCTTCATGGTTGCCGAGGCAGAACTCGCAGCCCGCGAGGGCCGCGCACGCGAGGCTCATGAGCTCGAAGTCGGCCGCCGACGTCGCCGGTTTGGCCATCCGCTGCATCCGCAGCCGCGGGGGCCGCGCGGCGTAGCTCTCCTTGCCTGAGGCATGGCCGATCATGTGGCGAAAACGGTAATACACCGTGTTCATCGCCATGAGGCCGGCCGCGGCTTTCGCGTCGGATATGACGGCGGGGCCCGCATCACCGAGGCCACCCTGGATGTCCTGTTCGAGGGCGGTCAACAGTTTCGCAGCCCGGAGGAAACAGGCAGACGCCAAGGCGACGCCCCAGGCTTGGGGCTCGCCGAGGTTTTCGCCGGCAAGCACGCTCGAGAGGTTGAGTTTCGTGTCTTTGAACTCCTCGGACAGGTTTTCGCGGAGCGCGTCGAGCGATGGAGAGGGTATGGGCATGACATGGTTCCGTGGGAGGTTCAGGGGCGTGTCCGAGTGACAGGAATATAGACGGCATCCCGACGACGGCCGCCGAATGCCGCGATTCAATGGGACTCGTTGAACTCGCGTGGGCCGCGATGCTACCTTCGGGAAATTTGTTTTTTTGGCCCCGCGAACCGACCATGCCCCGCCGCGACGATCTCCACACCATTCTCCTCATCGGCTCCGGCCCGATCGTCATCGGCCAGGCCTGCGAATTCGACTATTCCGGCACCCAGGCCTGCAAGGCCCTCCGCGAGGACGGCTACCGGGTCGTGCTCGTGAATTCGAACCCGGCCACGATCATGACCGATCCGGGGACGGCTGATCGCACCTACATCGAGCCGTTGACGGTCGAGATGATCGAAAAGGTGATCGAGGCCGAGAAGCCCGACGCCGTGCTCCCGACGCTCGGCGGCCAGACGGCCCTGAATCTGGCGATGGAGCTCGATCGCCGCGGCATCCTGGCCAAGCATGGCGTGGAGATGATCGGGGCCAAGGCCGAAGCGATCAAGCGCGGCGAAGACCGCGAGATCTTCAAGGCCCTCATGGACAAGATCGGTCTCGAGTCCTGCCGGAGTCGGATCGTTCGGAGTCTGGCCGAGGCCCGCGAGGCGGTCGCCGAGATCGGACTGCCGGCCGTCATTCGGCCGAGCTTCACGCTCGGTGGCTCGGGCTCCGGAATCGTCTTCAACCGCGAGGAGTTCGACGCCAAGGTCCAGCGCGGTCTCGACCTTTCGCCGGTCGGCGAAGTGCTCATCGAGGAGTCGATCCTGGGATGGAAAGAATACGAGATGGAGGTGATGCGCGATGCCGACGACAACGCCGTCGTCATCTGCTCCATCGAGAATTTCGATCCGTGCGGTGTCCATACCGGTGACTCGATCACGGTCGCCCCCGCGATGACGCTCACCGATCGCCAGTATCAGAAGATGCGGGACGCGAGCTTCGCAGTCATCCGGGCCGTGGGGGTGGAAACGGGCGGGTCCAACATCCAGTTTGCGGTGGATCCGAAGACCGGTCGGATGATCGTCATCGAGATGAATCCGCGGGTGAGTCGCTCGTCGGCGCTCGCCAGCAAGGCGACCGGCTTTCCGATCGCGAAGATCGCGGCCAAGCTCGCCGTCGGCTGGCGGCTCCATGAGTTGGCCAATGACATCACCCGCAAGACCAAGGCCTGCTTCGAGCCCTCGATCGACTACGTCGTCGTCAAGGTGCCGCGATTCGCCTTTGAGAAGTTTCCCGAAGCCGATCCGCGGCTCACCACGCAGATGAAGAGCGTGGGCGAGACGATGGCGATCGGCCGCACGTTCAAAGAGGCCTTTCAGAAGGCACTGCGCGGCCTCGAGGTCGGTGCCTTCGGATTCGGCTGCGATAGCAAGGATCTCTGGGGCACGCCTGCCCAGCCGGGGCTCGACGACATCCGTGCCAAGATCGCCACGCCCGACCCAGACCGGGTGTGGTATCTCCGCTATGCCCTGCTCGCGGGCATGACGGTCGACGAGATCTACGAGATCACCGCGATCGACCGCTGGTTCCTCGATCAGCTCAGTCAGATCGTCGAGATGGAGAGCCTGCTTCGGACACTCGGGTCACTCACCGCCGTGGATGACGCGCTCCTGCGGTCGGCCAAGCAGGCCGGGTTTTCGGATCGCCAACTCGCAACGCTCCTGGGCTCCTCCGAAATGGAGGTGCGGGCCGAGCGCAAGCGTCGCGGCATCGTGGCGGTCTACAAGTCGGTCGACACCTGCGCCGCGGAGTTCGAGGCCTACACGCCGTACTACTACTCATCGTGGGAAGACGAAGACGAGACTCGGGCCAAAGAACCGGGCATGAAGCGGGTGATGATCCTGGGCGGCGGACCCAATCGCATCGGGCAGGGGATCGAGTTCGACTACTGCTGCTGCCACGCGAGTTTCGCCCTCCGCGAAATGGGGATCGAGAGCGTGATGGTCAACTCGAACCCCGAGACCGTCAGCACCGACTACGACACGAGCGACATGCTCTTCTTCGAGCCGCTGACGTGCGAGGACGTGCTGAACATCGCGGATCGCATCCAGCCCGACGGCGTGATCGTCCAACTCGGCGGCCAGACACCGCTCAACCTCGCTCGCGCCCTCCATGCGGCCGGGTTGCCGATCATCGGCACGTCGGTCGACACGATCGAAATGGCCGAGGACCGGGAAAAGTTTCGTGACCTGCTCGATCGGCTCGGACTCAAGCAGCCAGCCAGTGGAATCGCCCGCACGCTCGAGCAGGCCCGTCGCGAGGTGGCCCGCATCGGCTATCCATCCCTCGTGCGTCCGAGCTTCGTGCTCGGTGGCCGCGCCATGGAAATCTGCTACGACCACGCCCAGTTCGAGCGATACGTGGCCGAGGCCTTTGCCGTGGCCCAAGGGCAGCCGGTCCTCATTGACCGATTCCTGGAGGACGCGATCGAAGTGGACGTCGATTGCATCTGTGATGGCCGCGACGTGATCGTGGCCGGCGTCATGGAACACATCGAAGAGGCGGGCGTGCATTCGGGTGACTCGGCCTGTTGCATTCCACCCCACAGTCTTTCCGAGGACGTCATCGCCGAGATCAAGCACGCGGCCGCGAGCCTCGCGCGGAGCCTCGGGGTCGTCGGGCTCATGAATGTCCAGTTCGCCGTGAAGAAGGAAACGGACGTCGACGGAGCCACGAAACCGACGCTCTACGTCATCGAGGTCAACCCGCGGGCGAGCCGCACGGTTCCGTTCGTCGCAAAGGCCACGGGGCTTCCTGTGGCCAAGGTCGCGGTGAAAGTCATGGCCGGAACGAGTTTGGAAGATCAGGGCATCACATCCGACCCGCAGCCCGCCCATGTCAGTGTCAAAGAAAGCGTCTTTCCGTTCGTGAAGTTTGCGGGCGTCGACATCGCACTGGGGCCAGAGATGCGAAGCACCGGCGAGGTCATGGGCGTGAGCGAGAGCTTTGCCCTCGCTTTCGCGAAGAGCCAGATCGCGGCGGGGATCGTGTTGCCGGCCAAGGGACGAATCTTTCTGAGCGTGGCGAGCGAGCAGGCAAAAGAGCATATGACAGTTCTGGCGAGGCGGCTTGTCGACCTCGGTTTCGAACTCATGGCCACGTCGGGTACGGCGAGATCGCTGGCCGGCGCGGGCATCCACGTGGAGGTCGTGAAGAAGCTTCAAGAGGGCCACCCCAACCTCATCGATCATCTCATCGACGGTCGGGTCCAGCTCATCTTCAACACGCCACGTGGCAAGGGTGCCCGCACTGACGAAGGGCGCATCCGAGCAGCGAGCGTGCAGTACGGAGTTCCGTGCATCACGACGTTACCGGCGGCAGAAGCCTGCATTCGGGCAATGGAAGGACTGCGAACCGATCCCCTCGGTGTCCAACCGATCCAGGACCGATTTCCGGCCCTGATGGCTCAAAAGTAGCCAAAGAGCGTATAGTCGCGGGCGTAGATGCGGCGCAGGTTCGCGACGCCGGCCGGGCCGAGTCGCTCGGCCGTGCTTGTGCCATTGTCGCCGCGGCAGTTCACCGGCGCGATCGTGCGGAAGCGAATCGATGTCTCGCCGCGAATGACGTCGAGATCGTTCGTGAACGACTCCGTTTTGAAGACGCGGTTGACGGCAAGCCGACCTCGGATCTCGAGAAACGTGTGCTGCGGCGCAAACCAGGGCTGAGCGAGGAGCTCCGATTCGGCCGTGAGTCGCTCCGCCAACTCGGCGACGGTGTTGCCGTGGCGATCCATCTGGCGCTTGATTCCGGGAAGATAGTCCCAGAGATCGTCGGTGCTGATGTGGTCGTACGCCGAGACGAATCGAGCCAGTGGATCACGAACGAACGTGAACACATACGCCGACTCGAAGAAAGTCGGGTCGGCGTCACGGTACTGCTCGGCGCTCACATGGCCGGTCTGAAACCCGAGCCATGCGTCGAGAAGGGCCGAGCCTGCGCACTTGGGCACATGGATGAAAACGGCACCGTCCCGACGAAACTGCCGAGGCACGAGTCCGAGAGATTTGCGTCGAAAAAGTCGTGCCACGATGCTTTTTGGTGCGGGATCGGAAGCGCCGTTGTGATATCGCCAGGGCTGTCAAAACGGCAAGCCGGAGTTGCCGATGGCAATGTCCTGCGTGGCTCCGGGCTACCCGTATCGCGTCGCCGAACGCTTGCGGTGGCCATCGTGGCCACCGCGGCGCTCGGAGAAATCCTCGCTTCGCCCTCCAGGCTGCGCTCGGCTTTCTACGCCGTCGAGCGCGATACGGGCAGCCCTGAGCTGGCACCTGTAGCCCAGTCACTCCCTGACTGGAGCATGCCGTTCGCATGCCATCGCCCGTCGCGTTAGAGTCGCCTCCCATGCCGCCACGCTCATTTCCAGAAGTCCCAGCCGATCCTCGCCCGCTTCCGGCTCCAATTGCCGACGAGCCCCCACGGTTCACGGCTCGCACACTCGGTGGCCTCGAATGGGTGCTTGCGAAGGAGCTCGAGGCTCTCGGCGCCCTGGATCTCCGCGTGGGCCGGCGGACGATCGAGTTTTCCGCGCCGCCCGGTCGGGAGCGAGAACTGCTGTACCGATCGGTCCTCGAGTGTCGGACTGCGATCCGTGTGCTCGAGCCGCTCGGGCGGTTTCAGGTGAACTCGCCGGAATCGCTCTACAACGCGATGCAGCAGGTCGATTGGACCGAGCAGCTCAAAGTCTCGGATACGCTTCGCGTTGACGCAGCAATTCACGACACATTCCTGACGCACTCGCTCTACGCTGCTCAGGTCGTCAAGGATGCAGTGGTGGACCAATTGCGAACTCCCTCGGGCAAACGCCCGGACGTGAGCCTACGAGGGGCAAGCCTCCGTCTGGCGCTGCACCTCGTCGGGAACGTTGCCACGATCTACCGCGATGCCGCCGGTCGATCGTTGCACCAGCGGGGCTGGCGGACTGGCGAAGTCGAGGCGCCTCTTTCCGAAGTACTCGCCGCCGGAATCCTGGCGATCACCGGCTGGTGGGAGGCTGGCGCCACGAGCCTATCGGCGGCCACGATGGAGCCGTTCATGGACCCACTGTGTGGTTCAGGCACTTTTGTGATCGAAGCGGCGACGATTGTCGCGGGCATGGCACCGGGGCTCTGGCGGGCGCGCCGACGCGGCCACGGCTTTTTCCGGTTTCGGGACTGCGACCGTGCAGTCGCGGATCGACTCGTGTCCGAACTTGAAGCGAAGGTACGGCCATTGGCCGAAGGATCATTCTTCGCCAGCGACCTCGATCGAGCCGCCGTTGAAGCGGCGCGGGCGTGCGCGGCCAGTGCCGGTGTTGCGGATGCGATCCAATTCGCCGAATGCCATTTCGAAGCGGCCGTGCCACCATCGGGGCCAGGGCTCATCGTCACCAATCCGCCGTATGGCGAACGGCTCCCGCTGCCTCGTGCGGCGGCCATCCTTCGCCGGCTGGGGGATTGGCTCGTGGCCCGCTGCGGCGGATGGCGGGCGGCGATCCTGACCGCTGACACCCCAGCCATCAAACACTTCGGTCTGCGGACGACCGCGCGGGTGCCCCTCATGAACGGGCCCATCGCCTGCAGGCTGCTCGAGGTCGAGATCAGGAAGCGCGAACGCGTCTCTGAGGTCGCCACGCCGGATCAGGTGGCCCCGACATCACACGGCAAGCGCAGCATCGACGATCAGCTCGGCGACTTCCGCAGACGCCTCTCCAAGCGATTCAAGCACCTTTCAAAATGGGCGCGCCGTCAGGGGATCGAGGCGTTTCGGGTGTATGACCGTGACATCCCTGAAATTCCGCTGGCGATCGATTGGTATGCCGGGTGGCTCCATGCTGCTGAATACGATCGCCCCCATGAGCGCACCGAGATCGAACATGAGGTATGGCTCGACCGGATGATCGAGGCGGCCGCATCAGAACTCGGCGTGCCACCTGGACGGTCGTTCCTCAAGGCGCGGCGACGGCAACGAGGCACGTCGCAGTACGAGAAAGTGGCCGAGCGCCAGGCCGTTCTCACGGTCCGTGAAGGAGACCTGGCCTTCGAGGTCAATCTCTCCGACTACCTCGACACCGGTCTGTTCCTCGACCACCGTACGACGAGGTCACTCGTCCGCGACGAGGCCTCGGGGAAAAGAATGCTCAATCTCTTCTGCTACACCGGCGCATTCAGCGTGTACGCCGCCGCTGGTGGTGCCCGCGAGACCGTAAGCGTCGACCTCTCCAACACCTACCTCGACTGGACCCGCACCAACCTCGCGCGCAACGGCTTTACGGATGCCGGTCGCCACCGAACCGTCCGTGACGAGGCTCGAGCCTTTCTTCTGCATCGAGCCCGGCGTGGCGAGGCTCCGTTCGAGCTCGTGGTCGTCGATCCCCCGACTTTCTCGCGTTCAGCCAAAAGTGAAGTGCCGTGGGACGTCGAACGTGACCACGCCGAGCTTCTGGGGCTCGTCGCGGACAATCTGTCGCCAGGTGGCATCGTGTATTTCTCGACAAACTTCCGTCGGTTTCACCTCGCGACCGAAGCCCTCGAAAAGCGGTACGTGATCCGGGAGATCACCAACCGCACGATTCCCGAAGATTTCCGAGACCGCCGGCCACACCGGTGCTGGCGTCTCGTGCTGCACTCGGGTTCTTGAGTGGAACGTCCTGCGTGGCGCGGGGTCGCCCGTGTCATGTCGCGGGACGTTTGCGGTGGCCATCGTGGCCACCGCGGCACTCGGAGAAATCTTCGCTTCGCCCTCCAGGCTTCGCTCAGCTTTCTACGCCCGTTCCATGACACGGGCGACGCCTCGCCCAGGCAGACATCGCAGGCCTCGCACGGCTTGGTGGGATAGGCCTGG
>CAZCHF010000056.1:0-23007 GCA_964498325.1 uncultured Candidatus Kuenenia sp.
AGATCGGCTTGGCGGACGAGTTGCCTGGCTGTGTAACGGCCCGGCACGATGAACCAAGGAGTGACATTGCCAAGTTCGCAGGTGATGGATTGGCGAATGACTGGTGGTCCGCTCCGGTCACGGCTTCCCCACACGATGGCATCGAAGGCCGCTCGCCCTCCCGTCAGGTGCACATGCCCCACGCCCGGCTGGGCAAGCACGGCATCCACGACATCGGAACCGCCTGCCTGTACCACCAGCAGGCCTGCCTGGATCAATGGCGCCAATGCCTCGCGATACACCGGCACGAGCGTCGCGTGGAGCGGGTGGAGCTTCAGAAACACGGCCCTGCCGTGCTCAAAAATCTGGCTGAGGCAATCCGCTGCCGCGAGGCCGGTGACATTACCGGCGCCCAGAACCAGGGCAACGCCCCCCGAGGCGGGCCGACGATGAACCTCCTCACGCCACGCCCTGGAGAAAGCATCGGCACCACCCGGATCGACACATCGAACGGTCGCCTGGTGCCCGGAAAAAATTGCGGCGTCGTGAAGCGACCCGGTGGGGCCGACCGCCGGGAGAACATCGACCGCGATTCGCGCCGTCGAACTCCCGGCATGAAGCCGCTGAGGAGCACGAGCGAGGCGAGGCAGTCCGGCCTTCGCCGTTTCTGTCAGGGCCCGGGCTGTGACCAGCAGCAGCCGAAGCGTTGCCAGCGGCCCTGTGGAGGTTTCTTCGGCGAACACGGCCGGGCTTGCCTCGGGGCCAGCAGCCTTTTTGATGGCGAGCGATTCTTCGACCCACGCAGCCGAAGCCCGTGCCGTCGTGCGGGCAGTGTCGATCGCTACCGCGGCGCGTGCACCAGGACCTTGATCCGCCCAGGCAGCAGCCCCGCGTGCGAGGCGAGCAACATCGTCAGCAAAGTTCATACGGGAATCGTAGCCGATCGTGCTCGAAACCTACCCCGCGGCCCTTGACATGCACGTCTAGGCGGCCGCGCTCGAATGCCGCTCGTGAAGCGGCGTGGCCCGAAGAAGGATGCAGCCGCGGAGCGCTTCGGCGCGGCCCGGACTACCGACGGCCGCCGTCGGGCAGGCGACGAGGCCCCGCAGGCGGCTCCATGATGACGCCAACGCGTGCGGTATCGAACAGGCGCTCACATTGCCCGTGCGACGGGTGAGCCCGCTGACGAGCTCTCCACGGATGCCATACTCATCCAGTTTCATGCCGGTGAACCGCACGATCCCGGCACCCGCCTGGTGGGGCACGACATAGTCGACGTCGTCGGGAGCCAGCCCGGCCGACACGAGCGCGTCGGCAACCGCTGACGACATCGCCCGTGGGGCGATCTCCGCGATGGCCATCCCGTCGAGGGAGTAGACCAGCCGTTGGCGAATCGCCCGGCGGCCACCATCCGTGGTTGGCACAGGCACGTCATTGCCGACATGAAAATCAAAGGCGGGTCGATCGATGGCCTGACGCTGGGCAGCCGCCTGCAGGATCTCGAAGTGCGCCGGGTATCGACGGCTGGTCACGGGGGCCACGAGTGTGGCCGTGGCCATGTCGCCAAAGAGCCCGGCCGTCTGACGGCATCCGTAATCGGTGATCCGACTGATCCGCGTGGAGGCCACGACGAGGATGTACTCGTCACCACGAAGGGCGAGCCGAGGTGCCCATCGGTTCGAAACCAGATCAAGTGCCCGGCTGTAGCCGCAGCAAAACCAGTTCACGCCGACGGCGTGGCATCGGGGGATACCGAGCCTCGTGACGAACTGCCGAGCCGCGAAGGCCGGCCGTTCACGCGAGGCAGCCACAGGATCGAGATACCGCCTGGCGACATCCGACGGAATGAGCGACGGCGATACGAACATCACCCCGCGGCAATCGGCCAGATCACAGCCGACATCCGCCTGAAGTCGGCGGACCGCGTCGAGCCCCATCGTCACCTCGTCATCGAGCGAGATGCCACGCGCTTCGATCCCGGTGTGATGGGCAAACTTCTTCGGCATCGTGTCGCCGAACCAATCATTCTCGATCACCATCGGGGGCTGGTGAACGGCGATGGCGGCGATCCCGAGCGGCGGTGGACTCTGAATGACCATGACATGACCGATAGTGATTCGACCTCTGGCCGAAGTCCAGCTTCGGCGGGGCGGGGATTGTGCCGAGTGCCGCGCCCTGGAGCCATCGCGAAATTTGGCTCTTTTTCCCCCACTTTCGACCGCCGTCGAGCGGGTTACGTGCCGCAGAACGTGCGGTAGGGGCCGCACCCCGTCGGTGGACCGGCGCGGTACGGCTCGTTGGCCGCAGTCGGCTGGAACGGACTGCGGATCGCCTCGACCAGGCGCTCGAACGGACCGAGATCCCCAGCCTCGGCAGCCATGAGTGCCTCTTCGACCTTGTGGTTTCGAGGAATGACCAGCGGATTGGCTGACCGCAGACGCATGGCGATGGCTGCCGTCGGAGCCGGCTCACGTGCGACGCGCGCTCGCCAACGAACCACCCATTCGGCAAGCGAGGGAGGGAGTGAATCGTCACGTTCGAGCCATGTCGCGAGACTGGCGAATGTTTCGGTGAAATCTGCACCGACCTGTCGCATCCGATCGAGCAGGTCGGCACCCAGCGACTGGTCATCGACTTCTTCCGTCACGAGACCCAACTTCGCTCGGGCACCTGCGAGATAGTGTCGCTCGAAGCGCCCTGGAAACGTGTCAAGCACGCTTCGCATCAGGTCGATGGTGGTTTCGCCCTCACCGGGCACGAGCGGAAGGAGACTCTCGGCGAGACGAGCCAGGTTCCAGTGGGCGATCCCGGGTTGATTCGCGTAGGCGTATCGTCCCTGGGAGTCGATCGAGCTGAATACGGTGGCAGGATCGTAGGTGTCGAGAAAGGCGCAGGGACCGTAGTCGATCGTCTCGCCCGACACGGCCATGTTGTCGGTATTCATGACGCCGTGGACAAAGCCGACGAGCAGCCATTGGGCGACGAGTGAGGCCTGCCTTTCGACCACCGCATCGAAGAACGCCACGGCTCGCTCGTCGGCGGGAATGTCGAGCAACTTCGGATCATGCCGCGCGATGGCATGATCGAGGAGGCTCACGAGCACGTTCCGTTCACCGATGGCCGCCGCGTATTGAAACGTGCCGACGCGGATGTGACTCGATGCCACTCGGGTGAGGACCGCGCCCGGAAGAGGCGTGGTGCGCATGACCACCTCGCCAGTGCGCGCGACCGCGAGGCTGCGCGTGGTCGGAATCCCGAGCGCATGCATCGCCTCGGCGATCACATACTCCCGGAGCATCGGCCCGAGGGCGGCACGGCCATCGCCGCCGCGGGAGTAGCGGGTGCGACCGGCACCCTTCAACTGAACATCCCATCGGCGGCCGTCAGGAGCCACCTGCTCACCCAAGAGAATGGCGCGTCCATCTCCCAGATTCGTGAAGTGGCCGAACTGATGCCCCGCATAGGCCTGGGCAATCGGGTCGGCACCAGGAGGGATCTCGTTGCCAGCGAGCACGCCGGCCCCCGCCTCGAGAAGACACGCAGCGTCGAGACCGAGTTCGTCCGCCAGCGATTCATTCAACACGACGATGGCGGCTGACCACACTGCCGTCGGGAGCGTGCGTGCAAACAACGGTTCCGGAAGCCGACCGTAGGAGTTGTCGAAACGCCAGCCGGCGTCGGCGATTTGATGATCCATCGGTGGCCAAGAAACGTCGGGCGTCAGCTCCACAGGCTTTCGGGATAGTCACCAGCCTCGATGAGTTTACGAAGACCTGCCTGCACCGCCGGTTTGTCATCGGCGTACGTGGCCCCGAACCACGTGGACGAGGTGGGCAGCACTTCGCACGTCGCCATTCCCGCATGCACGAGGCTGCCGACCGACATCGGGATGTAGCATTCGCTCTTGAGCTCGGTGCCGTGCTGCGACAGAAACTGGCGAAAATCGCCATCAAGCTGCGGAAAAATATGCGGGGTAAAGCCCCACATGTTCATGCTGACCGGTTCCTGGCCAGTGAGCGCCACGGGCCCCGAGGATCCTTGGCCACGAATTCCACCATCCGCCCCCCAGCCAACGCCGGTCAATTCCTGGATGTCCGTCAGGAATCGGCGGTCGTCGGTGCGGCAGACACCCCGAGCCACCGTACCGTGGGCCGAGAGCGTGCCGGCGAGGGTAAAGCCGACCATGCAGTATGCCGTCGAATCAGCCGGCAGTTCGCCCAGTCGCATGCCCAAGACGGCGAACGATTCGCGGCCGTAGAAGTCGTCGGCGTTGATCATGGCGAACGGCGCCCTCACCGCTTCGCGGGCGCAGAGGATCGCATGCGTCGTCCCCCACGGCTTTTCCCGGCCGGGCGGCACTGAAAATCCGTCGGGCAGCATGTCCAGGGTTTGAAAGACCGTCGCCGTCTCGATTCTTCCGGCAAACCGCGCGAGCACGCGGTCTCGGAATGCCTCTTCAAAGTCAGGGCGGATGACGAATACGACGCGGTCGAATCCGGCCCGGATGGCGTCGAATACCGAGTAATCGAGGAGCGTTTCGCCGGAAGGCCCCATCGGGTCGATCTGCTTGAGGCCGCCGTAGCGGCTGCCCATGCCTGCAGCGAGGACGAGGAGTGTGGGTTTCATGAACGAAAGGATACGAAATTCACAAGATGAGGCCGTGAAAAACGAATCGGGCGGTGCTACCACCGGCAGCACCGCCCGTCCGTGAATGCAACGCGGAGCGAATCCGGCGATCAGCCGGCAACCATCGCCTTGAGGTTCTTGAGGGGACGCACGCGAACCTTCACGCTTGCGGGCTTGGCTGGGCGGTCCTGCAGTTCGCCGGTGAAGGGATTCTTGACGCCCTTCTGCGCGGGGCGAGCCGGAACGATCTTCCGCTCGATCTTCACCAGGCCCGGAATCGCGAACACGCCGATGCCAGACTTCTTGAGGGCCTTCGTGATCTCGTCCGTCAATGCTTCGAGCACGGCCACGACATCCTTCTTGGGAAGGTTGGTGGTCTCGGAGATGCTTCGCATGATCTCCGTCTTCGTCATAGGCTTGCTACCTGTCTTCTTCGCCATGGGCCAAAACCTCCAGAAAATGAATCAGTCGTTTGCGGCAGACACCCCGCCGCGGAATGGTCGACTTTACCCGCAAACTCGGCCACAAACGCCGAACGCGAGCGTGATTAGACGGGTTCAAGGCGAAATTGCAACCAGGGAAAACCTGAAAATTGCGAAAAAAGGCCGATTTTCAACACTGGCGGGGCCACGAAGCAGCCTCGAAACGCGTTTCAGCCACTTCCGCGACGTGGCCTTGCCGCCCTTCGCCGCATCCTCCAAGGGCACGCGAGCGGACAGAACAAGAGCGGATTGCTAAGCTAACTTTGTCGACTTTCGACTCCCTACTCGGCCTCTAGAAGCGTTCCCACATGGCCGCTCGTAAGCCACCTGCCTGCTGCAGTGCTTGGCTGGCTTCCCTCGTCGTCGTGGGCAGCCTTCATGCCGCAGGCACATCGATGGCGCCGTCGGTGGCGTGGGCCCAGCAGGGCGGAAACGCGTTTGGCCGCGAGGCTGAGGCCGTCCCGGAAAGCGGTCCCGAGCCAGTCGTTTTTCTCACCAGCGACCGCGGACGTGAACGAATCCTGGACCGCGCGAAACGACTTGCAGCCGACGGACGATGGACCGACGCCGCCGCGGCCTGCGACGAGATTCTCGGCCACGAGCAAGATGCGTTTCTCGACGCCACGGGCGAGGGAGGAAGCCTCCGGAGCCAGGCCGCTGCGATCGTTGCGGCGTTTCCCAGGCCTGGCCGCGAAGCCTACCTTCTCCTCTTTCAAACACGAGCCGAGAAACGACTCGCCGAGGCCATCGCAGCGAACGACCGTGAGTCCATTGCCGCGGTCGCCCGACGCTGGTTTGAAACGCCTGCAGGACGTCATGCCGCCGCGATGACAGCGGTGCGTGCCCTCGAAGAATGCGAGCCGCTCGTGGCCGCACGCTGGCTCGACCGGATCGCGGCATCACCGAGCGCGGCAGAGTTCGAGCCCACGCTGTCGGTCATGCGCGCCATCGCCCGCCATCAGTCGGGCGACACCAAGGAGGCTGACGCTTTGCTTGCCCGCGCCGCGTCGAGCGGCCAAGGCACTCGTATCGCGGGGCGCGACGTTTTGCTCTCCAGCAGGGCCAAGGACGACGCGGCCTGGCTTCACGCGCTCGTTCTCCCGCCCACGCAACCTGCCTTGCGGGCCGGAGAAGATTGGTTGCAGGCTCGCGGTGGACCGTCGAGGAATACGGTGATCGAGGCCTCGAAGCCTCTTCTCGTTCCGCGGTACCGTGTCCCGCTTGTGCGGCATCCGGATGAGGCCCGCGCGCTCGACAAACGTCGACTCGCCGCCGCTGACGCGGGCGGCCCACTCATCCCCGCAGGCAGCCCCTTGGCGGTGGGGGACTTTTTGGTCGTCCACACACCCCTCGGCATCCTCGCCATCGACTTCGAGACCGGCAAAAGGCTCTGGCTGGCTTCGTCTGTCGCCCTCGCCGAACCTGACGACCGGACCGATACCGTGGAAGACGCCTCTGCCCGCGTGTTCGATGACGCGACGTCCGGCAATCTTGCAAGTGACGGCCGCCTCGTCTTCGCTGTCGAAGTGGCGCCTGAATCTCTGGCCGTCGTCGAGACAGCACCGGGTGGATTCCGATTCGGCCGTGGCCTCGCGACGCCACCATCCGCGTGGGACGGAGGCAACACCCTGCGAGCCTACGATCTCGTCGACGGCGCGCTGCGCTGGCAATTGCCCGAAGCCGACGGCGCGCCACACGCCTTGGCGACTTGGTTTTCCGGCCCCCCTCTGGTCACGGGCAGCGAGCTGTATGTCCTCGCGGAGCAGGGGGGCGAAGTACGCCTGGAATGCCGAAGCACCGACGATGGCAGCCTGCGATGGCAGCAGCCGCTGGCGAACTACGACGACTCTGAAACCATCACGAACCCCGAGGCCCGCAGCCGGAGACTCGCGGGGCTCACGCCCGCGCTTGCCGATGGTGTCATCGTGTGTCCACTCGGGGCTGGGTGCGTCGTCGCCGTTGACGCCGCGTCGCGATCGCTGCTCTGGGCTCATGCCTATGCCCGTTTCACACCGGACGAGCATGAGCGCGGGGGCGGAGCCCTCCTTTCGGCTGGGGAACCAACGGCGATCCTCGCGCAGGGCTTCGCTGTGGTCTCGCCGTATGACGGTCCTGGCCTCGTCTGCCTCCGGCTGCGTGATGGCCACCCGGTATGGCACCAGCCCAAGCGAGGGCGATCCCGGGTTGCAGGGATCGTGAACAATTGCCTGATCGTGGTCAGCGACACCGCGGTTGAGTCACTCGAGGTGGCGACAGGCCGCCGCGTATGGAAGCTCCCGCTCGCTGACATTGGTCGGCCGAGTGGTCGTGGAATCCTCACGCCGGGCAGCTTGTTGCTGCCGCTCGACACTCCCGAGGTCGTGGAGATCGGGCTGGCGGACGGCCGCATCCAGGGGAGGTCTCGGTCACGCGGCGGGAACGTCCCTGGCAATCTCGTCGCCCATCGAGGCGAGATCATCTCCCGTGGCGTGGACATGCTCGAGGTGTTTCACCAAGAAACGGCGCTCGAGTCGCGCATTGAAACGGCCAAGACGCGCGAACCGTCCGGGCCTTGGGCGTCGTACTGGGGCGCCCAGATGGCAATCGAACAGGGTGACGTACGGCGGGGCCTCGAACTTGTGTCCCAGGCGATCAGCTCTCCGTCACTCCGTCTCGCCCCGGGTGATCTCTCGGACACCCTCGTGCGGGCCCTTGATCGCGACTTCGCCGTCGCCTCCTCATGGCAGGCGAGCCGAGCGAGCGAGCCACTTGAGCCCGCCGTGCGTCGCAAGCTCGTGGATGGATTCCTGGCCTCCGGCGAAGCGGCTCGGGCGTGGGATGCGCTCCATCCACTCCTGTTGGGCGGTGGGACGCGTGGAGAATCGGTTTTCCGGGATGCGACCGACCCATGGCTCGTGATCACCGCAGACCGATGGATCCGAGGACGCATGAAGCGCATCGTCGCCCTGGCTGATTCACCACTCGCGGCCCGAATCGATGAGGATTGTCGCGCCGCGGTCACAGCGGCTTCGGTGCGGACCGACGAGACCGATCGCCAAGCCCGTCTGGAAGCCTTGGCGGCACGACTCGGACCACATCCAGCGGCTGCCGAGCTTCGCCATGCGTTGCAGACCAATGATGCAGGGGAGGCGTCGCGCCAACGGGTTGTCCGTGGCAGCCTCGCGGCCCTTGAGTCGATGATCCTCCGACCGCAGCAAGCATCCATCGAGCATTCTTCCGCAGACGACTCGACTTCCCCATGGCCCCTGGGCGCGGTTTCACAGACCGTCCACGCGGCGTCGAAGCGTGATGCCGATCACGGACGCACGCATCCGATGGCGCTTGCACTGACCGGCGCCGGCCTCTTTGGAACACGTGCCATGCAGGCCACGCTCGATGGAAGCCAGCGGCGCCTGGTCATCACCGATGGCCTTGGCAAGCCCGTGGGAGACCCGCTCCCGCTCGACGGCGTGAGCCAGGAACTGATGCCGTGGGTCAATCGCACGAGCGCGATGGAAGTGGCCGTCGTGGGCCGGGCGCTCTTCGTGCGCACGCGCAAGGAGCTCGCGGCCTATGATCTCGAGGCCGGCCGCGGCAGAAGCCGTGGCCTGTGGAGACGGCCTGATCAAGCGGCGATTGGTGACTCCTCGGGGGATGGCCGAGCGTCGTGGGGACTCGGTGGCCGCGTGGCCCGGGACGGCTGGGTACCGCTTGGCATGCGGATCAGCGAGCCGGATGAATCGCCACGGGGCGATGGTCGCGGCATGGTCGCGCTTCCCGGCTTCGTCGTGGTGCCAGGCCAGCGCTCCATAGCTCTCCTTGACCCGTCCAGCGGCCACCTTCTCTGGGAGCGCCGACGCCTTCCCCCAGGACTCGACTGGACTGTTGACACCGACGTCCTCTGCGGACTCACGGCCGACGGCAGTCGATCCTTCGTCCTCGACATCGCCGATGGCCGCATGCTCCATCAGATCGACGTGCCCCACCGTCGGCAGCGTTTGGTCGTCCACGGCCGACGCGTCGTGACGATTCGATCGATCGACGAGTTGCCAGGACGATTCACGGCTCGGCGTGTGCGGCTTGAACTGATCGATCCGGCCACCCGTCAAACACGTTCCCTCGGCGAGTTTTCCGGCGATGCACGAGCGACGGAAGCGGGCCCCGGACGACTTGCCGTCATGGAACCCGGAGGAAGACTCACGCTCATCGATCTCGAGGCCGCCACCACGGTGTTTCACGCCACGCTGCCGGCCCCGCCCCGAGACTTTGCCAGGCTCATCGTGCAGCCGTGGCAGGATCGATACCTCGTCCTCGCTGGATCACCGGTCGAGGGAGAAGAGGCAGCAGGAGTGTCCCCGCTTCAGCAACTCATGCTGGCGAGCCCGGCTTCGGCGCCGATGTCAGGCTGCCTCTGGGCGGTGGATCGCCTGAGCGGGGAGTCGCTCTGGCAGGCACCAGCGATCGTCGAACGGCACTGTCTCCATACGGCCCAGCCGCCAGACCTTCCCGTGCTCGCTTTTTGTCGTCTCCTGCACGGACCGGGTGAGCGGGATCAAACTCGCCTGAGCCTTTTGGTGCTCGACAAACGAACCGGCCATGCCGTCTTCGACGATGACCGGATCGCCATCCCGTCGCATGCATTCCTCGGCTGCGAGATCGTGGGCTCCCCTGAAGAGCATTCTGTCACGATCGCGGAACCGGCCGGAGGCACAGCTCGGCTGACGCTCACCTTCACCGGCGAATCGATTCCGCCTCAGCCGCCATACCGTGGATCAGGTCGCCACATGACATCACGCCCCGCCACCAGGCTGAAGGGACTCGGCCGGCTCTTCGAGCAAGGCTCGCCCGACGGTGATCACGCCGCAGAGCGCGACCCGCTCCCTTTCGCCCCCGAGGACTTCAATTGATCGTTGCGAGGATTCCCGAACGGTTCCATGGTGCGTTCGTCATGATCACGGCGTCCTCGCTGGCAGCCATGGTCGCAACGGCCGCTGTCGCCGCGTCGCCACGGGTCGATGACGTCGTGGCCGGTGGCCTCGAATGGTTGGCCGCAAAACAGTCGCGCCGGGGAAGTTGGTCGGCGAACGAGAGTCGGTATCCCACGGCCATCACGGCTCTTGCGGGCACCGCCCTCCTCATGGAAGGTTCGACCACGTCGCAAGGCCGCTACGCCGATCCGATTCGGCGTGCCGTCGACTACCTCGTGAGCCGCGCCCGCCCGAACGGCCTCATCGGCGACCCGTCGGGCGACGATCGGTACACCTACGGCCACGGCTTCGCGATGCTTTTTCTGTCGCAGGTGCTCGGCGAAGAAGAAGATGAGCGGCGCCGAGAGGAGCTCGTGGGCGTACTGACCAGGGCCGTCGAATTTTCAGGTCGGGCGCAAACGAAAGACGGCGGCTGGGGCTACGTGAGCGCCAAGGACGGCAACGACTTCGACGAAGGCTCGACCACGATCACCCAGGTGCAGGGCCTCCGAAGCTGCCGCAACGCCGGCATCCCCGTGCCCCGCGAGGTCATCGACAAGGCGATCGCCTACATCCACTCCTGCACGCTCCCTGATGGCGGCGTGCAATACAGTTCGAAGGGGGGCGGCGGACGACCAGCGATCTCGGCTGCGGCCATCGCATGCCTCTTCAATGCGGGCGAGGAAGACGACACGCACGTCCCCAGGATGCTGGCGTATGCCGAAAAGCATCTCGGCAGCATTTCCAACAACAGCTTCGGCCACTGGCACTATGCGCATTTCTACTACGCGCAGGTGATGTACCGTGAAGGAGGCCCCAAATGGGAGGCCTACCGCAACGCGATTGAACGTCGGCTCGTGTCCGAAGCGAAACGTGAACGCGCGGGCTATTCGTGGTCGCAAGGCTACATCGGCGACGTTTACACGACGGCGACCAATCTGATCATCCTCCAACTGGACAACGGTACGCTTCCGATTTACCAGCGGTAGGAGACGGTATCGCGCGTCAGACCGGCTCCAATCCGGGCGATCGACCTGGCGCGAATGGATGCCGACCCGCTCCACCCGACGGCGTTCCTTGGTCGACCATCCGACAATTCTCAGAATTGTTGCGGCGTATCCAGTAGGATGATTGGCGTTTTTCTGCTCGACGTTGGAAGAGCACGGTGCCCCCCAGACCCACGAAGGAGTCACTATGACTACGCTGAAATCGTTTGCCGCCACATCGCTGATACTCTTCGCTACCGCCGGGCTGGTCGGATGCAGCAAGCCCCAACAGCCTGCGAGTGCTCCGGATGCCAAGAAGGCTGCGGCTGAGGCTGGCAAAGCCGCTCAAGAGTCGGCGAAGTCCGCGGCCAAGGCGGTCGACGAAGCCGCAGAGGCTGCCAAGGCTGCGGCGAGCAAGGCTGCCACGGAAGCGGCCGAAGCGACGAAGGCTGCCGCTGAGGCCGCGAAAGCCGCCGCGGACGACGCGAAGAAGGCTTTGGCGCAAGGCATCGACGAGGCTGGTGATGCAGCGAAAGAGGCCGTCACGGAAGCTCAGAAGGCCGCCGAGGGCGCCCTTGATCAAGGGACCGAAAAGTAGGGCGCACTCCACGGTGCTCCTTTGACACTTTTCCCACCGCCGCCCTCGCCGGTGCCAGCGCCGGCGGGGGCGGTGATGACGAAGCAGTGAAAGCGTTCATTGCCCGAGGTGAGGGAATCGCACTCCTCTGGTAGGCTCCCGGGTACACACCAAAACTCATTGACTGCATGCTTCCACACTCCGGACCGGCCATCGATCGCCTGCACGCCGCCCACGAGGCCATTCTCGGCCAACTTTCGCGTGTGATCGTCGGCCAAGAGAAAGTGGTCGATGAACTGCTCATCAGCCTCTTCAGCCGTGGTCACTGCCTGCTCGAAGGTGTGCCGGGGCTCGCCAAGACGCTGCTTGTCAGCACGCTCGCCCGCTGCCTCGATCTTTCGTTCTCCCGAGTCCAATTCACGCCCGACCTCATGCCGGCCGACATCGTCGGCACCGACGTGCTCGAGGAGGACCGTGCGACGGGCCAGCGGCAGCTTCGCTTCTTGGAAGGACCGCTCTTCGCCAACGTCGTCCTGGCCGACGAGATCAATCGCACGCCTCCGAAGACCCAGGCGGCGTTGCTCGAGGCGATGCAGGAACGGCATGTGAGCGTCGGACGCACACGGCACACGCTGCCCGACCCGTTCTTCGTGCTCGCCACGCAAAACCCGATCGAACAGGAAGGCACCTACCCGTTGCCCGAAGCGCAGCAGGACCGCTTCATGTTCAAGGTCTTCGTGCGGTATCCCTCGTTTGACGAAGAGTTCGAGATCGCGGTACGAACGACCGGCGTGCCTGCGGAAGACCCGCGGCCGGTGCTCACGGCGGCCGACATCGTCGCCCTGCAGCACGGCGTACGTAGCGTGCCGGTGAGCGACCATCTGGTTCGTTATGCCCTGGCGCTGGTGCGCCAGACGCGGGCTGGCGAGCCTGGTGTTCCCGACTTCGTATCGGACCAATTGGTCTGGGGCGCCGGGCCGCGAGCCGTTCAGTTCTTTATCCTCGGAGCGAAGGCGCGAGCTCTCCTGCGAGGCCGCAGCCATGTCACCGCGGAAGACATCGCCGCGCTCGCGCCGCCGGTGCTCCGGCATCGAGTGGTCGTCAGTTTCACCGCCGAGAGCGAGGGAGTGACCCCCGACGCGATCATCGAACGGATCATCGAAGCCACGCCTACGCACGAGGATGCACTCGCCCGTGATCCGCGGTTCCAGACGATATTTGCATCCTGAAACGATCGCCCGCATCGCCCGGCTCGAACTGCGCGCCCGTTCGGCCGTCGAAGGAGGCCTCGTCGGTCTTCACAAGAGCCCGTCGAAGGGGCACAGCGTGGAGTTTCTCCAGCACCGCGAGTATGTCCGCGGCGACGATCTCCGCCGTGTCGACTGGAAGGTTTGGGGCCGCCAAGACAAACTGACGGTCAAGGAGTTCGAGGAAGAGACCAGCCTCCGGCTCGCGCTTCTGGTGGATGCCTCGGCGAGCATGGACTATGCCGGGGGCACGCGGGCGACCAAGTTCGATGTCGCCGCCACACTCGCCGCCAGCCTCGCATGGCTCGCCTTGTCACATGGCGATGCTGCCGGAGCCAGCCTCTTTGATGAAGGCCTGCGCAGCACGGTGCCGCCCCGGCATCGCAAGAGCCAGCTCACAGAAATTTGTGACCTTCTGGAGACGCCGCGCACGGACGCCAAAGGCAGCGAAGGCGATCCAAGCGGCGAAGGCGCTTCGAGAAGCGGAGGCGCGACAGATTTCCTCGGCGTCCTGCGCCACGCCGCCGAGTCACTCCCGCGGCGCGGACTCGTCGTGGTCGTTTCGGATTTTCTCGGCGACCGCGAGGGACTTGTACGTGGCCTTCGCCTCCTTGCCAAGCGTGGCCACGACCTTGCCTTGCTCCATGTCATGGATGATGACGAGCTCGATTTCTCATTCGACGGACCGACCCGGTTCGAAGGGCTCGAAGTCCCCACGCACCTTGCGTGCAACCCGCGGGCACTCCGAGAGGGATACCTCGAGGCTCTCGATGTCTTTCTGGCCGACGTCCGCCAGAAGGCCGGAAGCGTGCAGGCAGACTATTCGCTCGTTCGAACGGGTGAGCCGCCGGAACAGTCTCTCGTGCGATTCCTGTCCCGGCGCATCCGTCAGGCCTGAGCCCCAGGAAGGAGCAGCGACGCGTGCCGACGTTCGACTTCCTTCCGCTGCTCTGGTGGGGGCTGCCGATAGCCGCGGCGCCGCTGCTCATCCACCTCATCAACCTCCTGAGGCATCGCCGGGTGAAGTGGGCGGCGATGGAATTCCTGCTCGCAAGCCAGAAAAAGTACCGCACTCGCATCCTCCTCAAGCAGTGGCTCCTGCTCCTGCTGCGCACGCTCGCGATCGCGGGCATCGTGATCGCCATGGCCCAGCCTCGCTGGCGGTCCGCGCTCGGTGGCCTCTTCGGAGGTGGTTCGGCGCACTTGGTGCTCCTCGACGACACCGTCTCGACAGGAGATCTCACACCGGACGCGAGCGGTGGACCAGGCCCGGCCTTCGAGCGCGGCCGCAAGGTCATTGAGCGAATTGCCGATGATCTGGCGACGGGCCCGGGTGGAACCCTGGCCGTGGGCGTCTTCTCCGAGTACGGCAGCCAAGGCACGCTCACGATCGAGGAACAGCCCGCGTCACCGCAAACCGCAGCACGGCTCCGAGACGCGATTGCCAAACTCCGCTGCTCGTGGTCGAGCATCGGTGCGGCGGAGGCCTTCGCCCGTGCCGCCGCCGCGGAGCAAGGTGATCGCACGGTCTGGATCGTCAGCGACTTTCGATCGCGCGACTGGCGCGGCGACGAGGCGGCAGAAGCTTTGAAAACGCTCGCCGAGGGGGGGGCTCGGATCCGGCTCGTGGACTGCGGCGTCGATTCACCGGCTGCAGGTAACCTCACGGTCGAACGCCTCGAGGCCGCGGGAGGCGTGCCGGCCTCGGGGGTTCTTCGGCCGATCGAAGTGAGCATCCGCAACGACGGCACCGCGACCGCGCGCGATGTCCTGGTGGACCTCCGCGACGACGGCGAGAGCAGGCCGGCGATCCGAATCGCCGAAATCCCCCCCGGCGGAAGCGTCACGCGGCGATTCGACACGCGATTTGGAGCGGCGGGTGGCCACACGATCGAGGCCCGCCTCCCTCCCGACATTCTGCCCGGAGACGACACACGATCGTGCGTCGTCGATGTCGTGGACCGCGTCGAGGTCCTCCTCGTTGCCGATGATCCAGGGGCCAGCGGTCGTGACGGTGACGCTTTTTACGTTGCCGCGGCGCTCGCACCGGGTTCCGGAGCGCCAACAGGGCTGGCCCCGAGAATCGTCGCGCCGTCGGCGGTCGCAGCCATGGATCTTGCTCCCTACGACTCCATCTGGCTGCTCGATGTGGCTCGGCTCGACCCTCCCGCGATCACCGCCATCGAGTCGCACGTCCGCGACGGTGGCGCGGCCGTCTTCTTCTGTGGCCCACGCACGGCAGCCGAGACGGTCAACGCGACGCTCTACCGTGATGGAACGGGCCTTTTTCCTGTGCCTCTGGCAGGATCGGTCGAAGTCTTGCCTGCACCTGGTCCCGGCCGCGTACCCGACATCGTCGTCGAGGATCATCCCGTGGTGGCCGTGCTCTCCGGCCAACGCAATCCACTCCTCGATGCCGTGCGGCTTGATCGTGTGATGGCTGTCGAGCGTGAGTTTGACGAGTCCGCCGTCCCGGGACTGCGCCGGCTTCTGTCACTTCGAACCGGCGGCCCGCTTGTCGTCGAGCGGACTTTTGGCACGGGGGTGGTCGCGGCGGTACTCACTACGGCTGCCCCGACCTGGAACACATGGGCCCGAGGGAATCCGAGCTGGGTCGTCGTCATGCTCGAGCTTCAGAATCACCTGGCCAAGAGCCGCCGACGCGCCGATGCCATTGAGGTTCCCCACGAGTGGGTCGTTCGGCTCGATGCCGGTGCCGAAGGCAGTGAGGTCGATTTTCTCGTGCCGCCCGACGGGGCTGTCGTCAGGCAGGTGGCGAAGCCCGTGGATGGCAGGCTCCAAGCCCGTCTCGATGCGAGGATTCCCGGCGTCTATGCGGCCCGCTGGCGGTCGCTCGATGGCCGAGAAGCAGAAGAACTAGTTGCGGCCACGATCGATCCCGCCGAAGGAAGGCTCGAGCGGATGAGACGCGATCGCCTCGACCGCGTGCTTGCGGGAATCCCCTTTCGGTATGACCGCGCCGAATCGTTCGATCCATCATCCGACATGCTGGCCGGCATGCCCCTGGCCATGCCGTTGCTCGTGCTCCTCATCGTGATCCTCTTCGCCGAACAGCTTGCGGCCTTCGCGGCCAGCTACCATGCCACTGGCGGATCTCGTCCGCGCCGCTAACCCGTGTGCCCCAATGCCCGCTGTCATCATGCCAATCCTCGTTGCCGCAACCGACGATGGCCTACGGCATCGGATGACGAGCCGGCTCATCGAGCGATTTGGTGAGTGGTGGCAGGCACCGGCGGCGATTCTGGCGGTGCTCGCGACCGTCGCTGTCGTGGTATGGCTCTCTCGGCGAGACACCACCGACGTCGCGCGCCCGCTACGAGCATGGCTCACGCTCTTGCGTCTCTCAGCGGTGGCAGCAGTGCTCGTCGCCCTGATCGACATCGAGCGGATCAGTGAGCATGAAATCTCGTTGCCATCCCGGGTGGCTGTGGTCGTCGACGCCAGCGCGAGCATGGGCATCACCGACGAGGCGACGGGCGCCTCCACCTCACGCAGCCGCATTGGTCTCGACCTGCTCGACGAAGGGGGGCTCCTCGCGGCACTTCGGCAGCGCCACGACGTCTCGCTGTGGCGGTTCGAGGCGAACGCAGAGCCTGTCGCTCTCCTGCCGAAGGCCGGCCTTGAACAATCGGATCGCGCTTCGCCGGAACCCGTCGTAGCGCCCACAGAAGGCCCCCTCAATACGTGGCGCGAAGCGATCGCTCCGATCGGCGTCGAAACAAGACTCGGTGAGGCGCTCGCCCGGGTGGTTGATCATGAGCCTTCGGGCAGTCTCTCTGGTGTCGTCGTCATCACCGACGGAGGCAACAACGCCGGCATCGATCCTGCGACCATGGCGGTGCGACTCGCTGCAGGAGGCATCATCCTGGAGACGATCGGCATCGGCAGCGAGACGCTGCCGGCCAACGTGCGGGTGGCCGATCTGCTCGTACCACCGCGGGTGTTTCCCGGGGATGGATTTGCCGTAACCGCCTACCTTCAGGCGCAGGGGCTCGAGGGCAAGCGGGTGCGGGTGGAGCTTCGCGAACTCCCTACGAGCGAGGCCACGCTGAACGGACCAGGCCAACCAACGTCGGGGGGCAGGCTTGTCGATACGCTCGAAGCGATCCTTGAACCCGACGGCGAAATTGCCGCCGTACGCTTCGATGTACCCGGACTTCGTTCGCCAGGGAGTCGTACGCTCGTCGTGCGCGTCGCGCCGCCGCCGGAGGATCGGACCCCGGCCGATGATGTTGCCACCGCGGTCATCGAAGTGGTTGATCGGGTCACCAACGTCCTGGTCATGTCGGGCGGTCCCGGTCGCGAATATCAGTTCCTGCGGAACGTGCTTCATCGCGACCCGAGTTTTGAGGTCGACGTGCTCCTTGGAACCGCGTCGCCCGGAATCTCGCAGGATGCGCGACAGATTCTTGACGGCTTCCCGCCATCGGATGAAGCCATTGCCGCTTATGACGCCATCGTGGCGATCGATTTTGATTGGCGGAGCCTCGAACCGGCAGCGATTCCCCGGCTGGAGCGATGGGTAGCTCGACAATCGGGCGGGCTACTCCTGGTGGCGGGCGGCATTCATATGGATGCCTGGCTCAGCGATCCGGGAGGTAGCTCGCTACGGGGGCTCTTTCCGGTAGAGCTGCGTCGCCCAGGACAACTTCCGGGAGCGGCGACGGGCGAGGAAGAGCCGATGCCCCTGGAATTCACACGCGACGGTCTCGACTCCGAGTTTCTGTGGCTCGCCGCGACGCGGGATGCTAGCCAGGCGATCTGGTCGGAGTTTCCGGGAGTGTATGCCTGCCACCCGGCAACCGACGCCAAGCCGGGTGCTACCGTCTATGCCCGAGTCGCGAAGCCCGGGGCGACCGCCGGCGAACCACGGCGGATTTATTTGGCCGGCCAGTTCTACGGCGCGGGAAGCGTCTTGTATGCAGGCTCCGGCGAACTCTGGCGGCTGCGAAGCGTGGCTGACGGCGCATACGAGCGGCTCGTTGCCCAACTCGTCCGGCATGTGTCTCAGGGACGGCTCTCGCAGGGCGCCCGCCGCGCGAAGCTCCTCGTCGATCGTGATCGGTATCCCGTGGGTAGCACCGTGCAGGTACGGCTCGTCGTTGCAGACGAAGCGATGCTGGCCGCAACGGCCGGCCGTCCTCCCACGTGCCGCGCCGTAGGCCCCGACGGTGAAGCACTCGTGGTGCCACTCGCGGCCGAAAACGATCGTCCCGGAACTCTCATCGGCTCGTTCGTGGCAACCCGCGAAGGCTCATGGCGTCTGGAACTCGATCCGACGCCGGGGCTTGGTGACGAGCGCCTCGTGCGGCGGATTCAGGTGCAACTTCCAGACCGTGAGCTTGCCCGCCCGCGGCTCGACCGCGCTCTCCTGGAAAACCTGGCGACAACCACCGGTGGCACGGCGCGATTCCCGGCGCCGGGCGAGTGGAAGGGCTCCGACTCCCTCGCTCTTGTCGACAGTCTCCCGGACCGATCGCGGCGCGAGTTTGAAACCGGCGTCGCCGACATGGAATTCAAGCAGTGGCTCAATACCACGCTCTTGGCGATCAGCTGCACCTGCCTCTGCCTGGAATGGATTTTCCGCCGCCTCGCCAAGCTGGCCTGATGGCGATCACAATAATGGCCATGGATACCCGGCGGATGCCCGAGCAGGTTGAGCAACTTCTCGCGAGGATCCGGCGGGCCGCGCGAAGGTGGATCTGGGTCGAGTCGCTGGCAATCGTCACGGTGACGACCTGCGTGGCCATCGGCGCGACGCTCGCCATCGATTGGCTTGTCGAGCCTCCTGCGTGGGCACGAGTCGTTCTCGTCGTCGGGGCGTCTGCCATGATCGTGTGGCTCGTCGCCGGCAAACTCGTCGCGCGGCTCTGCACACCACTTTCCGATCGGTCGCTCGCCCTCGTCGTCGAACGGCGCTATCCGGAACTGGGCGACACGCTCTCGACGACCGTTGGCTTTGCCGATCACGACACGAGGGATATCGATCCGGGGCTCGTTCAACGCACGATGGAGGCGGCAACGAGCCTCGTTGAACGTGTGGATGCGAGTCGGCTCTTTCGTCGTGGCAGCCTGTCTGGCTTGGCGGCGATCGGGCTCCTCGCCGCCGGAACTGTCGCGGCGGTCGCGGCTACCTGGCCGGACGTCGCGACCATGTGGACTCGCCGGATGGTTCTGCTCGACGACACGCCGTGGCCCAGGCGCGTGCAGTTCGAAGCGGCTGGCTTTCATGCCGGTGCGATCACGGTGGCCCGAGGCAGCGACGTCGAGATCCTCGTGCGCGCGACGACGTCGTCCGGCCCCATCCCAGACTTGGTCGAATTGCGTATCCGCGGTGGCAACGGAACGAGCACTCGGACGACGGCACGCATGGGCACACGGGGAGGCGCCACGGCAGACGGCCAACTTTTTGCACACACGATCGAAGCGGTGAGCGAAGACCTCGAACTCGAGGTGCGCGGTGGCGACGGGCGACTCCGCGGGCTGCGGGTTCACGTCGTGGAGCCCCCCGCACTTGCCGGGGTCACGATTCGCTACGAACTGCCGGCGTACCTCGGTGAAGGCGAACGATCGCCACCGTTTTCCCGAGTGGTGCCCGTGCCGCGCGGCTCGAGGGTGTCGATCGTTTTCACGACCAGCAAGACGTTTTCGAGCGCCCTACTCACGGCACGAGTCGCGATGGAGCACACCTCGGACGATCCACCCGAAACGACCCTCGCAGAAGTCACGGCAAACGATCCACCCACGAGCTCGATTGCGGCGACGATTCCCTCGCTCGATGCCGACGGCACGCTCACGCTGACGCTCACCGACACCGACGGCATCACCCCTCGTGAGCCATTTGTCGTTTCCCTCGCCGCCGTGCCCGACGAACCGCCGACGGTGTCGCTGCGCCTCTCCGACATTTCGGGCGCCGTCACTTCGAAAGCACGACTTCCTGTCATCGGCACACTTGCTGATGACTACGGCTTGACCGACGCGACCATCCAGATCACGCGTGGCAACGACACGAAGGTGCATCCTGTCAAGCGTATCCGTGGGGGTGAGACCCTCGTGGAGATCATTTCCGATTCGCCTGAGATCGTGCCGCTGGAACTCCGCGAACTTCACCCCGGCGACCGCCTCACGGTGAACGCAATCGCCCGCGACAACTGCGGTCTTGCCGCCACCCCCAACAAGACCCACGGCGACACGTGGACGCTCGAGGTCGTCACCCCGGAGGTGCTCCAGGCTGCCCTCGAAGCTCGCGAGATTCTCCTCAGAAGACGCTTCGAAGCCGCCATCGATGACCTCGTGCTCGCCCGACGCGGCCTTGATGAACCAACCCAAACAACACCCGACGCATGGAAGCAGACAGCGGGACGACTTGGGGAAGCGGCCGACCGCGGCGTGGGTGAAGTCGGCGAGATCGCAGCGGCGTTCCGAAGCATTCGCAACGAGTTTGCCGCCAATGGCCTCTTGACCGCCGAACTCGAGACGCGACTCGTGGATCAAGTGGCCGTCCCCCTGGGAGCACTCTCCGAAAACGGCCTCGATGGTCTCGCCCCGGCCTGCCGAGCCGCCGCAGCAGGCGAGCTCGAAAAGCCCGCTCTCACAGCCCAAGCCGACGCCGCGATCAACGCCCTCAAGGCCATACTCGCCCGACTCCTCGAACTCGAGAGTTTCAATGAGGTCGTGGAGAAGCTCCGTGCGATCATCCGCACGCAGGAACAGATCCGCACGGATACGCTGGAACAACAGCGCAAGCGGGCTCGCGAAGCTCTGGAGGGGTTATGAGGAACCACAGTGCAGATTTCCGTGCACGACGTCGTTGGTTTCCAGTGGTCCGGCTCGGGACATCGCGAGTGATTGGGCTCGGTTTGTGGCTCTGCGTACTGCTCGTTTTCGCGACGGTGACGGGCCTGGCCGCCGATGCACCTTCGGAATCCGAAATGCTCGCTCGCCGTGAGGCAGATCTGGCGCGGCAGTATGCCGATCTCGAGCGGTCGTTCCTGCGGCTCGCCGACGTGCTCGCCACGACCGATCCGCGTCGAGCCGCGGTCCTCCGTGATGCCTTTGACCAAGCGCGCGAAACCGAGATGAACGATCGGCTCGGCCAGATCGTCGCGCTTCTCGAGGCTGGACAGTTGCTCAAGGCGGGGGCGACGCAGGAAGGTGCCGTCGAACAGTTTCGTGGGCTTCTCGCGTTGCTCGAAGCGGATGGCGGCGACCGAGGCCTAGCGGATACGAAAAAGCAAGTACGGGAGTTTCTCGGTCGGGTGACGAAGCTGATCGCCCGAGAGCGGGATATCGAAGGATCGACCGAGGCGGGGGCGGAGGCGAGCGAAGTCGGCGCCCGGCAGCGTAAGGCGGCGAACGAGACCGCGGAGCTGGCCGAGGATCTCGAAGCGTTCGCCCGGCGAAACGAAGACAAGCCTGCGGACGCGCCACGGCCCGATGGCGAAGGGCAGTCGCCCAAGAAATCTGCGGAGGGATCGCAGTCCACGCCTGGCCAGGGCAAGAGTCACCCCCAGCAGGGCAACAAATCTGGCGAGAACCAGCCGGGTGAACAGGAACCGGGCGAGTCGGGCGGAAGCGAGTCGTCGCCCAAACCAGGAGGTGAGTCAGGCCAGCCTGCCGGAGAGCAGGGGGGCGAGCCATCCGCCGGCGCTCCCAGTGCCGAAGAGATTACGGGGGATGACGAAGCCTCGCGGGCCCGTCGTTCGCGGCAGCGTCTTCAAGAGGCTGAGAAGCGGATGCGGGAGGCTCGCAAGAAGCTCGAGGAGGCCGATCGCAGCGGCGCCCGGGCCCAGCAGCAAAAGGCGATCGAAGAGCTGGAAACCGCGAGGGCCGAGCTTGAAGAGATTCTTCGCCAGTTGCGGGAAGAAGAAGTTGAACGGTTGCTCGTTCAACTCGAAACGCGGGTGCGACTCATGCTCCGTGCGGAGCGAGGCATCCTCACGGCCGTCGAGGCCTTGATCGCCAACACCGCCATGTCGGACCGTGAGCGCCAACTCGAGGGCGTGCGCATCGGCCGCGAGCAGGAAGATGTCACGGGCGAGGCCACGCGGGCCCTCGCCCTCCTGCGGGATGACGGCTCGGCGGTAGCCGTGCCGGAGGCGCTGCGGCAAATCCACGACGATTGCGTGCAGGCGGCATCTCGACTGAGCCGCGGTTCGATCAACGGGGAAACGACCGGTATCGTCAAGGACATCGTCGCCGGACTGGAAGAGCTTCTGGCGGCCCTCGAGAAATCGCGCCGTGAGCAGGAGCAACGACAACAGGGAGGAGGAGCCCAGGGACGGTCGGCCGAGCCTGGCGAGCAACCGCTCGTCGACAAACTCGCCGAGCTCAAAATGCTTCGAAGCCTTCAGCTTCGGGTCAACGGTCGCACGCAACGCTTCTCCCAACTGCTCGATGACGGCGCCGAGCGAGCGACCGAGCCCGAACTTCGCGAAGCACTCGCCCGCCTGGCCGAGCGTCAGCGGGCCATCGAGACAGCCGCCCGCGACATCGTGACCGGCCGAACGGAATAACCCCCCTGGATTTTTCACGATGGTCGTACGAAGCCTGTTCCTTGTCCTGTGTCTCGGATCCCTCGACATCCGACTCGTCGCGAACGATGACGCGAACAAGGCATCGGCGGCGGCACGTGTTGAAGACGCCAAGCCACCGACGGACATCAAGTTCATCGACGTGCACGTCCATGCCCACTCCGTCCGGGCCGACGGACTGGACAAGGTCATCGCGTGGATGGACCGCTGCAACGTCGAGCGGTGCATCGTGAGCCCGCTGAGCCATGCGGGCTCACGCGAATCGAACGAGGCGGAACGAGCGCAGATGCTCGCGAACTTCGCCAAGCACAAAGGGCGGATCGACCGCATGTGCATCATCAACGCCGGGGAGGTCGACTCGGTCGAAAAGGCCGTCGAGATTCTCGAGCGTGAGAAGCGAGACGGGGCGATCGCGTTCGGTGAGCACTACGGCGTCGGCCTGAAGTTCGACGATCCGGCAAACCTCCTTCTTTACGAAGCGTGCGAAAAGGTCGGCCTTCCGGTCATGTTCCACATCGACCAGAACAAGAACATGGTCGAGCGGGGGATGGAGCGGGTGGAGGTCGTCCTTCGGACATACCCGAAGTGCACGCTCATCGCCCACGCGTAC
>CAZCHF010000057.1:0-3431 GCA_964498325.1 uncultured Candidatus Kuenenia sp.
TTGGCGATTCCCGCTGACGCCGCAGACCGGAGGCCGAACTTCATCTTCGTGATCGCCGACGATCACCGCTGGGACGCGATGGGAGTCGTCCAACGGGAACAGGGGGAGCGGGCCCGCTATCCGTGGTTCGAGACGCCGTCGATGGACCGGCTCGCCGCCGAAGGGGTTCGCTTTCGCAACGCCTTCATCACGCATTCGATCTGTTCCCCTGGCCGCGCCGGTTTCCTCACGGGGCAGTACACCCACGTCAACGGCATCATGGATAACGGTACGCCGTTTCCAGCGTCGGCGGTCACCCACGCCACGCTGCTTCGCGATGCCGGTTACCGCACGGCCTACTTCGGCAAATGGCACATGGGTGAACAGAGGGGCCAGCGACCCGGGTTCGACCACTCGGCGAGCTTCATCGGGCAGGGCAAGTATCAGAACTGCTCATTCGAGATCAACGGTGAGATGACGCCAACCCAGGGGTGGGTCGACGATGTCAGCACCGACCTGGCCCTCGAGTGGCTGAAGAAGAATCACGAGAAACCATTCTCCGTCGTCATCGGTTTCAAGAGCCCACACAACAAACGTGGCGGCGAGAATCTTCCCGAGCGACTCCGCACGCTCTATGAAGGCAAGACCACGCGCAAAACACCGAACTGTGACATCGCGGCCGTCTACCACGCGCCGCTCACCGAAGCCGACAAAGGCAAGGAGCGAGGCCTGTCGGCCAACTCCGTTCACCTCGACTATCTCCGTCACATCAAGGGCATCGACGAAAACCTCGGGCGGCTTCTCGATGCCCTCGACAACTTAAAACTCGCCGACGACACGGTCGTCGTGTACTCGAGTGACAACGGTTATTTCCTCGGTGAGCGGGGCCTCGGCGACAAGCGGGCGCTCTACGAAGAAGGTCTGCGGCTGCCGTTCCTCGTTCGCTATCCAAAGCTGTTTCCGAAGGGGACGGTCGTCGACGACATGGTGCTCAATGTCGATCTGGCCCCGACATACCTCGATCTCGCCGGGCTCCCGGCGCATCCCGGGATGCATGGCGTGAGCTTCAAGGACGTCGCCCGGGGCCACACGCCTGCCGACTGGCGCACATCCTTCCTCGCCTACTACCGCAAGGAACTCGGTGACACCCCCACCTGCCACGGGGTTCGCACCAAGGATGCCAAACTCATCGTGTACCCGAAACATCCGGAGTGGACCGAGGTCTATGATCTCGCAAACGACCCGTATGAGCTCACGCGCCTGCCCGCCGACGGCCCGCTCGCTACCCGCCTCCGAGCAGAACTCGCCGCAAGGATGCAGGCCGTGGGGTTTCAGCCCTGACCGGCAGCCCGCCGCATGGGCCTTCGTTTCCCTACTTTTTCTTGGCTCCGCTGGTCGGCGCCTGGGGATCGTAGATGGGAGTGTCCCACCCGGCGATATCGGCCGGCTTCACGCCGCGGCGTTCGCCATTGAAATTGAACGTGGTCGGGTGATACGGGCCGACGAAATCGATCGGAGCGTCGGGCTTGATCGCATCCTCCATGCCCAAGCACCAGAGGTGGGCGTTGAGCAGCATCCGGCGGAAGCCTGGATTGAGGATGTCTTCGGACGCTCCGTGCGTGGTGCAGAACACCCGACTCGCGGCGTGTTCCGGTGCATAGGTACGGACCCACGCCACTGGCAGGACCTTTTTCGTCGGATCAGCAGGGTCGTCGATGTTCATGCCGTTGAGCACTTCACCGCGAGCCAGGATGAAACTGTCCGGCATCGGATCGGCGACGTACCCACCGCACTGCACGTGGACCTTGTCCACCCCGCGCAGAATCGGATGCGTAGCCTGCTCCGGAGCGAGCACGAGCCGCGAGCTCTGCGCGTGGTTCTTGCCGTAGTGACCGACCCAGTGCTCGCCCAGGATCTGGCGGCCGAACCCGAACTTGAAGTCGTCGCCCTTGTAGCCTTCGTTGTAACGCGCGAAGGGCCCCTTCAGGCCCTTGAAGCCATGGGTCGCGGTGCGCATCCCGATCACCGGTCCACCGCGCTTCAAATAGTCGTCAATGTGCTGCATCTGTTCGTCGGGGAAGGCCTGAAACCGCACGAACACCACCATGAGCTCGGCGGTGGACAACGCGTCGAGCCCGGTGATGTGACCGCTTCCGGGCTTGATGAAACCGGTCGCCGGGTCGGTGGTCACAAAGAAGGAACACTTGAACCCGTAATGCTTCGCCAAGATGCGGGCGAGCGCCGGCAGGGTCTCCTCGCCGCGATACTCGTGATCGCCAGCGATGAAAACGATGTGCTTGCCCTTCCCTGGTCCGGAATCGCCTTCCCACAAGACGCCGTTGGCGCCGACAGCTTGGCTGGTGCCGCTGGGCGAGTCAGTCGCCATCACGTGGCAAGGGAAAAGACAAAGGGCCACCAGGGGAAGCAGTCGCCACATCGAAACCTCGCGAAGGAAGGGAAGTACGAGGCCGGCACCAAGCACGACGATCCCGGAGTCTACCGGCCCGAGAGAACCTGGCCGAGCGTTTCCTGAAGCACGGCCGCACTTCGCTTGAGGTTCTGCATTTCCTTCGGCCAGAGCTCGATCTCGAGCGTCTTCTCGGCACCGCCGCGGCCCACGACCGTGGGGACCGACAGGGATACGTCGCGTAGGCCGTAGCAACCCCGCTGCACCGTCGACACCGGAAGCACCCGCTTCGAATCGAGGGCGATCGCGTGGATGACTTCGGCGATCGACACGCCGACGGCAAAGCCGGCGCCCGTCTTCTTCTTGATCATCTCGGCGCCCGAGGTCTTGGCCCGCTGGAAAACTTCTTCCCCGAGCTTGATCGAGAACCCCGGATACTTTTCGAGTGGCAGGCCCGCGACGCTCGCGCTACTCCAGACGGGGACCATGCTGTCGCCGTGCTCGCCGAGAATCATGGCGTGAAGCTGCGTGGCCGGCGCCCCGAGCTTCATGGCCAGCAGGCTGCGGAACCGGAGCGTGTCGAGAAGTGTGCCGAGGCCGATCACGCGGCCGGCCGGGAGATGGGAAAATTCCTTCTCGGCAAGATACGTGAGAATGTCGACGGGGTTGCTCACCACGAGCACGGTCGCATCGCCCTTCATGCCGTGGGACTTGATCGATCCCAAGATCGTCTTGAAGAGCTCGACATTGCGATTGATAAGCGCCAGTCGGCTCTCGTCAGGCTTCCGTCGCAGTCCGGCCGTGATGCAGATCACGTCGGCATCGGCGAGGCACTCGTACCCACCGGCATGGATGACCTGATCGGCGATCGCGGCCGTGCCGTGGAGCATGTCGAGCGCCTGGCCGTCCGCGAGGTCCGGGTTGGCGTCCACGATCACGATCTCGTGAACGATGCCCCCAAGCTGGAGGGCGAAGCCCGCCGAGGAGCCAACGATGCCACCGCCGCCGATGATGCCGACCTTCATGTTTGGTTCCTATGGAAAGT
>CAZCHF010000057.1:3441-22764 GCA_964498325.1 uncultured Candidatus Kuenenia sp.
GGCAGCGGCGATGCCGAGCTGTCGACAGACTTGTTCGGTGACGATCTTGACGAGCGCCTCGTGATCGACAGCAGCCTGGCCGACTGACCGGGTCGCGTTTTCGGGATCAGCTCCCATCGGAGGCGGGGCATCGAAGGCACTTCGCGTCACGCCGGTCTCGCCCCAGCTCGCACGGAAGACGTCGTTGGCACAGATGTCGCAGTTCTCCATCTCCTTTTCGAGCCGTGGGTCGGTGTAGCCCCACTTGGCCTTGAGGTCGAGCAGTTCCTTCGTCTCCTGCTTCGTGAGGTAGGTGACGCGGCCAAGGTCCTTCGAGAGCATGAGAATCCGACAGTAGGCGTCGAGGATCTCGGTCCACCAGTAGGCCTTCTCGACCGTTTCACCGAAGCTCACGGTGCCGTGATTGGCAAGGATGACGACGTTCGACTTCTTCACGAACGGCGTGACCGTGTCGGCGAACTTCTGGCCGCCGGGGGTCTCGTACCGCGTGATCGGCACGTCGCCCAAAAACACCTCGACCTCGGGGAGCACGCACTGCGGGATCGGCTCGCGAGCCACGGCAAACGCGGTGGCATGCGGCGGATGGCAGTGGACGACCGACCGGATGTCGGGTCGCTCCTTCATGATCGTGAGATGCAGCAGGATCTCGCTCGAACGCTTGCGGTGGCCGGCGAGCTGATTGCCGTCCATGTCGACGATGCAGAGATCCGAAGGCTTCATGAAGCCCTTCGAGATCATCGTGGGGGTGCAGAGCACCTCGCGCTCGTTCAGGCGGTACGAGATGTTGCCGTCGTTGCCGGCCGCAAACCCTTTGTTATAGATCCGGCGACCGATGTCGCAGATCTCTTCTTTGAGCTGGGCGAGCGTTTTTCCTGCCGGGGCGGCGGATGGTGCTTGGTAGGCCATGGGGTCTTCTCCTTGGGGTCGTGCGTCTGGTGAAGTGTGTGGTTGAGTGGTGGATCGCCTGGACTGGTGCGATTGCGGGCTTCTTATCGATTCTTGCCCACTTTTCGTGTCACGGTCGGTTGATCAATTACTCTGTGTGATTCGTGAAAACGGGTCATGCCGGTTCTCCGGCCAGGTTGAGCCGGTCGATGATGGCGGCGATGTAGGCGTCAACAGGCTTGTCGACCGGTCGAAACGGCTGGGCGGCCTCGCCCCCTTCGCTGAAGGCAACCAGTTGGCCTTCACCGGCGCCGAGGTCATCCCAGGCCACGAGCGGCTCGGCTTGGCCGTCGCCACGCGCGAGGTCGCTCGCCGCGAGCGGTACGACAAGCCGAAACACGCCGCCGCGAACCGCATCATGTGGCGTGACGAGCGTTACCGTGCCGATGGTCTTGCCAAGTCTCATGTCAGTGTCCCTTGCAGCCGCATCCGGCGGGGCGGGCGACGAGAGCCGCAGGGATTTCCGAGACCGGTCGCGTGGCGAAGTCGATCGCGATCCGGGTGAGGGCTGCGGCAGGAAAAGTCACGGGATCGACGACGAGCACGTTGGCGCCCGTTTCAGCGAAGGCCGCCGTCAGCGCTGCCGGATCGCGTGCGGTCACGGCCCGCAGGCTCGCCGAGCGATTCGCGAGAATGGAAGCCGTCGAAGTTTTGCTCGTAAGCAACACGCCACGAGCGCCATCTCGCGACGCATGCAGGGCGAGCGCCGTGACCACATCGGAAAGACCGGTAGCCGGGAGCTGCATTCCGCCCGACACGGCTCGGGCGAGGGCTGCCGCCTGTGCAGTTGCATCCTTGGCACAGTCGGCACGGGCCACGATGAAGGGAACACCCGCAGGACGTGGTCCTGAATTCGCCCGATCGATCGCGATTCCTTTGTCGCGGGCGTACTCGCGGGCCGACGGGGTGACGACAGCCGCAGGTTCCACGACAACTCGGGTGGTGCCCGACGGCAGTTTTTCCAGCATCCCAAGCGCGATGACCCGGCCAGGCAGCATGACCCCTGTAGCGGTCGTGGACGGTGAGGCATGGGCGGATGATGTCACAGCCGCGGCCACGGGAGCCGGCTTCACATCCTTCTGCAACCGCGCGAGCACCTCGGTCACGAGGCGGCGAATCGTCTCGGCGTCGGGACGCGTGGCGGGTGGTGATGAAGTGGCCATGGATCGCTTTTCAGGAGCCGCGTGGTGGATCAACGAGCCCGATCGTGCCCCATCGGGCGGGCGTCGTGTCGCTCTTGAGAACGTCACGCAGCATGCGGCCGTCGCTCGTGATCACGACGATGTCACCGGCCGATGCCGAAAGTGTGTCGATCACGAGCTGAGGGTCGCCGTCGGGTGACACACCGTCATGCATGAGCGGCTGCGCAACGAGCAGGCACGCGCCGACGAGCGACGGGTGTTTCACCGTTGCGGTTGCGGTGCCGATGATGCGGGCGAGTTGCACGAGCGTTGTCTTGAGTGAGGAGTGAAACGTCAGATAGCGGCGGGGCTTCCGAGAACCCGCAGGTCATCGACGAGCGTGCAGCGACGCTGACGGGTGAACGTGAGCGGCGTGGTGACGCCTTCGCCGGTAGGCGTGGCGATCGAGAACGACAGATAGCCCTCGCCTCCGAGCCCGAGGCCGGCCACGCTCGGGCCGTTCTTCACGAAGAGCGTCGTGTCGAGGAGCCGACCCATCCGGGTCATCGCCCGCACGTCGTTCGAGTGAATGATCGCCGTGTGTCGGAAGCCGTGCTCGCTCTCGTGGGCCCGCGCGATCGCCTGATCGATGTCGCGGCAGCGCACGAACGGCAGGAAGGGCATCATCTGCTCGACGGGCACGAAGGGGTTGTCGACATCGGTCTCGCCAAAGACGAGCTCGAGACTTTCCGGTGCGTTCACACCGGCTGCCTTCGCGAGAATTGCGGCATCTTTCCCCAACAAGTCCTTGCAGGGCACGAGGTGGCGGTGGGAGCCTTCACCTGTCATCACCATTGCCCGATTGGTCAGGGCATCGACCTGGGAGGCATTGAGCCGCAGGGCTCCGGCCCGCTCCATCGCTGCCATCATGGCGTCGAACACAGCGTCGACGACAAAAACCTGCTTCTCGCCGATGCACAACAAGTTGTTGTCGTAGGCAGCCCCCTGGATGATCGCCCGGGCCGCGCGGTCGAGATCGGCCGAGGAGTCGACCACCACCGGCGGATTCCCGGGGCCGGCCACGATCGCCCGCTTGCTCGACTGGAGTGCCGCCCGGGCCACTGCCGGACCACCCGTCACGCAGATGAGTTTCACACCTCGGTGATTGAAAAGTTCTCCCGCGCTTTCGAGCGTCGGTTCGGCCACCAGCGAGATCAGATTGTCGATGCCGAGATCGCGATGGATCGCGGCGTTGAACCGACGAACACCCTCGGCGGCGATCTTGCGACCGCTTGGATGCGGGTTCACGACTACGGTGTTGCCCGACGCGATCATGTTGATCGCGTTGCAGGCGATCGTCGGGAGCGAATGGGTCACCGGCGTGATCGCCGCGATGACGCCGAACGGGGCATGTTCGATGACGGCCAGGCCGTGGTCGCCACTAAAAACCTCGCTCGTCATGAACTCGACGCCCGGCACCTTCTCGCCGAGGACTTTGAGTTTTTCGATCTTGTGTGAGAGCCGCCCGATTTTCGTTTCGGCAAACTCCATCCGGCCCAGCTCCTCGGCGTCCTCGATCGCGATCCGGCGGATGTGGGCGATGGCTCGGCGCCGCCCTTCCATGCCAAGCGTTTCCAGTTGCTCGAACGCCTTGGTGGCGGCGGTCACGGCTTCGTCGACGGTCGAGAATATTCCGTTGGCAGCCGCTGACGGGCTGCGAGGGGGAGCCGCAGGCGTGGCCGTCGCGGCCAAATGTCCTGCGGCGATCTCGGAGACCACCTGACGAACGATGGCGGCAATGTCAGAAGCGGAGGCGAGATGCGAAGTGGAAGGAGTGCTCATGATTGGTGTGATATGGCTTGGGTCTTCAGAGGGTGGAATGTCGGAATCGAGGTATCTCGCCGCTTATCGCTCATCGCTTAAAGACTTCCTGGCCGTCGATGCGCACGGTGTCGACCAGGCCGATGACGACGGCGTCGATCGGGAGTGATTTGGTTTCGGGGGTGAGCCGGGCGCTCGAGCCCTGGGTGACGAGCACGAACTGCCCCTCGCCCGCCCCGAGCGTATCGACGGCGATAAACGTGCGTCCCGTCGTGACCAAGCTTTTCCGAGACTTTTCATCGAGCCGGTAGGGCTCGACGACGAGCAACTTGTGGCCGGTCATCGTCGCCGCTTTTTGGGTGGCCACCACCGATCCGGTCACTTGGGCGATAAACATATTTGGTGTCCGTCCTTTTTCACTTGGCCGCGACGAGCACGTCGCGAGTCTGCCGGGCCACGATCAATTCTTCATTCGTGGGAATCACCCACACCGTCGTTTTTGAAGTCGGAGCACTGATGCACCGCTCGTCTTTCCGCGACGCCTGATTGGCTGCGTGATCGATCACGATGCCGAGGTCTTCGAGTCCGGCGAGCACGGCCGCCCGCGTCGCAGGTGAGTTCTCACCGATACCCCCGGCAAACCCGATCGCATCCACACCGCCAAGCTCAACGATGCCTCCACCGAGCCAGTGCCGAATGGCCCCGACATACACCTCGATCGCGGTCCGGGCCTTTTCATTTCCCGTGGATGCAGCCTCTTCGAGGTCTCGCATGTCGCCTGAAGTGCCCGACATCCCGGCCAAGCCAGCCTTCGTCGAAAGCTCCACGAGAAGATCTTCGAAGGAGCGGCCCGTGGCCTTGGCCACGTGAAGCACCGCGTAGGGATCCAGATCTCCGGCCCGGTTGTTCTGAGGCAAGCCCGACTGCGGGCTCATCCCCATCGACGCCCCGACGCTCTTGCCATCGCGGATCCAGCAGACACTGCTCGACCCACCGAGGTGACACGATATTGCTCGGTGCGATCTGCCGGGCCGGGCAGGCACAAGTGACACAAGTCGTTCGGCCACGAACCGGTGGCTCGCCCCATGAAAACCCCAGCGGCGTACCAAAAACTTCTCAGCCCACTCCGTCGGCACCGCATACAGACCGTTCCGATCGGGAATGGTCGCATGAAAGCCCGTCTCAAAGGCCGCCACGAGTGGCACACTCGGGAGCTTCGTGGCCACCTGCCGCATGGCCCGCACGTATGGCGGGTTATGGGCCGGCGCCACTTCGGCCATCTCTTCCATCGCGGCCAAGACATCCGGCGTCACGCGTGTGACGCCCCCCGCCCTGCCCCCGTGCACCGCCTTGAAACCCACCGCCGCCACCTCCGACGCACTGGTCAGTGGGCCACCTGAACTCGTGAGCTGTTCGAGGGCCGCCTCGAGTGCGACAGCGTGGTCTGGCACCGACGTGACGGTTTCGAGCACCGTCGCACCGGCTGTGGCATAGACACGGCTTTCCGTCGCGCCAATCCGTTCCACCCCGCCCCGCGCGAGCTCCAAGCCCCCCTCCTCGCCCGCCGTTTCCGGCAGGTCGAAGAGGCGGTACTTGAAGCTCGTGGAGCCGAGGTTTGCGACGAGAATTTTCATGCTGGGTGTTCCTCCGTGAGCGTAAGCCGCTTACGCCAAAAAGGCCGCAACCAAGCTGTCAGCCGGACGCGGGATCACGTGGCTCGCCACGAGCTCGCCGACCTGCTGGGCCGAAGCGGCACCGGCTTCGACGGCTGCCCGCACGCTGCCCACGTCACCCTGCACCACCGTCGCCACGAAGGCATTGCCGATGGCAAACCGCTTGAGAATCTTCACGTTGGCCGCTTTGGCCATCGCGTCCGTCGCCTCGACGAGGCCGACAAGTCCCTTGGTCTCGAGAATTCCGATCGCCGTGTTCATGGTCAATTCCTGTCTTGGTTCCTGTTGATGGGTCTGAAAAAAATGAAAAACGGTCTGAGGCACGTGCATCAGCCCGCTGGAGGCAACACGATGCCGATGTCTTCATGAGGCCGTGCAATCACCTGCACGCTCACGACGTCACCGATTCGGCCAGCAGCCGCCGCACCGGCGTCGGTCGCTGCCTTCACCGCGGCCACGTCACCCGAGACGAACGCCGTCACGAGCCCGCTGCCGATCTTGTCCCAACCCATGAAGGTGACGTTTGCCGCCTTCATCATCGCGTCCACCGCCTCGACGAGCGTGGTGAACCCCTTCACCTCGATCATGCCGAGGGCTTCGACATTCTTTGCCATATGTCGTTCCCTTCCTGTCGTTTCGACCTTCTCATTCCCACGGGGCTCGCGCCCCGCCGACCGCGCCGGCACACGCCGACTTGTTGACGGTCTCTTGTTGTCGCTGCGATTTCGCGCCGCCTTCTTGGCCATCAGGTTTGCCTCACCAACTCAACGCTCTCGGCGTGATCGAGGTCGGCGGCGTTGCCCTCGTCGGTGTCGATATGGACTTCGAGTTTCGCGGCCTTGTCGGCCCGCACGAGGAGATCGCGAAAGACCGTGCCACAGGAACCCTTGATCACGAGGCTCATCCGATCGCCGTTTTTGACACCAAAAAACTCGGCATCGGCGTGGCTCATGTGGACATGCCGCTCGGCTCGGATGACGCCCTCGGTAAGTTCAACGGCACCGGCGGGCCCAACCAGCACGCAGCCTGGTGTGCCGGCAATCTTCCCGCTCGGACGCACTGGCAAATCGATCCCCAGCGAGATGCCGTCGGTAAATGCCAACTCCACCTGCGAGGCAGGCCGCGTCGGCCCGAGCACCCGCACCGTCGGCAGCATCTTTCGCTTGGGCCCGACGAGCATGACCGTTTCCTCAGCCGCATAAAAACCGTCTTGGTAGAGGTTTTTCATGGGGGTGAGCGTGCGCCCCGGCCCAAAAAGCTTTTCGACGTGTTCGTCGGTCAGGTGGCAGTGCCGCGCCGAGATGCTCACGACGAGTTTTGGCTCGGCCTTCGGCGCGACTGCGGCCTGTGACGGCGGCACACCCCGCGAGGCCAAAACGATCTCGCGGACGATCCGCTCGATGGCATTTCGGTCGAGGCCAGATGGCGTAGCGATCATGATGCGTGGTTCCTCTGTGCGGCATGGGTGCCGACGGCATGTTCCGGTTCTTCGACGACCGCGATCCGCAGTTCCGGTCCGGCTGACGTGATTCGGTCTCGCCAGGTCGGCGAAAGTGCGTCGTCAGAGACGACGAGATTGATGGCGTCCAGCGGGGCGACGAGCGTCAGGCTCTTGCGGCCAAACTTGGAACTGTCGGCGACGACCATCACACGGCCAGCCGCCTTGAGCATTGCTTGCTCGGTCTCAGCCAGAAGGAGATGGGCGTTGAAAAGCCCCTCCACCGTGATGCCGGCAGCGGAGAGAACCGTCGTCGTGACATGGAGCCGCCCGAGAAGTTCATTGGCATACGGTCCGAGACACACCCCAGTGCGCGGTGACACATAGCCACCAAGCAGCACCAAGTCGGTCCGCGACTCCGAGGCAAAGAGGTTCGCGACCGGCAGGCTGTTGGTGACGACCTGAAGGGATCGCCCGACGAGCAGGCGCGCGACTTCATAGGTGGTGGTGCCGCCGTCGAGCAGCACCGTTTCGCCATCAGCGATCGACTCGGCCGCCTTCACCGCGATGGCCCGCTTGGCTGCCCAATGGTCAGGCTGGCGCTCGCCGAACTCGGCGATCCGCGGAATACCCCCGGCGTAGACCACGCCGCCATGTGTCCGGCGGGCTGTGCCCTGCTCCTCGAGGGCGTCGAGATCCCGCCTGGCCGTCGACTCGGAAATCCCCATTTCCTTGGTGATTTCTTCGATCGACGCAAATCCGCGGACGCGAATCATGTCGAGCAGCCGGTTTCGTCGTTCGTGGTTTTGCATGGATTGCGTCAAGATTGGCAATCCATTCTGACTAGAAACTATCATTTTGCAAGTGTGCTGTCACTGAAATAATGCACAAAGACTGATTGTCACGAAATTAATGCGCATTTGTGGCATAATTCGTTCAAAATGCTGACGGAAATTTTTCTGCGCGGGGCATTCTCAGCAGAATTTCAGTACTCTTTTGAACGTAGGTCGCGTTCGGGAGCGGCGCCGAGGATCGTCATGTCAGTGATTCATTTGGTCCGCCTGGTCCGGCTTTCCACCGTGCCTGACGTCCCCTTTGGCTTCCGAATCCGATCTTTCCGCCCGTCGGACACCGCGGGCCTGGAAGTCCTGGCAGGTTTCCAGGAGGGATCCCCGGTGGAGCCACGGCCGACGGCACCTGGCCTGCGGGCGGAACTGCCCGGGCGTCCAGGCCGCGAGGTCGAGGCTTGGGTGGCCCTTCCAGGCTCCGGCAGCGATGACGACGTCGTTGGCCTCGCGACGATGGTGACGAGCACGGGAAGCGTCGGAGTCCGTCGGTCGATCGCTTGGCTGCTCGTCCATCCCTCGGCACGGCGACAGGGCGTCGGCCGCGCACTGGTCGAAACGGTTTGCCAGGAGGTGTCGAGGCGTGATCAACCCGAAATCTGGATTGAATGCCACACCAAGTGGCAGAGCGCCTTGGCCTTTTGGAGAAGCCTGGGCTTCAGAGAGCGCCGGATTGGCGAGGTCTCATCGAGCGCCTAAGCGACTCACGGCCCGGTTGAGCCAGACTCCGGCCCCCAGCAGCATCACCCCGCTGGCGATGAGGTGGATGGCTACGATCACACCGAGGTAGACGGCAGCCTGCTCAGGTGTCGCCATGAAGAGGATCGCACCAAGGACGGCGGTCACGACACCGTCGAGAAGGATCCATCCCCACGGATAATCCCGCGGCACTGAAAACGCGGCCGCAATTTTCCCCCCCGCCTCGAAGAGGATGAGCAGGCCGATGAAGACGACCAGGGCGTCGATACCGACCGCTGGCATGGCGAGCATTGCCGTTCCCGATACGACGGACAGGGCGCCACACAGCAGCGTGAGCCAGAAACCTTTCCAGGTATAGGTGCCGAAAGCTGCGATGATCCGCATGACACCGGCGGCGAGCAATAAACCGCCAATAAAGAAGTTGATGGTGAGCGACGGGATGTAGGGCCGCGCAAACGCCCCAATGCCCAGCAACACGAGAAGCGCCCCGACTCCGAACGACCAATTGCGCAGCGACACGAGCGGACTCGGCTGAACATGGTGGGCAAGGCTGGACATGGCAGATTTTCCTTTCCGGTTTCAATCGCGGCTCGACGTCGAAGTGTACTCGACCTAGGCTGACCCGTTCCTGCAAGGACTGACACGTGCCGCGACACGTAGGCACAATATCGCCTATTCTGTTGGCACTTGGGGCAAGCTTCTATAATCCGAATCATGTTCCCGCATCGGTTTTTCGCCCAGTTGCTTCGAAGACGCCTGATTGGTCGATGGGGCGTTCCCAGGACCAAGATCAGGCCCGGTTTTGGAAACGGGATCTGCTGCGAGTCGTTCGGCCTTCTTGCGGTGGCAGCGTCCGCGGTCCTCGTGGGCTGTGAGTCCGATCGCGGCATCGACTACGGAATGAACAGTGCAAACGTCGCTCAGCACCTCGAACACGATGAGAATTTTCCGTTCGTCGGCTTCTGGAAGGCAAACCCCGGCGATGATATCGGCCTGGTGATCAAAAAGGGGCCAGGCGGCACGTATACGGTCTGGTCGTGTAGCCCGCGTGGCGCGATCGAGGTTGAGTCCTTGAGCCCCACCACACTGGTCGACGACGAGAATTTCAATATCGTCAATGACGACACGATCGAGGTGCTCGACAAGACTGGCGGCGAGTTCACGACGTACGTTCGGTTCCAATAAGAAACCGTGAACGCCTGCGCGCGGAACCTCGTCAGGCGGCAGGGAGGCCTTCCATGCGCCGCCAGGCGCTCATTTGGCCCAAGTGCATCATCATGTGGCCGCCACAATAAAACACCTGGACTGAGCCGATCGTCGGGAACAGTTCTCGCATCCGGCCTTCGGCGGGATTGAACCTCTCAAAGACGTCGTTCGGAGCGCTTCGCAGGGCGCCCGTCACCATGCGATAGCCTTCTTGGAAAAACGCGATCACGTCATCCATCGCGGGGTAGAGATCGCCATCCGGATCGTCGCGACAGACGGCATCTTTTGAGAATGCCAACTCAAAGCCCTCCGGGAACGCCGGGGCAGGGTTGCCAATCTGGATGAGAATCTTGGGCGCGTAGAGCGAGAGGTGGCCGTAGATGAAAGCTGGGTGGTTCGAGGTGACTACCACGCCGCCCGGCGCGGCGAATCGCGAAAATCTTTCGACCGGGACGTCCTTCAAGAGCCGGTTGGCGTATCCCACCGACAGGGCCAAGGAATCGGCGATGATGTTTCCGAGCGAACGACCGGTCACGGCAAGACTCCTGTAGCAATGCGGCAGATGGCGTCAGGGAGCGTTTCGCACTCCGCCGCGAAGACACGGGCGGCGAGCGAATCCGGGCTGTCGTCAGGCAGCACCGGCACGGCCCTCTGGAGGAGGACCCGGCCGTGGTCGTATTCGTCGTCCACTATATGAACCGTGCAGCCGGAGACGGTGCAACCCCGCTCCAGGACAGCTCGATGAACTGCCATCCCATGAAACCCCTTCCCACCGAAGGCCGGCAGCAGTGACGGATGGATGTTGATCACGCGCCCCGTGAAATCGGTCGGAATCCGTACGAGGTGAAGAAACCCCGCCATCACGACGAGATCGGCGCGAACGGCACGGCACGCGGCGAAGATCGACTCACTCCACGCGGCGACGGCTTGCGAACCGGGGGGTGACACCCTCACCATGATCCCTGCCCGCTCGGCGATCCGCACGCCCCGGACGTCACCGCGGCTGGCGACTACGAGGGGAATCGTCGCGGGAATTTTCCCAGTGTCGATCCGCTCGATCAAGTTCTCGAGCGTTCGGCCGGAGCCCGAAAGCAAAACGGCGAGCCGAAGGTGACGCGGTTCAGGCATGGTCGACGGCCTCGACCACGATGACGAGCCCATGACCGTCGATGTCGATTGCTTCCCCAACGATCGCATCCGCGGTCACCGTAACCTTCGTCGCCAACGTCTCGGCGGCCACGTAGTCGAGATGGGCCTCGAGGGCGGCACGAAGCTCGAGCGAAGGCGTCGCCAGGGTCAGATGAATCCGATCGGTGAACTCGAGGTCGAGTGCCTTGCGGCGGGCGTTCACCGCGTGGACCACCTCACGCACGAGGCCTTCCGCGATGAGCTCGGGCGTGAGCTCGCTTGCCACGACGACGACGGCCCGCGGTCCCTCTGCGGCGGCCCAGCCAGGCTTGGCCGTGGTGCGCACGAGAACGTCCCCTTCTTCGAGCATCACCTCACCGCCACCGGGAAGCAGGAGCATGGCTCGGCCAGTGGCCTTGATGGCCGCGAGGATCGCTGTCGCATCGGCAGTCGCGAGGGTCTGCCGTACCTTGGGCAGATCCTTGCCGAGCCGCGGCCCGAGCTTTTTGAGATCGGCGGTGACACTCCGTTCGATGTACCGTTCGGGCTCCCGGCAGATTTCAAACTGTTTGACGTTCAGCTCGTCGCACACGAGATCGGCATGGGCGGCAAGCCACGCTTCGTCCCCCGGCCCTGAGTCGGCGAGGATCACCTCGACCTTCGAGAGCGGCTGACGCACCTTCAGCTTTTCGGCGGCTCGTGCCGCTCGGCCGAGTGACGCCACCTCGCGCACCAGAGCCATGCGTCGCACGAGGTCACGGTCCACGAGCGATTCATTGCCGGTTGGGTAGTCGGTGAGATGCACGCTTTCCGGAACGTGTGACGATCCGAAGGCTGCGACCGCGAGGTTCTGCCAGATCGCCTCGGAGACAAACGGCACGAACGGCGCCGCGAGCCTCGTGACGGTGAGGAGCGTCTCATAGAGCGTCCAGTACGCGTCGACCTTTTCCTGGTTGGCGTCGGGACCGGTATCGGCCCGGCCCGACGCCCAGAATCGATCACGGCTGCGTCGCACGAACCAATTGCTCACGGCGTCGACGAGCTGCGAGAGCGCCGCGGCCGCCGCAAAGTGGTCGTACGCATCGAGCTTCTCCACCATCGTGGCTGCGGTCGCATGGAGCTCCGAAAGCATCCAGCGGTCCAGTTCGCCACGCTGGGATGCAGGCCGCCAGCCACGAGCCTTGGCGAGATCGGCGTGATCGAGGCAGCCGGGGGCGTCGAGCGACGATCCCGGATCAAATCCGTCGATCCGGGCGTAGATCACGAAAAACGAATAGACGTTCCAAAGCCTGAGCAAAAACTCAGGTACGCTCTCGCGAATGGCCCGCTCGTTGTAGCGGATGCTCGTCCAGGGCGGCTGGCCGGCCAAGAAAAACCAGCGCAAGGCGTCGGCGCCATACGCATCAAAGATCGCGGCCGGCTCGCGGTAGTTCCGCCGGCTCTTGCTCATCTTCTGGCCATCTTCACCGAGCATGTGACCGAGCACGATGCAGGTTTTGAACGGGTGCGGATAGCAGGACGGCGGTGCGACGGCCCCGCCTGGCAGAGCCTTGTCGTTGTCCGTGCCGAAGAGCAGCGTGCTGATCGCAAGCTGGCTGTAGAACCAGCCGCGGGTCTGGTCGATCGCCTCCGAAATAAAGTCGGCCGGAAACTGAGCTTGAAAATCGTCGTGGCCCCGGTGGGGCCAGCCCCACTGGGCAAACGGCATGCAGCCGGAGTCGAACCAGCAGTCGATCACCTCGGTGACACGCCGCATCCGCGATCCCTTGGCGAACGGCGAGTCGTATGTGATGGCGTCGATGTAGGGCTTGTGAACGCGCAGGTCGTCTGACAGGTCGGGCTTGGCCCGCTTCGCCTCATCAAAAACTTCGGTGCCGGTGATGCCGGGCTTGGCGAGGAGTGCGTCATAGGACGGCACGGCTTCGGCCTTGCCCGTCTCATCACACACCCAGATCGGCAATGGAGTGCCCCAATACCGCTCGCGGGAGAGTGCCCAATCGACGTTCGACTCGAGAAAATTCCCGAACCGGCCATGCTTGATGTGGTCGGGAAGCCAGGTGATCTGCTCGTTGTTGGCGAGCATCGCCTCACGGAACCGACTCGTCCGGATGAACCAGCTCTCCCGCGGATACTGGATGAGCGGATCTTTGTCGGCCCGCCAGCAGAACGGGTAGTCGTGAAGGTACTGTTCCTGATGGACGAGCAGGCCGCGGGCCTTGATGTCGCGGGTGATGTCGCGGTCGCAGTCTTTGACGAACCGCCCGCTGCCCATCGGAAACGCGTCGGTGAACGTGCCGTCGGGGGCCACGGCATTGAGAAGCGTCGGGCCCGCCCCGTCCACGAACCGAGCCTGCTCCTCAACGAGGACGCCGTAGTCCACTTCGCCGAACGCGGGTGCGATGTGAACGACACCGGTACCCGAGTCAGTCGTGACAAAATCAGCGGCGATCACCCGCCACGCAGGAGGCTCCACGCCACCATCGCGAAGCGGCGCAGGCCTCGGCGGTCCAGCAGGGCGATAGGTCTCAAACGGAGGCACATACGAACGGCCGACAAGCGAGGCCCCCGGCATGCGCGTGATCACATCGAACTGCTTTTTTGTTTTCTCGCCGAGCGACGCGGCGAGCGCCTCAGCCACGACATATTCCGGTCCGTCAGCCATGCCGGCTTCGCGAAGAACGACGTACTCGAGATCCGCCTTCACTGCGGCGAATTGATTCGACGGCAGCGTCCAAGGCGTCGTCGTCCAGGCCACGAGGTTTTGACGCGTCGGTTGCCCTGCACCATCGAGCAGCGGAAAGGCCACGTAGACGCTGGGGTCGGCGACCTCGCGATAACCCTGGCCCACCTCGCCACTCGATAGCGCCGTGCCTCCTTGAGCCCACCACCAGACGATCTTGTGCCCCTTGTACAGGAGCCCCTTCTCAAAGAGCGTGGCCAGAGCCCACCAGACGCTTTCCACGAACGACTTGTGGTACGTCACGTACGCCTGAGAGAGGTCGATCCAAAAGCCGATCCGCTCGGTGAGCGTTTCCCATTCCTTCGTGTACCGCCAGACGCTCTCCTGGCATTTGTGAATGAACGGCTCGACGCCAAAGGTTTCGATCTCGGCCTTGGAGTGGATGCCAAGCTCCTTGCAAACCTCGACCTCGACCGGGAGACCGTGGGTGTCCCAGCCCGCCTTCCGTTCGCAGTACTCTCCCCGCATCGTCCGGTAGCGAGGGTAGAGGTCTTTGATCGTCCGGGTGAGGCAATGGCCGGGATGCGGCATCCCGTTGGCGGTGGGTGGCCCTTCGAAGAACACGAATCGGGGTCCGCCCCGCCGTGCGTCGAGCGATTTTTGATAGATATTCGCAGACTTCCAGAGGGTCGCGATCTCGGTCTCGAGCGCAGGGAAATCAGGTTTGCCGCGGACGGGTTGGAACATCGGGTCAGTGCGTGACAATCTGTACGTAGAAAAGGGAATGGCGGGGAATCGAATCGTACCGTGGCGAGCCGGGCAGCCACAGGGGCAGCTCAATCCTCCCGCGCAGCCGACCGATGGCAGACAAGGTCCTGGGACAGCCTGTACGGGGGTAGGATGAGTCGGCCAAGGAGGCTTGCTCATGACACGCTTTGTATGGATTGCGACGTTTTGCACTGTCCTTGCCCCGGTCGCGGGTGCGTCGGCTCAGGAAGCCATCCAGTGGCCAGCTTTTCGGGGGCCAGACTGCCGTGGGGTCGCCCCGGATGACCCGCGCGTGCCGGACCGCTGGAGCTTGGCGAAAGACGATCCAGGACGCGATAACATCCGCTGGATGCGGCCGATCCAGGGGCGGGGCTGGTCGTCGCCGATCGTCTGGGGTGATCGCGTCTGGCTCACCGCGGCCGTCGCGGAAGACGAACTCGACGAACCCCGACGCGGGCTCTACTTCGGCGGCAACCGCCCGGAAGCTCCGAACACCACGCTCCACTGGTTTGTCATCTGTCTCGATGCCGGCACCGGAGAGATCGTGTGGGAACGAGACGTCGCCCATGGCAAGGCTCCAGAGGCGATCCATCTTAAGAACAGCTACGCCTCTGAGACTCCCGTTACCGACGGCAAGCGGGTCTGGGCCTGCTTCGGGAACGTCGGCCTTTTTTGTCTTGATGCAGCAACAGGCGAGGTCGTCTGGCAACACGACCTCGAGCCTCGGTTCACACGCTTGGGATGGGGACCGGCCGCGTCTCCGGCCCTTCATGATGGCCGGATCTACGTCGTTCGCGATAACGAAGAGGCGTCTACGCTCACGGCGTACGGCGCCGCCACGGGCCAACTGGCCTGGGAGGTCAACCGCGACGAGAAGAGCAACTGGTCGACTCCCTTCATCTGGCGAAACAGTCTTCGCACCGAGATCGTCACGGCCGGTTCAGGCATGAATCGCTCCTACGACCTCGCCGGCAAGCTGCTCTACGAATTCGGTGGAGGATCATCGATCACGATCGCCACTCCCTACGCGGTCGACGACATGCTCTATGTCAGCTCCGGGTATGTCATGGACCGTCAGAAACCGCTTTGGGCGATCCGGCCCGGTGGCTCGGGCGATGTCACCCTCGGCGAAGGCGAAATGGCGAACAAGACCATCACCTGGAGTCGCCCTGACATCGCCCCCTATAACCCGAGCACGCTCGTGCACGAAGGCCTGCTCTATGTGCTCACCGATCGAGGCATCATGTCGTGCTTCGATGCGAAGACCGGCGACGAAGTCTACGTGCGCGAGCGGCTTCCCGAGGGACGTGCGTTCTCGGCCTCCCCCTGGGCGATCAATGACCGGATCTTCTGTGCCAGCGAGTACGGCGACACGTTCGTCGTGAAGGCAGGCCGTGAGTTCGAGATCCTTCATGTGAACCGGCTCACAGAAGATGACATGATCATGGCAAGTCCCGCCATCGCCGGCGGCCGGCTCATCCTGCGGTCTTCGCGCGGCGTCTTCTGCATCACGAAGCCCGAGTGATTCGTGGGAACAACCGGCCGGCAATTGCCCCTGCTATCCCCTCGCCCGCTGGATCGCCATCGGTTCAACGCGGTGTTCGAGCGCGGTGGTGGCCTTCCACCGGAGGCCAGACTCGATAGCCGCCGTGACGTAACGCTTTGCGAGGCCGACGGCCTCGGCCAGGGAAAGCCCGCGAGCCAACCCCGTCGCGATCGCGGCGGAATAGGTGCAACCTGTGCCGTGCGTGGCGAAGCCACGCCGGAATGGTGCCGAGAACCGCTTCGTGTCGCTCGCTGTCACAAGGATGTCGGTAGCGATCCGGCCGCCGAGATGCCCCCCCTTCAAGAGCCAGGCACAGCCATGTCGTTCGACGAGACTTCTACCGGCATCTTCCATTTCATCGAGATCGCGACAGGGAAGCCCGGACAGGATTCGCAACTCGTCGAGGTTCGGCGTGACGAGCGTGGCTCTGGGAAACAGGACTCGGCGATAGGCCGCGATGGCGGATGGGTCGAGAAGCGGATCACCACTGGAGGCCACCATCACCGGATCAACGACGAGCGGGAAGTGCGGTGCGTCGGGCAAGGCTTCAGCCACGGCCCGGATGATGCCCCGCGAAAAAAGCATTCCCGTTTTCACGGCGGCCACTGGGAAGGCCTCGAGCGACAGCCGAATCTGTTCCGCCACGATCGACGGCTTGAGTGCCTGGATCGCCTCGACCCGCCCCGGCACCTCGGCAACGACGCACGTGATCGCCGTCTGCGCGTAGCCATCGAGGGCGGTGATCGTCTTGAGATCGGCCTGGGCCCCAGCTCCACACGAGTTGTCGGAACCGGCGATCGTGAGGACGACGGGCGGCGGTTTCATGCCTGCCTCATCGCAGCTCGATCGTCTTACCCGTCCGGAACGACTCATCGGCCGCCAGCACGATCCGAAGACTATTCACCGCGTCGTCCATGTGGGCCGAGAGATCACGGTCGTTCTGGATCGCGTCGAGGAACAGCTTTTGTTCGAGGAGACAGAGACCGTCGTGATCGGGCTCGCCCGAGCAGTCCAAGTACTCGTCGGCCTTGGCGAACGATCCATCGGGAGCGAGTGCGGCGTGGTGCACCTTCAAGACCGCCGCCTTCGTGTGGCCTTCGACGTCGTCGCTGCCGGCCTCGCCTTCCTTGACGCCGGCGATGCTCACACAACCCTTGGGCCCGACGACATCCTTCACGAAGAACGCCGTCTCACTCATCATCGGGCCCCAGCCCGCCTCGTACCAGCCGACCGAGCCATCGGCAAAGGTGACCTGGAGGCAACCGTAGTTGTACATCCCAGGCACGAGGTCGTCGGTGAGCCTGGCGCCGATGGCCGACACGCGCACCGGCTTCGAGCGGGTCATCTGGCACATGACATCCACATAGTGAACTCCGCAATCGACGATCGGCGACATCGACTGCATGAGCGCCTGGTGCGTCTTCCACTTGTCGCCCGACGACTGCTGGTTGAGGTTCATCCGCATGACGAGCGGCTTGCCGAGCGTCCAGGCCGTCTCGATGAACCGCGTCCAGGTGGGGTGCACACGGAGGATGTAGCCCACGACCAGTTTTCGGTTGGCTGCCCGCGCGGCTGCGACCACCTTTTCGGCCTCAGCGACGGTGACCGCCACCGGTTTCTCGAGAAACACATGGCAACCGGCGGCGAACGCGGCGCGGGCATACTCGGCGTGGGTGTCGGGATAGGTGTTGATCGAGACCGCGTGGGGCTTGGTGGCCGCCAGCGCCTCGTGGTAGTCGGCGAACTGCGGGTAGTCGGCGCCGAGGGCGTCGAGGAGTGCCCGTCGCGACTTCTCGCCGCGTGACACGACCCCCACGATCTCAAAGCCGTCCAACTGGTGATAGGCCTTGGCATGGGACAGTCCCATATGGCCACAGCCGGCAACGAGTACGCGGATCGGAGCATTCGCCATCATGATGGTCCTCGGGAGGGCAGTCGGCCGACGGTCATGCCATCGACTTCACGGCGTCACGAATGATCGCCCGGAGTTTCGGTTCCGCCGATCGGGCGACGGCCAAGATCTTCTCCACGGTGGCGACCTCGAGAGCATCGGGCAGACACATGTCGGTGATGACCGAGATGCCGAGCACCTTCATGCCGCCATGGACCGCCACGAGCACCTCCGGCACGGTCGACATGCCGACCACATCGGAGCCGATGATCCGGAGGAAGCGATATTCCGCACGGGTCTCGAGATTCGGGCCCGCGACGGCGACGTAGACACCACGATGGGCGACGAAATCCTCCTTGCGGGCCACGGCCAGCGCCCGATCGATGAGGTCGGGTGTGTAGGGGGCAGACATGTCAGGGAACCGTGGCCCGAGCCGCTCGTCGTTGATGCCGATGAGCGGGTTGTCGCCGATGAGATTGATGTGGTCATCGATGACCATGAGGTCGCCGGTGCGGTACTGCGGATTGAGTCCGCCACAGGCGTTGGTCGCCACGAGCAGGCCCGCCCCGAGCCGCTGCATGACGCGCACCGGAAACGTCACCTGCTGGAGCGCATAGCCCTCATACGCGTGTTGCCGACCTTCCATGACCACGACCGGCACGCCGTCGAGCAGGCCGCATACAAGCTGGCCGGCATGCCCATGCGCCGTCGAGCGGGCGAAGTGCGGAATCCCGTCGTAGGGAATCGTGACTGAGTCGGCGAGGCTACCGGAGATGCCGCCCAAGCCGCTGCCCAGGATGATGGCGACCTTCGGTGACTGGCTCCACCGCTCGCGGATGAAGGCAACGGCTTCGGTGATCTTGTCGTACTGGTCGAGCATGGCGGCTCCCGGTGCTGAACGTCGCCGCGGCGAACCATCCACCGCGGGCGGCGGCATCCTACCAGCAGGCAACGCTCACGAGTATCCGCCCGGTGAAAAGCCAATCCGACGTTGCGTCAGACCGGGTAGCCGGTGACCGGCAACACCGTGAAGGTGGTCCCGTTCGAGATGCCTCGGTCCCACACGTGGACGCCCCCCGACTGCCTTCGCGCAACGACGCCCGCCTTCCCGGAGGCGATGTCGCTCGACGAGAAAAGGCCGGCAAAGGCTTGGGCGAGCGTCGACTGCGGCCAACTCCCGAAGTTTCTCACCGAGTAGCTGCCTCCCACTGTGGTACGCTGGAGCACCTGCCAATTGACGCTGCTCCCCGACCGCTGCAGGCCGGCGATGCCGACCAGGCCGCCGCCGGCGCCGAAGAAATTGCCGACCACGACGTTGGAATAGGTCGAGGTCGGGTCAGGCCAGACGCCCATGAGGCTCGGCAGGTTGTTCTCGGGCGTGACCGACGAACTGTAGCCGATGCTGTACCACGCGTGGCTGACGGTCTTCCCCGCGATCAACACGGCGCCGCTCGAGTTTCCATCGAAGTTGCCGACCACATAGTCGGTGTAATTGTGATCGCGCGACCACTTGGTGGTCATCACCGTGTGGGTCATTTGGCCGGGCGTGCCCTCGTACTCGG
>CAZCHF010000058.1:0-12646 GCA_964498325.1 uncultured Candidatus Kuenenia sp.
GGTCTTCAAAGTGGGAAACCCAGTTTTCCACACACGGCGGGCTCTTGGGTTCGAGCTTCAATTTCCAGCGGCGTTGATACTGGCGGGCGTACTCAGCATCAAAATGAGAGAAGGCCACGGCCTGTTTGACGTACCCTTCGAGACTCCCCGCGGCGTACGGTTCGGCAAGACAATGCTTGTAGCCGAACATCTCCCCGATGAACGCCACGGCCTCTTCCAAGTGAGACAAGAGCAGGTTCACGGCGGTCAACTCTTCGGCGGTTTCGGCCTCAGCAGACAGCCGGGGAGATTCGAGGGCATCCTGGTCAGCATGCCGTGGTCGGCGTGCCATCATTGCCGGGACTCCAACGTTTCGGCCGGCAAGCAGTCGTCGGCCATTGGCGAACCCCCGGCCCGTCTCAAGTTGCAATAGACTTCCCTGTCAGGCAAAGCGCGAGCAGAAAGAGGGTAGTGTAAGCGCGACAAAACGATAACGGCAAGTGAAAGGCGATGCCACGCCGGATCGGCGGAACGGCCTATAAGATTTCACTATCGAAGCACACACGAAAACTCCCGAGGCAAGCTTCGTGGCCTACGAGAGGGATTGTTTTGATAGGTGAGAGTGCCCATAAGCAAACCTGCAGGGCCTCGAAATCGCAATAACGCAAGAAAGTGTCCGTGACGACGGTGTCCCTAAGAGCGGGACGCCCCGCACTGCCCCCGCAGGAGGTGCGAGTGAGCCTTTTTTTTGTATACCTTTCCGCGAGGAGCGGACACGATAGCCACGTTCGTAAAGTCGGTAATGAGATCTCCGTCGTGCGAGCACAGTAATCTAGCACCAGTGACCCGAGCCAGTGCCAGTACATGCTCGTCGTCCGATTTTACAATGCCGCATTTCTGCACGCGCTTCTCTTCAGCGTCGACTTTTGCGTCAGCGACCTTTACGGCCCTGCCAGCCCGGTCAAGGGACGCAACCTGCCTACGAACTTCAGTGTTTCGGGCGTACTCTCTCAGCAGTTTGCTGCCCCCATAGACTAACTTAACACTAGGGCTAGATATCCCAGACAAAGCCCTATGTACTGGTGCAAAGTCCGAGTCCGTTGGGTCTAATAGGACGCGGGCCATTACGTTGGCATCGACGATAATGCACATTATCTGGCTTTTCCGCGAGTTAGTAGCCGCATCTCTTCTTCCATAAAGAACCGGCGATAACCAGGAGGTGTATTGAGTACGTTTCCCTGCTCGTCGAGCCGAAGGTCGTGGATTGTCGTTTTCAGGCCGTCTCGCTCAAAGAAGAGAATTCCAACGTGATCCGCTGGCAACGTTTTTGCGGCGATCTCTTGCCGAACCCGATCAATTAGGAAATCACTGTGCGTCTCAATCACGAATGACCGCGATCCTTCTTTCACGAGGCCGGAAAAGAAAGTCCCTAACGCAGCCTGTGCTCTTGGGTGCAGATGAACCTCCGGTTGCTGCATAAGCATGTATTGCGAGGATGAAGACAGAATGCTTTGCGCGACGACAGGAATCGCTTGGCTAACCCCGTACCCGACATCAATTACGTTTCTATCGCGGCCCGCAATCTTGGCGATGAGCTGAAACGGGTCTCCGGAACTCTTGCCCAACTGCTTGATTCGCAGGTTCGAGAAAAGGCCGGACTCCTGGCCAAAGTCGTGAACTGCCTGCACCAAGGCACGCGTCTCAGGCGAATCCTTGTGCTCGCGAAACAGTTGCTTGAGCACGAACGGGATATGGTCTCCCGTTGGCTCAAACGCTGCTGTTGCTTCACTGTACACCCGCTCAGGCCTGCTTCGGATTGGTGCGATTGACGTTGCCATGCCAAGGTCTATTCCACCAACTGGCAACGCTTCGATCGCTTTGAAGAAGTTCTCGCGCCCCTCCGACGTGCTAGGAGCCTTTCGCATCGAGCGAAAGAGAGTTTCAAAAAAGCTTGCTGGCCGGCGGCCAAAGGTTGGCTTCCCTACATCGAAGGGGAACTTATACGAAAAATCTCCGACGACGAGCGACGCTAATGCGCCGGTGAGAGATGCCCGGCTCTCTTCCACCGTCACCTTGCAAATGGTTCGTTCTGCTTTTGATAACTTCAATTCCCGGAAAGCGGGGCGTCCTCCCGTGCTACTGCCGTAGGTCGCTAGGACGGTTGTGCGGTCGTCCGCTCGCTGGAAACCTATTGCAAACGTTGATGCTTGTCCCCGACCTTTTTCACAATCCGTTGCGATGGTTTCGTAGCTCCCGAGGTGATATGGAGGCTTGTCGAAACCGGGGGAGAATGGGAATCCATCGGGATCGCAGACGGTTGCTAGGGCGGCCAAGCACGTTGATTTACCTGAACTGTTCTCGCCAGTGAGGATCGTTAAGGGGCGAATCGGGATGTCGTGCAGACCGACAAAGGTCCGAATATTCTTAATCAGTAGCGATACCATCAATACAACCCCCAGCAGTGAGACTTGGCAGCGTCAACGAAAGACCGTAGCAGAGCGCAGTCGGTTAGGGCTTTGAATCGGCCTGGACGTGGTGATAGTCAAGCTTCGCCTCGCTAGGGTTCCGCCGCGAGGAAGTCTACTGGATGGCGCCCATCATCGCGACTTAGGCGGCTCGAACCGCTCGCGGCTGGCGCGCAGCGGACAAGCCTGCTGCCCACGTGGCGGCCGGGCCAGGCGACGGCGTTCCGCGATGGTCGGTCGGGGCCTCGGGCCGTTGCTGGCGGTCAGGGGAGCGGAGTGTTGCCCGCTTTCGCGGAACTAGACTCATGATTCCTACCACGAAGGCGAGAGCCGGCCCCACCACCGGAGCGCTGCGCCGTCTGTGCAGCGGCCACCCCGGTGTTGGGGATATGAAGCCAAGACGAGGCACGGCAAGGATTGTCTATGCTCGGGGACTGCGGGAGCGAGCCGGTCGAGCCGTCCATTGGGACGATTCTGCTGCCGCGGGTAGCGGGGCAAGATCGTTCAGCACGAGTGCCCCCCCCGACTACCAAATCCTGCGGTCGCGCCCGTCCTGGCAGCAGCTAGCTTGTTCTCGTGCACGCCTGGGAAACTTGGACAGTTCCACGGGGTTAGGCGCGATTCCGAGTTGGGCTGGCCACGGTGCGAAAGAAAGTCTGTCTGGTTTGGTGGAGTTCCTACCAGACTAGGGGAAGGAAACTTCCCCAGTTAGGACCCGAGGCGGCGGGAGAGAGTCACGAGCCCCGTGCCGTTCGCGACAAATAGGGGCGTGGGAGCCGCACGGGTTAGGCCCCGTTGCGGGCGGAAGGGAAGAGTCACCCGCACTGTGACGTTCCCGCGGAGTAGCAGGGGGGAAGTCGGGCAGACAGGACCCGTCGGCCGGGCCTACCCCCCCCTCCCGAAACCTGCGGGCGCTCCCCGAGCGTAAGCGAGTGGTTTGAAGTGTGGGGGCTTGGGTAAACATCTTGCATGGGCCTACCGGTCTGGGGAATTCTCAAAATAAACAAACAACCATTGGGAAGGCACACGTTCCGCAGGGCGGGGCAGTGGATCGCTCCGCCGGTAGTACCTTTTGGGTGGGGGGTGGGTCGGGTCGGTCACTTCGGCTTGTCGGTGTCAAGGAGCCGGTCGAGCACGGCTTGCCGCTCGTCGTCGGTCAGCCCCTTCATGCCGGCGACGAGACGCACGGCACGAGCCAGTTCGTCGAGCCGTTCCGTGGATTCTGTGCAACAGGGAGTGCAACGGGATTCGGAAGGGGTCGCGTTTTCGGCGTTTTCCCCGACGATTTCGGGGGTATCAGACCGACAGCCTTCCGCTTCCCAAGCTGGATGTCGAGCGTTCGAGTCCCTTCGCCCGCTTTTGTCGAAACGCGGGGATCATTCGTGATTGCCCCATGCTCGCAAGGGCTTCGGTCGCTCGATCGAAACGTCCCAGGTTCCGCGATCGGACCGATTTCGACCCCTGTTTAGTCGGCCGCTGAAACCTGCGACCGGCCCTTCTTCGACATATTTCTTGTCCGCCGGACAATCCTTCACAGGGAGGGGCCGTCGGCCCACGAAGGCACCCAGGTGGCACGGTTTCACACAGACCAGGCGGGACCATGGCGGGAGCATACGTCCGAAACGGGAGGGCGGTCTATCGAGTGATTTTGGTGGTGGGGGCGGTGGCTCAGGTGGCGATCGCGTCGATCGGCTGGGCCCAGGGCTACACGACGATGGTTGACAATGGTCCAAACAGCAATCGGGTCAACATTGTGTTCCTGGGTGATGGCTACACATCGAGCCAGGTGGGGACCACCTACGTGACGCATGTCAACTCGATGGTCAACTATTTTTTCAATCCTGCCAATCCACTGAACAGCCAGCCGTTTGTCCGCTACCAAAACTTTTTCAACGTGCATCGCATTGACGTCGTGTCGAATGAGAGTGGCGCCGATGTGCCGCCAAGCAATGTTTACCGAGACACGGCCTTGCATGCTTCGTATTATGCTGACGGCACGACCGAGCGATTGCTTGCGATTAGCGAATACCACGCAGATCAGTATGTGAATGCGGCGGTTGCCTCCGGAGGGCTCACTGCCGACATGCGAATTGTAACAGTCAACGACACACGCTACGGCGGAGCCGGTAGCTTCAGTAGCACGGGATACTCGGTGTATGCCGGTGGGAGCAGCAGTTCCCGCGAGATTGCCTTGCATGAGGTCGGCCATACGTTCGGCAGATTAGCCGACGAATACGGCGGCTTTACATCGACTTACGCCGGCGCTGAGCCGTGGCAGGTAAACATCACCAAAGACCCGACGGGAGCAAAATGGGCTCGGTGGCACGGCTACACCGATCCGGACACGGGCATTCTCATCCGCAATCCGGCCTATCAGGGCGGAGGTTATTACAACAGCGGCATCTACCGCCCCTCGAACAATTCCAAGATGCGATCGCTCGGTCAGCCATTTGACGCGGTCAGTCGCGAAGCCCTGATCCTTCAAATTTACTCGTTCGTGGATCCCGTCGACGACTGGCTGGCCAATACGTCGACGCTGATCGACCCCGATCATCTCTGGGTGGATGTCATCGACACCGATGTGATCAGCTTGCAATGGTTCGTCGACGATGTACTCATTCCGACTGCCTTTTCCGAAGAGTTTCGACTGACTGACTACGGCTTTGGTCCCGGCACTTATGACGTTCGGGCGCGGGCCTACGACGGCACGGCGTTTGACCCGGTCGCTGGGTGGGTGCGTATGAATCAGGATCAGCTGGAGCAATCGATCAGTTGGTCGGTCACGGTAACGGCCGTCCCGGAGCCATCCACGGCCCTGATGCTGGCGACCACTGTTTTGTTGATTCCTCGATGGTTTCGTTCGCTATCCAAAAGAGGCCTCACTCGTGCAGTTTCATCCGATTCCACATGACCGATGGGTGTATTCACTGCTCCTCGCCGTGTTGCTCGGTCACGGCGTGGCCTCTGCTGCGCCAGCGGCCGACGAAGGGCCAGGTCCGCTTTCGATCGCGTATGAGATTCCCGCGGCCGCCCAGGTGACGCTCAACATTCGGCGCCCGGATGGCTGGGTTGTCCGCGAGTTGGTGGTCAATCAGCCCCGGACGGCGGGGCGGCACACCGAGGACTGGGACGGCCGAGACAACCATGGCCGCCATTGTCCACCGGGGGCTTATCAGGCTTGTCTGCTGACCCACGAAGGAATCAAGCAGGAATACATCACCAGCATCGGCAACAGTGGGACGCCCCCATGGAAGACTGTCGATGGCACCGGCGGTTGGGGAGGGAATCACGGGCAGCCGGTGGCTACGGCCGTGGATGCCACCGGTGTCTATCTCGGCTGGACGAGTACGGAGGGGCCCTGGGTCATCCACAAGCGCACGCACGATGGAGCCCACGGCCTGTGGGGCATCGGTTTGGGTGCATTCGAGGGCGTGGCGGCGCTGGCGGTGGATCAAGAGTTTTTGTACGGGGTGAACAGCAAGCGGGTGATGCTGATCGATCCAAATACGGGAGGTATGCTCGCGTATGCCCCCGTGTCGCCAAGCAAGCCTGAGGACGCGACGCCTGGTCCTGCCGAGGATCCCAGGAGCCTCAGTGGCACGTTTCGGAAATCGGGCGTGCGCGGCATGGCGGTGTCGGGGCGTTGCGTGTATGTGAGCATGCCCTGGCTCGACCGGATCGACGTGTTCGAGGTCACCGAAAAGGTCGAGAAGGAACGCACGAAGTATCAGCTCGAGCCTCGTCCGGACGCGAGCATCCCACTGCGACGCCCAAGGGGCCTCGCCTTCACGCCAACGGGTGAGTTGCTCGCCGTTTCAGGCCAGCAGGTGTTCGCGGTCGATCGTACCAAGAAGGTGTGCACGCCCCTGGTGCGTGACGGGCTCGTCGCACCGTTTGCGATCGCCGTTGATCCGCAGGGCACGATTCTTGTCAGTGATCTCGGCGCGTCCCAGCAGATCAAGGCCTTCACATCTGCCGGTTCGCTCCAGAAGACGCTCGGCTGCGAAGGGGGGGGCCTCGATCTCCGTGCCGGCGGACTGTTTCAGGAGCAGGATTTTCGTTGGCCGGTTTCGATCGCCGCCGGAGGTGACGGAACGTTTTGGATCGCGGAAGACATGATCCCCAAGCGGATAGCCCGATTTTCAACCGATGGCACGCTGCTGTATCAGGGTTTCGGGTCGGTGAGCTGCGCGGCCCAGGCGGCCCCCAATCCGAATGATCCGGCCGAGGTGTTCTCCGGCATGTCGGGGCTGTTCTCCGGCTACGTTGACTACGACAAGAAAACCTGGCGCATGGGTCGCATCTTGCGACCGAAATGGAACGGACCATCGTATGACTTCAATGCAGGCAGCCGGGCGGATGTGATGCTCTCCCACAAGGGCAACACGTACATGTGGTCCGGTCCTTTTTCCAGCAAGCCCTGCTCCGGGCTCTACCGTGTGGCGGAGAATCACCTGCAACCGGTCATGATCTTCTCGCAGCATCACACGAAGAACGAACAGATCCAGCAGTTGGCCCGCGACCGTGGAGCAGACAAGCTCCACACGTTCTGGTGCGACACCAACGGCGATGTGGCCGTGCAACTCGACGAAATTCAGTTCGTGCCGTTCGATGCCCGTGGCATGGCCCAGGACTTCACGCTGCTGGCGAAAGACAAGACGTGGAAGCCGCGTGGTGTCAGTCCGCAGGGCGTGCCCCTCTACGATGCGTCGGACATCCAAGAGACGCCCGGCGCCGCCATGTTCCGCGATTCCCATGGCGACTTTTATCAAGTTGCCGGCCTGCGTTCGCGTAGCTACGCCCAGGGCAATGGTTTTTGGTCCGCTCGCACGAGCCTCAATTATTTGACCCGCGTGGGGCCGGACGGGCCGCGCTGGCAGATCGGACAGAAGGCCACCACGGCGGCCAAGCAAGGAGAAATTTATCACCTCTGGCGGGTTTTTGGCGAGATGGCCGACTGCCTGTTCGTCACCGATGTCGAGGGGCCTGTCCACCTGTTTCATCGCGACGGATTCTACGTGCAGAGCATCATGCAGGATCATCGTCACGACAAGGTTCCCAGCCCGTTTTACCTTGATGTCGAGAACTTCTCCGGCGCGGTGTTGGAACATCCACAAACGCACAAACACTATGTGTACATGTCGAGCGCTCAAGCGACCCATGTCTTCGAGCTCAAAGGGCTCGCATCGATCAAAGTGCATTCCCCGATCCCTGTCACGCTTCCAGCGACCCGGGCTCGATGGGCGACCATGTCGAAAGAGCATCCGTATGTCATTCGGCAGGTTCCGGCGTTTGCTCGACCGGTCACCTACGGCAACAGCAAAGGACTCCTGCCTCGGAATCACTTTGACTGGCGAAAAGAGGTTCCCTCGCTGCCGCTTTTCGTCGAAGGCAAGCTCGCAGGAGAACTGAGGCTCGCGTACTCCAAGAAGACGCTGTTCGCATCGGTCGACATCTACAGTGACCGGCTGTGGACTTCGCGGCTGCGGGACGACAACCTCAAATACCTGCGAAGCACCGGAGACGGCATCGAACTGCTCCTTGGGTTTGATGCCGCAGCCGCCCCAGACCGCGACCGTGCGGCACCCGGTGACGTCGGAATCCTGTCGGCTGGTGATGGCGTGGCGATCTATGAGCCGGCCGCGGGCGGCCATGCCGCGAAGGCTGTCAACTTGCTGTCTCCGGATGGCGCGATCACGTTGCCTCATGCAATCTGGACGAAACGCCGCACGCACGTCGAGCCCTGCCCGAACGGCACAGGCTACCAAGTCGAGATGGCGATCCCGTTGGAATTGCTGGGCGAGGCGCTGCCCGGTTCGCTTGGCGGAATGGCCGTACGGCTCGGAGCCAACCTGCATCGCGGCGAACCCACGAAGTTCGACCGGGTGACCCATGCCTGGCACAATGCATCGAGCCAGGCCACGGACATGAAACCCCGCGATTGGGGCTGGGCGGTATTCGAAGGCGTTCCGGCCGCTGTGGAAGCGGAAGTGACGTCACGTGCGACGGCCCCTGCGCCGACGATCGATGGCGATCCGTCCGATTGGACCGACGGTGAATGGACTCCCATCGCCGGCCAGAAGGGGACGGCGGGTCGCTTCAAGCTCGCTCATGACCAAGACTCCCTCTTTGCGATCGTAGAAGTTGTTGATGCCACTCCGCTCAAAAACGCGGCCGGAGAAGAACCGCTGGTGATCAAGGGGGGAGACGCCGTGGCCCTCTGTTTTTCGTCGGCCAAAAGCGGCGACCATGCACAGAAGCTGGTGGCGGCGCGATGCCAGCCGCTCGACGCCGACGTGCTCGTGAACTTCCGGATGAAAGGTGAATGGCGGAAGCCATACCGCTACGCGTCACCCGTTTCATGGTACCAAATGCATTACGTCGGCCCGCCTCAGCCGCGGTCACCTGAGACGCGGGTGGCGTTGCGTCCAGGCAAGGATGGCTACACCGCCGAATGGTCGATTCCCTGGCGGGTGATCGGCGTCGATCCAAGGTCCACCGACGCCTGCCGATTTGACGTGCAGCTCCTGCTCTCTGACGAGACGGGAAGCAGCAACGCCGAGGCCGCCTGGTGGCACAGCCGGAGCGCTGAGTCTGCCTGCACGTACGACATGCCCACCGAAGCACGCCTCTACCCAGACGAATGGGGAATGCTCCGCATCGAGTAAGCAAATGCATCGCCGCACGCAGCACCTGAACCGCCTGATCGCCACTGTGTTTCTGGGGGCCTTCTGCGCGAACGCGGCACAGGCGAAGGAGAGCTTCGTTCGTACGTTTCTTGCGGAGCACTGCACGGGTTGTCACGGGGCCGACACCCAGGAAGCGCACCTGCGTCTCGACCAAGTTGCGGCGAACGTGAGCGATCCCGCGATCCTCGACACCTGGGTCAAGGTGTATGACAAGGTTCGCAGCGGCCAGATGCCACCAGAATCAGAAGCCCAACCGGCCGCCGCCGACAAATCCCGCTTCTTAGAGGCGCTCGGCAAGGCGTTGCACCAGGCATCCCTCGAACAGCAGCAGAAACAGGGTCGCGTCGTCCTGCGGCGTCTCAATCGCAGCGAATACCAGAACACGTTGGCGGATCTCATCGGCCTGCGTGTGCCCGTCGACGACCTGCTGCCCGAGGACGGTGCGGTGGATGGGTTCGACAACGTCGCCATAGCGCTCGACGTCTCCCCGGCCCACATGGCACGCTACGTCAAGGCCAGTGAGGTGGCCTTGGAGGCCGCCATGCGTCGCTCCCGCAATGACGCGATCGAGATGCGTCAACTCGCAGCACCGTGGGTCATGGCCAAGCGCAAGGAGGCGATCGGAAAGAGCTACACGATCGACGGCAACGCGGCAGTCCTTTCCACGTCCCGTGGCTTTGGGTTTCAGGCGGAGCCGCCTCGGGTGGCCGGTACGTATCGAGTGACGGTGCGTGCCGCGGCGGTGAACACCGATCGACCATTGTGCCTGTTGGTCTATCGGCTCGATGAATTTCGCTTCCCGATCGTGTATGCCCGATGGGAAGTGCGCCCAGGAGCCCCCCGTGACTTCGAGTTGACGACGTTCCTGGATTCGCGAATGACGCTGTCGCTCAAGTATGAAGATGGCCCTACGGAGGAATCGCTCAAGAAATTGCTCGCTGAAAGATCCCTTGAAGAGGCCAAGCTTCCCGGTATCCGCGTCGAGTGGATTGAAACCGTTGGACCGGAGGGGCGCTCGTGGCCGCCAGAATCTCATCGGGCGCTGTTCGGGGATCTCGTGCCGTTCTATCCGCTCGGCACGATCGAGGGTCTGAAACGAGGCAAGCCGCTGGGCGACTTGGACAAAACCCATGGCGACGCGACGTGGCGCGCGTATTCGGCCACGCCGAAGGAGGATCTTGCGGCCGTCCTAAGACGGTTTGCCAGTCGGGCCTTTCGCCGACCGACGTCGCTCGCGGAGGTGGAAGCCACCATCGCCCTGGCCCAGGCGCGGCTCGATGAAGGGGGGACGTTTGCGGAGGCGGCGAAGGTCGGCTTCCAGGCGATCCTCTGCGATCCGCGGTTTCTCTATCTGCTCGAATCGCCGGGCGAACTCGACGACTACGCGATCGCGTCGAGGCTGTCGTACTTTCTGTGGAGCAGCATGCCCGACGATGAACTCCTAGCCCTCGCTGACAACGGGTCCCTCAAGCAGCCGGCCGTGCTACGAGCGCAGGTCGAGCGGATGCTCGACGATCCGCGTGGCTCGGCCTTTCGCACGAACTTTGCCGGCCAGTGGCTCGATCTGCGAAGGCTCGATGAGACGGTTCCCGACGGCACGCTCTATCCCGAGTATGACGCTGGCCTCCGCTGGGCCATGGAGCAGGAAACAACCCTGTTTTTTGGTGAGGTGTTGGCGGAGAATCTCAGTCTGCTGAACTTCATCGACTCTGATTTTCTGTACCTCAACGATCGGCTCGCGCGGCATTACGGCATCGATGGCGTCGAGGGGCCATGGATGCGAAAGGTGCCAAATCCGGAAGGCAGCCATCGCGGCGGACTGTTGACGCAGGCGAGCGTCATGAAAGTCACCGCGGCGGGCACGGTCACCTCACCGGTACTCCGCGGCAAGTTTGTGCTGGAGCGGATCCTCGGCACGCCTCCGTCACCCCCACCGCCCGGCATATCGGCCATCGAGCCCGACATCCGCGGTGCCACCACCGTCCGCGAACAACTCGCCAAACACAAGGCATCGGCGGAGTGCGCTAGTTGCCACAAGTCACTTGATCCTCCTGGCATGGCACTGGAATGCTTCGACGTGATCGGTGGTTACCGCACGTATTACCGCGCGACGGTCGATCGCAAGCGGGGCCGAGCGTCTACCACGGCCGGTGGCAGAGTCTGGGTCGGTCCGGATGTCGAGGCCGGCGACGTGCTGCCGGATGGCCGACGCTTCAGCGGCATCGACGACTACAAGCGACTGCTGCTGGATGACCGCGAGCAGATCACCCGGGCCCTCGCCGAGAAGGTCGTCACGTATGCGACCGGCGGGTCGATGCAGTTCGCCGACCGTGAAGCCATCGAGGCGATCGTCGACAAGGTCCGCGCCGCGGACTATTCCTTCCGCGAACTGATCCACCAGGTGGTGCAAAGCCGTTTGTTTCGAACCAAGTAGCCCCCCCGACCCCCCGAGATTCAGCCATGCATCTGCTCAATTCACGCCTCGTTCCCCGACGGTCGTTCCTCAAGGGGGCCGGAGTATCGCTGGCTCTCCCGATGCTCGAGGCCATGACCCCGCTCGGTGCCCGGTCGTGGGCCGCAGCCCCAAAAGCACCCCAGCGGATTGTCGTGATCGGGCGACCGTTGGGGATGCACACGCCGTTTTTGTTTCCGGAGAAGACCGGCCGAGACTACGAGCTCACGCCGTACCTCGAGATCTTTGCACCGCATCGAGATGACATGACGGTGATCTCGGGGATGTCGCACCTCGGCTACAGCAACGGCCACAGCACGAGTGTGGCCCTCTTCACCGGTGCCCCGTGGGACGCCATCAAGAACGATCGGGACGTGCGGAACACGGTTTCGATCGATCAGGTGGCCAAGGAGGTGGTTGGCGATCAGACGCGATTTCCCTCACTCGTGCTGGGAAGCAACAACTGTTCATGGAGCCGCAAGCAGACCCGCATCCCGGGCGAGAACAAGCCGCAGCGACTGTATGCGGATCTTTTTGTCGAAGGTAAGCCGGAGGATGTAAAGCGGGCGCACCAGAATCTCCGGGACGGCCAGAGCGTGCTCGATCACGTTCAGGAGCAGGCGCGGTCATTGCAGGGCAAGCTCGCCTTGGGCGATCGTGATCGGCTCGAGCAGTATTTCACGTCGATTCGCGAAGCCGAGAATCAACTCCAGCAAGAGTTCACGTGGCTCGAGCGGTCGAAGCCCCGGGTCGACCTACCACCGCCGAAAGGCCCGCTCAACGACCAGCATCTCATCGAGCGGACGCGGTGTTGGTTCAACCTCGTGCATCTGGCGTTTCAGACTGACAGCACACGCGTCATCGCCCTTTGGCTTCACTCTGGCGGCGGCATCGTGCTCGGCGAGAAGCAGTCGCTCGGGCATCACGATCTGTCGCACCATGGCCAAGACGACATGAAGATCGAGCAACTGGCGGCCATCGAGAAAGCCGAACTGACCGAATTCTCGACGCTTATCGACAAGCTCAAAAGCACTCCCGATGTCGACGGCCGGTTGCTCGAC
>CAZCHF010000058.1:12656-22603 GCA_964498325.1 uncultured Candidatus Kuenenia sp.
ACACGATGGTGTTCTATTCGAGCAACCTGAGCAATGCGAACTCACACTCGCCGGAGAACCTCCCGATCCTGTTTGCGGGGGGTGGTTTCAAGCATGGTCAGCACCTTGCCTACGACCGGAAGAACAACCGGCCGCTGGGCGACTTGTACCTGACGATGCTGCAACGCTTCGGAGTCGAGATCGATTCGTTCGCCGGGTCGAAGACCACGATCTCAGAATTGATCTGACAGCACTCGCGGCTACTCCGCCTTGCCGGTGGCCTGAAAGGCCTTCCATGCACGCGCGTATTCCTCGTCGATCAACCACGAGGCGGACTGGCCGTCGCGCGGGAGATTCTCATAGGGCGTGACCGAGAGATCCTGGTAGCCACCGAGCTTCGGATCCCAGTTCGCTCCAGCGCAGCCGTCTTCGAGTGGCACGCTCTTGAGCTTCACTGGTCCCTGTCGTGGATCGGCGTCGGGTGGAATTCGAGCGGCAAAGCTGTGTTTCAGGAAGGCGTACACCAGCGGCCAGGTGTTTTCCGTCGGGAGGTGGCCCGTCTTCGGCTCGACGACACAATGCCACCGAGCGGCATGGTCTTTCCGCATCTGTTCGACGAGGCTGATGCGACGCTGCTGAATCTCCTGGTCGTTGTCTTTGGCGAAGTAGGGATCATCTTCCCCGAACATGATCATGCCCGGAACCTCAGCTCCCCCCGGCTGAAGAATTTGATTCGCATTCCCGGGGCGCATGGATATCCATCCCCATACCCGCTCGGGCTCCCGGGCGGCAAACGATGCCGAAAACCCCGTCGCGTTGGAGTGCCCGTAGAGAAACAGCGGGGCGAACTCCAATTCAGGATGCCCGACCTGCGCTCCGTAGGCCTTGAGCCGTTCGGTGAGGAGATGCTTTGGCCAGAAACCTCGCTGCACCGGATTCCCGACAAACTTGAACAAGGCCAGGTGTAACTCGCGGGCGATCTCCCGCAACGTGGGATCCTTGAACATCTCGGTTCCGCTGCCATGCCCCGAGACGACAACGATGCCTTTGGCGACCCCGATGCCATCCGGTATCCAGAGGTCAAAAGTCACGTTCTCCTTTTCGGCCTCGCCCGTCGCCTTGACGGCCTCCTCCCATCGCTCGTCGGTGACGTTCCAGGCACCGAGGGCGTCGCTCGCCGGCTTCGCGTGCTTGAGTACCCAACCGATCGAGTGCGACAACGAAAGCGGCACCGTTTCGGTCACCTCGATGTCCGCCGAACGTGCCGGAAGAGCGAGGAGCAGGACTACCAACAGGGACACAAGGCGCGCGAACATGGGGCAGACTTTCCTGCAGGGGGGAAACGCATGGCGACTGACGGGCGCCCCACATGGCTACGTGAACGCCGGCAAGATCTCGGGCAACCGCACCATGTGGAACGGCACGGGTGACAGAATGGAGCGATGCTACGAAGCCGCAGCGACCGTTCGCGACCTTCGCCCAACCAGCCACCACCCCACGGCCCCGCAGCACAACAAGGCAACCGACCCTGGCTCAGGAACGACCACGACATCCGACCACGTTGTGCCGATTCTCAATTCATCGAACCGATACGGGTTCCCGCCAGTCACTGAACTCGTGCGGAAGCGAATCCCTGTTACCGTCGACGCGAGTGCTGCGCCATCAGTAAACGTCGCGTTCATGGTGGCCGCCGGTTCCGTATCCGTACTCGGATTGATCCACAAATCGATATGGTCATACCGACTTGTCCCGATATTCTTCACCAGCTTTCCCACCATGAAATACGTGGCATTAGCCGACATGGTGCCCCCGCCGCTCGTGGACCCACCTCCACCATTTTCGATGTTCTGGCGAATCAAGAAGTCGTCTCCACCTGTATTGTTGATGGCGGCACCGACGCCTGGCGACTCAGCGGTGCTGTTGCTCGTGGTTCTGCCGTTGAAGCCGAGCAAGAAGAAGCGATTCGTTGCGTCGGCCGTACCATTGAACTGCAGCAGAAAGCTGAAGTAAAAGTCGCCCGTCTGGTTACCAGACAGCGTGCGACTTGCTACCGAATTCACGCTACCATCAAAGGAGGCCGTCCGATTTCCACCAGAAATGTCGATTGGCCCTGCGCTGTAACTCAGTGGTGTCCCGGGGTCGATGACCTCCGAATTTGCCACGACGGCCGTCCATGCATTTGAGAATCCGGTACCACCGTTCTGAGTATTCAACTCGCCAACGGGATAGTTGAACGACTCGCTCGCAATGGGTGTGGCGTGGGCGTCGGGGACATTCGCCATGAACGGCGACAAAGCGGCCGCAAACATGGCCGCCTTCGTAATACGGAAGTCAAGAAATGCCATCACCCGTTCTCCTATTGCTGCCCGGGGTTTCACTGCAATCAGCACGAGGCTTGGGTTGGGACCAAAGCCGACGTGCTGCCCAACAATGCAATCGCTACCCGGTGAAAAGTGAAATACAAAACCCTAGGGAAAATGGAACGAAAGGCGACCTGTGACCTGCCCCCATCGACGCCAGCAGTAAGCGTATCGCTGGTGTCGTCGGAATGCAATCAAAACGCGCCTCAATCGTGATCGAAAAGTCATGCGTCTATGTGCCGCGCGCGAGGTCATAAAACGGAGTCAATGAGATCTTCCAAGGCCTGTTACATGGACCGTACCAGAGTCACCTTCGACTTGGTGTGGAAACAGTTCGCGGAGCCGGCGCACGGAGTATTCACCGGGGAGCAGGGGTTGTCCCTCAAATGACAATGTACCTACCGTGAGGTGATGCCCTTGGAGCGCCAGATGGGCGCCCCCATCCAAGGTCAGTCGCATCCGAGGCTTTTCGACATTGCAGCGAATGACAAAACCGCCGCCGCGAGTGACCGCAACGTGGCCCGACCCGATGGCATCGGCACGAGTGACGATCAGATGTGCTTGTTCGACTTGCCAATTGCCACTGAATCCGCCGCCGTCACACCGCAAGGTCAATTCACCAATCCCGCTCACGCCGCATACCCGCAAGGGGGCGTGCCCGGAAAGCGATCCATTCAAGACGACACGGCCCCGTGGGTGGGGGTCGCGAATTTCGATGACCGAAGCAGCCGTGACTTCAAGATCGGCGTTGATCGCCATGGCAGCGGCCGTGCGCATGGGAATCACGTAGACGTGCCCACCTGCCAAGCGGAGTCGGGGAATCGTTTTTGGCACCTTGCCGTGCCTCAAGTGCAGTCGACCGTTCGGATGAATCGTGAGCATGTCTCCTGCAAACGCATGCGATGAATCACGGTCAGGTGTACGGAGAGACGCCACAGCCGACCGGCCGACGTGGTAGTGCCCACCCGCGTGCGGCGCCTGCTCATCCGACCAATACGGGGCATGGTTCCAGTCCTGGTCGGGATTCGACGCGAAATGTGCGACAAGGTCGATGTCGATGGCGGGATCAACCAACGGGAGTTCGCGACGAACGACCTGAAACGGCTTTAAATCCAAGGAGACGAGTTCAAATGTGCCAGATGCCACGCGGCCGGCTTGCCCAGCCTCGAGCCGCCGTTGCGGACCTTTGCCTGTAGCGAGATCCACGGCACCCTCAAAGACGGCGACATCGAGAACGCCCTGGGGGTCGACCTCAACGCCGAATGCGGTGCCACGGTCGATGACCTTCGATGCAGGGGTGTCGATCGTGAAGCCGACTGCCGACTGCGGGACGTGGGCCGCGAGCCTTCCCGCTCGCAGATAGCCCCCCTCGGCATTCTGCACCGTGAACGCGACGGGCCCTTCGAGCACGACCCTCGCGCCGTTTGCAAACTTGAGCCGAACTGTGCCCGACTCGAGGTCGCACAGGCCGTCGGCCTGAAGCAGATCGCCTTCCAGAAGCTCGGCACCAGGACGCCACCGTGCGTCACGGCAATCCTCGACGATGGCAAGGTTCACATCAGAATTTGGCCACAATGCCTCGCGATAATCGGCGGCGGGCTTCAAACCCAGGAGCGATTCGGGCACCTGCGAAATCGCGACAAGGAGGAGCGTGCAAATCACCGTGGCCGAGATTCCGACAGTCCAGCGAATCGGCATCCTCGCCACCGATGCCCTCAGCCCTCGGCCACGATCTGCACGCACCAACACCCCTTCCCGCGAAGGCACGGCCGCAACGGTCTCCTCGCACTGCGACTCGGCGATCGGGCTCCCCTTCGTCAGCCAGATCAGGTGGGCATGCATGTCGGCATAGAACAGATATTCATCGCGAGCCGCCGAATCATTGAGGATGAGTGATTCGAGCTCAGCATGGTCCTCTGCAGTGATCGTTTCATCGAGCAGCATGTCGACCAGCCGCCGCAGCGAATCCGACCCTTCCACAAGACGATCCGAGGAGCCGCTGCCGGAGGCGTTTTCTGAGAAGTCAGCCATGAGCGCCCTCCGCAGAGGGACCGACCCCAGGCTCACCAAGATGCCGCCGAATACAAGCGAACAGCACCTCTCGAAGCCGACGGAGCCGGAGATAGAGGGCATTTGCCGTCATGCCCAAGTCACGGGCGACATCATGCAGCTTCGACTGCCGGTCGTAGCACCGCCGAAGAAATGCGGCATGCGGCTTCGGTAGCTCGTCCATGCACTTGGCGAGTGCATCGCGGCGAGGATCGAGCTGGTCGTGCAGCTCGTCGTGCCGCGCCGTCAAAAGCTCGACGACACCCTCGGAAAACCGCAGACGATCCCGACTCGCTGTGCGGACATGGTTCCTGACGACATTGCGAGCAATGCCACAGGCCCACTTCAAAAAATCACGCTCCGGGTCGAATTCTTCCCACTTCCTCCAGAGCACGAGGCTGGTTTGCTGAAACGCGTCGTCCGCACCTCGTCGATTCGGAAGAATCGAGAGGATATAGCCGTACAGCGGACCCTGACTGCGGACAAAATGTTCCACAAATCGCTCGTGTTGGCTGTCGCCAAGAGAAGTCATTTCCGCCTACGAAGAGAACCAAGAGGACCGTCACCGAGCTTCAACAGCCGGAGCCAGAGCGGGATCCCGCGCCCAAGACCGGCTATCGTTAATTCTCCAGTGAGAGCTATTTCTGTCGGCAGAACCGGCAAAAGTCCGGAGGTTAGTTTCTAACTCATTGCCGGCAATGCACTTATGGCGAGCGGCCTGTCGGTTCGCCAGCAGGCCTGTCGCGTTCCACGCGGCCATGTCGCGACGGTTGGACGGCTCGATTCGTGCCCTGGCTGCCGACAGATTCGCTCGGCGGCGGACAATATCCGGAGGCACATCCTTCTCGCCCCCTTCGCGTGAGTCACCTCAATGCCGATTCTGCGCGTCTTCTGTTTGGCGCTGTGCGTCGGCGTTTTATGGCAGCGCGCCTCCGCGACCGAAACCGAAAACCTCGGCCTGAAGGTCATGCCGGCTCCGGGAGCCGTGCAGGTCGACGGTAAATTTTCTGACTGGGACCTCACCGGCGGCATTCTCGTTTGCGGCGACGTGGAAACCGCCCGCGACACAGTCAGTCTTTGGTTTCATGCGATGCATGATGCCGAGAACCTGTATGTGCTCGCCCGCTGGAACGACGAGACGCCGGTCAACAACCCAGGCGTGACGGCGGGCGACGCAGGGTGGCAGGGGGACGGCCTGCAGTTCCGCCTCATCGTCGGCTACAACCAGCCGGACGAACGGGTCTCGCACTTCACTTGCTGGAAAGGCCGCGATGGCAACGATGTCATCGACGTTTCCTATGGCCGTGACCTGAAACAAGGCCGTGTCCGCAATCTCAAAGCCAACGGCGGCCAGCAGGCGTTTGCCATCGACGGCGACAAGCTCGGCTACGTCCAGGAGATCGCCATCCCCTGGACTGCCGTCGCCCCCGGCGGTCGCGTTCCGCAGGCCGGCGAAGCGTTTCGGCTGACGATCGAACCGAACTTCACGATCGGGGCGACGGGTCGTGCGTCGTACAAGGACTGCTTTCAACCCGGGATGATCCTCGACCGGATTTTCACGTTTCGGGCCTACAAGCAGTGGGGGTCCGCCACGCTCGAGGCCCGCGGTGGACAGCAACCTCGCCCGGTCCGGCTCACCGATGGCCGTGAATTCGCCGTCACCATCGAAGCAGGCCTGCCGACAGTGGATTGGACGGGATTGATCCAGTCCCGCGCCCTCGTGGGGTTCAAGCCAATCACCATCACGATGCCGGAAAACGGCTTCGTCTCGCTCAATATCTGCAACGACGAGGGGGAGGTCGTCCGCCAACTGCTCAACTGTGAATTCGTCACGAAGGGAGAGCATACGTTTGAGTGGGACGGGCTGAGCACCAGCAGTTTTCGCACGCCTGGCGAGCCGGTCGCTGCCGGCACCTACTCCTGGCAAGCCATTCATCACACCGGCATTGGCCTACGGCTCAAGGGCTGGGCCTGCAACTCTGGAATCACCCCCTGGGACTTTCCCCCCGGCCGCGGCAATTGGGGGGGCGATCACGGCGCCCCGTCGGCCGTCGCCGTGGACGACAAGCACGTCTACCTCGGCTGGAGCGGCGCTGAAGCGGGCAAGGCGCTGCTCGCCTGCAACTTCGATGGCGACGTTCAGTGGAACAACACTAATGGCGGCATTGGCGGCGCGCTGGCCGTCGCCGTAGATGGCGACACCGTCTATGCCCTCAACTACAAGCACATTTACCGCGTCCATCGAAAAAACGGCATCTACACGCCTTGGAAAGGTTCCGAGGGGGCCGAGTTGCCCATGGCTCAGATCTTCCCCGGCTACAAGCATTCCAAAAGTCAGCACATGACCTTCGCCGCAGGAGGCGGCAGCCTGTTCCTCAGTTCTCGGGAGCACAACGAGGTCACCGCGCTCGACGGCTCGACCGGCGCGATCCTCAAACGGTGGTCAATCCTGCAGCCGCTCCAACTCGCCTACCGCCCTGGCGGCCAACTGCTGATCGTCACGAGCGAAGCGCTGCTCGCGCTCGATCCTGAGGGCGAGAACCCCACACCCTTGATCTCGGGCCTCGTCAATGCCCGCGCTGTGGCCGTTGACGCCGAGGGGAATCTCTTCGTCGCCGTTGGTGATCCCGACAACCAGATCCAAGTCTATTCACCAGGCGGCAAGCTCCTGCGATCAATCGGCCGACCCGGCGGTCGCGAGCTCGTTGGCAAATGGACGCCTGACGGCGTGAGGTTTGTTCACGCGATGGCAGTGGACAAGCAAAACCAACTCTGGGTTGTCGAGCATGACATGGGGCCCAAGCGCATCAGCGTCTGGAACGCGGCGACGGGTGAACTTGTCCGCGAGTTGTTCGGACCGGCTCAATATGGTGCCACGGGGGGGGCGATCAATCCCCAAGACCCGAGCCTCATGGTCGGCCAGGGCTGCGAGTGGCGGCTCGATCCAGACTCTGGCAAGGCGGCATGCGTGGGTGTCATCACGCGGCGACCGATGGGTATCTCGCGGTTTGCCGAAGGTCCCGATGGACGACTCTATCTCTTCGTCGGGCACGGCTGGCTCCACGGCCCGCACCCGCTCGACATCTACCTCCGTCGCGGCGATGCCGACTATCAACTCGTGGCCACGTTTCGCTACGCCGGCTCCAACCGTGCCACCTACTCGACGACCTACTGGGCGGATGAAAATGGTGACGGGGAGGTCCAGCCCCAAGAAGAAACCACCGTGCCGCAGAGATTCGCGTTTGGCGGATGGTATCTGGGAGTGACCCCCGACCTCTCGCTCTACACGATGTCAGGCGACCCCTTTCAAATTCAACTCGACGGTTTCACGGAATGTGGCGCCCCGCAGTACAATCTCCGCAACCCTCGGCCACTGCCCATGCTCGGGCTCGGTTCGAGTGACGCGCGCAGCTTGTTTTCGTGGGCCCCGAACGGCGAAGACTTCGGCTGGTGTCGGGGCCATGACCTGCAGACGGGCAAGCTCCGCTGGAGGTATCCCAACAATTTCGCAGGCGTGCATGGATCGCACAAAGCGCCGCCCCCGGAAGTTGGACTCATTCGGGGGGCCTATCCGCCATGTGGTACCGCGAAGTTGCCTGAGCCAATTGGCAATGTGTGGTTCCTGCCCACGAATCTCGGCGAATGGCATGTGCTCACCGAGCGCGGTTTCTACCTGACCCGTCTCTTCCTCCAGGGCGACTCGCTCCAGATCCAATGGCCGGAGGTGGCCGTGCCGGGCGCGGTTCTCGACAACGTGCCGCCAGGCATGGGTGGGGAGGATTTCGGTGGCTCAGTCACGCTCGCCCACGATGGCAAGGTCTACATCCAGGCCGGCAAGACCGCGTTCTGGAACGTTGAGGTCGTCGGGCTCGAGTCAGTCAAGGAGCTACCGGGTGGTAGTCTTTCGATCTCGGACGCCGACACGGCGCTTGCCCAGCAACTCCGCGAAAAGCAACTCCAGACGCGGGCCGAACGCCAAGAGCTCATCGTCAAACGGCTCACGCCCACGTTCACAGGCAAGCCCCAAACCGACTTCGCCGGTGCGACATTCGTCAAGTTCCAAAAACAAGACGAAGCGGCCGTCCAGGGAGCCGCTGCATGGGATGACGAAAACCTCTACCTGGTGTGGGATGTCTCTGACGCCACCCCGTGGGTCAACGGGGCCAATCAGAGCGAGATGATGTATCTCCATGGTGACACCGTCGATTTCCAACTCGGCACCGATCCCTCCGCTGATTCCAAGCGCAAGGAGGCGGTGCTGGGCGACCTCCGGATTTCGATCGGCAACTTTCATGGGGAGCCCCGAGCGGTCATGTACCGCCGTGTCGCGCGTGATCCGCGGCCGCGCACGTTCTCCAGCGGCGTGATCCAGGACTACAAGATGGAGAGCGTCACGACGCTCGAGCGGGCGAAGATCCACGCTCAGATCCTGGGCCGTAACCGCTACGTCGTCGAGGCCGCCATTCCGCTGAGCGAGCTGGAACTGCGTCCCCAGGCAGGCCTTGCCCTTCGCGGCGACATCGGCGTGACCCACGGTGACGTGGCCGGACAGCGCACGCGCCTACGAACCTATTGGACCAATCAGCACACGGGAATCGTCGACGATGCCGTGTTCGAGTTGCAGATGGAGCCACAATACTGGGGGAAGATCCAGTTCGAGTAGGGCTTCAAGGCCATCGCCGCCGGCTCGGGACCGAACCTGCTGGGCGGGATCCTCCGTATCCCAAGAGAGTGAGTTGATGAACGTACACGCTGCTGTGTTTCGCTGGACGCTTGCTGCATCCGTGGTCCTCCTCGCTCGTGTGGGATCCGCTTCCGATGTCGTGATTTACGGCGGTACTTCGAGTGGCATCGTCGCGGCTGTCCAGGTAGCGCGGATGGGAAAGAGCGTGGTGCTCATCGAGCCCACCAAGCATCTTGGCGGGCTGACAACCGGTGGCCTTGGAGCGACCGACATTGGCAACAAGGGGGCCATCGGCGGACTGTCACGGGAGTTCTATCGCCGCATCCGGACGTACTACCAAGACCCGTCCGCTTGGACTTGGAACACTCCCGAAGACTTCCGCCGCGTGTCGCGCCACGCCTTCATGCCCGATGAAGACACGCAGTGGCGATTCGAACCGAGCGTGGCGATGAAGGTCTATCAGGCGATGCTTGACGAGGCCGGTGTGACCGCCGTTTTGGGCGAGCGGTTGAATCTCGAGCTGGGCGTCAAGCGAGATGGGGCGTGCATCACGGCGATCATGATGGAGTCAGGCCGAACATTTCCTGGCACGATGTTCATCGACGCGACCTATGAAGGAGACCTGATGGCGAAGGCCGGCGTGGGTTATGCGGTCGGCCGGGAGGCAAACTCGCGGTACGGCGAGACCATGAACGGCGTGCAGGTGAAGCGTTCCACGAAGCATCAGTTTGAGGCGCCGGTGGATCCCTTTGTGCGGCCAGGTGACCGCAGCAGTGGCCTGCTGCCGGGCGTTCATGGCGACTCGCCGGGCGACGAGGGAGCCGGCGACCACCGTGTGCAAGCCTACAACTTCCGGTTGTGCCTGACCGACGCTC
>CAZCHF010000059.1:0-21330 GCA_964498325.1 uncultured Candidatus Kuenenia sp.
TCACACCTCGGACGAGCATGAGTGGGCCCGTCGCGCCCTGGCCGGCAGCACCGAGGTGCTCATGCCCATCCAGTGCGAGTACTTCGCACTCGAAGGGCTGACCCAAATGATCGAGGTGATTCGCGATGTGATGCAGGAGCGGCCGGGCCGGCTCTCCTTCAGCGGCATCGTGCTCACGATGCACGACGCATCCCTCGAGCTCACGGCCGAGGTCGAGGCCGAGGTACGAGATTTCTTCGGGGAGATCGTGTTCGACACGGTCGTCCCCCGCGACGTGGCCGTCTCGGAAGCCCCGAGCCACGGCCTGTCGGTTTTGGATTACGCGCCGCGCTCACTGGGAGCGCGGGCCTACACGGAACTGGTGATGGAGGTACGTGACCATGAGTAAGGAGCGACGCCTGGGCCGCGGACTGGAGGCCCTTCTCGGCCGCGCTGGGATAGACCCTGCGACCCCCGCGCCCGTCACGCATGGCTCGGCCGCCGTGGCCACGCAGCCGGCCCCGCGGTCTGGCCTCGGCGAGGGTGCCGCCCGGCTCATGCTCCACACTCCTGAGGAGGTCGAGCAGGCTGCCGCGGCACTCCCGATGAGCGAGCTTGCCGTCGCCCTCATCGACCCAAATCCGTGGCAGCCGCGGAGCATTCTCGGCGACGCCGACCTTGCGGAGCTTGCCGACAGCATTCGTGAGCATGGCCTCGTCCAACCGATCGTCGTGCGCTCACGCGGTGATCGGTATCAACTGATCGCCGGTCAACGCCGGCTGGCGGCTGCGAAGCGCCTCGGTTGGCACCAGGTTCCGGCGCGGGTGCTCGATGTCGAAGACCGCCAGATGGCGGAGATCGCCATCGTGGAGAACCTCCAGCGGCGCGATCTCGATGCTCTCGAGAAGGCGGCGAGCTTCAAACAGTATCTGTCCACGTGGGGCTGCACTCAGGACGAGCTCGCCAAGCGCCTTTCCATCGATCGCTCGCATGTCGCGAACCTCATCCGCCTGCTCGAGCTCCCCGCTTCGGTGCAGACAAAGCTTCGAGAGGGAAAACTCTCGATGGGACATGCCCGGGCGCTCTTGCCCCTTGGTGACGAGGAGGAACAGATCCGCCTCGCCGACCGCGTGGCCACCGAAGGCCTGTCGGTGCGTGCGGTCGAGGCGGAGATCCAAGAGATCCTGCGGCGCGACGAGGCTGGCAATGATGATGAGTCTGCTGACCTCGAACCTGGCGTGACCGGACCGTCTACGACCGCCATTGCCGAGGCTGCGCCGAAGCGAAAGCCGGGCCGTCCGGCGACCCGGCGATCGAGCCAAGTCGCCTCGGTGGAGAGCGAACTCCGCCGGGCTCTTGGGGTGAAGGTGGTGGTTCACGCCAACGGCAAGGGGGCGGGGCGTATCGTCATTCCGTTTGCGAATCTTGACGAATTCCAGCGGCTCCTCGACCACATCACGGAGTGATCCTGAAATCGGCACGAAACCTGCTACACTGCCGGTCCCTCGGGGCGTAGCTCAGCCTGGTTAGAGCGCCTGGTTTGGGACCAGGAGGTCGTGAGTTCGAATCCCACCGCCCCGACTCGTTGAGACACTTGTTTCCCGGCTCTCTCATCAGCATTGGGAGAAAAGGGAAGGGGTCAGACACCCTCGCACCGGCGACCAACTTGGTTGAAGTCAGCGCGGGCCAGGCAGGTCCTCCTTGTGATACGGCTTTCCTGATTCGACGAGGCGAAGGAGTTCCCGCGGAACGTCTCGTTCCTCGACCGGAAGCCGCTCGGTCACCTGCTTCTGATAGGTCACCGCTTGTGCACCGTCGCGCACGAGGGGGGCTGGGCACGTGGCCAAAACGAATGCCCGGAGTGCCGCAAGGTCGGCCCGTGGAGAGAGATCCAGGGCGCGGCTGAGGTCGTCCACGGCGTGTCGATAGTCGCGGTAGTTGAGTCGGGCCACGGCCCGCCCGGCGAGTGCCTCAGCCCATGCGGACCCTTTCACCAAGGCCGGCGTCAACCGCAGGGTGCAGCGGTCCTTGTGGGAAACACGTCACCCGGCCTTGCAGCCCGTTGAATCGCGGTGACTCAATGCATTGTCAGGGGCTAGAAATGCCCGTCCATCGCGTGCTCCTCCAATTTCCCGTGGCGGAAACCGCCACTGCGTGTTCTCCGCGTCTCAGGGCATATGGAGATCGAGAGATTGGGTGCATCACCAATCAGCCCAATGCTATGCAGTCTGTAGGGTTGAACGGAAACCGGTGCAATGAAGCATGAGTACGGTCAACGATGCATCTGTTTGCACGTTCCTCGAACGTGCGTTTTTGGTGCGGGAAATGCAATAAATCCTGACCTTCAACCCGGGTGGTCGAATCGGGCTTTGGATCAGGAGGTCGTGAGTTTGAATGCCACCGTCCCAACTTGGCTTTGAGCCTTGAACACACTGCTTTTCCGACCCCGACACCGACCGCTAGGTTTGTCGGACACTGCTCTTCCATCTACGCTGTCCGGCATTCGTGACGGCAGACCATCGACGCATCGATTTGCTGTCCCCAGCAATCCGTTTTGGAAACCGACTCAAGGAACCTGTTCTCATGCCACTCGACCGCCGCGCGTTCATGACCCAATCTTCGCTCGCGCTCTCTGCAACGGCCCTTGGCGCCGGCGGCATGGCTTCGGCCGCGGAGGCGATGCAGCCCGCAGCTTCGCCCGTACGTCAGCGCATTGGCGTTTCGACCTACTCGTTCTTCAAGTTTGGCCGCCCCGATAACGTGCCTGTCGATCGCTGTATCGAACTAGCGGCCGACATGGGTTTCGATGGTGTCGAGCTGTTGCTCGTGCAAATGGAGGGCAAGGAGAAAGACAAGGCCTATCTCAACCAGCTCAAACGACGTGCCTACGCGCTCGGCCTCGACTTGATCGGACTCTCGACCCACCAGACGTTCGTGTCGCCAGACAAGGACGTGCGGCAAAAAAACATCGAGCTGACCAAGTCCTTCATCGAAATCGCCTATCAGCTCGGCATCCCGAGCATTCGCGTGAACACCGGTCGCTGGGGCACCAGCAAGAATTTTGATGAGCTGATGAAGAACAAGGGAATCGAGCCTCGTCTCGATGGTTACACCGACGACGACGGATTCAAGTGGGTCGTCGACAGTTTTGCGGAGCTGATCCCCAAGGCCCAAGAGTGTGGCGTGATTCTGGGACTCGAGAACCACTGGGGCCTCGGTCGCACGGCCGCGGGCGTGCTTCGCGTGGTGAAGGAAGTCGATTCGCCGTGGCTCCAGGTGACGCTCGATACCGGCAATTTTCTCGACGACATGTACGGGCAAATGGACGCGCTGGCACCCCTGACCGTGCTCGTGCAGGCGAAGACCTACCCTGGCACAGGAACCTGGTACACGCTCGACATCGACTATTCCAAAGTCGCGGAGATATTGAAGAGGCATCACTATCGCGGCTACATCTCACTGGAGATGGAAGGCAAGGAGAGCTTCCAAACAGCCGTTCCCATGAGCCTGGAAATGCTCCGCAAGGCATTCGCGTAGCGGCGGCCGATGGGCATCGTGCGTTCTCGCTGGGTGCGGGTATGGTTCTGGGTTCGTAACACAAAGGACTCCTTGATGATCCGTACGGTATTGCTTCTGCCCACGTTGCTCCTGACAAACCAGCCCGCCCAAGCAATCGAGGTTCCTGAAGCCGGCGAGTATGCAATCGTCGTATCCGAGGCCACGAATGCCGATCCAGGTTGGCAACGAGTCGTTGCGTCGCTCGTCACGAAGCACCACGGCAAGGTCGTGACGTATCGCGAGGGCCCAGGCGAAGCGCTGCCAGCGCTCAAGGATGATTTTCCGCGCTACACCTGTTTCGTCGCGACGCCCAAGGAAGCGGGGCGGGCTTTCGTGGCCGCCGTCCACCGACTTACTCGCGAGTACGATGACGACCCCTACACCGACACCCGATGGGCCATCCTCACTGGCTATGACGCTGCCAACGCCCTGGCGATTGCCACACATTCCGAACCACTGGTCGTTCAGAAAGTGCTGTCTGGAACGGACGTGGAGCTGGAAGCCTGCATTGAAGGGATGTGGTACGACGAGCTCGTGAAGAATCGCCATGTGCGAAAAGAAAAGGGCGGCAAGCAGGAAGAGCTCCAAGGGCCCGACGACACGACCCAGGTTTTGGTCGACGCCCTCAACGACTATCGCCCTGACCTGGTCGTTACATCGGGTCACGCAACGGAGCGGGATTGGCGGATCGGTTTCCGTTATGACAACGGGTTCTTCCGGTGTCGTGATGGCCGTCTCTACGGCCTCGACACGCAGAAGAATCAACATCCGATCAGCTCGGACCACCCGAAGATTTACATGCCGATCGGCAACTGCCTGATGGGCCATGTCAATGGCCCGGACGCCATGGCGCTGGCCTGGATGAACTCAGCCGGCGTCAAGCAGATGCTTGGCTACACCGTGCCGACGTGGTTTGGCTACGGCGGATGGGGCGTCTTGGACTACTTCGTCGAGCAGCCGGGGCGCTACAGTTTTCAAGAGGCTTTTTTGGCCAATCACCACGCCTTGGTTCATCGGCTGAGCGACCAGACCATCGGCGCCCGTGACCGGAAGGGTTTGGAGTATGACCGTGACACCGTGGCCTTCTATGGCGATCCGGCCTGGGAAGCCCGTATGGCTCCCGGCCCACTCTGGTATGAGCAGACGCTAACGGAAGAGGGTGGCACCTACACGCTTTCGATCACACCGAAGCGCGGTGCCGAGAGCTTTGACACGGTGAATACCAACGGCTCGCAGCGCGGCGGCCGGCCGTTTGTTGCGTTCCTTCCGCACCGACTCAAGGACATCAAGGTGTTGAATGGGGACGAACTTGCCCCGCTCATTACCGATGATTTCATGCTCGTCCCGCGGCCGGCAACGTGTGATCCCAAAAGAATCTATCTAGTAGTGTTTACCGGAATCCCGATCACTCCGCCGCGGCCATGATCGCGTCGATGAGGCCGCGGGCGATGTCGGCGTTTTCCGCAGCTGCTTTCTTGTCAGCCTTCGTCCAAGCGGTCATCGGGATCGCCTTGCTCTTTCCCGAGATCGCCGCCGCGGGCGTGATCTTCGGGGCAATCTCCATGCCTGGCAGAGTGTAGACAAAGAACGGATCTTCACAGCCGAATCGCTTCTTCCAGCCGTTGGCCAGGGCCGACATCTGTTCGCCGAAATGTCGGCCTTGATCCGGGGTCACCGTCCCAGGCCCAGCAAGAAACACGATGCCCTTGAAGGCGCCAGGGGCAAATGACTCGACCATCACGTTCCAGTTTTCGCCGGCCTTGGTCGTCACATTGCTCCCAAAAGTCGGATACTCCCCCCAGGGCTTGCCGTCAGGGACGGCCTTCGTGCGCATGATTTCGGGGACGTAGTTTTCCCAGTAGGTTTTCCATGCAGCGACGTACCGCTTCGCTTCGGCGGCATATTGCGGCGTGCCGGGCACGATGCTCATGAGTTGGTCGTAGTCGCCTTCGAGGCTCGGCGCGGCTGCCAGATCCTCCGCCTTGATCCAGCCCGCCAGTGATGGGTTGACCGTGTCTTTGCCCCCCGCCACCTGCATGAACACGATCCCGACTGGCTTGCCGGTCTTCTCGGCGATCCTCTTGCCGAGGGCCCCGGCGAATCCCGTGGCCGGCTCCCACACCGACCCGAATCGATTGTCGGCGGCGGTCGAGACCGACACGCTGAACCGCGACGGACGTGGGTTGCTGTCACGCTTCGCCCTCCGCGTGAGCATTCGGACGTTCGGGTCAGGCTCGCCCGCGTCGACGTCGATGTCCGTCATCGAGGCGGCGACGTACCAGACGTCACCGATGACGATGCCCTCGCACACCTGTTCGTGAGCCAGCTCGCCGTCGATCGTCATCGACACTCTCAGCGTCTTCGGGGCCGTGCTCGCCTCCATCGGTGGAAGGGTGACGCTCCATTCGCTCATGTCCGCAGTGACAGGAATCGTTGTCTCGACCCCATCGAAACTGAAATGGACGGCCGCCTTGCCCTTCGGCGGCGCGTGGGTCCAAGGATCGCGGCAGGCGCCCCAAATCACGACGGGCTGGCCGGCCTGCAGGACCGCGTTGTCCCGAAACTGCGTGCTCAGGATCGGCAGCTTTCGGTACTCCGCCATGAGCCCGACGGTCGACGGATCGACCACGGCGCCATCGACCTTCAGGTGATCGTCGGGCCAGGTCTTGCTCGTCACGAGCTTCTGGTCGTAGACGACGAAGGGCGTCGCAGGAAGCATCGCCTTGTTGTAGAGGTTTGGCTGAAAGCCGATGCCCGCGCTCCCATAGGAGACGCCGCGCGGCGACTTCACCTTCGGTGACGAGAGCACGACCTTTGCCCCGTCGATGACAGCCTTCGCCGGATACCAGACGCGGTTCTCATCGGCGACATAGAAGATGTCGAGCTTCGCGGCGCCTTCGGGCACGATCGTCGGCACGGCGAGCCCTTCCTTGGAGTTCGTCAGCGCCTCGGCCACCACCAGGCCGCCTTCGGCGTGATCGAACTCCACGATGAGCGTGTCGCCTTGCACCGTGGAGGCTTTGAACATCGGGCCGTCGGTCACGACCGTCTTGCCGTACTGGTTCTTGAGAGCATGCAGCGCCAGGCGCATTCCGGGGAGCGACTTGTTGAAGTAGTGAATGGACCCTCCGATGTCGATCTGGCAGGCCATGCCGGTGTGAGGGATGTCTCGCGCGAGCCACGTGCCAAGCCGCATCTCCGATGTCGAACCGATGCTCGGCGCGTCGACCCAGTCTTCGCGATCGGCGCTACCGGGTGTATAGAACTGATGGAAGTACACCGGCAGATCCGGCCGGTTCCACACGAGCCTCCAGCCACGGATCATGGAGTGGAGGTTGTCGTAATAGACGATGCCCTCGCCCATGTTGGCATAGCCTTGGTTCCAGATGCAGCCCCGCATGGCATAGGGCACCACCGGATTGGTTCGGGCATTGAACAGCCAGGTCGAATCCCGATTGCCATTCAGATTGCCCGGCGTCTTGGTTGAAATCGCCTTCTTGCCGGCGATCGCCTCGTCGATGCCACGGTAGAACACATCCCAGGCGGCCTTGTACTCCGGCGTAGTCGGATCCGACTCGAGGACCTTGCGGTACAAGTCCTTCGTGTACTCGCTTTCACCGTCTCGAAACCCGACGCGCGGCGTCCACGCCTGGATCGACGTCTGGCTGAACGAGCAATTGAGGATGCCGATCGGGACGTTCAGTTCCTTGAAGAGCGCATACGCGAATGCGAATGACACGGCGCTGAACTCGCTCATGTCGGTCGTCCATGCGTAGCCGGAGTGCTCGATCGGCCAGAGCACGGCAAAGCGATCCGTCACCTTGCCTTCGCGGATCACGGGCTGTTTTTCTTCGCCGGCGGCCACGCGATCGGCGATCTGTTTCAGGAGCACGCGACCGTCACACTTGTTGACGGGCCACTGCATGTTGGACTGTCCCGACGCGAGCCAGACCTCGCCCACGAGAATGTCCGTGACCGCGACCGTGCCCCCCTTGTCGTCGCTCACCGCCATCTCGGCGGCGTCAAAACTCGCGGCCAGCGGATCGAGCGACACCATCCACTTGCCGTCACTGCCCGCCTTGGCGGACTTTGATTGCCCGGCAAACTGCACGGTGACCGTGCCGCCTGGGGTGGTCCAACCCCAGACGGGCACGGCCATTTCGCGCTGAAGGATCGCACCATCGACGAACGGTGCCCCGAGTTCGAGGGCCTCGGCCCGCGCTGAAAGCGCCCAGAACACCACCAAGGCCCACCGGCGGGCAATTCCCGTTGTCATGCGCGTTCCTTTTGGTGCTTCCCTACTTGCCTTGGAGCATCTTGGCCATCGCCTTGCCCATTTCGATGCCCACGTCCATGTAAACCTCGGCCTTGCCACTGTAGTGGCCGTTGCCGGAACCACCCTGGGCCATCGGATGGGTGTAGACGGTGGCGACATTGCCCTTGAACTGCGGATACTTCCCTGATTCGCCGTCCACGTTGAACATCGCCTGCATGACCGTGGTGGTGTTTCCCTGCGACTGGCCCTTCACGGCCTCGCCGAGGGTGCCCATCACGAACGGGGCGTTCGGGCAGTTGAAGTCTTTGCGGAGGGTCTCGATCAGTTTCACGAGGTTTTGCTCGTAGCGCGACGAGAGGGCCGCACTTCCGCAATCTCGTTCGCCCTGCCACCAAAAGAATCCGGCGACCTCATACCCCTTGGCGTCGGGAAAATACGTGGCAAGCTCCGACAACACCTTCTTCGCGTTGCCGACGTCGTCATCGTATTGCTTGCCCGCATACCAGCCGATCGGCTTCGGCTCGGTGCCCTTCTCCCACTTTTCGGGCGACTGTTGGTACCCGGCATGAACCCAGGTTTTCTCCTGGCCCGTTTTCTTGTCGACCTCGGTGAATTCGAAGCCTTCGCTTCCGGGAGGCAGAAGATCCCACCCCAAGGCGCGGTTGCCGATGCAGCTCTTGAGAATCATGACGGGGTCGTCGATCGAGTTACCGAGCACGTGACCGATACCGAGCTCCGGTCCGATCGTGTTGCCCTTCACGGTCATCCACTCGTTGTTGTGGACATCCATGGGTGACTTCTTTCCCACCATCACGCGAACGTTGCGAACGTCCTTTCGCTCGGTCCAGTTGCCCGCGTCATCCACGAGAAACGGATAGAGGCCCTTGGACTTGACGGCATGCTCGAGCGTGCCGGGCTTGGAAGCGTCCTTGACCTTGCCCGCCCCGACCATGTTCGACTGCCCCATGAGGATGAACACCTTCACCGGCTTCGACATGTCGGCAGGCTTGCCGTCGGGGTCGGGCAGAGACTCCGCGGCACCGGCGGCGGCAACCGGAGCGGTCAGGAAGAGGAATCCAAGACAGAGAACCCGCAGGAAGGATCGACAACGCATGGGAACGCCTCTGGGGGATAGGAAGGAACACACGAAAAGGGCAGATGCCCACTGATGACGAGACCCAGTGTGGCCTCGTCCCGAACTACTTGGCCGGCACCAACGAGAAATCCTTGATGGTGACGCCCTTGGCTGCACCAGTTGCAGCGTGCGAAAACTTCAGCACGTTCGCGCCCTTGGCGATCGAGACCTTCACGGCCGGTGTCGTCTCCCACCTGCCGACGGTGTGGGGCACCGCGATCTCGACCGGAGTCGACGCGCCGTTAGCCGCCACCAGCAGCTTTTGATTCGGGCTCGTCGTGACCACCCGGGCCGTGAGCGTGTAATCGCCGGCCGCAGGCGCATCGAATGTGTATTCGAAATCCTCAGGCCCGCCGGTGCGGTTGTAGTGCAACTGCATCCCACCGAGGTGGCTCGGCATGAACCGAATCTTGGCCGTGCTGTTCTTCGGCGTGCTGGTGGCGACGGCGGGGATCGTGATCGTGCCATCACCGGCCACGGTGATCGTACGGTCGTCGGCGCCGATCGTGGCCGCTTTGACCACCTCCTTTTCCCCGGTCTCATTGGCCTCGCCGAGATTCTCGCCGACGGCTGCGAGCACCACGGCCTTGGCGTCCTTGATGATCTGCTGCTGGCGGTAGAGCGACACGCCGTACCAGAACCCAGGAACATCCTTGGCGAGGAGCCCATACACCGGCTGCTCACCCATGACGTCGCCGATCCACTGGGCCCGTTTCACCTCCATATAGGAAGTCATGTTCGCCCGCGCCTGCGTCGTGGCCAGGAAGTCGAGGTCTTTCTGATAGCGGGTCTTGGTCGTACCGGCCCCCCAGCCCGCACCGAGGTTCACGACCCAGCCTTTGGGCGTCCAATGCACCAGGGCCGCATGGCCAGGCTGCGGACGGGCCGTGGTCGGGATGCCGAAGCTCCGCAGGATGTAGCGGCCAAAGAACGCCCGACGGCCACAGACGCCGCCGTTCATGATCATGTTCTGGTACGAGAACAGGTCGGGGCGATCGAACTTTTGATCCTGCGAGCCATACATGACATCCGTTCGCACGGCTTCGACATACCGCCATGCATAGTTCGGGTTCGTGATGTGGTCAGGCCGGTAGTTCCGAAGCATTTCGCGGCCCCAGGCCAAGCCCCCTTCGGGCTCGTCACCGTCGACCACGAAGCGCAGCTCCCAGGCGGTGAATGACTTGAAGGCCGGATCGAGTTCGCCCGCTTCATAGGCCTTGGCAAACTCCTGATACCGCACCACTGGATCGACCGCGGGTCGGGCGTCGGTCGCAGCAGCGGGATTGGCCTGTTTCTTCGGGACCGCATGTTCGAGAGCGACCGCAAGGGCCAGCTCGTGCAGCACGCCCGCCTTCGCTGCAGGGCTCGCTTTGAGGATGTCGGAATAGATCTTCATCGCCTGCCCATACTTGCCCTCGACTGCACCATCGCTCGCCACCATCTCGAGCATGAGCTTGTCGTCGCCGAGGAGCTGGTCGACGAGAGCCGCGTGGTCGCCGCTCTGCTCGGCGAAGGCTGCGAGCCCCCTTGGGGTCGCTTCCTTCAGCACGACGAACGTCGCGAGCTTGCCATCGAGCTTGCTGCTCGCCAGCAAAGACTCGATGCCAAGCTCGGCGACGGTATCGAGCGTCTGCTTCTGGGCGCCGGCGAACGCCTGCTCGGCCGCAGCGAGTTCGGCCTGCAACTTTGGCTCATCGGCCTTCGCTTTCGCGAGTGCGGCTTCGCGCTCTTTCAGGGCCTGAACCCCGTCTTCGCGATTCTTCTGCCACTTGGCAAGCTCCTTCTCGGCAGCCTCCTTCTCGGCAGGCGACGTGGCCTTCGCCAGCTTTGCCTGGGCTTCGGCGATGCCCTTGTCAGCGCCACCAATCCACTTCCCTTTGGCGTGGGCCACGAGCCCTTCGGCAGCCTTGACCGCCCCGAATGCCTTCTGCGCGGTGAGGAGTTTGGCCTCGGCCGTTTTCTCGTCGTGCTGCGCCTGGATGTACCGAGCCCTCTTCGCTTCGTCGAGCTTGGGAAGGGCAGCGATGATCTCCTGCTTCACGTCATCGAGCTTTGCCGCGTAGGCCTCCGCAAGGCTCTCGCCTTGTGCACTGAGCGGTATGACCACCGGTGCCTTGGCCGGCTTGGCATCCACATGCCCGGCCACCATCGCCGCCATCGTCACGAATGCACACACAAGCGTCTTCACACGCATGGAAACCCACCTTTCTGAAGAGGAACGGCCAGGAGGGACACGGGCACGGCCGACGGGGATGGCTCGGATATTTATTGCGACTGCGTTTCCAAATATTACTATCCTGGAAACGTGCCGTCGAGGCGCCGGCTTTCGCCGGCGCAACCCGTGAGAAAACCCCGTTTTCGTCGCGCGGCCAACCTTTCGCTTTGCGCCGATGCCCGCGGGCGGGTACCGTGGCGAGCCATGAATCCATGGCTCGTTCTCACCGGCGCGATTCTCGTCGAGGTGGCAGGCACGCTCTGTCTGAAAGTGGCGACCGACGCCACCACATCCGCCGGTCGCATCGTCCCCGGGATCGGCGTGGCCATCTTCTATGGCTCGACACTCGTCCTCATGGCCATCGCCATGAAGTCGCTTGACGTGGGCCTCACCTACACCGTTTGGGCAGGCGCGGGCACGGCGCTGGTCACCCTGGCCGGCATCGTGCTCTTCAAGGAATCATGGGCCTGGCCCAAACTCGCCGGCGTGGCCCTCGTCGCCGCGGGCGTCATGGTTCTTCATGCGTGGTCGAAACACTAGACGCACTCGAGCCCTCGAACCATCTGCCCAGCGGTCCCGCGAGCAGGGCCGGCAGCATGACAAGGTCGCCCACGAGGGCCATGACCAAGAGCAGGAAAAGAAGCGTGCCGAATTGCGCGATCGGCTGAAATCCACAAAAGGCAAAGATGCCGAACGAGGGGGCGAGAATGAGCGTGGTGCGGGCCATCGGCACGGCGGCCCGGCCGAGCGCCGCGGCCACCCGATCCGTTGCCGATCCGGGCATGCCACCAAACCGACGAAACCATGTCAGCAGGTGCACGGTGTCATCCACGGCGATGCCGAGCGCCACGCTCGCGGTCATCATGCCGCCCACGTCGATCCGCCGCCCTGTCCACCCGAGAATGCCGAAGATCACCACCACCGGGAAGATGTTGGGGATCATTGCCAAGAAACCGGCCGCCGGGCTTCGCAGAAACACGATGAGCACCGCCGCGATGGTGAAGAACGCCATCACGAAGCTCTCGAGAAACGCGTCGAGCAACTCCTGCTGGGCGGCGATCGTGAGGGGCACTCCGCCCGTGCAGAACGTTTCCGACGGCGGCTTCACACCGAGATCCGCTGCGGCCGCTTCGACGGTTCTCTTCACGTCCTCCTTCAATCGCGCCTGCTTTTCCGGCGTGAAGTCGTGCGACTGAAGCGTGATCCGCCAGAGTTGGCGGCTGCCATCCTCGCCGACCATCCCTGACGTGACGAGCTCCGGAAGCACACGCCGAAGTCTCCCATCGATCACGCCGCGACGCACCACCGATCGCGCTCCCCCACGGCTCCCAGACCCGAGCAGATCCTCCGGGAGGAACGTCGCCGCCGACAGGCTCCCGACGATGTCGTGCCCTTGGCGCAGCCGGGACTGGATCTCCTGCACGAGTGCGGCGCGATCGGCGAGGCTCGTCGATTCGTCGTCGAAGGCCAGCACGACGTCGATCGTCTGAAACGGGCCGATCGCTTCGTTGAACCACTCGAGATCCTGGATCCATCGACTCTCCTGCGACAGAAACCGTGCAGGCCGCACCTCCGTCCGCAGCAGCCACAGTCCCGCACCGATTGCGAGCGTGATGGCCAAGCAGGCGATCGCTACGGCGCGATGCCACGGAAGCAGGCTGCGGGTGACCCGCACGAAGCCCGGCCACTCGCCCCGAGCGACCGACGCCTGTTTCCCAGGAAACACTTGGAGGAGTGCCGGAAGCAGGAGGAACACGCTGGCGAAGGCGATGGCCGTACCGATCGCCGAAAAGAGACCGAACTGCCAGACGGGCCTGACATCGCTCGTGCACAAAGACCCGACCCCCAGCACGGTCGTCAGCGCGGCGACGAAGCTTGGCTGCCAGCCCACGGCGACCGCCACGGCCGGAGCTGCCGCAGTGCCATGCTCGGCAAGGGCATCCCGCCAATAGGCCGCGAGGTGGACCGCCGCCGAGACACCCAAGACGAAGGTGACGACGGGCACGAGCGCGACGAGCATGTTCATCGGCACGCCCGCGGCATAGATCATCGCTTCGCTCGCAATCGATGCAAAGCCGCCCACGGCCAAGACCATGAGTCCGACGCGAATGCTTCCGATCGAAAGTGCCGCGATGACCAGCGCCAACAAAACCGCCAGGTTCGACCAGGTGCCCGCGGTCCGCTCACTCTCGGTGTCGATCGCGACGCCGATCACGGCGTCACCCGTGAGACGCACCTTACCTGGATCACCGCCAGCCGCTGCGGCGGCCTGTTCGGCGATCCAGTTCACGGCCGCTTGCTTGCCCCCATTGTCGAGTGGTTCGAGTGTGACGAGGACGCATGTCGTACACCCGTCCGGTCCGACAAGGACGCCGGAGAGGCGCTTCACGGCATCGGCGGGCTCACAGCGGGCCGACGCCGCCACCGCGTCGCGGAGCCGCGATCCGGTGGCCACACTCGCAAACCAGGCTGGGCCGTTGCCGGCCGCCGCCGCCGCTCGATGGGCTTCGACCGCGGAAGCAAAACGTTCGACCGCCGGTTCGTCGAGCGTGCAGCCCTCCCAACTGGCGAGCACCGCCTCGTCGGATCCAAAAATCCTTCGAAACGCTTGGTAGGCGATCGTCACCGGCGATTGTTCTGGCAACCAGCCGAGGACGCTATTGTCACGAACATCGTAGGCCCGCAGCGCCCCCCATCCGGCCAGCGGAAAGAGACACGCCGCCACGACGAGCACGTGTCGGGAATACCGCTGAAAGAACGAGTCGGTCATGTCACCTGCGTGGAGCACGCGGCTCTTTCGGGGACGGCCGCAGGGCCTATGCTAGCCACGGGTCGACACGTCATGCCACGGGCCTCGCTGCGTCCAGTGAAAATGCCAGATACGCAGGTCCCCTCGACTCCTTCGCTCCGCGGGTATCAGCAGCGGCGACGCCGTTTTTCTCTGCCGTGCCCGATGTGGATCGGCGTGCGGTTCCTGCCGTGGCTGCGTGTGCTGGCCCGCCACGGATTTCGAATCGCGCCATCACGGCTCCCTCGCGCCGCCGCGATCACCGCCGCCAGCCTCGCCAATGAAGTCCTTCGTGGCATCACGCTGGCCATCTGGGGCCGCGGCATGCGAAGGGCCCGCCTTGAAGCCGACCCCGTCATCGTGATCGGCCATTGGAGGAGTGGTACGACGCTCTTGCATGAGTTGCTCGCCAGCGACCGACGGTTCGTCGCCCCCAACACGATCCAGTGCGGCGCCCCGAGTCATTTTGTGTTGTCAGAGGAATTCGCCCGCGATTGGCTCGGGTTTCTCCTGCCCCCCAAGCGGCCGATGGACGCGATGCCGATGGGCTTTGAGAGGCCGCAAGAAGATGAAGTAGCGCTGTGCAATCTCGGCATGCCGAGCCCGTGGTGGAGTATCGCGTTTCCGAACGAGCCCGATGTCGACGCGGAATGGGCCGATCTCGAGCGTCTCGGCGATCGTGACCGTGCCCGATGGCTCGCGGCATGGACGACGTTTCTCCGCGACGTGCAGTTCGAGCACCCGGGACGGCTGCTCCTCAAGAATCCGCTCCATACCTACCGTGTGGCGATCATCCGCAGCGTGTTTCCCGCCACCGACTTCATCCACATCGTGCGTGATCCCCATGACCTCGTGCCGTCATGCGTCAACCTCCACATGCGGCTCTCGGAAGCCCACGGACTTCAGCGGCCGCGGCGTGAAGGCCTCGAAGAACGCGTCTTCGCTTCGATCGAGAAGATGGACGCGAGGATCACGGCCACGTGGGATTCGATCCCGCCGCAGCACCGGTTCCGCACGCGGTACGAGGACGTGGTCGCCGATCCGCTCGCCGTGCTCCGCGCCATCTACGACCATTTTGGCTGGCCTCGCGACGCGATCGAGCCCGTCTGGCAATCGGCCATCCGCGACCGCGGCGGCTACCAGCCGAACGCGCACCGCTTTGAGCCAGGGGTGACAGCCGCCATCGACGACCGCTTGGGCCATGTGCTCTCACGGTATGGCTACGCCGTTCGCCACCCGAGCGGCCCGTCATCGGCAAGCGCGGTCGGCGCGTGACGGACGGTGGTACGATGTCATTCACGGCGGGGCGAAGGCACGACGCTGAGCACCGGCCGTGTTGCTTGGAAGGGATCGCATTGATTCGGATTCTGGTGATCGTGGGAGTGATGGCCTCGGCGTGGGGAGGCACGGCGACCGCGACCGTTCTGTACGACGGCGCGCTCGGGACCGCTCCGGAAACCCAGGGCTGGCTCGCGTTCGGCGAGCTCGGCGGCACGGCCAGCCGCGTGACCGCCGGGGGCGCGACGACGTTCAGCACCACGTCCAATAGCACGATCCAGGCCGGTTACTCGAACTACGCCGGTCTTACCCTCGTCAATCCCGCGTTCCCGCAGCTTGATCGTGTGGCAGGGTACACGGTGACGCTCGACATGCAGGTGCTGAGCGAATCGCACGCGAGCGCGAATCGATCGGGCGTGAGCCTGCTTGTGCTCTCGGACGATCTCCTGGGGATCGAGGTGGCGTTCTGGGAAGACGAGGTGTGGGTTCAGTCGGGGCCTGATTTTCTCCACGCGGAGGGCGCTTCGTTTGATACGACCGCGGCGATGACCCGCTACGACCTCACGATTCTTGGGGGTGGCTACTCGATCACCGCCGATGGCAATCCCCTCCTCGTCGGCAGCCTGCGCGACTACAGCTCGTTTGGGTTTCCCTACTCCCTCTCCAATTATCTTTTCCTCGGTGACAATACGACGAGCGCGTCGGGAAGCTTTGAGGTGGAGCAGCTTGCGGTCGTGCCGGAGCCCAGCATCGGTCTCGTCACGACCGTATGCGCCCTGGCGCTCCTACGCCTTCGAGAGCAGCGTCGCAAAGGCCTCGCGGCTCGTATGGGCGAAGGAAAACCCACACTCGCGCATGAGGCGTGAGGAATCGACGAGCCACGGGTTGGCCAGGTAGGCCGTGAGCCCTGGCGGCGTGCGGATCCAGGGGAGCCTGAGAGTCCACCACGCGCTCGCCGCGGCGCGGATGAGCCCTGCAGGAAGCGAGACGGCGCGGATCCCCATCATCGCCGCGAGGTCGCGCTGCGTAAGCGCGTCGGAAGGCGCGACGTTGAACGGCCCGCGCCCGCCGGCGTCGAGAATCGCGAGCGTGGCCGCGGCGAGGTCGTCGGCATGGACGAACTGCAGCGGAGTGTCACGCCCGCCAGGCAAGACCATGAACGGAACCGTCAGGAAAATGTCGGAGAGAAAATTCTTCTCGCCAGGGCCGCAGACGATTCCAGGCCGCGTCCAGGCGACGGCGATGTCCGGCCGGCCGGCCGTAAACGCCGCGAGCATCGCCTCGACTTCGCCCTTGTGGGCGGCATACGTGAAGGAAGGCAACGGCCGCAGCGGCGCCTCCTCGGTGCAGGCGACGGCGTGCTCCGGCCAGGGGCCATACACGGTCGCGCTCGAAGAAACGAGCAGCCGCGGTATGCGGGCCCGAGCCACAGCCGCGAGGATCCGTTCGGTGCCCGTGATGTTGACCGTTCGCATGCGCCTGAGGTCACGGCACGGCTCGACGATATACGCGAGATGGACGACGACGTCGGGCACGAATCGCTCGAATAACCCGCGCAGGTCAGCGTCGAGAAGATTGCCCTGCACGAATTCGTCTGGCGGATCAGTCGGTGGGGCCGCAAGGTCAAGGCCGAGCGTGGTGACTCCTGGGAGCCGCTGCCGGATCGCCCTGACGAGTGCCCGCCCGCAGAGGCCCGAGCTGCCGGTGATCACGATCCGCTGCAGCGATTGAGCTGATGTCATGGCCCAGGAGCCACCCTGTCGAGCCACGCGGCGAAATCCCGCTCCACACCGGGCCATTCGCAAAAAAACATGTGCCCTGCCTCGCGGTACACCTTCAGCTTCGCACCCGGGATGGCGTCGGCGATCCGTCGCGATTCGGCCAGCGGCACGATCGGATCATGCTCGCCGGCAGCGATCCAGGTCGGCACCCGAATGCTGCCAAGTGCTGCCGTGATATCGAGCGCGGGCACTGCCGCCATGACCGCCGCCGTGGAGCGGGCGTCGTGCAGTTGGTAGGCCGCATGCATCTCGTCGAGCACGGCCGTGGGAATCGAACCTGATGTTTTGGCCGTACAGGCTTCGGCGACAAAGGCGTGGACCCGCGGCATTGACCGTGCCAGATGGAGCCCCATCGGCACGCCGTGGCGTATGACGGGCATGCGTGCGAGACGGGCGATCAACCCGGTGATGCCGCGCACCCCACCGCGAACGATTCCGGCCAGGCTCGCCGCCGCCGCCACCCGTTCTGGATGGTGCACGGTGAGGGACAGTGCGGAGAACCCCCCGAGCGACCATCCGACGACCACGACCCGCTGGTCTCCGAGAATGTCGTGCAGGATTTTCTCCGTCGGTTCAGCGAACGACTTCGCCGTGATGGCCGGCGGCCCTGCCGTGCCAAACCTGCCCGGATGATGGCCGGGCAGCGACACGCCAATCCACGATCGATCGGGCACCGCCGACCGCAGCATCCACCCGATGTCGGGCGTGGTGAGCACACCAGGGAGAAACACGACCGGGGGGCGACGGTCGCCTGCCCGAAGGTCGATCTCGGCCGCCACGACATGCCCGTCAATTTCAACGGCGTGCCGGCGTAGGGCGGTTGCTAGGGATGCTGTTGGCAGCGACATTGTCCACGACATGATTTCGAAAATATTCTGGCGTGGCAAATCGGTGCTCGTGACGGGCGGCTCGAGTGGCATTGGCCGAGCCATTGCCAAGGCGACGGGAGCCGCCGGCGCGAACGTGGGACTCATCGCAAGGCGCCACGATCAGCTCGACGAGACGGCTTCCATTATCAGGGCCGCGGGCGGGCAAGCAGCCACCGTCACCTGCGACGTGACCGATCACGAGGCGATGGCCCGCGCGGTCGCAGGACTGGAAGCATCCCTCGGCCATACGGACGTCGCGATCGCCTCTGCCGGCATCCACCGGGAATCGTGGCCTTTCAACGCGACGGCTGCCCGCGCGGTGATCGACACGAATGTGACGGGCACGATCAATCTGATAGCCGCCGTGCTGCCGGGGATGCTCACCCGAGGCGCCGGCCACCTCTGTGGCATCGCAAGCATTGCGGCCGTCGTCGGGCTGCCAGGCAATGCCGCGTATTGCGCGAGCAAGGCGGCCGTGGTGGCGCTGCTCGAAAGCCTCCGGCTCGACTGCGTGCCTGCTGGCGTGGGCGTCACGACCGCCTGCCCAGGGCTCGTCGACACGCCGATGATCACTGATGACGAGCGGAAGCACGGCGGCGTGGTGTCAGCCGACGACGCGGCAAACAGGATTCTTCACGCCATCGAACGTGGGCGTGCCGAAGTTTGGTTTCCGCGGGGAACGGCCGCGGCTGCGAGGCTCGCCCGAGGGCTCCCTCCGTCAATCCGCGACCCCATGCTCCGCGGTCAACCCCGCATGCGCGATGCACGGTCGTGACATTCCGCCATATGCCTCACGGGGCAACAATCTTGCGCGTCATCGTGGCGCGAAAGGGACCTTCAGTTTCGCGGCGATCTGTGCGACGTGTTTGCCCTGAAATCGGGCCTGTGCCAGTTCTTTTTCGCTTGGAGTCCGAGAACCATCGGGTGCTGCGATGGTCGCCGCGCCCCATGGCGAGCCGCCGTTCACCTCGCTGATGCCAGCAAGTTCAGGGCACGCATACGGAAGGCCAACGAAAACCATGCCGTGGTGAATCAGCGTCGGCCAATCAGTTCGAGGCCTCGTGTGCATCACCGTTCACTTTTGATTCGGCCGAAAGGAGAATGCTCGACTTGTCCCAGGCGGCCGCGAGATTGTATTGAATCCATTCCGGGCTCAAGTGAATATCGAGCGAATCAAGACGGCCTGGCCCAAGGTTCTGATACCCGTGCGGTACATTGGCAGGCCCTAAAACCACGTCCCCCGCTTCGGCGTCAATGATCGTGTCGCCCACCGTGAAGCGGGCCCGTCCTTCGGTGATGGTGAAGATCTCATCGTAGGGGTGCACATGAAGGGTCGGGCCTTCACCCACCACATCCGTGACATACCGAATGAGTGTGATGCCGGTCTGAAGGCTCTTTCCTTCGAGCAGCCCACGCAACCGCCCTGTAGGGTTCAACCATTCGATCGCCCTCACTTTCGTAGCCGTGGTTTTCGATGGGATTGGCATGATTCATACGTCCCGGCAATGGGCGATCAACTCCAACGTGTTGCCATCGGGATCCGAGAAAAAATCGCGGATGCACGCAACGCAGGAAACGTCATGCGTGTCGTGTTGATCCCAAACGCCGCCAATCGGTCCTCATGAGACTCCAGGGTCCCGGGAGGCACTTCAAAGGCGATGTGGTTCAGCGGCGATTGTGCAACGTTCAGGGCAGTCACGCGTGCACGGGCGAAAAAGTGCCTCCGGTAGTCGATGAGCGCCAAAAGCTGGGGGTGACCACCAACCCCGAGCGGAGTGTCAGTCTCGCAAATCGTCAAAAACACGATCGTAGGGGGCCCATCGGGGTCGGGAGTGATCTCCTCGAGCGACACCGAACTGTGAACGCGGAAACCCAGAACCGTGCTGTAGAAATCGACGGAGCGGTCGAGATCTGCCACGTTGAGGACGACCTCGGCCAGCCCGGTGATCTTCAGCTGCTCATCCATCGACAGACTGCGTTCGGGAGGCGATGGCGTGGGTTCACCGGAACTGCTGCTCGGTGCACGTGGAATGATACACGGGGCCAATCAGGCCGTCACGAGTGGACGTGCACCGGGCGCGATCGAATCTTGAAGGCCTTCGCGACGTCGGCGATCGCGTTCAGGAGCCCGTCTACCGTTTCCGCACTGTGGTTCGAGTTCACCTGGATCCGCAGCAAGCCGGCGTTGATCGGCACGGCCGGATACGTGGCCGACTGGATGTAATAACCTCGGTCAAAGAGTGCTTTTCCCGCGGCAAAGGTCTTCTCGATGTCGCCGATCAGAAGCGACACGATCGCCGCCTGTCCTTCGTGGTACGAGAGCCCGAGGGCGTCAAGGCCCGAGGTGAGTTGGCGACGGCGGTCGTGCAGTGCCCCCAGCAATGCGTCGTACTCCGGCGACTCGATGATGTCACAGACGGCGCAGATTGCGGCGAGATAGGGGGGTGGCACCGGGCCACCGAAGATGAAGGTGCTCGAGCTGATCTTGAGGACAGTCTTGAGCTCGGGCGTGCAGGTGACGAATCCTCCCATGCACGAAAACGCCTTCGACAGCGAGCCCACCATGAGGATGTTGTCGAGCGTGCCGAGGGCCTCCGCCGCGGCGCCGCGACCGCGCGGGCCGACGACACCGGTGCCGTGGGCGTCGTCGACATACATCATGCCCCCCTCCGAACGCATGGCGATGTCGAGCTCGGCGAGCGGTGGTGTGCGGCCAGTCATGCTGTAGACGCCGTCGATGGCCAGGAGCGAGTTCCCGCGGGCACTGGCCGCCAGCTTTCTGACGACGGCGGGGTCGGGGATCGCGATCTCTTCAACTCGTGCGCCGGCGGCAGCGGCGAGCTTCACGCCCTGGTGCACGCTGTCGTGCGACTCACGGTCGACGATGAGCAGGCTGCCCTGCGGGGCCACGGCCGGCAGCAAGCCGATGTTGGCGAGAGTGACGCTCGGAAAGATGAACGTGTCGGGCACGCCGAGCCAACGGGAGAGTTTGGCTTCGGCTTCGTCGGTCAGAATCGGGCTCGAGAAGGCACGCGAGGCGCCCGAGTGCGAGCCCCACTCGGGAAGCGCGTCGCGGATCGCCGCATGGACCTTCGGGTGACGGTCGAGCCCGAGAAAGCTGTCACTCCCAAAATTCCAGAACGTGTGGCCGTCGAGTTCGGTGCGGCGGTCGTCACCGGTGGCATCGAACAAGAGGTCTTTGAGATGCATGCCGGCGTTGGCGTCGAGAAACGAGAGGGCGAGCCGCGTCCGTTTGCGATTCGAGAGCCTCGCCGTGAGCGCGTCCAAACCTGCCGTCGTCTCGAATTCGCCGCGGCTTCCGCTCCCCGTGAGCCGCCGCATCAGTGCCCCGACCGTCTGCTGGCCGATCTTTGTCATTGCCGGTGTGTTCCGAAACCGTGAGACCCGAAGCGGCGGACGATAACAAAACGGCCATCCGCTGACCACAGGC
>CAZCHF010000060.1:0-19132 GCA_964498325.1 uncultured Candidatus Kuenenia sp.
CCACGTCGCCGGACGCTTGCTTCGGCCCTCCAGGCCTCCGCTGCGCTCGGAGAAAACCTCGCTTCGCCCTCCAGGCTACGCTCGGTTTTCTACGCCGTCGCCTGTGGCACGGGCCACCCCGAGCCTTCGTCGTTCACGGTAGGCAAGAGAGCCGTCCGCCAGGAAGGCGGACGGCTCGGCGGGGGCAACCTTGGCTTGCCCCCGCCGAGCAAGATTCTGCCGAGAGCATGGATGCCTCGGCAGAATCAGCATTGAGCCGCGCAGCGGATCAATAGCGGCATAAGAGCGTTAGTGCATGGTGCCGTGCAGGACACCCTTGGTCGGCGTGCCGTCGGCGGCCTCGATCTTCCACTCGAGGGAGTAGCACCAGGTCGGACCGAAGTCTGGGACGGTGAGCGATACCCGGCGGCCGTCACTCGAGATCGCGGAGGCCGTCAACGCCACGTCATGCTCGTCGATATGTTCGGAGCCATACTTCGCGGTTCGCTTCAACCCCCAGGCACGGACTTTCCAGTTCGCCACATCAGCGGCCTTCGCATCGAGCGGCGTCGCGAACTCGAGCGTGAGGCTGCCAGGCTCGGCATGGAGCCCGACCGGAATCGTCAGCGGTTTTTCCGTCCGTCGGATCCGGAAGAAACCACCCGGATGCTGGCGGTTGCCGGCCCAGGCATACAGGCCGCACGCGTAAAACTGCCCGTCGGCCGGATTGAACCGGCCGCGCATGATGCCTGTGGGGAGATCGGGGATCGGGAGTGCCACGAGGCCCCCCTGCGAGACACCTTGCTTGCCACGCTCTCCGTTGGCCGGCTCGGTGAGCACGAGGTGCACGCGCCCCTCGCCGTAGGAGAGTTCGAGCAGGGCCCCATCGATCGGCTGCCACTTCGAGCTCTTCACGCGCACCAGCTCGGCGGGCGACCGGTCAAACGCGTTCGTGATCCAGACGGCCGGCGGGATCATCGCGTCGTCGGACGAGTCGGTCACGTCGTGGTAGCCGAACATGTTGCCGTAGAAACCTCCCTGCCGGACGTGGTTGATCCGGTTCTTGGGGTTCCAGTGGCCTTCTTGATCGGTCACCCAAAACGTGCCGTCGTCTTCGACACACACACCGTTGGCCGCGCGGAAACCGTTGGCCACGATGGTCGTGGTCTTGCCCTCCGGCGAGACTTTGAGGAGCGTGCCGTGATGGGGCACGACGGCCGGCAGGCCGTGTCGGGCGCTCTTGGCGTAGTACAGATTGCCTTCGGCATCGGTCTCGAGGCCCATCGCAAACTCATGGAAATGCTCGGTGACTTGGTGATCGTCATTGAACGTGTCGTAGCGGTCGGTCATGCCATCGCCGTTGATATCGACGAGTTTCAGAATGCGGTCACGGCAGCCGACGTAGATCTCGCTATTGATGACTTTGATGCCGAGCGGCTGAAACAATCCCGATGCGATCCGCTGCCACGTGAGCGTGCCCGAGGGTGAGGTGATTCCCCGCACCTTCCAGACATCACCATCCCACGAGCAGATCACGGCTTCATCGGGGCCGGTAAAGTCGATGCCGGAAAACCGCACCTGGGCGTTCCATGGATTGGTCTCGGGGGCCGTGAGGACATCGACGGCGAACGGCCCGGCGGTCGGCCCCGGGGCAATCTTTGTTTCGACGGTCGTGGCCCACAGCTTCGGCGCCGGGCGGCCGATGAGCGAACGAGGTGGGACAATCTGCTCGCCCGGATCGACGCTTTCCTCACGCCCACCACCGTCCGGTGGTTCCAGCACCACCGTAAGATCGACCGGCCCATCACCAGCTGGAACATGCATGACGGCGAAGTGCTCGTCGCCAAATTGCAGCCCTGCACCGTGTCCTCTTTCCACGATTGCAGCCCCGGTCGGACGGCCAGCCAGCCGCACGGAGATGTCGCGAGGCCGTGGGCCGATCGAGAAAGATCGCACAAGGATCGGTGAAGACATCGGGCCGGGGCCACGCGGCCTGAACCGTGTCAAGAATTTCGGTGTCTCAAATACCGTCGTGTCACCGACCAGATACTCGAGCACGACCGCACTCTTGGGTTCGCCTGCGGTGCCGCCAAGGCCGACATGATGCAGCGCCTTGAACCGCACATGGTCGCGAGGAAGCGGGCCATAGGGCTTGTCATCACGACCGAGCGGCCGTGGATCGTCAAACGAGCCAGTCTCGGGGTTCGCCCAGCCGGGCATCGTCGGCGTTGCAAGCCGAACATCACCCGCGACATGCGGATGCGCACCGTGGCGGCCGTCAAAATTAATGCCTGACCAGTCGATGAACTGGTCGCCTGTCCAGAAGGCCGCCACTCGCATCGTGGCGAGCTCGTAGAGCACCCAGGCATGGCCGCGGCCCACCCCGCCAGGGCCATCGTCTAACCGAACCACCAGACCCTTGCGGGCGATGTTCGTGCCATCCTTCCCAACCTCAAACGTGCCGGCCAGAAACGGCCCGTAGTCGTGAAGCCGCCACGGCTCGATCAGCGATGGCTCGGGACCACGGCTCGTGCCCGTCGGGAGCGACGCGAGATACTCGGGTGAAACGGCCGTGTACCACGATCGATTTCGGTCCTTGAGGAACGTCTCCCGGAGATAATGGATGACGTCGTATTTCTGGCTCGGCACCATCCAGTTCTGCGGCACCATCATGCCGTTGCCATACGTGAGTGTCCGGTACATAGCATAGGGATCACTGCCAAACTTGAATTTCCCTTCGGCGAAACGTGGCGCCGTCGGCAGCGAGCCGGGCGCATCGAGCGTGCCGTGGCAATTGGCACACACGCGACCAAAAAGCTTCTCACCCCGCTTGAAGGACGCCTTGGCTTTTTTGGGGTCATTCCAATCCTGAAGGAAGGCGGCATGGTCGATATCCGACTCGTACGCAGCAGGCTCTTGGGCCGCAAGCAGCAGCGGATCGGGAGCGAGCTCGGCCGCACGAGCGGGGCCTCCTCGAGCGACCGCGGCCAGATACGACACGAGGTCGAGAAATTGGCCCCGGTCGGCAAGCAGGTTGACGAGGCCTGTGGGCATGAGCGAGGCCTGGGCCGGCACCTGCTCGTCGATTTCCGAGAGCGGAATCACGATCTCGCGACCACTCGCCGCCGCGTCGCGGAGCACGATCTCTTTCTCGTTCGCGCGAGCCACGAGACCGGTCATACTCTTGCCGTCGTCGGTGATGATCGTCACGCCACGGAACGCGGGCCGCACCACGGCGGACGGCTCGAGGACCGACTCAATGAGATGGGCCACGAGCCGCTCGGGTGTCACACCCTCCGGCATCGCCGCGAGGTTCGGCCCGAGCGGCGATACGCCCTCACCAACGACATGACACTGGGTGCAGGCCATCTGCCTCGCGTGAAACACGTTCGAGCCGCGGAGCGGATCACCGTATTCCTCGACAGCTTTTGCCAGCGCAGCGCGGTCGTCATCTGCGAGCCGTTCAGCGAGCGTTGGTCCGTCGGCACCGCGAACACCCGTCGCGAGACCGATTCCCACGAACAGCCAGGCCACACCTCTCGGGAAAACCCTCATCATGATCGGTTCCTTCGAGCATCCATTAACGCATGATCAGCCGCCTTCACGTCCATGCACGATATCCGCCGCACGGCCTCGCGGCGACCCCTCCACCACGACGAGCAGTTGCCGGGCAAGGTCGGTCGATGCATCCGCCTGAGCCGCGAGCTCGGTCGAAGCCGCCGCCGTCTCGGTCGCACTCACGGCGTTCGCCTCGGTGACCCGAGCGATCTGATCCACGGCCTGCGAGATCGCTGCGACCAATTCCGTATGCTTGGCCGCAGCAGCCGATCGCTCCGCGATAAGCCCGTCCAACTGGCGGGCGCGCGTCAGGATCTGGCCGAATCGAGTCGCGACGGCCCCGCCCACCTGTTCTGCCTGACGACTCACCGCTTGGGAATGCTCGATCAGGTCACCGCTTTCGCGAGTCGCCTCCGCGGCGCGCCGAGAAAGGTTTCGCACTTCGTCGGCCACCACCGCAAATCCGGCTCCCTTCTCACCTGCTCGCGCGGCCTCGACCGCGGCATTGAGCGCCAGCAAGTTCGTCTGAAAAGCGATCTCGTCAATCGTTTTGATGATGCGGGCCACCGTGTCGGCTGCGTCTCTGGATCCCGCGAGTGCCGCCTGCATCTGCTCCATGTCACGGGCGCCTGCTTCGGCTTCACCTCGCGTCTCGTTGGCGACGGCCGCCGCCGTGCGCGATTGTGCCATCCCCTGCTCGGCCATCGCCACAAGCTGCTGCACCGACGAACCTGTCTGCTCGACCGCGGCGGCCTGCCGCTGCGCGCCGATGGACAGTGCGTTGCTTTCCGACGCGAGTTGCCGAACCGCATCGGCGATCTGGCGCGCCCCGCCGTGGAGTGATCGCGACACCCCTCGGAGATTCCGCGCCAGCCCGCGCGCCGTGGCCCACACGACAGCCCCCAAAACACAGGCGAGCACGGCCCCTGCCGTCATGATCTGGATCACCTGCCATGTGGCCGCCTGCATGACCGCGTCGCGGGGCACCGCGATGACCAACCACCAGGGAGTGTCGATGCCGCGGGCCTTCACCGGCGTCGACACGTAGTAGACCGGGGCGCTCAGCACAGGAGAGAATCCGAGGAGGGCCGACGCATCGCCGCGACCGGCCCTGGCCACTGCAAGCGACTCGTAAAGACCGTCCGACGTCGAGAGTGTCGTGCCAATCAGCTTCCGGTCAGGATGGGCGATGAGCACGCTCGTGTCCGAGACGAGCACCGCATAGCCGGTCTCGAACGGTCGGATTTCACTGACAAGCTCGGTCAAGGTTTCAAGGTCGAAATCGAGGCCGGCAAATCCGATGAACGTTCCGTCCTTGATGATCGGGGCGATCAGAGACGTCATGAGCACGTCGCGGCCGGCAACCGGATAGAGATACGGTTCGATCCACGCGTCGCGGCAGGTTCGCTTCGGGATCAGGTAGTAGTCACCCACGCCCGGAACCTCATAATCCACCAGCGGTGCCAAAACGAGGTCACCACGGGCGTCACGGCTCCAATAGGGAATGAAGCGTCCGGTCCCGTCATGACCGGGCGCGTTCACAAACTCGGCATCACGGCCGTCGAGGGCATCGGGCTCCCAGAGGGACGAAAGACCGATCACGTCCGGCTCGGCAGCAAGCGTGGCCCGCATCATCGCATTGATCGCGTCGCGTTGATTCACCCCCATCGCGCTGCGGAGGCCGGCAAACGCCGCGGCGAGTGTGCGCGGAATCTGAAAGGCACGATCGATATAGTCGCGGACCTCCGCGGCATACCGCACGGCCGTTTCACGGGCTCGGGTCTCGGCGTCCTCCCGCGCCGTCCGCCTGGCATCGACCAGAATCCACCCGAAGACGGCCACGTAGAGGCCGACCGTCGTCGCCAGCACCGGTACAAGCAGACGAAACGTGAGGCTCTTCATGAACATCGACGCAGACAGGAAGCCACGAGGCGGCCACGGCGCCGCCGGTCAATGGTAGCTTCGCCTCGATGGCCACGCCGCCCTACCGTTTGCGAAGTTCGAGCACGTACTTCATCAGGTCGTTGAATTCCGTGCGGTTCTTCAACATTTTCACGAGCCCCGCGGGCATGCTCGATATCTTCGATTCGACGACCTCGTCGATCTCGGTCTTTCGGATTGTCTGTGGCTCGGGTTTCGTGACCTCCTTCAGGACGATACTGTCGGCGGTCTCGGACAGCCGAATGCCAGTGATGCTTTTCCCGTTGTTCAGCATGACCGTCACCTGCGCATACGCTGGGTCGATCTGCTTCGACGGACGAAGAATGGCATCGACGAGATCCTCCGGAGCCACGACTTTCTGCATCGTCGCCAGGTCGGGACCGAGGCGGACCGTTCCCGCCGGCGGGTCGTGGCAGGAGAAGCAGGCGGCGGGAGACTTGTAGAACAGGGTCTTGCCGCGTTCGGCATTGCCCTCGCGCATGGCGATCTGGGCCAACTCGGCCGGCTTGGCGGCGAGCAGTTCTTCCTCCAGGGCGGAATTGGAAAAGCTCTCGGCCCCCCCTCCGGTACCCTTCTGCTCCAGCCCCGCTTCGAGCGGGTGGCTCGCCAGAAGCTCGTCCGGACTCCAGAACGTCGTCCGATCGGTCGTCGCCGCCCGCACCGACTTCACCGTGGACGCCGAGATCGGCGAGGCCTTGTTGCCCCAGGTGTTTCGCACGAAGGTCAGAACCGCCGCCAGTTCCTCGTCATTGAGCAGGTTCTTGAAGGCGGTCATCGGGGGTACGCCCAAGGCTGGGTCGTAGGTCTTGCCATGCACTTCGAGCTTGCCCCACATGCCATGGAGGGCGAGCTTCACAAGACGCTCCTCGCTCCCGTTCACCCACGCGGTGCCAACGAGCGACGGATACGTCACGCCGTTCCCTTGGCCATTCGGCAAGTGGCAGGTGCCACAGTGGGCTTCACGCTGATAGACGACCGACCCGAGCTCGTACTGCTTCCGGTCCGTGGGGCCGAGATGCTTCGGAGGGTCGAATTTCACGAACTCCTCCGGAGCCGGCGCCGCAAAGCCGCTGGCCCCGATCGGATCGACGTCATGCCAAAAGTGCTTCACCGTCTTGGCCGCGACGACCGCATGCTTGACCGATGAATTCAAAAGCTTGTTTAGAAGGGCTTCGTTCTTGACGTTGAACTGCTGGTGGACCCAGAGCGCCTCGAGCAGATGATGAGCCTCCTGCTCGTCGTCAGCGTTGAAGCTCGCCATCCATTTTTGGGTGGCGGCGATCACTTCCTTCGGATTGCGTGTGCTCAACTCCACCCGCGTGCGATGGCGCACGCCATTGACCGGGTGCTTCAGGTTCTCCAAGAGCGCCTCGATCGGCTGGCCGTGGATCGCCACCGGCTTCTGCAGTGGACGCCCCTTCGCCGTCAGGCGAAAGATTCGGCCATGTTTGTGGTCGCGAGCAGGATCACGAATGTTGTGCTGCATGTGGCCGATGATGACGTTGTGCCAATCGGAGACATACAACGCTCCGTCTTCCCCGACGATGGCATCGGTCGGACGAAAATTGCGGTCCGTGCTCTCGAGAAGAGCCTTGACCGGTGTACCCCAAACTTCGCCAAACGCCCGACGGGGGGGCGGGCCACCCTTTCCCTTTTTTCCCTTGTTCTTTTCTTCCTCAGGTGTCGGCTCGGCCTCGGCGGGCACCTCGTCCTCATTGCCGTCGCGATCGAGGTCGTATTGCTTGACACCAAGAAAACCGATCGTGTTGCAGATCAGAAAATCCTGTTCCAAGTCTTCGGGAAAATGCTGCGACGAGAGGATCTCATCGGCGGCCACGGGCCGAAACTCCTTCGTCAGGAGCTCGTGCATCTTGAACCCCTTCTTTTCAGGCCGCACCTGGAAGGAGCGTCCACCCGTGCCGTCGTTGGCATAGCAGTAGCCCCAGTAGTCGAACGCCGTGCCGTGCGGGTTGGGCGAATTGCCGGCATGCGGCGAGACGATGAACGTGCGTGGATCGAACCGATACATTCCCGATTCCCCAATGCTCAGGTTCGGCTTCCAGGGCGACTCGTGGTTGTGCACGAGAAACACACCGCTCTGCCAATAGATACCCCCGTCGGGCCCGTAGATGAGGTTGTTGGCGGCATGATGCGTGTCTTCGGTGCCGAGCCCCTGGAGCAGAATGATCCGCTCGTCGGCCTTGTCGTCGCCGTCGGTGTCTTTCAGGAACAGGAGATCGGGCCCGGAAGTCACGATCACACCGCCCCCCCAAAATTCGAAACCGAGCGGATTGTGAACGTGGGCAAAGATCTTCGCCTTGTCCGCCACTCCGTCACGATTGGTGTCTTCGAAGATCCACAGGGCGTCGTTCATCTCGTCGAGCGGCTCCCACTTGGGATACGTGTTCCAGCAAGCGGCCCAGAGCCGCCCCTTGGCATCGACCTGCATTTGGACGGGATTGGCCATGCCGGGAAACATTTCCTCGGATGCGAAGACATTGAGCTCAAAGCCCTCCGGCACCTTGATCTTCTTGCGACTTTCCTCAGGGCTCAGGTAGTCGATCGACCCCTCCTTGTCCTTGCTCGAGCTCTTGCTTCCTCCGCCGACGTTGGAGATCACGGGAACAGGCGGCGGCACGTTGCCGTCGTCGGCTTTCATGGACCGGCCATTCGCTGCCGCCCAGATCACGGCGTCGCGGTTGGCCGTCATGACGTCGAGCATGACCAACTCGTGCTTCAACACGTCAGCATTGGTCTGCTTGTTGACGAAGCTGAGTCCTGCTCGGGATCCCCAGATGTCGTTGCCGTCGGTGGCACGGTAGCGGTTATGCCAATGCCAGTTCTTGTCGAGCACCGAATCGTAGATCGGGCGGAGCGCGTCCTGCGAAGGCGCAGGCTTGCCGAGCAGCCGTTCGGAAATGATCGAGGCCAGTTCACGATAGCCCGCGTCGTTCAAATGAATCCCATTTACCGTGAACCGGCCTCGGCGGGAAGCGAAGAGCTTCGAAGTCGGCGTGTAGAGATCGACGAATGTCGCGCCGGTCGCCTCGGCCACCCGCTTGGTTGCCTCGGCAAAGGCGGCCAAGTTGAGATTGTGCTTGGTTCCGTCAGGCAGATGGGGGTCGCCCGTGATCTCGTAGGCGATGGGGCTGAACAGAACGACTCGGGCGTCGACACCCTCTTTCTTTCGAAGCGAGCGATATTGCTCCACGAGGTCGACCAACTGCTTCTCGTACTCACTCGCACCCCCAGGACCGGCAAACGACTCGTTGTAGCCGAACATCATGAAAATCACGCTCGGCGCCACATGACGCAGGTAGTCCTCCTCGCTTGAAAATCCTTTGCTGCGGGGGCGATTCTTCACGGTGTCGCCAGAGACACCCATGTCTCGAAAACGAACGTTCAACCCCTTCAATTGGCTCTGGAGGGCTGCCTCGACCCACGGGGAATGCTGCATCCGGTCGGCCAATCCGTTCCCAAAGATGGCAACGACGTCGTCCTTCTGGAAGACAAACGGCTTGGACGCCTCAGGGCTGGGACCAGCAGCAACCATCCCGAGAACCACTACCGCACTCACGACAAGCAACGACTTGCGAACGAAATGACGCCAATGAGCCATCATGTGAATACGCCTCGAGAAAGTGATCGACATTCCGCTCCAGTCGATTCCACGGGGATTATAGTCCATAGTTCCTGCCAACCATTGGCCAAGTGGATCACGCGATCAATGCTGCCCACGATCGCAACGAGGGATGCGCGAAAAGCGTCGCCGCCATGAACGACTTCGCGCTACACGACGTTGCGAGGCACGCCAGCGACAAAGGCCATGAGGTTGGCGGCGGCGACCTCGATGAGGCGAGCCCGCGCGTTGCGCGTGGCCCAGGCGATGTGCGGGGTGATGATGCAGCCGCGAGCCGCGAGGAGCGGGTTCGTGATCGGTGGCGGTTCCACAGAGAGGACATCGAGGCCGGCGCCGGCGATTCGACCCGCGTTGAGGGCAGCGGCAAGATCGGCCTCGACCACGAGTCCACCGCGGGCCGTGTTCACGAGCAATGAAGTAGGCTTCATGAGCCCGAGCCGCCTGGCGTTGACGAGACCCGCCGTATCTGCGGTGAGCGGGCAGTGAAGGCTCACGACGTCGCTCGTCGCGAAAAGCTCGTCGAGATCGACACAGGGAGTTCCATCGTCCGCTCGGTCACCTGGCTGACGACGATGGGTCATGACGGTCATGCCGAGCGCACGTGCCACGGCAGCCACGGCTCGTGCGATCCGGCCGTAGCCGACGAGCCCGAGCGTGAGCCCGGCAAGCTCCACGAGCTCACTGTCCTGATAACAAAAATCTTCACTCGCACTCCAGCGGCCGGCCCGCACGCCGGCCGCGTGCAACCCGACCTGATTGGTCAGCTCGAGTATGAGGGCCCATGTGGCCTGGGCGACATTCGGCGTCGAATACTCCGGCACGTTGGTCACGACGATGCCACGGGCACGGGCCGCAGCGACGTCCACGACGTTGACCCCGGTAGCCAAGACACCGACATACTTCAGCCTGGGCAGAGCCGCGAGCGAGTCGGCCAAGAGAGGTGTCTTGTTGGTCAGCACGACATCGGCGGCGAACGCCCGTTCAATGACCTGGCCCACGGGCGTCCGGTCATACACCGTCGTCTGGCCGATGGCCTCCAGGGCTCCCCACGAGAGGTCACCGGGATTCGTCGTATACGCGTCGAGAATCACGATCTGCATGGGGCCCAGGATAGCAAGTAAGATGAGGATCGCGGTTGAACGCTCCCGCCGAAGCCTGCCGGTCCACCGACACACCTTCACCATCATGCTTCGCACGACGCTCATCATCGGATTGCTCTGGGGCTCGGCCGCACCGCTGACATGGGCGGCAGAGAGCCCATCGAGCGAAGCCGCCCGAGCGGCATATGCGTCGGCCGCGGCGCTCCAAAACCGAGAGGCGTGGGAACTCGCGGCCGAAGAATGGCAGGCGCTTCTTTCGACACACCCAAGTGATCCGCTCGCCCTCAAAGGTCGGCTCTATCTCGCCATCTGCCAGATCAAGCAAGGCGACTGGCCCGCCGCCGAGAAGTCGCTACGGGATGTGATGGCAAGCAAGGCCGATGCAGAAACGATCAGCGCCGCCAAGCTTGAACTGGGCCGCGGACTTTTTCGAGCCGCGCAGGCGAAACCTTCACCTGAGGCATTCGCCCTGGCAGCGAAAGCCCTCGGCGATTTTTTGGCGACGCCTCCTGGCCATCCCCAGGCAGCCGAGGCCGCGGCGTTGGCTGCCGAGTCGCTCTGGCAGTCAGGCCAACGCGATGCAGCCATCACGGCATGGCAAGCGTTCCTTCGGACTCATCCGCAGGCTCCTCAGGTTCCCGACGTGCTCTACGCCCTCGGCGTCGGCCTCGCGGAACAGAAAAAACAGGCTGAGGCCGAGCAGGTCCTGGCGCGATTCGCGTCTGAGTTTGGAACGCATCGGCTCGCCGAGGATGTGGCACTCTGGCGGGCCGACATCGCCCTGGCCACGAATCGACCAGCCGATGCCGAAAGGATCGTCCTGCCGGTCGCAAGCAGCAAAGGTCCGCGCGCGACCGACGCCCTCGAACGGGTTGCCGATGCTCGCCTCGCTCAGAAGAATCATGCGGCCGCCGCCGAATCCTTCGCAAAACTCGCGGCCGGCCCGCCTGGTCCGCGAACGACGCGGGCGATGCTCTTGGCCGGTCGATGCTTCGCCGAGGCAGGCTTGCTCGATGACGCGAGGAAGTGGCTCTCGACGGCGATCGCGACCGGAGGCGTCACGGCCCTGGACGCCGCCCATCGACTCTGCCTGGTGGAACTCGATGCCAAGCGTCCCCAAGCAGCAGTCGACGTAGCCACGAGATCCTTGGCTGCGGCATCGAAGCTGAAAGACGCGCAGCCCGCGGCGATCGCTGCCCTCGAACTCGACCGAGCCGACGGTCTCAATGCGTTGCCTGGACGCAAGGCCGATGCGCTCGATGCCTTCGTCGCCATCGCCGACCGCTTTCCGTCGACACCAGCCGCGGGACCGGCCACCTCCATGGCCTCCCTGCTCTTGCTCCAAGCCGGGAAACCGGTCGATGCCTTGGCGCGTGCCGACGCTTTCCTGGACCGTCATGCCAAGACGGCGTCGCCGGCGGCCGTGCAGGATGTGTGCGCGATCCGTGCGGAAGCTTTGCTCGCGATCGGTCGCCATACAGATGCAGCCAAGACCTACCGGGAACTTGTGGCATCGTCGCCTCGCTCCGAGAACGTGCCCGCTTGGAAACTCCGGGAAGCGACGGCCCTGGCGGCCGGTGGGTCATGGCAGCAGGCACACGAACTCCTCGCAGTCATCACGCCCACGCTCCCGGGCGACACGAAGGCCGAAGGGATGCTGCTCGATGCGACGGCACTCGTCGAATTGAAGGACCCGAAAGCGGCCTCCGCCATTCTTGCATCGCTCGACAAGTCATACCCTCGGTTCGCTCGTCGGGACGAGGCCATGCTCCTGGCGGTGCGGGCGCTCAAGGAAGCAGGCGACTCCAAAGGGGCGCTCGCCACGGCGGAACGCCTCGTGAAAGAGTTTCCAAATCCATCCGCCGCCGACTTGGCCTGGTATCGCCTCGGGCAACTCCGGCAGGAAGCCGGCCAGCACGACAAAGCGATCGACGCCTTGCAGTTGTCGGTCAAGGCAAACCCCGACGGAAACCGGGCGCCGTGGTCGCTCCTGGCGATCGGCTGGTGCCACGAGGCGAAGGGACGCCTGGCCGACGCGATTGCTGCCTGGTCTCGGCTCATCGAAAAACATCCCGACACGACCGCGGCCGCATCGGCGGTCATCGCGCGGGCAGATGCCCGCCAACGCACCGGTGACTTCGCGGGCGGCCTCGCCGACACCGAGCAGGTTCTTGCCGATCGCAGCACACTGGCCACGAAACTCGACCCTGAAGCCATCGCCGAGGCAAGGTTCATTCAGGGCCTCTGCCTGGCCGGCCAAGAAAAACACGCCCAAGCCGCGGCGACGTTTCAACGACTGCTTGATTCGCAACCCGCCTACGCAGCCGCCGATCGAGCGTTGTTTGAAATGGGGCTCGCCCTGTCAGCAGCGGGGAAGCCAGATGAGGCGGGCCGAACCTTCGCGCACCTTGTGAAGCGCTATCCGAAAAGCAGCTACGCCGCCGATGCCTGGCTCGAGCTCGCCGAACAGCGTTTTGGAGCCGAGGATTGGCCCGCCGCTGCCGATGCCTACCGCGCTGCCATCGCCGCTGCCGGCAGCTCGCCTGAGCTTGCGTCCCTCGTCGAACAGGCCCGCCACAAGCTCGGATGGACCCATGTGATGCGGAAGGATCACCCCGCAGCCGCCGAGACTTTTGGAGCGCAGCTTGCTGCGGCACCCGATGGTCCGCTGGCTGCCGATGCGTCGGCGCTGTTGGGAGACGCGCTCGTCTCGCTCGGCAAGCCTACCGATGCGGCCAAAGCCTTGGCCCGCGCCATCGCAGACCAGGAAAAACTTTCGTCGGATGCGATTCGGGGCTTGGCATTCATCCGCGCGGCCGAAGCCGCGGCAACCCGTCAAGACTGGCAGGAAAGCCTCAAGATTGCCGAGCTGTTTCTCGAGGCATCGCCCGACTCACCTCGTGCTCCCGAGGCCCGTTACGCCGCTGCCTGGGCCAAGCAGAATCTCGGCCGGCTTGATGAGGCGCTGGCTGAGTACCGAAGGATCGCCGAAGGGCCGCGCACGGAGCTCGCCGCCCGGGCCCGGCTCATGGAAGGAGAAGTCCTCTTTGAAAAGCGGGAACACAAGGAAGCGATCAAAGCCTTCTTCAAGGCGGCCTATGGCTTCGGCGAACAGAATGCCCCGGCGTCGTTCCACCCGTGGCAGGCCCAGGCGACCTATGAAGCCGCGCGATGCTTCGAGGTGCTCGGGCAGAAGGATCAGGCGCAGAAGTTGTATGCCGAGCTCCTCGAGCGGTATCCGACGAGCGAGCATGTGGCTACTGCACGAAAGCGGCTCGAGGCACTCGGCACCAAGGGAGCCGCTGGAAGGAAATCATGACCGGTCTCGAGCGGATTCAGACACTGTGGCAGCTCTTTCTGGCCGGTGGCATCTTCATGTGGCCGATCGTGGCCATGTCACTCGTGGTCGTGACCTTCGGGATCGAGCGGCTCATCGCCCTGCGCCGACAGCGGATTCTCCCGAGCAAGCTCGTCGCCGAGCTGGCCACCCTCGAAGCCGGCCGATTTGACCCACGCGTCGCCTACCGCGTGTGCCAGGAGAATCCGTCGGTGGCGAGCCGTGTGATCCAGTCGCTGCTCGAAAAGCTGGGGCGCCCCCTTCCAGAAATGGAGCGGGCCGTGGAAGTGGCCAAAGAACGCGAAGCTTCGCAGCTCTACGCCAATGTCCGTCCGATCACTCTGGCGGTGACGGTGACGCCCCTGCTCGGACTGCTCGGCACCGTGCAAGGCATGATCCTCGCGTTTGCAACGACGGCCAGTCTTGATCCCGGCGCCAACAAGGCAACGGAGCTCGCCCAGGGCATCTATGTCGCGCTCATCACCACGTTCGCGGGCCTCTGTGTGGCCATCCCCGCGGCCATCATCGCCCACTTCCTCGAGGGCCGAATCCTCAAGCAGTTTCGCGAAATCGACACCGTCGTCGACGGCGTGCTGCCGCAGCTCGAACGGTTCGAGGGCAAGGGACGCGTGACACCGGCACAACTTGCAGCCGCGCCAGCGCCACCCCGCCCTGCTCCGTCGCCTCGCCCCGTCGAGGTGCGGCCATGAGTGTCACGATCAACAAGGGGCGTCTCGGCATGGGCCTCGAAATGACGCCCATGATCGACATCGTCTTCCTCCTCATGATCTTCTTCCTGGTCGCGAGCAAGCTGGATGAGGCAGACCGCGCGATCGACGTCGTGCTTCCCGATGCCTCGGCCGCGCAGCCCCTGACCGCGAGACCACGAGAATTCGTCGTCAACATCGACCGGGCGGGAAACTACTACGCGGGAGCAAGGCCCGTTTCGCTCGACGAGCTCGAGCAGCTTCTGGTTCAAGCCTCGGCTGACAACCCGGAACGCCAGACGGTGATCCTGCGCGGCGACGAGGACGTGCCCCACAAGTTCGTGGTCGCGGCGATGAACGCGTGTGTCCAGGCTGGGATCGACGACTATCAGGTGCAGGCGACGGGCGACGAGTGATCGACGCGCGGCACGTGCCGCGGAGGCTGAATTGATCGATGACGGTCTCGATCGCGGCAGTATCTACCGACGGCGGCTGGCCCGCGCGGCGGCGGCCAGCTTCGCGCTCCACATGATTTTCTTCGGTGGTCTGACGGTGTCGCGGTTCGACCTTACCGTCGAGCGCCCCGCCGACGCCGAGGCCGACAAGCCGGAAAAGAAAAAACGCTCTGCCGACTTTCGGCTCCACGTTTCACGGTCGCCATCCACGAAAATGCCGGCCCACGAGCGACCTCTTTCGCTGGCCATCCCTGCCGACGCGGCGAAGCCCACCGAGGCACGGGAGCGCACCGACGACCGGAGTGTTGCCGAGCAGCGCGAGCCGGCAGCCGACGATGCCCCGTCGGTCACGCCTGCCCAGCCCGAATTGGCCCGGTCCCGGCCTGAGGAACAGCCCCCTCTTGCCCAGGCCTCAGCCGCACCAGAGCGCGTCGCCGAGATGACTCCTACCCAGTCGCAGATCACGCCCGATATGGCCGCGGTCGCGGCGGCCACTGAAAACTCTTCGTCGCCGTCCCCCGCACCTGCGGCCACCCTGGCGCGCGAACGGGCCGATGCCGGTCCCGTCGCCGCACGCTGGCGACCTCGCGAGGTCGCCCTTCTGGAGAAACTGACGGCGACGGCGCCCGAGGCATCGTCGCTGGCTGCCCGGGCCGCTGCCGAGGAACCGGCCCCGTCATCATCAAGCCCACTTGCCCGTCGCACAGCAGCGGCTGCGGCCGGACCGTCGACGGTACCGGCCGAGCCTCTTGCTCGTCCAGCATCGCCGTCTCGTTCAACCCAACAGACCATGACGCCCGCTGCCCTTGAGACCGCGAGGCGATCATCGTCCGCAACCGCCGCGACGGCATCACGATCGGTTGCTCGATCCACGGACTTGTCACCACCGACAGCGGTGACTGGGGCGTCTTCACCGCTCACAAGCGTCGCACGGTCGCCTGGAGCATCGGGCTCGGTCGCCGGCAGTGCTACGGCCAGTCGTAGCCCAGGCAGGACATCGAGCGTTCAGGCGGGAGCAGCATCGACCAGTGTGGCCGGCGGGGCGGCCGTCGGTGGTTCGACCGCCGTGGCCTCATCGGGAGCCGGATCCGGCCAACTCGCGCCCGCAGCCGCAGCATCCGGGGGGAGCCGCGCCGGACGGTCGACTTCACGCGGTTCCGGCCTCAGCGGCAGTGCTCGTTTGGCAGGGGGGACGCCAGGCGGAGGCGACGCTGACGGGACGCTTGCTGACGGCAGGCTGGCGGGCGGCGGAGGCCCCGGCGCAGGAGCGGGGTCACACCTTGGTGCAGAACTTGGCGGCGGGCTCTCCGGCGGGCGCAAGGGGCTCTCGGGAATCGGAGACGCCACCCTCAGCGGCACTGGGGCGCTCGGACGAGACACGGGTGGACTATCGGCGAGCGGCGTCGGGACCGGTTCACTGGTGGCCGTCGCCCCAACCGGCGGAGGCGGAACCGGTACGGGTGGCGGCACGGGCACGCCCACTGCAGGGCGTGGACCAGGGGGGGCGGGTGAGGGACTCGTGCCGGCATCCATGGCGAGAGGCAGTCGGCGCGGTGGAGGTCGATCGGCCATTGCATCGCGCGGCGGTGGAGGCGGAGGAGAAACGACCGGCGAAGACGAAGGTCTTTCCGTGTCACCCGCCGACATCGCCTCGCTGGGGGCCGCCATGCGTGAACGTGGCGGCGCCTCACCGCAGACACAGTCATCGCGTTCGATCGAACGCGTGGCGACGACTGCGCTTCCGACCGATGGTCGGGTCCGTGACGTGGCCGAGGCGTTTGCGGGGAGAAGGGATGTGGGGAGCGACCCAGCCGGTGGCATCTCCGACCGCGACACGCTCGACCGTGCGCGGCGGATGGTCGACCGCGGCCTCGACTTCCTGGTTCGTTCCCAGTTGCCCGGCGGACGGTGGCGACTGAGCGACTACGCCGGCGTGACGCCTGCCGACGTGCCACGCCTCGAGAGCGACACCGCCGCCACCGGCCTCGCCCTGCTCTGTTTTCTCGGCGCCGGACATGACCATTTTTCGGGCGACCATCGCGACACGGTCCGCCGCGGCCTCGAGTTTCTCGCATCGATCCAGCGCGACGACGGCGATCTCTTCCTCCCGGCCGACGATCTCTCCAATTCCTGTAGCTGGCTCTACAGCCACGGCATGGCCTCGATCGCGATCTGTGAGGCGGTCGGGATGACAGGTGATCCACGCCTCAAACCTGTCGCCGAGAAAGCCTGTCGATTCATCGCGGAGAGCCGTCACCCGACGCTCGGCGGCTGGCGGTATGTCCCACGGACCGATGCCGATCTCTCCGTCAGCGGCTGGATGCTCGTAGCCCTTCGCGCCGGTGACCTGGCAGGCATCAAGACCGACTCAGCCGCCCTCGAGGGAGTCCGCACGCTCCTCGCTGCGTCGACATCGCCGAGCGATCCCTCGCGGTATGCCTACAACCCTCGCAAGCCAGATCAGCGACGAACGGATCTCTCCGTCGCCTGCATGACGGCGGTCGGCGGCCTCATGCGGCTCCACACCGGTGAAACGCCGGTGAGCCCCGGCGTCGTCGCAACGTCGCAGGCACTCACGAGCATCCCTCCGTCATACCGTTCATCGACATCGAAAACCCGCGATGCGTATCTCTGGTACTACGCATCCCAGGTGCTCGTTCACACCAGTGGCCCGAAGTGGCAAGCCTGGTATGCGGGCCTGGTCGACACGCTGGAGGCTCCGCAGCGAGCCGATGGCCCGCTCGCCGGAAGCTGGGATCCGCTCGGTGACACACCTGACCGCTGGGGCGAGTACGGCGGCCGCATGTATGTGACCACGCTCCACATCCTCGCGCTCGAAGTTCCATGGCGTCATCTCCCGACCTACGCCACGGCTCCCGCCCGGTAGACAGGGGCGTGGCGGAATCAGGCAACAGTCACGGCGTGACCGGGCTCCAGGAGTTCATTCACTCGATGGGTGAGGCTGTTTGGTGGCACCCGCTCCGAGCTCCCGTCACTTGTCACGCAACGCCCGCGGCTGCGGCGCCAGCTTGAGCTTCCATTTGGAGAACGGCAGGTCCTCCTTCGATTCCGCGATCGCCCTTCCAAGAAACAAGCGATCGACTCGATTCGTGTCGATCCGAGTCGGTCCGAAGGCCGGACTCCGCCCGATGATGAAACTCTTTTCGACGCGCTCGGCCTCGATCGTGGTTCGCTGCCCTTCCGTTGCCAGCCCCTGGACGAGCAGGCCCCCAGGCATTGCCCCCTTCGTGGCAGCGTCCTCCTTCGTTTTCTCGCCGTCCTCCCCGAGTTCACCGGGATGAAGCCAAATGAGTCGTACGACCCCGTCTCGGGGCAGTTGCTTCTTCTGGCCGACCACTTCGAAGGTCACCATTTTCTCGTCGAGCGCGATGAGCTTGCCACGCAGGTAGTCGCCACTGCGCAGACGGAGAAGATGTGTTGGCGGATCGGACTGCTGCGACCGAGGGACAGTCAGAAGTCGCTCGAAGCGATCGCGCGGAATGCCCTTGGTGGAGGCCGTCGGATCGAGTTCGATCGCCTTGACGAGCGAGTCGGCGACAGCCAGGGCCTCGCGCCCGGACTCGGCGGTCACCGGCGACCGCAGCCAGACGCCTTTGTCGTCGATGCGCTCGACGGCAGCCGGGACGAGATCACCGCTGACGAGCGCCACGATGGCCGGATAGCCAGCCTTGCCTTCCACACCCTTTCCGGCGCCCCCCTCACGGGCATGGGCGGCGAGCGCCTGATCGAGGAGTTCTCGGTCGGCTACCAGAATGAAGCTCCGCGTCAGGTCGACCGTGCGCGGCTTTTCGCCCGGAGTCTCGACCCGGACTCCGACGGGCGTGCCGACGCGTCCGCGGAGGAGATTCATGACCGCCTCGCGGTCCCGCCCCTTGGTTTCCACGTAGGGGCCGTCCTTGGTTGGCCGCACCGCCAGGATGCGATCCCCGGGAACGATCCGGCCGTCCCGCGCCGCAGCCCCATCCTCAACGACCATGTCCACGATGAACATGCCATCGTCATCGACCGCAATCGACGCACCCACGCCACCAATCTCGACCTGACTGGTCGGCGTCTCTTTCGGTCGCGCGGCCTCCGCGACGTATTCGATGCGAGCGGAAATCTTCCCCGAGGCTGCATCGGAGAATCCGCTGGCCGTCAGACTCCCCTTGGGTAGCCAGGCGATTCCGCCCCCCCATGCCGCCGCGTCGGCGATGCAGCCAGGCACCCGTGCATCGCCGATGAGAAGCGTTCCCGCACGCTCGGGAAGGGGCGGCGGCGGGGATGCTGTGAGCATGACGATGCCGCCGATGGCCGAGTATGGGATCTGGATGACGCCCGTGACGCCGCGGCCATGGACACGGATCGCCGTGTCCGACACCGACGCGAGGTCACCGGTCACCACGGTTCCATCG
>CAZCHF010000061.1:0-18372 GCA_964498325.1 uncultured Candidatus Kuenenia sp.
ATTCTCGTCCGCAGGCAGGCTGCGCACGATCACCGTCATGAGTTGGAGCATTGCCATCATGCCGTGGTACGTGCTCGTCGCGCCGGTCCGTGAGTCGCCGACGATGACCGCAGGGCGGAAGAACGTGGGGCGATCAAGGAACGGCGCGGAACGCACGAGGTGCTCAGCCTCGAACTTGCTGGCCTCGTAATCGTTGCGAAATCCGTGGGCACCTGTGGCTGGCTCCTCGGGGATCGGACCGGGCGTGAAGCCGCATACATACGCCGTGGAGACATGATGGAAGTCGCGAATGCCGGCCCGCTCGGCGAGGCTCAGAACGTTTTGCGTGCCGCCCACGTTCGTCCGCCAGGGATCTTCATTCCGGTCTTTGCCGATGAACTCGAGTGACGCCGCATTGTGAAGCACTTCGGAACACGATCGACGCACCCATTCGATCTCGGCGCCGGCCAGGCCGCAGGCGGGACTTGTCAGTTCGCCTTCGAGCACCACGGGGCGAGGGAAGAGGCAGCCGGCCGCCTCCTCCTCGCGGGCAAGCATGGACTCGATTCTTTCTGCACCACTGAGTCCGGCGGATGGCCGCACGAGGACGGCCAACTTCCGGCCTTGCCCGAGCAGGCGAGCCATCAACTGCCCCCCGAGCAGCCCTGAAACACCGGTCATGAAGAGGTGCGACATCGTGGAGTTCCACAAGGAAAAGTAAAATAAGCCCGCAAAATGCGCTGGCCGCACAAAATAGGCAAGCTAGACGGTAGTTTTCTCGGAAGAGAGTGTCAACAATCTTGCTCCCGGTTCAATGAGGGGTTTGGAAGGTGGCACCTGCGTAGACGGCAAAGGCACCACGGCTTGACAGATCTTTCCATTTTCCGACGGTTCGTGCGATCTGGCCCAAAGGGTCAGTGTCGTCGACAGCGCGCCCGACACCACCTTGGGCTGGAACGGCTGGAGTGCAGAGCCGTGCCCTCGACCGTCCAGATTCTGCAGGTAACCGACCTCGATCACAGCACATGGCCGACCTTCGGGCCGTCGCCTTTCGTGGAATCCACGGCAGTGCTGCGAACGTCTGCTGCGCCCTCGCCTGTCGCCCTGAATTCCGCACCGATGGCCCGCGTGGCCACGAATGGGCTGATCGCCCATACCGTCGTATCGCCGTTCCAAAGGACCGCCACTCTCATCCGTGTTCTTTTGCCACACGGGTATGACCCGACCCGGAGCTACCGCACGATTTACGTGCTGCCGGTCGAAGCCGGTAGTGGCACTCGGTACGGCGACGGCCTGCGGATCATCCAGCAGGCCAATCTCCACAACAAACACCAAGCCGTGTTTGTGATGCCGACTTTCTCCGACACGCCCTGGTACGCGGATCACGCAAGCCACCCCCGAATCCGCCAAGAGAGCCATCTTGTTCGTTTCGTGATTCCCTTCGTGGAACAGCGCTATGCGGTTTCCACCGCTGCGGCCGACCGCTTGCTGCTCGGGTTCAGCAAGTCTGGCTATGGAGCCTTTAGTCTGCTCCTCCGCAACCCGGATGTCTTCGGCAAGGCGTACTCGTGGGACTCGCCGATCGCGATGGGTAATCCGGCGACACCCTGGGGCTCCATGTCGGTCTACGGTACACACGCGAACTTTGCTCGGTATCACGTCTCCCGACTCTTGCGACAACAGGCTCCGCTCCTGAGCGGCGGCCCACCACGCCTGTTCTTGGACGGCTACAGCGTCGCGTCATTCCGGAGCGACCATGCCCGCACGGCGGCACTCATGCGATCCTTGGGCATCCCGCACGGCTACGATTCAGGCCGCTTTCGAGCTCATGCCTGGAACAGCGGATGGGTTCCACTCGCCGTTTCGCGGCTTCTGTCGTGAGCGCTGACTGAAGGCGGCTGGCCGCCGGCCGTTCAGGCCGGCACGAGGGTGGCCGCGGCAGGTCGGTCCCGCTCGATCTCAGTGACTTGGACGGCCACCTCCATGCCGTCGAAAGCATCGGACGGCCCCTCCCACGATCCCGAGAGGGGCATGGCTTTCTCCTGCTCGCGGGCCACGGCCACCGACACATGCTCCACGCCGACGAGCTTGTTGTTGGTCGGGTCGTAGCCCCGCCAGCCGGCACCTGGAAGGTAGATCTCGGTCCAGGCGTGCGTGGCTCCATGTTGGCCATGCTCCATTTGGATGTAGCCGGTCACGAAGCGGGCCGCGAAGCCCCAGTGCCTGGCCGCCTCCATCATGAAGACGGCGTAGTCACGGCATGAGCCCGAGCCCTTGGCGAGGGTTTCGCAGGGAAGTTGGACGCCATGATCGCAGCGGGCCGAGTAGGTGAACGTCTCGAAGATCCGCGTGTTGAGCCGCTTGAGGAGATCGGCCGTGTCGACGAGTTGCCCGGGGCTGTAGAGGTCGAGCAGCCAGCGCCGCATCGTCGGACCATCGTGCGGGTAGCTCGGCAGGCGGTAGGGGATGATCTCGATCTGCTCGCTCGAGTCGTATTGGAAGGGATACGACTCCGCGAGCGGGTCGATCAGCCACGGGATCGGCGCTTCGTAGCGGAGATCGACGTCGACTTCCCCGTAGATCGTGAGCTCTTTCGACCGGTCCAGGAAGGTGATGATGGCGATCGAGTTGCCGTAGATGTCGCGCACCCAACGAACAGCGTTGGCAGGCGCAATATCGACGTGGCCACGGACGATGTGGACATCATGCCCTTCCCGAGGGCGCATCATCGCGCGGTGCGGCCCGAAGGTGACAGGTTCCTTGTAGCGATAGGTCGTGCGATGCGAGATGCGGATGCGTTTCATGAGCGAGGGGGGTTCCCGAGGGTGATCATGGAGTAGACTCTGCGGAGATTGAACACGTGAAGCCCCGCGTGCCACAGGCCGTCTCCATGCTCGCCCGCTCCGTTCTCTTCGCCTTCGGCCTTGTGATCGCGGCCGTTCCCGCCGTCGGTGCTGAAGCGGCTCGCCCGAACATCATCGTCATCCTGTCCGATGACATGGGATTCACGGATCTCGGTTGCTATGGCGGCGAGATTGCCACGCCGAATATCGATGCCCTCGCGGCCAACGGCCTGCGGTTCAGCCAGTTCTACAACACGTCCCGTTGCTGCCCGACCCGTGCGAGCCTGCTCACGGGCCTCTATTCCCACCAGGCCGGCATCGGCCAGATGGTCAATGACCTCGGCTACGAGGGCTACCGAGGCGACTTGAACCGACGGTGTGTGACATTGGCCGAGGCCGTACGTCCCGTCGGATACCGCACCTTCATGGTCGGCAAGTGGCATGTCACGCAGCATGTGGCGAAGGCAGGGCCGACGGACGGCTGGCCACTCCAAAGGGGCTTCGATCGCTTTTACGGAACGCTTTCGGGGGCGGGCAATTATTTCGACCCGCAGTCCCTCGTCCGTGACAACACGCTCATCTCGCCGTTCGACGATCCGGCATACCGCCCAGAAACCTACTACTACACCGACGCGATCAGCGACCACGCCGTCCGTTTCATTCGTGAGCACACCGAGGCCCAATCGGGCTCGCCGTTCTTGATGTACGTCGCGTACACGGCCCCACACTGGCCGCTCCATGCAAAGCCTGCCGACATTGCGAAGTACGACGGCATGTATGACCAGGGCTACGATCCGATCCGCAAGGCTCGATTCGAGAAGGCGGTCAAGGCCGGCGTGATCGCCCCCGGGCAGACGATGGCGCCGACGACAGGCCGATGGGATGACGTGGAAGACAAGGCCTGGGAATCAGCCGGGATGGAGGTCTTCGCCGCCATGGTCGACTCGATGGATCAGGGCATCGGCCGCATCGTGGAGGAACTCAAAAAGCACGGACAGTTCGAGAACACGCTCATCCTCTCCATGCATGACAACGGCGGCTGCCACGAGACGAACGGACGAGCAGCGAAGAAGGGGCATCCCGACGGCCCTCGTCCTGCCAAGCCGACGTTCCCGCCCGTGAGCCCACAGTCGGTTCTCGAACGGACTTTCTTTCCGCTGCAAACCCGCGATGGGTTTCCGATGCGCATGGGGCCACACGTCATGCCCGGGCCTGGCGACACGTTCCTGGCTTATGGCCGCAATTGGGCCAACGTGTCGAACACGCCGTTTCGTGAGTACAAGCACTGGGTTCACGAAGGGGGCATCAGTACGCCTTTGGTCGTTTCGTGGCCCGGCGGGATCGACCGCGGCTTGGCCGGGTCCGTCGTTCACGACATGGGCCACCTGATCGACCTCATGCCGACAGTCGTGGAGATGGCCCACGCACACTATCCCGAGGAGCGCGATGGTGTCGCGATCCACCCGATGGAAGGCGTGAGCCTCCTGCCCGCATTCAAGGGAAAACCCCTCGAGCGGCATGCTCCACTTTTTTGGGAACACATGGGCAACAAGGCCATCCGTGATGGAAAATGGAAGCTCGTGGCCAAGCACGGGCAGCCCTGGGAACTCTACGATCTTGCGGTCGATCGCGCCGAATCTCACGATCTGTCAAAGGGAGAACCAGCGATCGCCGCGAGGCTTGCCGACCAGTGGCAGGCCTGGGCGGACCGCGTCGGCGTCCAGCCCTTTCCGGTCAAGCGACCCTTGAAGAAACCGACGAAGAAGTGATGCCGTCGTTCGGATACATCCTCGCGTTCGCCGCTGCCGTTCTCTGGGGCCTGACCTACTGCCTCGATGAAAAAGTGCTCGAGAGTCTGTCGGTACCCAAGTTGTATCTCCTGCACTCGCTCTGTGGTGTCCTGGTCTCGGCCGGGATTCTCGCGAGCCAGGGGACTTCGCTGGCCGGCATGTTTCATGTTGACCGGGCCGTCATGCCACTTCTGGCCGTGACTCTGGTGACCGCCACCGCAGCGGCGTTCGCAATCTTGGGCTCGATTCAGGTGCTCGGCGCCGGCACGTCGGCCGTCCTCGAGATCTCCTACCCGCTGTTTGTCGCACTTTTCTCGGTCCTCCTCTTCAAGGGCCACCTTGAATTGCCCATCATCATCGGTGGGGTCTTCATCTTCATCGGGTCGGCCATCATCGTGCTCGCCGGCTAAAGCGGCACGGCACGTAACCTCAGGGCCGGAACGACTGCCCTTTGCCGCGAACCAATGCGCCGATAGACTGGCGTGCAAATCGGACACATGAGTCCGATTTTCACGCCCCCTCGACGGAGACACGATCATGCCCATGGCCACGATTGACGAGCCCCGGCTCGAGACCGACACGATGTACCGCTTCGGGTATCTCTGCGAATTCATCGGGTTCGGATCTGACGACATCGCCGCGATCCATGGAGCCGCGCCACTGCTGGGCCCACTTGTGCCAGGTCTCGTCGATGCGGTGTACGACAAGCTTTTCGCCTATGACGCCACGAAGCGCCACTTCGTGCCCCGGCAGAGCGGGTATGTCGGCCCTGTGCCCACGGACCTCGGCGACCTTTCGCAGAATCACCCCATGATTGCCTTTCGCAAGCAGCACCTCGGGCGCTATCTCACGCGTCTGGTCACCGCGGCGTATGACGCGAGCATGGTGGAATACCTCGATCTGGTCGGAAAGATTCACACGCCCGCCGCAGGCAGTCCGGCCCTGGATGTGCCGCTCGTCCAAATGAATGCCCTGCTGGGTTTCGTCGCTCATGCCATCTCGAAAACGATCCTGACTCTCGGGCTGGACCGCGCCACGGAATGCCGCACCCTCCTGGCGTTCGAAAAGCTGCTTTGGATCCAAAACGATCTCATCACCCGCCACTACGCGGCAGCGGACTGACGCCGCGACAGGGGCGCGGGGTGACGTTCGCTACCGCAGTGGCGGCAGGCCGGCGTTCGACCTGAGGCGAGCGAGCGCCGTCCATGCCTGGGGCGAGCGCCTGAAAACGTTCTGGAGTTGAGTTGCCGTGACCCCAAGAATCTCGCTGACTCGCTGCATGTCGAGCCCCTGGGCCACGAGTTGATCCAGGGCTTCGGCGACAAGGGCGGGATAATCATCGTGACGCGCGGAGACCATCAGTTGCTGGCCGCGGCGACGCGAGTACCACCTCTCCGACGGGCCGGGGGACGGCGGCGCACGGTGTTCGAGGGCCAGTTTCATCCGGAGCCGCTGGAGAGCCACACTGCGATTCTCGGCCTGGCTTCTCCGCTCCGATGCCTCGGCCCGTATCCCCGTCGGCTGATGCAGGAGCACGACGGCCGTTTCGGTCTTGTTGCGATGCTGTCCACCGGGCCCCGAACGCCGCGTCCGTGTTTCGATGCAGACCTTCAAAAGATCGGCCGACGAAAGTGACGCCGGGTGATCGGTGGAGTCTCGCATGTACGGCATCTCAGGCGAGGGTACCGAAGTCACCGCGGTCTCCGTTCACTCAGCATCTCGCAAGGCCGCAACATCGGCCCCGACGATGGCCGTCAGATTGCGCGTGATCTTGTCCACCGGCCAGTCCCACCATCGAAGTGCCAACAGTTCAGACACGATGTCGTCAGGAAATCGCGGCCTGATGATCTTGGCCGGATTGCCGCCGACGACCGAATAGGCCGGTACATCGCTCACCACGACCGACCGAGCGGCCACGATCGCTCCATCGCCGATCTTGATACCAGGCATGATGAGCGCGTCGTAGCCTAGCCAGACATCATTCCCGAGCACGGTATCGCCTTTGTACGGGAAATCGGTCGGCTGCGGCGTCACCGACTCCCAGCCTCCGCCAAAGACATAGAACGGGTAGGTCGAGAACCCCGAAACCTGGTGGTTGGCGCCATTCATGATGAACCGCACACCGCGAGCCAGGGCACAGAACTTGCCGATCACCAGTTTGTCGCCGACGAACGGGAAGTGGTACAGCACACACTTCGCCTCGAACTGCTCCGGGCCTTCCGGGTCGTCGTAATACGTGTAGTCACCGACCACGATGTTCGGGTTCGTGACCAGTGCCTTCAGGAATCCGACCTGCGGAAAGCCTTTCATCGGATGCGGATCATCCGGAGAGGGACCGGGCATTCCATGACTCCTTCGCCTTCGGAAACGCGCCCTTCACTGGAGATCGTCCGCGAGGGGGCAGCGGTCTTCCAGGGGACGGCCGTTATGCTACGCTCCGAGTAGGCGGATTGTCTTCGGAGTGCTCACCATGCATCGTCGATCCGCCTGTCTCGTGTTGCTCGCTCTCGCGAAGGCGTCCGTCGCCTTGGCAGCTCAAGAAGTTGCCCGAATTGCCGGCCCTCGCTGGAACGTGAACGGCAACTGGTCCCCCTCGCTTGACGAAGTTCGACGGCACCTCCGCAACGCTCACGGAATTGAGCCCGGCGGCCTGGGGCTCGACGAGCTCCTCGCTTTGCACGACAACGCTCACAACCGAATGGGCGGCGGTCACAGGCCGACGAAGGGCTCGAAGGGAGGAACGAAGGGGTACCGGAAGGTGTGAATCCTTGGACCAAGAATCGACGGACACTCGATCCGGTGACACCGCCTCGACCACTCAACAACAGCCAGTGCCCCCAACGCCGCACTTCTCCGGAGCGAGGCAGGCCGTGTGCTTCGTTCCCAGATAGAACAGCAGCCCCGATGGCGTGACTTCCATGCCGCCGATCGGGTACTGCGAAATCACGCCTTCCTCGTACTCGACCTCCACGGGCAGCTCAACGGATCCAAGAAGCGGCTCGGCAATGCGCATGATCGAGGCCAGCTTCGTGGTTTCGAGACGGTGGTCGAGATCCTGAGCCACCCAAACCTGCAGCAAGCATGCCGTCGTCGATCGAACCGTACCGCCACAGTCGATGAAGTCTTTCCGAAGCTTGCCGACCTCGGTGATGTGGTAGTGCGCGGGAACGAAGGATTTGTCCGGCAACATCCAGTGCATCTTCACGCCCGGACTGCCTTCGAGAGCGCGGCAAAACTCTTTGACCGTCATGGATCGTCCTCAAGTGGCAGCGACACGCGTTGACCTCGGGCTGGCCCTTCCCGCCGCCGAAGCTTCCCGTCAATGTACCGCGCGCACGAAGGTGGAACGAGACAAATTGAGAGCGCCCTTGGGCGAGGTGAATGCCAGGATCTCATGGCAGAGCCCACCATCAGCGGAAGGCACCTCTACGGATTCCCTTCGCCCGACTCCGACGCCGACTTGCGAGGCGCGCATCTTCTGCCACTGAACGAGATCGTCGGCCTGAATCCGGGCCACGAAACGATGGAATTGAATCGCCAACCATGGCCCAACGCATCAATCCACCATGCGACCCGAGGCCAGACTCACCCCCTTCGCACCACCACGAACCAAGCCTTCGGCCCGCCCTCACTGAAGCCCAAGTCCTTTCTGTCAGGACGGACCTCGAGCACGGACGGCTCGATGGACTCAACGACCCAGCCATCCGCAAAAGCATTCTCGATTTCCTTCCTCGAAATCCGTCGTGGCCCCTGCCCTTCTGGTTCGGCATCCGAAAAGCAGAGCAGGAACAGGCGACCACCAGGGTTGAGAACGGAGGCCAAGCCTTCGACGTAAGCGCGCCGATCTTCGTCACTGAAGACGTGAAAGAGCCCGCAATCGATGGCGGAATCTAAAACCTCGGGTAGTTCCTTGAGTGCCAGGGCGTCCATGACCAAAAAGGTCGCCACAAGTCCACGATCAGCGGCCTTCCGTTTCGCCGCGGCAATCGGCGACTCTAAGAAGTCGATGCCCGTGACCTTGTGACCCCGTTCGGCAAGGAAGAGAGCGTTCTCTCCCGTGCCACACCCCACATCGAGGACTGATCCCTGGATCTGGTCAGCTACGGCCAAGAATGCCTTTTGGGGCCTGCCGATATCCCAGGGCGGTACATTGGCGTACATGGCCTCGAAGTGCTGGCTGTCGTGGGTCATTTTTTCTTCCTACACGCTTCCGAGCAATACAAAACCTGATCTCACACCTTCGCCCATTTCTTCCTCCATGCAAAAGGTCGATTGCAGACGAGGCAAATCTTCTCCGGAAGGTTGGGCTTTTTGTGGGGCAATGCGGGCCTAGTTCTTCTCGAACGCATCCGCGACGACTTTTGGTTTCCCGATGGTCATTCGTGGCTCACTGACAGAGGACATTCTGCTTGACGCGCTCTGGTCCTTCTTCAAACGCCGACCAGAGACGGATAGTCCGTATACCCCTTCTCGCCACCACCATAGAACGTGGATGGATCGGGGGCGTTGAGGGACGCCTCTCTTGCAAACCTCTCTGGGAGATCAGGATTTGCCAGAAAGAGGCGAGCGAAGGAAACAAGGTCGGCTTCACCTCGGACAAGAACTGCTTCCGCCTTGGCCTGGTCGTAGTCCTGATTGACGATAAGGGTGCCTTGAAAGTGCGGGCGAAAGACGGAAACAGGAATCGCCTTGCCACCATGGCGGAGGTCTGAAGCACTCGCTTCCATGATGTGAACGTATCCGATCCCGAGCTCATTCAGGGCCGACACGGCGAACGAGAAGGTAGTCACGGGATCGCTGTCCCGCATGTCATTGAATGTGTTGGACGGGGAGAGCTTCACGCCGACACGTTCCTGCCCCCACACCTCGATGGCCGCCTCGGTCACTTCGAGGAGGAATCGTGCCCTGTTCGCCACCGACCCTCCATACTCGTCGGTTCTTTGATTCGTGCCATCCTGGAGAAACTGATCGGGCAGGTAACCGAACGCTCCATGAATCTCGACCCCATCGAAGCCTGCTGCTTTGGCGTTGATCGCTCCTTGCCGATACTGATCGACGACCGAAGGAATCTCCGATAGGTCGAGGGGCCGTGGAGTCTCGAACGGCACCCCGCCATCCCCACGGAACTGAAGCGTCTTGCCGTTGATCGCAACTGCGGATGGGGCCACCGGCAATTCGCCGTTGTGGAAGAAAGAATGAGACACTCGCCCACAGTGCCAGAGCTGAAGGAAAATTCGCCCGCCGGCTGCGTGGACGGCATCCGTGACGGTGCGCCAGCCTTGCACCTGCGCGGCGGAATGGATGCCTGGGGTCGCCGGGTAGCCAACTCCTTGTGGCGACACCTGGGTGCCTTCAGCAAGGATGAGCCCCGCAGAGGCTCGTTGCCGGTAGTATTCGGCATTGAGTGGAGTTGGAACCCCACCTTCGCCGGCGCGACAACGAGTCATCGGCGACATGACGATGCGGTTCGGCAGGTCGAGCGGTCCGAGGCGGGCGGGTGATAGGAGTTTTTTCACGAGAATGACCTCCATGCAGACGAGCAGAGAACCACCGAGCACCTTGCTCGGAACCGCCGTATGGCGCATGGTATGAACTTGGACCCTTATCGCAAGTAGGTACTTACCGGTGCCCTAGGCACCTTCTGGAAACCGAACAATGGCTGAAACCCACGGCCCGCTTTGTGTTCTGGACGAGAATTGCCCGTTGCGGCAGGTTTTTGATTTGGTCGGGGACCGCTGGTCGAGCAGCGTCTTGTTCGTCATCGGCCATGACGTGAAGCGATACAGCGATTTGCAGAGGCAGATTCCTGGGGTCAGCAAGAAGATGCTCACACAGACATTACGGAACCTCGAGCGATACGGCTTGGTGCAGCGAAAGGTGTATGCCGTCGTCCCGCCACGAACCGAGTATCGACTGACTCCCCTCGGCAAAAGCATCCTCAAGCCCATCAGTACCTTGGCATCATGGGCCGTCAAGAACCAAAAGGACTTGAGGGCGATCACGATGCGGAAGGTCGTGCCTTGAACAAAACGAGCAACATGACCTCGCTTCCCTCGCCGTCGCCAATGAACCTCATGGGTTGAGCGACCTGGTAGGCCTCGGACTCGAGACGATTCATCTGAATGCTGATCGTTCGTGGGTCGGTCATGGCGAGGCCTTGTCGTCGACAGGAGCGAGGATCCATTCCCAGACCTGGCCATCCTCGGGGTGGACGACGGTTCCGCGATGGGTGAATCCCAGCTTGTGCAGGATTCGGGTGGAAGCGTTCATTTCGGGAAGCGTTTGGGCAAGTACCACGAGGTCACGATCAGTCGCCCGAGCGACCTCGATCAACTGCTTGGCCATCGCCGTAGCAATTCCACGCCCTTCAAAACCCGGGAAGGTGAAATAAGCGATCTCAACGTGGCCGTCCTTGGGAGGTGCCTTGAACGAGCATGCTCCAACAGCGTCGCCATCGAGAATCGCCAGGTAGCCGACCCACGGAAGCACGTATCCCACCCGCCCGTACATCTGAGTGGTTGCTTCGCATACGGACGAAACCATCTCGTCCATGGACACCTTCTGGGAAAGCCGTCCATCGGCAGAGATCGCGACGAGCCGGATAGCCATGCGGGGCTCCTCTTCGTGACCTGGGAAGTTTCCGTCATCGAGTCTCATTTTTTGCCAACCGATACCGCAGTTCGACCAATCCGCTGGAAAACGCTTGGCTCCCCTCGAACGTGAGATCCGTGCGGTGCACACGCCCCACAATGAGCGGGATACCCGTCCCCAGGATGATCGGATGGACGAACAGGCGAAACTCGTCGATCAAGCGATGCGCGATGAACTGCCCTACAAGCGAGCCACCACCAACAAGCCACAAGTCCTTCTGAAGGCCCTGGCGAATCAACGGGACGACGGAATCGACATCGCCTTGCACGCGCTGCACGCGATCGTCGGCCGACGGCGCCAGCGTGCTTGAAAAGACGAAAACTTGCTTTCCGGCAAAGGGCACGTCTTCAAACCCCTTGGCCTGCTCCCATGTCTTCCGGCCCATGACAACAGCGTCGAGTGAAGCCATAAATTCGGTGTAACCGTAGTCGGCATCGTGAAAGAGCCAGTCAACTGTTCCGTCTGAGCTGGCGATGTAGCCGTCGAGGCTCGTCGCGATGAACAGGACGACCTTCGGCATGAGTTCTCCTTTCGTCAACCGGCGGGTCGCACATCCACCCCGTTGCCTCCCGTTCCGATCCTCATCTCGTGGAGGTGCCGAGCGATGGCTCTCTTCAGAAAGCAGGAGATTACCCACAATAGAGGCTTGGCCACCAACGACTTCGGATAAACCTCGAACGATCGTGCCACCTTGGTCTCGTTCCCGGCACGCTCAAAGTCCCACGTCTCGATGAAGTGGGTCGCGATGGACGCCAGGGGCTTGGAAAAGTCTCCCAGCCGAAGAACCAGCCGCCGTTCTGGTTCCCACGCGACGATCTCTTCGACGTGGCTCGATCCGTCTGCGTTCGTCACCCGGATTCGCGATCCGCTGATTCTCGGGGTTCTCGTCTCGAACTCAGCCGCCTTGATGCCGGGAAGGGGTCCGTAGCCGTGGAAGCCTGTCCACTTGGAGACGTCGAGAACCTGGGCGGCTATTTCTTTGGGCGAGAACCGGAGCGTTTCGCGGCATGAGAACGTGATGGGCTTCATGATCCTGGCTCACACGCACTCACCCTAGCCGCCAGAGACACCTGGTCAGCGGTTCGGTAATCCGTATTAATACCAGCAACGACTCGAGCGGGCTTCGGCGATCACGGCTTCGGGCCGGCCAGCGGAACCTAGACGACGCGGCCGAGTTGGCCCTTGCCGCCGCAGGAGTCTGCTGAACCCTCGTCAGGACCGGTGCCGGTGATGCAACGGAAGCGTTGGGAATGGCGCTGAAGAGGATGGACGTGTCATCGACCAAGTCCGCGATCGCTGGACTCCTCAGAAACGCTGCGCGCGGGGCGCCGACGGAAAGGAGACCAGCATCAGACCTACTTGAAGCTACCTGCGCAGCAAGAGGAGTTGTTGCCGACCGGTCGTGAGAAAGTGCAGGGGATCTTCATGCACCCCGGCGGTGAGCGATTCGTGTATTGCCACCGCAACGCGATCGTTTACGGCGACAAAGCTCCCGCCCGACTACCCGTAGTGCCCGAAGAGGGCCGCGGCAAGTGAATCTGCCCACTTGGGGTGGCGGCTCAGCAGCCGCGCGCGACCATTCGCAAGCCTTCGCATGATCCTCGCCTAAACCCTTCCTGGGTCAGCACTTCGGCAAAGGATCACGAACCGTCGCGAAACCTCGCGAAAACTCAAAGCGGAGGGCACGGGATTCGAACCCGCAACCGGTTGCCCGGCATCTGATTTCGAGTCCGCTGAAAACATGGATTCTATCGGGGAACACGGTAGGAGTGTGCCCGAGGATGTGCCGCCGGTCCAGTCTGACCCCGCCCTTGTGACAGTGTGCGAAGCGTGGCCCACGCTGCCGCCGGCGGTGCGAGCTGGCATCCTTGCGATGGTCGAAGCGAGCCGTGGTGTCATGGAGAGTTGAGGATGGCGTGCGCCACTTCCCTCACCGTGGGCCGTGCGAATCGGTTAGAATGCCCAGAAAACAGGCGAAAACGGTGCTGCGATGGCTCTGGACAATCCGCCGGAGTGGTGGGGTTTTGAACTGGAGTTGAGTCCGCACGTAGAAGATCGGATGATTGATCGGGGCTTTTCTGAAGCCGATTTGCGGATCATGATGGAAGATGCCGACGGTGTTCGGATTGGTTCCCGCGTCGGCAGATGGGTGATCGACACGCACCATCTGGGCGATGCCTGGGAAGTTGTAGTTGAGCCAGACGAACGTGATCGGGTGATTGTCGCGATCACCGCATACAAGGTGACGCCATGGTGAAACGAATTTCGCTCAAGGTGACGTACCGTCGCGGTTTGCCGATTGCGGCGTATGTGCAGTTGCCTCGGCAGTCGGGCGACCGGGTGGCGACGACCCACAAAGTCGATGACGCGATCGTAATCGATCGTGCTGCGGACGGGCGTGCGATCGGTATCGAGATCATCGATCCCTCGCAATGTGGCCCGGATCGCCTGATGGACCTGCTGCGATCGCTCGGGCAGCCGAACATTGATCGCGACGAGTTTCGGCCGCTCGCAGCCGCTTGAACGCGGGTAGTCCTTTGGCATTTCTGGGACTCGCGGTCACCGGAACCGACCCCCGGCCTGGCCCCCAAGCCTCGCGACCCTTCACATTCATATCCGCTCCGAGAGTTTTCAGAGGGGATAGGTGTCAGCGTGCCTTGTTCGAGCGTGAGACCACGCACGAGGTTCGCCCCCCGGGTTCGCAAGAAGGCGATGGCCTCCGGCCGGGGCGGCACGACTCCAGCTCGTGGCGGGCGGCTTCCGTCGTGCCGCGAAGACATCCAAGCGGAGTCGGGCATCCATGCCCTCCGATTCTCTGAGCAGCGGCTAGCCCTCGATGCTGTTCTCTGCGGGGGGCTCATCAGGGTGAAGGGGGCTCGCCTCCGCATCCGGCATCGTCTCGCCCCCCTCCCCCTCGCCGCCCCCCGCGATGCGGCATTCGCCGCGCCCCCGGCTTCCCCCTCCCCCAAGTGCGGAATCTCGGGCATCCCCGCCGCTGTGGGCCGCATCGTGCGGCTAAAGGAGGCGTCCGGTTCCCGGCCGCCGGAAGGCATCCTGCCATCTTTAGGGGCGGCCTCCCTGCCGCCCCGTCAACCTCGCCCGGGTGCCGCCTGTTGCTTGCCACACAAAACCGGTTACCCTGACCGAGGGGCAGGTTCCTTACGCCTAGTCTGGCCACCCGCCGCTCCGTCTGAAACATCCACTTTTTAGGATTAACCGATGAAACTACAGCTTTTTCGCGCCACGATTCTTGCGACCCTGGCCACCGTCGCCGTCGTTGCGATTGGGTACGGATCGTCCCAGATGTTAGACAGGCCTGTCGTCGCCGCCGAGCCTGTGGCACAGCAAATCAGCCGCTGGGAAGGGGCCTGCGCTCGTTGCGGCGCGTCCCATACGTGGCTCGGGTCCAATCGTCCGTTCAAGCGAAATTGTGACCAGTATTTCAACGGTCAGATGTGCAACGGCGCGATCATCTGGCAGCCCATCTACCAGTAAATCGCAGATTCGCCCGAGATTGCGATATGCCCGTAAAGTAGCAGCAGTTCCTACGCTTGGGGTCATTTCTTGCCTTGGTCAGGAGTCGCCACATGCAATCCACCGGACTCGCTCCTGCGTTCTTTGCGACGCTGGCCCTGCTTAATCTTGCCGCAGCGCCAATTGATGACGCTATGAGGTCGGTGGTTCAGGTGGAAACCAACGGCGGGCTCGGTACCGGCTTTGTCGTAGGCACTGGAGACACCATCGCAACGAACTTCCATGTGGTCGAAAACGCCAAGGAAGTATCTTGCGTCCTACCAAACGGCGCTCGGGTCGCGGTCGCTGGTTTTTTATATGCCGAACCCAAATTCGACCTTGTTCTATTGCGGACCACTAAGTCCACAGACCTGAAGCCGCTTCCGCTTTCGTCAGCACCTCGCGAAGTGGGGGCAGAAGTCTTCGCACTTGGGTCACCGCAAGGGCTGCAAGGCTCGGCTAGCAAGGGCATTATTAGCGCAAACCGCCGTTGGTCTGACCTCAAGCCACTTCTCAGTGATGGGCTCACCGCGTTCGGATACGCCATGGACGGTCAGTGGATTCAGACGGATGCGGCTATCAATTCGGGCAACAGTGGCGGACCCTTAATCCTCGCCAATGGTGAAGTAGTCGGCGTCAGCACACTGTCAACGCCTCCGGACGTTGGCCAGAGCCTCGGTTTTGCAGTGGATGCATCGCACCTGGCGAACGCGATTCGAATGGCCGCTGTCCAACCGCGTTCAGTCGCCGACCTGCCAAAAGCAGATCGCGGAGCATTTCCAACTGCTAAGGGTGATGTGACCGCAGCTGCTACCGAAGCATACTGGAACGAGGTCGCACAAATCTTCGTGGATAAGAACCTGGCGATGGCAAACGTCCTCCCGGAGTTCTGGAGGCTTGGAAGCCGAAACGATCCACAGCCTATGGACGACACGTCTAAGGACCGCATCCTTGACCGCCTTCAGCCTATTTCAGAGGTTTTATTGCGCGCTTCTGAGAAGCTACAGGTTTTGGACTCCCACAACGTTGATCCACAACTCGTTAATCATACCTCCACGCTTGCTGCGATGATCGATGCATCAGCATTTAATCTTGGGAAGTTAAGCAGCTTGAGGAACAGTATGAAAGTTCTTCGCGAGCAATTAATTCGCGACCGAGCACGGTCCAGGATTAATCCTTATGGCGCTGAACAAGCAGAACAGCTCCTTGCCGAGTGGGAGGAGCGTTGGAAACTAGTAGACCGAATAGAGGGCCACCTGCGACATGTGCAAGTTGTCGCTAGCGAGAAGCTAAGGCAGTCGCTTGACAGGCGATATTCGCTTAAACTCCCGAAGATAACGCCTGAGCAGTCCGCGAAAGACGCCGCCCCGATCCTTCAGGAGCAGCAAAACCGGCAGGCCAACGAATCTGCCGCACGTGCTGTGTGGAACCGATATTTGACGGCGACCCAGCACGGCTACAGCGGGGAAAAGTCGCTCCGTGAACTTGTAGAGAAATTTCCCGACACGACGTACGGAAAGCGAGCTTCCAGCATACTCACGGAGAAACAGCCCGTTCCAAAACCAACCCAGCCATAGAATCCGTCATTCTGCCTATGGCTGTCCTCGCCCCACTTGGCCGCGAGTTCGATCAGCTCCTCGTCGCTCGTCTAACTGAAGTGAGGCCGCGCCAGCTCGAAACGCTAATTCGGCAGGGCGCAACCACTACTAAATTCTGGCCTTGAATCGGCAAGGGTGTCACGCGAGTGTCACGCCACGGAACATCCTTTTCTTCGCGATTTTGCTGGAATTCTCGGTAGCGACGCGTTACACACCCACCACATTCTGGGCGAGCGCTCAAAAGAGCGTTGGGGACCGCGAATCGGAATGATGCGCGGGCGGGCCGAATGGACATACCCACGCCCCCTCGCGTGCCACGGATAAAATTTTGCTGCGTTTCCAGCATCCCCACGCACGCGCCCGTGACCCCGCCGCGTTGGTGACCGACAGCGACGAGAGTTTGGGTTGTATTCCCGGTCGCTGCGCGGCAGTCTGTCGTCTATCCGGGCGCGGCTGATCCCCGCATCGGCCGGCTGGCATCGCGTTCCACTCCACGCGGCGCCGGTCGGCCCCCCGGGCCCCTACGGAGTGGAAGACATGGCCAATTCGGAAGCCGCGCGTTTCGACGCATTCCTGACCTACCTTCGGGGCAGATTCCGGGCGCTCCGGGCAGCTGGCCCAATTCGAGTTGCGATGGTCAGTAGGCGATTCGGCCAAACGATCGACGATTCTCGCGGGCGATTGCCCCTTGAGTGGGACTTTCGAAATGGCGTGGTTGAGATGTTCGCTGACATGACTCTCTCCACCGCCCATCGGACAGAAGTCCAACAAGTCACCGATGGGGACTTGTTCTTTCATTGTGATCGACCTGCGTTTCAAGCTTTCATAGGAGTTTCGGAAGACGCGGCGCCCGTTGTTGTAAGCGTCGCCAGCCTGCTCGGCGTGGAGTGGGCGTACAAACACGACCCTGACTGCCACACGCGAGGCGCTATGTGGTTGTGGCTCTTGTTCGAGGTCGCCGCCGCCGCTCTCCCTGGCATCCTATTGAGGCTTTCCAGAGACCTTTGGAGTCGGAACCAGCCAGTAGGCGTACGGGAACTGAGGGATGTCGTTGAGGCTTCCATCATAGTGCTCGATGCTGCGATGGCAGCCGGCCCCAAGGCGAGCAAGGAAGAGCCGGCCCATAATGAAGATCTGCCCGATGGCAGCAAGCCCGTCGGCAATCCCGTAGGGCGACCGCCGATAGACGCCGACTTCGACCGGGCGATACGCCTTGAGTGGCTGGATTGGAAAGGAACCTACGACGGTGACGGCAGCCCGACGATAGCGGCTTTCATCGAGTGGAGAATCACGAAGATGGAAACCGAGAAGCGAAACGGCAAACGACTCACAGACAACGCCCGTGCGAGGATGGCGGCCGACTGGGATGATGCCATCGAGCGTGGGCGGAAGCAGATCGAACGAATCACCAAGGCTTCTAAGCCATAGACCCGGCGGACAAAAGTTTGTCCGTGTCCGGCTTCACGCAAACCGCCTCCCACGGCAGCCCAGGGCATAGCGAGGCACGGGGCGTGAATCGTCGCCGGACAAATTACATGTAGCGTCCGTTCCTAGCGTGACAGCCTGTTTTCCATCGCTACCGTGACTCCAGCCGACTGGCACTCCGCCGGTTGGATGTGACACGAGGTAGGTGAAGCGATGAAGAATACGACAACGGTTCCCGAGGTGGTTCGCGAGTTGCTCGATGCCGATGAGTCGGCAACGGTGGCCGGCATGGGCAAGCGCACATGGTGGCGGTATGTGGCCAGCGGCCGGGCGCCTCAACCCGTGCGACCCGGTGGCTCTCTTACCAGATGGCGGAGGTCCGACATTCTTGCGTGGATTGACAGCGGCTGCCCTCGCGTGATCGACCGACGGGGGGTGAACCGATGAGCGGCAGCAACGAAGGCGCCAAACCACGTGAGTCGTTTATTGACGAACCGCCACCGATACTGACCCGTGGCCCCAACGTTCCGGGCATCGTTCAAAGCCTGGATGCCCGGTGGCCCGAGCTAGTAC
>CAZCHF010000062.1:0-16808 GCA_964498325.1 uncultured Candidatus Kuenenia sp.
GTCCATACTCGATCCAAGCGCGAAGATCGCCCAGGGGTTTGAGACCACGGCGCTCATCATGGCCAATGGGAAGCAATTCGTGGGCGTGGTTACCGCCGAGGGGGCCGAAGACCTGACCCTGCTCGACCAGACGGGCAAGACGATGACGATCGTCAAGGACGACATCGACGAGCGGGTGAAGATGGAGACTTCGGTGATGCCGAACGGATTGGTCAATGCCCTGTCGCCCGCGCAGCTTGCCGGACTGCTCGACTACCTGCAGTCCCTCACGAGCCAGGAAAAAGGTGCGAAGTGATAGACGCCATGAGCATCCCGTGCCTGACGATTGGCACCGTGGGCGTCTTTGGAGCCGTGAGCGACTCACGCGTTGCCCGAAGGCCAAGGCAACGCCTTCTCTGCTGCCGCGAGTTGTGATCGAGACGCCGCTGCCCAGATGGCCATAACGCTCGAAACTGTTGCGCAGGCAAGGTAGAGCGTGACCTGGACGGTCTGGGTGATGATGGTGTCGGTCTTCGTGTCCGGAAACCAGGTCGAGGGGTACGGTGTTGGTCCGCCAAGCCAAACCCACGCGCCTGCCGCCCAGGCAATTGTTTCGGCGAGACCGATGATGATCGCGGTGTCCAGGAAGATGCGACGGTATGGCAGCGGCGGGCGTGGGCCTACACGGTAGATGAGCACCTTGGTCAGTCCTAGTCCGATACCCGGCAGAACTGTGGCGGCGAAAGCGTAGGCAGTGGCCAGCGACCGAGCGCCGACCAAGCCGAAGAGTGGCTCGTGATGGAGCGTGAAGTGCTCGGGTGGTTCGAGTTGGAGGCGTGAGCAAGTTGCCCGTACGGCTTGCTCCTCGAGTACTTCGGTTCTGATTTCGACGACGCGACTCAAGGATCGCGGTCCCAATAGCCTCCATTCACTCAGTCGCCGCACCTTCACCTACACGGCCATGCACCGTGAACCCCTTCCTTCGTGCTGCTCCGGCACGAAGCCGTGTGTGGCGATCGTGTCTTTGTCATGCTCGGATCACCCACCAAATCGCGACGCCGAGGCAGATCAACGCCGTCACGATAATCCAAAGGGGTTGGCGGCGAAGCGGGAGATTTTCATCGGAAATGTACCGCTCGCAGTACGGACACCGTGGGGTGTCTTCGATGATCTCCCGGCGGCAGTAGGGGCACGGGATGGTCGACTCGTCGTCTGAGTCTTCCGTGTCGTTGCCAGCTTCCGAGCCGTCGTCATCCCACTCGTCATCGTCGTCTGTGTCGCGGTAGGGGCTCACGTGCGCACCTGCTTGTTGCCTTCGACGTGCCGAGGATCATACGGGCAGTGACGGCAGCCAGAGCCGCAGCAATACCCGCGATCGAGGTGATAGGCCGCTGTGTAGACCAAGAGGCCGTTCTCGAAGTAGGAGGCGGGCTGCGGTTCGCTGAGCTTCCTCGTTGGCGTGGGCTGTTCAGGAGGCATGGTTCAAAATTCAGGCAGGGGGGCACCATGTGACCGCCCGAAGCTGAGGTCGAAACTTTGAAACCGATCCGGATGCGTGTGCAGCAAATAGCCGAGTTCGGTGGCCGGTCGATATTCGGTGGTGATCGTCAGGGGCATCGGGAGTCGTGTCTGCGGTTCTCGTGCGTCAACGTGGAGCGGCATCACGCACGCCTCGGAAAATGCCGACGCGGTATGTCGCGACAACCCCGAGCGCATCGCGGAAGTGAGCATCGTAATGGTCGCAGAGCAAACGCATCTGCCGGCGAGTTAGGTGGCGCCGGCCCGGGGCAAGGCTACCAGTGGCGCCGACGTCATGGAGATCCCGAAGGAGCGCCGCGGCCGACGGAGCGTGCACGACATGGTCGTCCACGAACGACTCCGTGCAGGCGAGCCCAGCCGCCGCCAGGCCGGCATGAACCTCGGTCGTTGACGGGAGCGTTGCCGCCTTCGCGATTCCCGAAACGACGGCAACCTCTGCCGCATGAAGCTCGCGGAGCGTCTCGTCGAGCATCACGGCAAACGCGAAGTGACCCCCGGGACGCAGCAGGCCAGCCAGGTGCGCGAGCGTACGGCCGAGTGGCGGCATCCACTGAAGGCTGCTCGCGCTCACCAGGCAGTCTTAGGTCGCGTGCCGTGGCGTGCCTTCGAAGGTCGTGGCGTCGGCCAGCGTGAAGAGAGGACGGCCCTGGCGATCCGTGCGATGCCGCGCCTGATCGATCATTCCGGGCGCGAAATCAACTCCCTCGATCCAGGCGTGCGGCCAGAGGTCGGCCAATCGGCGCGTGAGGTAGCCTGTGCCACAGCCGATGTCCAAGACTCGCTCGGGTCGGCGAACGGTTGCGAGGGAGAGCAGCAGGCGATCGGCGACCTCGCACTGCACATGGGCCACTTGGTCGTACGTGACGGCCGCTGCCGAAAACCGTGATCGAGGGTGGGCTGTCATAGGCATCATCGGCAGAGGAACTCGACGATCCGGTCTGCGGTCCATCGCGCCTGGGCCAGCGGGAGGTCGTGTCCGGCTGTCGGATGCTCGCATCGCGTCGCGTCTGGGAGCATCGCTGCCAATCGCTCGGCGGTCGCAGGAGGAATGATGCGATCTTGCCCGCCGTGCAGGACGAGTACCGGCATTCGCACCTGAGCAAGCACCGGCCGCACATCGAGGCGCGCCAGCGTGTCGAGGCCGTGCGTTAGTTCATCGTGGCCAAGCGCGAGGCTCGCCGCTGTTCGGGAGTGCACGGTCTCCGGTGCGGTTTCCGATCCGGCACACAAGGCGTGGAAACCCGCCAGCGCAGCCGCCGGGTCGCGTCTGAGCCGCCCTTGCAGTCCGCGAAGGACCGCGGGTTCCGTACCCGGCCAGTCCTCGCCATCGCGGCAGAATCGCGCGGTGGATGCAATGAGCACGAGCCGTCCGGGGGGCGACTGTTCCTCGCCCTGCGGACACTCCGCGGCGAGCGCAAGCGCCCGCAGGCCGCCCAGCGACCAGCCGATCCAAAGCTCTCGAGCCTGGCGCGCCGACGACGTCCGATCGACGACGTCGCGCGCGAGGCCGTCGATGACGTCCGACGGAAACGACCATCCACAAAACATGCGGACCGTCATGGCGACTTTCCGACGATGTCGACGATCGTTTCAGCAGCGCGTGCCAAGTCTTCATCCGTATGGGCGAGGCTCACCGACAGGCGCAGCCGCGCCGTGCCAGGCGGCACGGTGGGGGGCCGAATCGCCGCCACCAGGATACCCGCAGCCTCGAGTCGTGCGGCGCACGCCACGGCCTTGGCATTGTCGCCGATCGCCACCGGCAGGATCGCGGATCGAGATCCCATCGTGTCGAGCCCCGCGGCCTCCAGCCGCTCGCGAAGCGTCGTCCACTTGGCTTGCAACTGATCACGCCACTCCGGGTGCGATTGGATTCGGGCCACCGCCTGAAGGGCGGCCGCGAGCGTCGGGGGCGGGAGCGCCGTGTCGAACAGGAATGTTCGCGCACGGTTGATGAGAAGTTGCCGAAGCTGCCGCGAGCATGTGACGAAACCTCCCGCACTGGCGAGGCTCTTTCCGAACGTGCCGAGTGTGACGAGCCGGTCTTCCGCTTCCGGCCGATCAGCGGTGTGGCCGGCGGCCCGCGGCCCGCACACGCCGATCGCGTGGGCTTCGTCCACCAAGAGGAGTGTGTCAGACCGGCACGCGAGTTCCAGAAGCTCGGTGACCGGCGCCAGGTCGCCGTTCATGCTAAATACTGATTCGGTCACCAGCAGGCAGCGTCGATCTGGCGGCCGCGCCGCGACCTGGCGGGCCGCGTCGGCGACGTCATTGTGCCGGAACCGAACGAGCTTTGCGCCGCTCAGGCGAGCCGCGTCGAGCAGCGAGGCATGGCTCAGGCGATCGGCCACGACCCAGTCACCTCGCCCCACCACGACGGGAATGACGCCTTGCGCTGCCAAATAGCCGCTGCTGAAAATCAGCGCCGACGGATGTCCCTTCCACGCGGCCAGCGCCCCCTCCAACTCGTCGTGGAGTCGACACGTACCTGCCAAGAGACGCGACGCCGTGGCTCCGGTGCCGAGTTCGCGGGCGGCGCGGGCGGCAGCCTCGCGGACCGTCATGTCCGCCGTGAGGCCGAGGTAATCGTTCGATGCCAAGTTGACGTACCGTCGCCCGCCACGCTCCAGGTACGGTCCCGGCGCCGGCCACGTCGTCAACGAGCGAAGCTCGTCGCGGGCCTCGACCCACCTCAATTCTTCATCGATCCATGCTGGCATGGGCACCACTGGAACACCGGGAGGTCATATTCGTCGCCGTGTCAGGCTCAGGTGAGGCCCAGCTTGGCGGCCGCGATGAGCATGACGAGACTGAGCATACGACGAAGGAGCTTGGCCTTGCATCGCGCTGCTCCAAGGCTCGCGCCGAGCATTCCCCCGCAGGCCGTGCAGGCCGCGAAGATAGCAAGATCATCACCGCGGACGGGCATCGTGCCGTGGTGAAGCGTGAGACCCAGTAACCCGGCGAGCGACGACATGAGAATGAAGGCGGCGGAGACGCCGGCTGCCTCGCGGGTGGTCGACCACCGCATGAGGACGAGCAAGGGGCTCAGGAAAATGCCGCCACCGACGCCGATGAGGCCTGACACCACTCCAATCAACGCGCCGGCGGCCAGAGCGACGCCGCGCGGGAGAGGCCGCGTCGCTTCGTCACCTGCACCATCGTGACCGAATGACAGCCGCCACGCGGCGTAGCCCAGAACCAGTCCGATCGCCACACGATAGGTGCGATCGTCGAGGGCCAGGTATCTGCCGGCAAGAAAGGCGCAAGGAACGGCCGTCACGGCAAAGGGCACAAGCAGTTCCGGCCGGAGACCAGCATGCCTGGTGAACTGGATGAAGGCGATGAACGATACGACGATGTTCAGGGTCAAGGCCGTCGCACGAACGTTCTCTGCTGGGTAGCCTGCGAGCGTGAGCACCGCCAGATACCCGGACGCGCCGCCGTGCCCGACCGTGGCGTAGAGCATGGCGACCAAAGCCAGGGCGATTGCGGTGGTCACGGACATGATGAAGGGCACTCGGCAATCGTCGTCAGGCGTCGGCTCGAAAGTCGCCGCTCGCTCCGCCGGTCTTTTCGAGCAGGCGCACGTGCTCGACCGTCATCGCCTTGTCGATCGCCTTGCCCATGTCGATCACCGTGAGGGCGGCGACCATGACCGCTGCGAGCGCTTCCATCTCGACCCCGGTTTTTGCGGTGATGGAAACACGGGCCACGATCCGCACGCCATCGTCGTCGACCGCAAGATCGACGCTCGCCTGCTCGATCGGGAGAGTGTGGCACAGTGGAATGAGTTGATCGACTCGTTTGGCGGCCATGATGCCGGCCAGGCGGGCCGCCGCGAGGAGGTCGCCCTTCGCCAAGGAATTCGCCCGGATCGCGCTGATCAGCGAGAGATTGCAGCGCACGAACGCTTCGGCGGTCGCCGTGCGTCTCGTGGCCGGTTTTCCACCGACGTCCACCATGCGTGCGGCACCCGAGTCGTTCAGGTGTGTCAAGGAATCACCCATCATGATCTCCTGACGGAGGGTCGATCGTCGGCCCGGTCGTCGACGAAGACCGGGCGCTTCCAAATCGGAACAGTCTCTTTCAGGCGGTCGATGAACCAGTCCATCGCGTCGATGGCCTCACGTCGATGGGGCGCCGCCACGATCAGCCGGAACGAGCATTTGCCGACCGGCACGAATCCGCGACTGTGCTCGACATGGATGGCATGGACGCCGAAGTGTTTCATCGCATCCGCCGCGAGGTGTCCGAGGGTTCGGTCCGCCAACGGCTGGTAGGCGAGATAGTCGAGGCCCTCGATCTCGCGATCGTGCTCGGTCGCGCGAACGACACCCTCGAACGACACGACCGCCCCCGCGTTCTCGTACGCGGGTGAACCCTGGCAATCGGGCAGCGCCCCTTCCCGAACGAGAACGGTCATGAAGCCCGCCATGATCACCCTCCGGATACCATGCCGATGAGGGCCACCTCATCGGAGGCTCGGATCGGTGTGGCATCGTCCGCAAAGGCGTGATTCACCGCAAGGCGGCACGCCCTCAGGTGCGGTGGGAACCAAGGCGTGGCCCTGAGCGCCTGGAGCACCTCGCCGGCGGTGGTTGTCTCGCCCTGCACGTCCAGCGACACCGCGACGCTCGACGCGGCCTGAGAGAGTGGACCGAAGAGGAGAATGTTGACACGCACAGCGGAGGGTCGCCTACTCGTCGGCCAGCTTGGCCCGAGCCTCTTTCAGCAGCCGCAGGACTTCTTCGTTCTCCGTCGCCTCGATCATGCCGTCGAGGAGGGCGGACGCGTTGTCGACCTGACCTGACTTCAAAAGGAAAGCGAACTCGAGAAGCTTGGCTGCGGCATCGGCCTGAGCCTTCGCGGCACGTGCCGACTCCTCGTTCTGCTTCTGCTGTGATTGCGCGAATTTCTCCGCCTGGGCCTGAGCCCGCTTTCGACCCTGTTCGAGGCCCGTTCGCACCCGTTCGCTCTTCACGCTGGCGATCAGTTCGTCAATCTTGGCGAGGGCTTCGTCAAATTTGTTCTTCTGCATGAGCCGAGCAACCTGGCTCATCTGCCCGCGGACAAGTTTTTCCTCGACCCGCTCGGCGGCAAACGCCTCGCGGTCCCATTCGCCGGCGAGGATCTTGGCGATGGGGTCGTCCAGCCGCATCGGATGCCCAATCCACTCGACGAGGCCCGACTTGCCCACGATGAATGCGGTCGGGATGCCCCCCTCGCCGGCTGCCCGCATGTAGTCCCGACTTACGGATTGGTCGGGGTCGGTCGTGAGCCAGTAGCCGCTCGTGATCGCCCGGAAGGTGGTGTCGTCTTTCTCTCGATCGAGAAACTTTTCAATTGTCTCAGGGTCTTCGGCGCTCACGCTGATGACGGTCACATCGTCGCCGTGCTTTTCTTGGAGTTCCGCCAAATGAGGCATGCTTGCGATGCAAGGCCCACACCATGTCGCCCAAAACTCGATCACATACACCTTGCCGTCTTCAAAAGATCGGACCGGCTTCTTGTCGTGGAACCAGTGCTCAATGTCGATCGCCGGGGCCCGCGAGCCAATCGTGAGTTCCTCGGCTCTTGAGGAGGCGGTCATGAGGCTCGCGACGACCAGCCCAGCGGCGACCCAGCGAGGATGCATTTTGTAATCTCCAGTACTCGTTGCCTGCCGCACTCGGCGGACGATGCCAAGATCATACCGTGACCGCGGAGGTCCGAGCGAGCGCACCAGAGGCGGATTTGCCACCGACCGTGGGTCGTCGTGTATTCTTCGCCGAACAACCCCAATCCCCTCGAGGCCTTTCCATGCCGTCCGACGCCCTCTCTGAAACCAAGGCCTGTGAACTTCTGGCTCGGCTCTTTCGTGCCCGCGGTTACGCCGTCGAGCGAAACATTCCGTTCGCCGAGTTGGGAGTCTCGTTTCACATCGATGGGTGGGATCCTCAGGCGCGTGTCGGTTTCGAGTTTCTTTCGAGCGAAGACGAAGACCACGACGACCTGACGATCAACGAATACCAAACACTCATGGCCGCTCAGCAGCGCGGCGAGCTCGCGCTCTTCGTCATCGACGAAGTCGAGCCGCTTTCGGCCGGTGAGCTCCGGAAGGCTGCCGAGGATTTCCTCGACGAAGTCGCCACCGCAGGGAAAGCTCGCCGAAAGCCGGCGAAGGCCAAGGCCAAAAAACGTGTTTCGAAGGCGAAGCCCCGGGCGACCTCGAAGGGTGCGGTCGCCAAGGCCAAGACAAAGGCCAAGTCCAAGACTGCGAAGACTCGCGCGAAAAAGGCGAGCCGTCGCTAGCCGCGTGACTCCATCGTCGCCTTGATCGACTTGACGGTCGCCGCTTCAGGCATGGCCTTGTAATAGGGATCGAGCGGGTAACACCCACTCACGAGGCCGTTTCGCGGCGCCGTGGTGCAGTCGGAAAATGTCCGGCAGATGCTTCCGCGGACCAGTGGCCTCCCGGCAAGGGAATCGGCAGGAAGGTTCGGGTACGACAGCACCATGCGGCCGAGGCCGACGGCGTCGATCCAGCCGGCGCGCACGGCAGCCTGCGCGGCCTGGACCGAAAACTCCTGAAGGTAGGTGTAGGCTGTGCCCACCAGCGGGAGATCAGGCACAGCCGCTTTGGCCTTTCGGGATGCGTCGATCTGCCGCCACACGCCGATGAGCGGATCCTCCGGTGGCGGGTAGCCATCGGAAGGAGGGAACGCGGCAGGGCGACTCACGTGCGGCACGGTATACGGCGACCCGGCCGTGAGGTTGACCGCTGCCACCTCCAGATCGCGGAGCATGTGCAACAGTTCGATCGGCTCAGTCAGGTCGATCACTATGGGGTCATGGGCGTCGACCCCAAAACCGCAGTCATACGGCAACGCGTCGGCATATGGCATCGGCTCCCCGCGGCCGTCGACCATGCGAAACGGCACCGTGTCGAAGAGCGAAAGCCGTACGCCGATCAGCAGGTCAGGGCATTCGTTTCGCACCCGCTCGACGAGGGTCCGGAGAAGCCGGGAGCGGCCCTGAAAATCGCCCCCCCAGGGGCCCGGCCGTCGCCGTGCCGAGAGGAATTCGTGGACGAGGTAGCCGTGGCAGGCCTTGATGTCGACCATGTCGAAGCCGGCTGCGGCCGCCGCGCGGGCAGCCGCCACGTAGGCATCGATCAGCCGTTCGACGTCGTCATCTGACAAAACGCATGCCGCGTCGTCGGCCGCGATTCCTGCCTTGGCATCGAGGATCGGGTGGTGGTACGCGATCCGTGGGGCACGGCCCGCGGGCGTCGGCCGGCTGAAACGCCCGGAGTGCGTGAGTTGCAGGGCCACCACGAGATCCGCGTCGTCGCCGATGGCGGACCGATGCGCCGAACGGAGAGTGTCGAGCAGGTTCGCGAAACCTTCGCGGCCGCACGGCGGAGCACAGAGTTGGTTCGGGTTCGCACGCCCTTCATGCACGACAGCAACCGCCTCGCCTCCCCAGATCAGCTTCGCACCACTTTCTCCAAAACGCTGCCACCGGCGGAGCAGGATGTCCGTGGGCCTGCCATCGAGCGTGGCATCCCAGCCTTCCATCGGGTGGATCACCCAACGATTGCCGACCGTGCGGGAGCCAATGCGAAGCGGCAAGGCCATCGGGGAACCTTCCGCCGCTGACAGCGGAGAATCCTCGAGCGGAATCGGCGCGTTGATCGCCGCAAGATGCTGCCGCAGATCGGCGACCGATCGGAACCGTGCGATGCGAGGAAACATGGCGTGACTCACGTTGTGGGTGTCGGAGAATACCATCTCCGGGTAGGATCTGCAGGTCATGACGATTCAAGACCACACCTCAGCAGCCTCTCGCAAAGCTGACGTCGATCCGCTCGCGCTGGTTCGTCCGCGACGGCGGATTCGCGGCATGTCAGCCATTCTCCTGCCGATGCTGGCCGACGGGGGCATCGACTGGGATGCATTTGCCGCGCACGTCGCGCGAACCGCCGCTGCTGGGATCGCGCCCGCGGTGAACATGGACACCGGCTACGTCCAACTCATCGACGACACGGTCCGACGCGAAGCCTTGCGCGTTGCGAGGGAAGTGCTCGGGGCAGGGGGTGACTTGGTGGCTGGAGCCTGCGTCGTCGATGCACCGGGCGCGGCTTTTGACGAGCGAGCCTATGGCCACCAGCTCGACATGATCACCGCAGTCGGCGGCACTCCGGTCATCTTTCCATCCTTCGGGCTCACGGTCGGCACGGATGCCGACTTCATCAACCGCACGCGAACGCTCGCCACACGCGTGCCGTCCTTTATCGGCTTCGAACTCTCGACCGCCTTCGTGCCGAGCGGCAGAGTCCTCGGCATCGATGCCTATGCCGACCTCGTTCAGATTCCGAATTGCATCGGCGCGAAACACTCGTCGCTGTCACGAAGGCTCGAATGGCAGCGGCTCGCCCTGCGCGACCGTATCCGGCCCGAATTTCATGTGTTCACTGGAAACGATCTGGCGATCGACATGGTGCGCTACGGCAGCGACTGGTTGCTCGGCCTGTCGACGGCGTGGCCCGAGGCTTTCGCTCAGCGTGACGCCTGGTGGGCCGCCGGTGATGCTCGGTTCGACGAGCTTGATGACGCCCTGCAGGCACTCGGTGATTTCGCGTTTCGACCACCGGTGCCCGCCTACAAGCACTCAATGGCTCAAGCCCTCCATCTGCGTGGGCTTGTGGCAAGTGACGAGCCGCACCCGGACAGCCCGCGTCGCCCGGCCTCCGATCGCGAGATCATCCGAACGATCCTCGACCGTATCGCGGCAGCGATGAGCGCGACGTAGCGAAAGCTCGGGGTGACCCGTGTCATGTCGCCGGACGGGAAGCTGTCGCGCCGTCGCCGCCGTCCCGGTGTCGTCTCCGGCTTGACATCGCCGTGCGAAGCAAGGCTTCCAGACGGCGGCCATCCATGGCCTCCGCTCACTCGGAGAAATCTGCTTGGCGGCCGTAGGGCCGCCGTGACAGTGTGGCCAAGGATGGCCACACTGTCCTGCAGTAGCCTCGCCGTCGAGCATGACACGGGTCACCCCGAGCGGATCACCGTAGACCGGTCACTCCGTGACCGGGTCAGTCCTGCGCCTTTGCCCACGCCTCATAGCGTTCGGCGATCCTCGCCGCCTTGGCATCCGCTTCGTGAAAGACCCAGCGGTGGCGGAGCCTCAGGGTTTTTCCTTCCTGAATTTCAAACCGGCCGGCTGCCTTCGGGGCCTTCGTGAAGTCGTGGAGGCCGAAGGGGTTGGCGGCGAAAAGTCCGTAGTCGCGTGCATGCCAACACGTGGGGTGACGGAGGTTGTCTGGGTGGTCGAAGCAGGCGATGCCCACGGGTTTGCCATCGACCTCACCTGAGAGGTCGACCCAGGCGGCTGGTTTGCCCCACACGGCATTGTCACGCTCGCCTGCCGTGTTGACGTAATGGCCGGTGGCCCGCGGGCCACCCTTCGAAGGCTTCGTGTTGAGCTCGGGGCGAACACGAAGGGCCATGGTGCCCTCCTTCGTGTCGCCAAAGACGAGCGGTCCGTGGCTCGCCGTGATCGCGATTTCATGATCCACGATGCGGTCGGGGCCGTCGGCCGAGAACGTCAAGGCCCGTCTGTCCACGCACACCGTGCTGCCATCGGGCGCGAGCCAGCGGCTCGTGGCGACGATCCGACCATCACCGACCTGCTCGAGCGCGTCGTGCACGATCCGCTCGCCGCGCCGGCAGGTCCAGAAGTCGTGGCCGTTCACGTCGCCATGGGCAAACCAAAAGGATTCGTGGTGAGGATGATCATCGGGATCGCCAGGAAGCCGTGGGCCGACGGGCCACGATCGCGAGAGCGTGATTCCGTGCGGACCGTGAATCGGAAAGAGGACGGGCCGGCGAAGGCCCTCCTTGACGAAGCGATACTCCGTGAACGGTGCCCCATCGATCGTCACGACCACACGATCGGCACGCTTTTCAAGCATGATCTGATCGGCCGCGGCCAAGCGTGTGAGGGTCGTCAGGACGATGAGAAGGCCGCTCGTTCGCATGGGTGTTACACTCCGCGGGGCGGGCCGGTGCGGCCTCGCCCTCACGTTGTACCACCTTGTGAAATGCCAGCATGGAACACCCCGATTCTCCTCAGGCGCGGATCACCACCCTCGGTCTTGTTCTTCCTCCTGTCGGCAAGCCGGCCGGTGCTTACAAGCCCTGTCTCGTCGTGGGCTCACTCGCCTACGTCTCCGGCCATCTTCCTTTTCAGCCCGACGGCACGCTCCTGAAAGGCCGCGTGGGTGACACGCTCGATGCGGATGCCGGGAAAGCCGCGGCGCGGCTTACGGGACTCGCCATCCTCGCGACGCTCATTCACACGCTCGAAAGCCTCGACCGCGTCGCCAGGGTCGTGAAACTCATGGGGCTCGTGAACTGCCCCGCTGACTTCACGCAGCACCCGCACGTGATCAACGGATGCAGCGAGCTCTTTGCGGAGGTGTGGGGGCCGGATCGAGGCGTGGGCGTTCGAAGTGCCTTCGGTGCGGGTTCGTTGCCGCTCGGTGTACCGGTCGAGATCGAGGCGGTGTTCGAACTGGCGTGACATGATCGCCGGGTCAGTCGAGCACGTTCTTCGGCGGCGGCGGTTTGGCGTTCGGATCAGCCGGCTTTGGAGGGGGCTTCGCGCCGATCGAGTATTTTCCCAGCGGGATCCGGTACTCGTCGGGTGACGTCATGGGCTCCCAGCCCGCCGCGTAGCCTTGCGATCCGGCCAATTCCCGGACTTTCAGGTAGGGCTCGAAGCTGTCGGGCCACACGAAAAAACGCAGCACGTGGGTTTTGGGACCGAGTCTGCGCAGCGCCCGGGAATAGCCTCCCGACGCCTTGACGGCCTCGTCGACGGTCTCTCCACGTCCTTGCATTCGGGTGAGGAGAATGTGCGGCCATCGGTTGTTCGTGATCACGAGCGTCATTTCAAATCCACCCTCCTTCACGGGCGACTTGTTGAATTCCTCGGTGAACGAGTTGCCATCGGTGATCCATCGATCGCCGTCCGGATCGAGTTTCTTCGAACGAACAACGAAGTCGGCCCGTCTCAGGGCTTTCTCTTGGAGGGCGGGGATATCCACGAGCCAAATGCGTCCTTCACGGCAGAGCACGTGGATCTCAATAACCTTTGCGGGGGCTGGCCGCGGATCGGGGAGGCGAACCTCTTTCGTGGGAGGGGCGTCGAGTGTCGGCAGTCGTTCGAGTTCGAGTCGGATTTTTTCGAGCCGTGCCTTCATGGCATCACGCTCGCGCTTCTTCCGCGCGATGGTCGCGTCTGACTGCTGAGCAATTCGTTGGGCGGCAGTCAGGGCGGCTGCGTGTTCCCGCTGGAGTCTTGCAGCACGGGCCTCGGCTTGCTGCGCCAGATCCTCTTCCACCTGAAGCTGAGCCCGAAGCCGCGAAAGCTCGGCTTTCGGATCGGTGGCCCCTGTGGTGAGGGCACGGATCGCGGCAGAGGTCGTCGCTGCCCGCCTCTTGGCGGCCTCGGCAGCCTTCTCCAGCGTGGCAATGTCCTGCGGCGAAACGTTCTTCAGATGCTCGGCAATGCGGCTGGCGACCTCCTGGCTCGAGATTTGCACCGCGACGAGGACGATGACCAGGATGCCGACGACATTCATGAGCGTGTCAAGCATGGAGTCGAGGCTTCCGCTGGTCGCCGTCGGGGTGCTCCTGCGTCGGGCCATGGGGTCGTCCTACTTCGTGCCGGAGAAGTCGAGTGTGCCGTTGCCAGGAAGCGGCACGCGCCCTGAGCGGGCCCCTGCCGCCGCAGCCGCATTTTGGCCGGCCGCGAGGGCACGGATGCCGTCCGGACGTACGAGAAACGTCACGATGGCGGCGGGGTCAGCCTTGGCACGCGTCAAGATCGCGGCGAACTTCGGGTCCGAGGCGATCTTGTCCATGGGAACCTTCCAGGCCTTGCCGCCGTCGTGAATCACGAGGCCGTCCTTGGCAGCTTCGACAAAAATGCCCGTGCGCGGCCCGGTCTGCTCGCCGGAAGGCAGAATGGCGATCACCTGTTCCGGCGGGTGTTTCTTGGCGGCGATCTCGTGCTCGACTGCCTTGATCTCGGCCACGATTTTCTTTTGGTCCTCATCGATGGCTCGCATCGCCAAAGAGCGATCAGGAAGGTGCCCTACCGGCTTGGAAGCCTCACGGATGCTCGCCTCGGATGCCCGGATACGATCCTTGGCTTTCGCAATTTTCTCACGCACGATGGTGAGTTCGTCCGTCGCGCTCCCCGAGTGCTTGCGGAGGTCGTCAAGCCGCTTTTGCAGCGCGTTTGCGGCAGCCTCTTCTCGCGCTGCCGTCTCGGCGAGGCCTTGCATACGGGCAGCCTCGGCCACCGGCCGGGTGTCGACTTGCTCCAGAATCACCGCGGCGATCATGAGGATGAGGTTGCCGATCACACAGGCGAGGATGTCGAGAAACGGAAAGAGTGACACGGCCTGTTTGCGAATTTTTCGCGGTCGTCCCATCGCTGCGCATCGCTCCGCCTACCGCCTGGTCCGCGAGCCGAACGGGTTCCACCATGAGGTGGCCGGGCGGCGAACCTCCACGATCACACGCTCCTCGCCGAGCTTCTCGAGTGTCGACGACAGGGCCTCGATGCCGCGTTCAAGAGCGGCCGTGTAGGCGCGGATACTCGTGGCCGCTTCCTTGAGTGTTTCGGCTGCCTGATGGCGGGCCGCGGCAACGTCGGCCACGGTTTGGGCCAATCCCTCGCGGGACGTGGCCACCATCGCATCGATCTCGCTGACGCGGGCTGCCTGCCGACCGTGCTCCTCGACGAGCTTGGCATTCACGTCCTCCCAACCCCGCTGGACCCGGGCTGCGATGTCGTCGCCGATGGATCGAACGGACTTCGTCCACGCCTCGAGCTGAACGCGATGGGGCGCGAGGGCGGCGTCGATCGCCTGCGCGACCTCTCCACGACTCCCTCCGATGCCCCGCTCTGCCCCCCCTTCGAGCCCGTCATCGAGCCGCCGCAGAAAGTTCTCGTTCGTGTATTCGTCGATCTGGCCGAGGATGTCCCCCTCGTACTTCTGAAGGCTGCTGACGGGAAATGTGAGGAGCATCGCCATGGTGAGGGCCACGAGCGTCGTGTCGAAAGCGGTTCCGAGGCCGGACGTGATGCTCCGCAGGCCTTCCTTCAATCCGCCGATGTCGCTGGAATTCTCGAGCGTGCCCGTGAACCCTCCCACCGCACTGCTCACGCCGATGACCGTTCCCAGAAAGCCGAGGATCGGGATGGCCCAGATGAACACGTGAAACATCGTGTAGCTCGCATCCACGTTGCTCGCGTCGATGTCGCTCTGGCTGGCGAGCATGGTCGCGGTGTCCGGGGCACTTTTGCGCACGCGAAAATGCTCGAGTCCACGGAGGCACCTGGTCACGAGGAAGCTCCCCGTGGCTTCCCTCGGCAGGGAGCGGATGTGGGATACGAACCGATCGATGGTGTCGAGGCGAATCGTTTCACCGAGCTCCATCGGAAGGACATCAAAAAGCAGGCCCCTTTGCTGGCGGCGGATCTTGAACCATTTCTGAACGAGCATCGCGGCGGCCCACGTGAAAAGGAAGACCTCCGCGATCGGAACCCAGCCACCGGCCGAGAGGGTGGATGTGCCGATGAAGAGCCGACCGAGATACGTCTGCTTGCCACCGATCACGGCGAAGGGCCAGAGCAATGCATAGAAGGACGCGGTGGCGATGATCGCGGCGACCAACGCCCGCGAGCCACTGACGTTCGTGTCGGGGGAGGCCGTCCATGGTGCGGGCGTGGACGGCTCCGCCGCGGTTTTCGATTTCTCGACGAGCTCCTCACGACGGGGCGTGGATGTCGCCGCGGTCTTGATCGACGGCCCCGAAGACGTGCCCTCAAACGCGAACTCGTCGCGGGTGCCCGACACGGAACCGGTGGATACCCTCGTCGCGGCGTCCTTCGGCTTGGATACGACGACCGAGCTGCGACAGTAAGGGCATCGGGCCGATCGCCCGATCAGATCCTCCCTCCCCTTGAGCGGCTTTCCGCAATTCGGACAGGGCATCGTGAAGAACATGCATCGACTCCGCCGCGAAACTTGAAGTGTTTCGCTTGCAACGGGATATGTCAAACGGTGCGGAAGCGTTTTGGTGATCGCCGCCAAGGGTGACGTATTATGGTGGGGTCGCGATTTTGCGGGCGCGATGGAACCAGGAGCGAGGCGATCCATGCAGCGATTCATTCGGTCACTCGGCGCGGTTCCAGGGTGGCTCGTTGTCGCCATGGCGGTGGCCACGGTGCCATCCGTCGAAGCGCGGGCTGCTTCCCCGGACGCGTTCATCCTCGATCTGCCTGATGGAGGCGTGATCAGCGGCGGATTCGCAGTCACGGAAGCCGCCAATGGCGAACCGCTGCAGACGATTCGCTGGACGTCATCTCATTTTGCCACCCCGTTCGACTTTCGACTCGATGCCGTCACGGGCATTCGGGCCCTGAACCCACCGAAGATCGCGGACAGGCCCGTCGGCTATCGCTGCCGACTGCACGGCGGTGACATCCTCGACGGGAATTTGGAGGCTATCGATGCCGAGGCGATCGTTCTCACGCCCATTGGCAGCGAGCAACCCGTCCGCGTCGACCGCCGACGCGTTTCGTCGATTCGGAGACGCGGACGCGGAGAGGGAATCGGCTACGTCGGCCCCGGCAGTCTGGTGGGTTGGGAGCAGTCGCCGGCCGACTCGTGGCGAGACGATGCAGCCCGACTTTCGTCCAGAACGCGCAACGCGAGCATCGCGCGAGATCTCGCCTCACCGCTCAGGGCTCGGTATGACATCGCCCTGTCGTGGCAGGAGGTTCCGGAGTTCGTGATCGCTGTCGCGGCGGGCGCGAGCCGGGCGGAGGAGCCATTTCGATTCGAGGTAATTCAAAGCGCGGCTGCTGAGCGAGCCGGCTTCATCGTCCGCCAGGAGAAGGGCGTGAGTAGTCTCGAGGAGGTGGTCGACGCCCCACTCTCCAAGAATCGGATGCGAATGAGTCTTTTCGTCGATGTGACTGCCGGTCGCCTCGCCATGGCCATCGAGGGACGGGAGGGCATCGTCGAAACTACGGTTGCCCGCGACAAGCCGGCGGACGCGGCAGGGCGGTTTCGGCTGACGCTCCTGTCGGGCGATATCTGTCTTGAAAGCCTGCGGGTGAGTGAGTGGACGACCGACGATCCGGTCGTCGAAGCGCCGGCCGAGACGAAGGTCGTGGTCCGTGACGGCCCCGGTGTGGTCGGCGAGGTCCGCTCGCTCCAGGCC
>CAZCHF010000063.1:0-16537 GCA_964498325.1 uncultured Candidatus Kuenenia sp.
GGCTCGCGCGGTCACACGGCGTGCGCACCCCGGTGATCGTGCTGACCGCCCGCGGCACCGTTCCCGACAAGATCGAGGGGTTCGAAGCCGGGGCTGACGACTATCTGGTGAAACCGTTCGCGATGGATGAGCTGCTTGCCAGGATCGAGGCAGTGCATCGTCGGACGTCCAACAAGCCGGCGATGCTGCTTGAAGTGGGCGATCTCTCGCTGAATTTGGCGAACCAGCGGCTCACGATTGCCGGCGAAGCCATCAACCTCACGCCGACGGAGTTCAGCATCCTCGAACTGCTCATGCGGTTTCATGGTCAGGTGGTGACGCGGACCATGCTCTGCGAGCATGTCTGGGGATACGACTGGGACGGCCCGACGAACGTGATCGAGGTGCATATCAATCGCCTTCGCGGCAAGATTGACAAGGACCGCAAGACCTCGTTGATCAAAACGTTCCGGGGTCGCGGCTATGCGTTGGGCGGGGATTGAAGAGACCGCGTGGACCACGCTCAGGGCCAGGCTGACTCTCTGGAACACGGCGGCCGTGCTGCTGATGACCGGTGTCGCCTTCCTGGCCGTATGGTTCGGTGCGACGACGGCGTTGTACCAGGAAGCTGATGCCGTGCTGCGCGGGAGCGCCCGAGAAATGGCCATCGCCGTGGCCGACCTTTCCCCCGACGTCGACGCCATCGTCGATGACATGCGCCGCAAGGCGGCAGGCCACGAGGAACGAGGCTGGTTCACGCAGCTTTTGACTGCCGATGGCGCGACGCTGTGGAAGAGTGACCGGTGCCCGGACGTCGTCGCCGATTTTCCGCCACAAGCACGCGATCGCATCGAGAACATCACCCAGGTCGGGCCGTACCGCTACGTCCGAATCGCCGTCGACACTCCGGGCGAACAACCGCTGCACGTCCGCATCGGGATGTCGACCCGGTTTTTGGACGACAATATCAAGGTGCTGCTCGGACTCTTGGCCACCGTCGGAGTCGGGCTCATCATCGTGACCCCACTGGCGGGCTACTGGCTTGCGGTGCGGGCGACGCAGCCTGTCGCCGAGATCCTTCGCACCGCCGAGCGGCTGCGTCCGACGCGGCTCGGTGACCGGCTCCCTGTGACGGGCACCGGCGACGAACTCGATCGCCTCGCCATCACCATCAACACTCTCTTGGACCAGGTGGCCGACCACGTCAACCGGCAGGAACATTTCGTGGCGGATGCAGCGCACGAGCTCCGCGGCCCACTGGCCGCGATTCAGAGTTCGCTCGAAGTGGCCATGTCGCACGAACGGTCCTCGGATGACCAGCGAGAAACGCTTGCGGACGTGCTCGACGTGACCCGGCACTTGTCGAAGCTCGCAAATGACCTCCTGCTCCTTGCCGAATCGAGCGACTCGAGCGCCCCAGCGAGGCAGGAACGTGTCGATCTCACCAAACTGGCGAGGCAGGCTGTCGGTATGTTTGCCGGCGTCAGCGAAGAACGTGGCATCGCGCTGACGCATGCGGGAGACGAAGCGGTCTTCGTGACCGGCGAGGCCCGTCGCCTGCGCCAGGTCGTCAGTAATCTCCTCGACAATGCCCTCCGCTTCACACCTCGTGGTGGCCGCGTCGTCGTTACTGTGGCAGCGCGAGGCCCCGTCGGTGTCTTGACCGTGATCGACACCGGCACGGGCATCGCCGTCGATCACCTCGATCGGATCTTTGACCGTTTCTACAAGGCGGATCCTGCTCGCACCCACGGTGAAACGCAGCGGAGCGGTGGATTGGGCCTTGCGATCTGCAAGTCGATCGTCGAGGCCAGTGGCGGATCGATTGAGATCAGCAGCGCCGTGGGCGAAGGCACCTGTGTGACCGTGCAGCTTCCGGCGTGCCAGCACACGGCGGCTCCGGAATCGCTCGCCGCGCCGTCAATCAGCAGGGTGGCCTGGTGATGACTGATCACGATCCACGGCTGGGGGGGCCATGTGCGGCAGGCGTCGTTTTCGCCCTCGCTGTCGAGGCCGATGCCTTCGCCCGGCGGGCAGGCGACCGCACCGAACTGATGGCAGACGGTCTTGTGTTTCACGAGGGAACGGTTCGGGACCGACGGGTGGCATGGTGTGTCTGCGGCATCGGCCGTGAACGTGCGGGGCGGGCGACCAGGCTGCTCGTGGACGGCCATCGGCCAAAGGTGATCATCTCGCCTGGATTCGCGGGCGGCCTCGATCAGAACCTGCCCCGCGGCAGTATCGTGCGACCATCGGCCGTCTGCGGGCTTGTGGATGACGCCGTGCGCCCGCTGGCAGGGCAGGGGGGACCGCTGCTGGTCACAGTGGATACAATCGTGCGCACGGCGGCGGAGAAGCGGTCCCTTGCCGAGCAGACGAGGGCCGCGATCGTCGACATGGAAACGCTCGCCGTGGCCGAGGCCGCGGGACAGATCGGTCTCCCATGCCACGGACTGCGAGTCATTTCCGACGCGGCCGGCGACGAGTTGCCTGCTGACATCGGGCGGCTGCTCGAACCGCAGTCGGCCGCGAGGAAGGCCGGATCGGTGCTCGGGCTTCTCGGGCGTCGGCCGCGTGCTGCCCTGGAACTCTGGAGCCTTTGGGAGCGGGCCGTCGTGGACGGCCGCACGCTCGCAGACGCGCTCGTCGAGCTTATCGGCCGCCTGCCGTAACCATCCGCACAAGCAGCCCCTTCGGAAGGTCGGGCGTCAGGCCCTTGCGCGTGCCGCCCAGCCTTCCGAGGCACTCGTCGGCCGCGAGCCGGCCACTGCGAACCGCGCCTTCCATCGTCGAGGGCCAGCCGGTGGCCGTCCAATCGCCGGCCAGGAACAGATTCTGCACAACCGTCCGCGCGGCTGGCCGTACCGCGTCAACACCCGGTCGCACGGAAAGGACTGCCGTCGGATCGGTGACGATCTTGCTGGCCATGAGGTTCACGTCACGGGCCATCGGAAACGCTGACCGCACCTCAGCGACGACCGTATCCAGAAGCCGGTCGCGATCACCATCCATGAGACCGCGTGAGGCACTGATCACCACCTGGCAGTAACCCGGCGGCCCATCTGTCGGCTTGAAAACCCACTGCGAAACGCGGCCGACCATGACGGCATGAGGCAGGTCGATGCAGTCACGTTCAAACCAGAGGTGAACCGCGGTGATCGGCGAACCGGCCAGTCGCTCATCGGCAGGCGGCACGACATCGGGTACGAGCTTCGCCGCGGCCCGCCAGGGCACGGCGAGGATCAGGGCGTCACACGGTCGGCGTTCATCGGCCAACGTGGCGACGACATGCCCCCGTTCGTCTCGCTCGATGGACGTGACGCCACGGCCTGTTTCGATGGTGACGCCCCGCGTGGTGAGCCACGCCGTCAGCCGCTGACCGAAGAGCACGCCCAGAGGTTCCGTTGGAACAAACAAGTCCGACGCCTCGCGATGGGCGAGAAATCCATCCACGCACACCTTGCGGGCGGCATCGATATCCACGAGGTCGATCGATTCCCCCAGGGCACTTTCGATCACTGGCTGCCAGAAGAGTCGAATGACACGGTCTGGTTGGCCCGCTGCTTGCAGCCAGGCAAGCGCCGTCGGCTGCGCGGCCTCGGCCGTCGTTCGCGCGCGGGCCAGCCGGAGCATGCCCTGGCCAAGCGCGATCTTCTCACGGAGACTGAAGTGCCGCATGCCGAGGAGGAGTGGTGCCAAGTGCAGCGGAGCGGGCAGCATCCGTGAAGGTGTGCAGGCCGCGCGATTGTTGTCAGGATCGATGAACCAGAGCGTGCGATCGCGGCGGAGCGCGTCAGCAAAGCCTGCAAGGCGACAGAGATCAAGAAAATTCGTGCAGCAGCCCATGGCGACATGCTGGCAAGCGTCGACCAGGCCACCCGTCACCGGGTCTTCGAACGACGCGGCCCGTCCGCCGGCCTGCCGTCGCGCTTCGAGCACGGTTACCCGCGCCCCTGAGTCGACCAGGGCTGCTGCGGCCGCGAGCCCCGCAAGTCCGCCACCGACGATCACGATGCGGGGAGCACCATCAGGCTTCATGCGTGTCCTCGAGTCAGACCACTTGGCCCTGCCAGAACGGTCAACGCGGCCGCGGACAGGAGCCGGGCCTTCGACGGCTTGACGCGCCGAACAAAGATCGTGCGTCCGGCTTGTTTCACGGCGGACAACAGGCAACGGTACACGCCGAACATCGCTCGGAAGGCGCGCCGCCCGTCGGGTGAGAGCATCCCGTCGAGCGCGGCGGCTCGGGCAAAACGCGCTTCGGCGCGGTCGACAAGGCGCCCGGCAAGGCGATCAAATCCCTCGTGCAACCGGCCGGCTCGAAGGTCATCCGGTGAGCAGCCGCACGCCTCCAAATCCTCGGCCGGCAGGTAGATCCGCGACCGCCCGAGGTCCTCCGGAATGTCACGAAGGATGTTCGTGTACTGAAAGGCGATGCCACAGTCGTCGGAGCGGTCGATCGCTTCGGGATCGACGAAGCCCCAGATGTGAATCGCGGCGATGCCCACGGCGCTAGCCACACGACGACAGTAGGCATCGAGGTCGGCGACCCTGTCGTAGGCATGCTGATCGAGATCCATGCGAACGCCGGCCAGAATGGCGTCGATCGTATTCCCAGGGATGGCGTACCGATGCACGGTGTCTGCGAGCGCCCGAAGCACCGGCTCGACGCTCACCTCGCCGGCCAGCGCCGCGGCCGTGGCAGATGCGAAGGTATCGAGCGAATGGCGCGCTTCAACCAGATCCTTCGCATCGTCGACGATGTCGTCGGCGCGGCGACAAAACGCGTAGAGCGCGGTCGTGCCTTGCCGCTTGGCTGCCGGCAGAAGCCTGATCGGCAGGGCAAAGCTCGACCCTGAAGCCCGCAGGATCTCCTCGCAGATGCGGTGATCGTCGACGAGGCGATTCATGCGAGGCCTCCGAGGCGTGCCACGGCCACGTCGAAAAGCGCGCGACCGGCAAGCCGGATCTTGGCAAGCCTGTTCACGGTCGGCCGTCGAGCAAGCGTTTCAAAGCCGGCTCGCTCGATCGCGTCGGCCACCGCGCGCCCTCCTCCCAGGAACATGGAAATCGCCGGCCGCAGCGCGCGTGGGGCCAGCCTGGGCAGTCGACTGCCCGAATCAAACAGTTGCCTCGCCCAGGCCACTTCGTCACGAAGGAGCGATCGCACTTCCGGGCCTGCAGCCTCACCAGCGAGCATTTCCTCATGCACTCCATGCCGAACCATGTCTTCATGAGGAAGGTAGATGCGGCCCGCGAGGCGATCGCGCGTGACGTCTTGCCAGAAGTTGACGAGTTGAAGGCCCGAGCAGATCGCATCGGACATTTGCACGAGCTCCGCATCCCGGCAGCCCTCGAGCGCCAAGACGATCCGGCCCACTGGATCAGCCGACCGATGGCAGTAGTCGAGCAGTTCGGATCGGGTGGCATAGCGCGTTTTCACCTGATCCTGCTCGAAGGCATCGATCAAGTGATCGAATGGTTCTCGCGTGAGGCCTGTGGCCTCGATCGTTTCGGCGAGGGCGACGTAGACCGGATGCTCCGGGTTCCCACGAAAGCAGTCATCGAGTCCCAGCCGCCATGCCACAAGCGCGGCGGTGGCCTCGGCCGGCGAGGCCGCCTCGTCGGCAAGATCGTCGGCCCAGCGGGCAAACGTGTAGACGTTGGCCAGGTGCTGCCGAAGCCGCGCCGGCACCAGCAGCGTCGCCACGGTGAAGTTTTCATAGTGGGCCGACGCCACCGCCCGACAAAACGCTCGCGCTGCCGCCGGATCGAGCGACGAAGGCACTGGCACGAGCTCCCAAGCGGCGGGATCACGGCGGGTGGCGTTCACGAGGCTAGGCTTCATAAAACGGATCGTAGGCGAAGGTGGTCCGGTCCCGCTGGTCAGGCTCCTGACGTTTCCATACCATGCCTGGATGTCAGTGCGTGGACAAAGCCCTCCATGGCCTTTGTCCACTTGGTTGACCATGGAGAAAGCCGAGGTTTTCCATGGTCGGCAGTCGCCGCATCGTGCGGCGGTCCAACCAACGTCCCATGATTCGGTTGCCATGAAAATCCTGCTGGCCAGTCCCCGTGGTTTTTGTGCCGGGGTCAACATGGCGATCGAGACACTCGAGACAGCCATCCGCCTCTACGGCACACCGATCTACGTCTTTCACGAGATCGTCCACAACAAACATGTGGTGGATCGGTTCGTGCGTGAGGGAGCCGTCTTTGTCGATCGAGTGGAGGACGTGCCCGAAGGGGCGGTGCTCCTGTTTTCGGCGCACGGCGTGGCCCCCGAGGTTCGCCGCGTGGCCGCTGATCGAAACCTCAATGCCATCGACGCGACCTGCCCCCTCGTCACGAAGGTCCATCTCGAAGCGATCAAGTATGCGAAGGCCGGCTATCGGATCATGCTGATCGGCCACGAAGGCCACGATGAGGTCATCGGCACGATCGGTCAGGCTCCTGAGGCATTCACACTTGTCGAGACGGCAGAGGAGGTCGACAGTCTCCCCTTTGGACCGGACGACAAACTCGCGTATCTCACCCAGACCACGCTCTCGGTCGACGACGCTTCCAGGATCATCAACCGACTCAAGGGTCGATTTCCACAGATTGTCGGCCCGCCGAAGGACGACATTTGCTACGCCACGCAGAATCGCCAGGAAGCCGTAAGGCTCCTCTCCGAGGGGGCCGACACTGTTCTCGTCCTCGGGAGCCAAAATAGTTCCAACAGCCAGCGACTGGCGGAACTCGCACGCGATTCCGGCATCTCGGCCTACCTGATCGACGGCGCCGACGAGATCGACCCTCGGTGGTTCTCGGGCGATGAGACAGTCGTCATCACCGCTGGGGCAAGCGCCCCTGAAAGCGTCGTGCAGGACTGCGTGCGATGGCTCCGGGATCGCTACGGCGCCGACGTCGAGGAGCGGACGATTCGCGAGGAAGAGGTTTATTTTCCCCTTCCGAAGGAATTGCGGGCTGCGGCCGCGGCCGTTCGGCTCCCGATGGCATGAGCCCGCGAGGCGATCCATGAGCGACCCAGTCGAGAAGCCGCACACCTGGACGTTTTTGACGAATCATGCCCACGTGCTGATCCTGATCGCGGCCGATCCCGAGATCAAGCTTCGCGACGCGGCCGTCCGGGTCGGAATCACCGAGCGAGCCGTGCAGCGGATTGTGGCCGACCTCGAGGCCGCCGGAATTCTCGTGCGTTCTCGGGAAGGGCGGAGAAACCGCTACACGGTCTTCCCGAAGCAGCCGCTCCGCCATCCCGTCGAGGCCCATCGCACCGTGGCCGACCTCCTGGCCTTGATCAACGGCCCAAAACGCCGCTAGCAGACTGTGGAACACGTCTGCCGCCGCACGAGGCGGCGACTGCCGACCATGGCAAACCTCGGCGTTCCCATCGGTAGGCCAAGTGGGCCGATGTCGCCCTCACGGGCAGGGCCATGGATCGCTTTTTTCACGGACAGCCAGGGCGCATCGGAGCACGGCGTATCGCCGGCTCTTGGACGGCAAAAGTCGCTCGCTGTGCGAGTCCTTCGGATTGTGGCCGCGGGGCAAACTCGGGCTCTTGACACGACACAGAATTGCCGATATCTAATTTGCGACTTACATTTCGCACTTTGGATGACGCGCACATCGGAGCCCTCATGTCAGCACCCACCAACCGCATGCCAGGTCTGGTCATGGAAACGGGGATCTGGATCCTCTCCGCCGTTGCCGCGGGAGCCCTCGCGTGGACAACCCTTGATCCCTCGCCGCACACGGCCGTCGGCCTCCACATTGACCGCCTGACAGCGACCCTGGCCCTGCTCGTGTCGTTGGTAGGCGGCGTCACGTTTCGCTTTGCTCGTCGCTACCTCCTCGGAGAGCCTGGGCAATCGCGATTTCTCCGGTGGCAGGCCGCTGCGATCGTCTCCGCGATGCTGCTCATGCTGTCGGAAAACCTGATCCTCCTCTGGGCCACGTGGACCTTCACGAGCATCGCCCTCCATAACCTTCTTACCCACTACGCCCATCGTCCCGAGGCATGGCCGCCGGCTCGGAAGAAGTTTGTCATCAGCCGCTTGGGCGACGTATCGCTTGTCACCGCGATCGTCGTGATCGCGCTTGCCTACGGCACAACCGACCTCCAAACATTCCTGGCCGCCGCCGTCGCATCACCGCACGCCCTGGCGGCTCAGTTCGTGGCGACCTGCGTCGTCCTCGCCGCCCTCACGAAGTCGGCTCAGTTTCCGTTCCACAGTTGGCTCCCGGAAACGATGGAGGCCCCCACGCCCGTGTCAGCCCTCATGCATGCCGGCATCATCAACGCCGGTGGTGCGATTGTCTTGAAGTTCGCCCCTGTGGTCGCCGCGTCCCCGCTGGCTCTCACCCTGCTTGTCAGCGTGGGCGTCGTCACGGCGATCCTCGGCATGCTCTCCATGTGGGCCCAGACCAACGTGAAGCGGACGCTCGCCTGGTCCACGGTGAGCCAGATGGGCTTCATGATGATCCAGCTTGGCCTGGGCGCCTTCCCCCTGGCCATCCTCCACATCGTTGGGCATGGCTGCTACAAGGCCTGGAACTTCCTGGCATGTGGCTGGGTGGTTCCGGCGTCGCGCCCTGCCCCCATGCCTCCGGCTCGACACCTCGCGCTGGTTTCGGTCGGCACGGCCCTCGCCATGACGACGATCACCACGACGTGCCTGACAGTCGGGGTCGACCTTTGGCATCACCCGAGCGAGGCCACTCTGGCGGCGGTGATCGCACTGGCCATCGGTCAGCTCTGGCCCATCGTGCTGACCACCCTGTCGGCATCTCGGATGGCATCCGTGATCGCTCTCACGGCCGGGGCATCGCTCCTCGCCCTCGCCATACACCGCGGATCCATGACGTTCTACGGGCCAGTCCTCCCGCAGGCAGCGATTCTTGAAGGCCTGTTCGGCTGGGCGCTCGGTGGCTTCGTGCTCGCGGCCACGATCGCCCTCGTCATCGCCCATGCGATGCTGCCAGTGTTGTCACGAGCCCCCCGCGGCCGCGCTCTCCGCACCCATGCGCTGCACGGTTTCTACTGCGGTGCCGTAGCGGACCGCATCGTGCGACTGCTTCCGTTCACCCCTGTTCCTGCCGGAGCGAAGCCTCATGCTTGAGACCCGATCGATTCAGCCTTGCCTGCGAACGTCGCGAGCCATGCTCGACGTTGTGCTCGAGCGCATTCCGCCGCTCTGGCCGCTGACCGACTACGTGGCCGTCAACCCATTTTTGGGCTTCGCCGACCGCCCTCTGGCCGAAGCCGCCCGTGAAATCGCCGACGGGCTCGGCGCATCGGTCCTGCCGCCGACCGCCTATTATCGGTCACGCTGGGGCAAGGGTGCCTTCGGTCACCATGATGTCGCTGCCGCGGCCGCACGTCTCGACGCCAACACATCCGAAGCCCTTGGACTCCTCGATTCCTCACGCCCCAAGGTCGAGCGTCCGGCATCGCAGATCGCCACCTTCGCCGAGCGGTACGATTCGGTCCACGGGACCCAGTGGGAACTGTTTCTTCGGACGTCGATCGCGCGGACCTGCGCGGTCCATGCCGACGCCGGCGGTTCCTGGTGGCAACTCGACCTGAAACGAGGCCTTTGGGAGACCTGGCGGGAGGCCGCGGCCGTGGATCGCGCGCCCGACCTTACCGGACTCACGGGCTACCGCGACCATGTCGCGTCGATGCCGAACACCGCCAGCGACGCAATCGACGCCGTGCTCGAGCGCATCGCTATCCCGCTCGATGACCTCGAGGCATACCTCTACCGGCTCGTCGGTGGTCTGTTCGGTTGGGCGTCTTTCTTCAGGCGCGATTCGTGGAAGGCCGGCGATACGTCCCAAGGGCCTTTGCTCGATCTCCTCGCCATCCGCCTCGTTGCCGACGCGTTTTTTGCCGGTGCAGGCGGAACGCCGCTGACCAGCGTGCAGCGGCATGTGGAAGACGAGTCGTCACGGCTGATCCTCCAAGAAGCGATGGAAGACGGGTATGTGAAGGGGCTTGCCCGTGGCCTCGCCTGCTCGATGCCTGTGGCGAAGGCCGGCCGCGATTCGGTGCAAGCCGTCTTCTGCATCGACGTGCGATCGGAACCCCTGCGGCGTCATCTCGAGTCGCTGGACCCGTCAATTCGCACGCTCGGGTTCGCGGGCTTCTTCGGCGTTTCGCTTGCCGTCGACGGGGAATCGGCTCGATGTCCAGTGTTGCTCTCGCCTTCGGTGCGAGTTGATGTCGAGTCGAGTGCCTCGGGCTTCCCCGCAGGCCTCAAAAAATTCCAAGGCATGCCCCCCTCGGCCTTTGCCTTCGTGGAAACGGCCGGGTTGGTCTACGGGGCCAAGATGCTCAAGGACACCTGCGTCGGCGACCACCAGGACAACCCAGAGTCTGCCGTCAAGTTCGCCGTGCCTGCCATGGATCTCGCGGCTCGCGTGGCCACGGCTGCTGGCATTCTCAAGAACATGAGTATCGGCTCCGAGCTCGCGAGGATCGTGCTTCTCTGCGGGCATCATGGCCGCAGCGCCAACAATTCCCACGCCGCCGGGCTCGACTGCGGGGCATGCGGAGGGCATGGAGGAGCGATCAATGCGAGAGTCGCAGCCTCTATCCTGAATTCTTCTGACGTCCGGCAAGCGCTGCTGGAGCAGGGCCGAGAAATCCCGAACGACACGATCTTCGTTCCGGCCGTTCACGATACGTCGACCGACATGGTCTCGATCCTGGATCAGGAACAGATCCCGACATCGCACCGTTCCGACGTGGCCCAACTCCAGCGCTGGCTTGCGGTCGCCGGCGAGCACACGCGTGCCGAGCGGGCGGCAGCGCTCGGGCTGCCTGCGTCGAAGCCTCACTGGCTCATGCAGGTGCTCGACAGAAGGTCCAGACACTGGGCCGAGGTTCGGCCGGAGTGGGCCCTCGCCCGCAACGCTGCCTTCATCGCGGCGCGACGAGATCGCACCCGCGGCATGGATCTGGCCGGCCGGTCGTTCCTCCACGAGTACGACGCGGCGGCCGATCCCGATTCGAGCGTCCTGACGCTCATCCTGGCAGCTCCGATGATCGTGGCGTCCTGGATCAACCTGCAATACTTTGCGTCCACGGTCGACAACGACATTTTCGGTGCCGGCACGAAGACGATTCACAACCGCGTCGGTGGCCTCGGGGTCGTGCTCGGGAATGGCGGCGACCTTCGGACAGGGCTGGCGATGCAGTCGGTCCACGCACCGGGGGGCGAATGGTTTCATGAACCGCTCCGGCTCCAAGTGATCGTCGAGGCCCCGCCGTCGAAAATCGACCAGGTTCTCGACCAGCAGGAACGGGTCCGAAACCTTGTCCAGCATGGTTGGGTGCGGCTCTTTGCCCTCGCGCCCGATTCACCGTCGCTCCACCTCCGACGGCCCGACGGCACATGGGAGGCCGTTCAGGCCGCGGCCCCGTGACCGAAAGCCGAGGTGGGGTCGCCGAGAGACCGGTCTTGCCGGAATGAGCTCCGGCGGGCCACGCTGTTGCCTTCATGGCCTCGCTCTCGAACATCCCACACGACGAACTCGACGGTGCCCACGTCGGCATTGCCATCCTCGGCGCCGGATTCGCCGGCATTTGCATGGCGATCAAACTGCTCGAACGGGGCCGCGACGACTTCGTGATCCTGGAAAAGGCCTCCGACCTCGGCGGCACCTGGCGCGACAACACCTACCCTGGCTGCGGTTGCGACGTCCCGGCCCATCTCTACTCGTATTCCTTTGCCCAGTCGCCGAATTGGTCGCGGGTGTACGCCCGCCAGCCGGAAATCTTGGCCTACATTCGGCAGGTCGCATCCGAGTACGACATCGAACGCCGAATCCTCTACGACGCCGCGGTGAAGGAACTTGTGTGGGACGAGGCTGCCTCTCGCTGGCGACTTTTGACCGCGGACGGTCGGAGGTTTTCGGCGCGGGTCGTGGTGTCGGCCGTGGGCGGCTTGCATGTTCCCAAAACTCCGCCACTGCCTGGCCTGGCAACATTCAGCGGTTCCGCCTTTCACTCCGCCCGATGGCGCCACGATGTGGACCTCGCAGGAAAAGACGTGGCCGTCGTGGGCACCGGCGCCAGTGCCATTCAGATCATTCCCGAGATCGCCCCGATCGTTCGGCGGCTGACGGTGTACCAGCGGTCGCCTCCCTGGGTGCTGCCGAGGCACGACTACGAAGTATCCCCGACACTCAAGTGGGCCTTCGCCCATGTCCCGGGCCTCTTGCGGCTGGTGCGGGCCTGGCACTACTGGACGGCCGAGGCGATCGCGCTCGGCCTCGTCTACAAACCGAAACTCATGGGGATCGGCCAAAAGGCCTCGGCGGCCTACAAGGAGCGTGAGATCGCCGATCCTGACCTGAGGCTGAAGCTCAATCCGTTCTACACGCTCGGCTGCAAGCGCATGCTCTTGTCGGATGACTTCTACGCCACGATGACGCGACCGAACGTCGAACTCGTCACGGGCGACATTCGTGAGGTGAAACCCCAGAGCATCGTCGCGGCGGATGGCTTCGAGCGGCCGAGCGACGTGATCGTCTTCGCGACCGGTTTCGATGCCTTCAACGCGACGGCGGAGATGAACATCCGGGGCAGGGGAGGGCGCTCGCTCGCCGAGGATTGGGCCGACGGCCCAGAGGCCTACCGCGGCGTGGTCATCAGCGGCTACCCGAACCTCTTTGTGCTCGTGGGTCCAAACTCAGGCCTGGGTCACAATTCGATCGTGTTCATGATCGAGGCCCAGGTCCACTACGTCATGCAGTGCCTGAAGTGGCTCGAACGCGGGCGACTCGAGACGGTCGAAGTGCGGGCCGACGTGCAAGCCGCGTGGAATGATGCCATCGCAAAACGCTTCCGCAGAACGGTCTGGCAGCATGAGCCAGGCGGATCTCCCTGGCAGCTTCCATGCAGGAGTTGGTATGTGAACTCGAAGGGACGAAACACGACCCTCTGGCCTGGCTTCTCGGCCAGCTACTGGCTCGCCATGCGGCGGCCGAAGCTGTCGGATTACCTTCCGACCGAGACCGCAGGCTCCACCATGCCGACATCCTCATCCGTCATGCCATCCCACGCCTCGTGATTCCCACGCGGGATCTTCTGTGGTTTCCGCAGGCAAAGCCCGAGCAAGAGGGGCACGAGAATCAGAGTGATGAACGTCGACACGACGAGCCCGCCGAGCATGACGCTCCCGAGGCCACGGTAGAGCTCACTGCCGGCACCCGGCACGATCACCAGCGGCAAGAGTCCGAGGACCGTGGTGAACGTGGTCATGAAGATCGGCCTGATCCGGCTTCGCACGGCCTCGAGAATGGCCTCGATCGGCTCTTCTCCCTCCTCGCGAACGAGCCGGAGGGCACGGTCGACGATCAGAATCGGGTTGTTGACCACCGTGCCGATGAGGATGACGAATCCGAGCATCGTGAGGACGTCCAGCGACTGATAGATCCCGAAGGGCGCTCCCGCTGCATTGAGAACGGTCAGTCCCAACAGCCCCCCGATCGTGCCAAGCGGCACTGCCGCGATGATCACACCCGGATAGAACCACGACTCGAAGAGCGCTGCCATGAGGAGGTAGGTGATCAGGGCTGCGATCACGAGGTTGAACCAGAGGGCATCCCAGGTGGCCTTCAATTGATCCGCCGTTCCACCCAGTGTGATCTGGTAGCCCCCCTCGAGGGCTCCCGATTCGATGAGCGGATCGATGACCATCTGCTGGATCCGTTCCTGGGCCTCTTCCAGTGGCATGCGCGCCGGCGGCGAAACCTGCACGGTGATGGCCCGCTGCCGCTCGCGGTGAAGAATCTGCTCCGGCCCGCTCGAAAATGGCAGCACCTCCGCGACCGCTTCGAGCGGCACGAGCTGCCCTCCCGGCGTGACCACCGGCAGCGACCGGAGGTCTTGGGTGCGCTGAACGAATCGTTCGTCCCCCTTGATGACCAGGTCGATGCGGTCGCTCCCGAGAAAGTAATCGGTGGCATAAGCCCCATCGACAAGGGTGTCGACCATGTAGCCGAGTTGGCGGGCATCGAGTTGCATGTCGGCCGACTGCTCGAGCCTCGGCACGAGTTGCACTTCGGGGCTCGACAGGTCGAGCGACGGCTTCGGCAGGTTTTGGCTGCCGGGCGTCGCTTCGGCGAGCATCCCCATGACCCGGCTGCCGAGTTGGACAAGCTTCGCGAGCTCAGGTCCAGTGATCTCGACGTCGATCGAGCGCCCGGCCCCAACGCCGCGTTCAAAGAGGCTCGACTGCTTGGCCACCGCAAACGTTCCGGGCAAATCGGCCGCAATCCGCTGCACGAGTGGCACGAGGTTCCCGGCAGCCAGCGGATCGAGGGCCCGCAGGCCGATGAAGACCTGGCGACCACGGGCCACGAAGAACATGTCGCCGAGGATCGGAGCATCGAGGGCCGCTGCCTCGGGGGTGCCTGGATCGACATCCCAGTAGGGAAGGAGCCGTTTCTCGACGATGTCGCCCATCCGCAAAAGCTCATCGAGGTTGTAGCCGGGTGGCGGCAGAAGGATGCCGAACACCAGGTTTCGATTCCCCTCTGGAAGGTATTCGACTTTGGGCACAAGGAGCCACGTCGCGACCACTGCGGTCGCCACGATCGCCCCTGAGGCCACGATCCTGCGAAGCCGCGTGGCCAAGAGAAAGCGGTTCGCGCCAACGACAGCGTCGGTGAATGCCATGCCGATCCTTGCGGCAATATCAGGCTGGGAAGTTCCTACCGACTTTCGCGAGGAACCGAGAAGCCATGCCGCCGCCACAGGAACGACGAGCACCGAAACGACGAGCGACAAGAGCACCGCCGCACTGATCGCCAACGCGATGTCGCCAAAAAGCTGACCGGCCTCTTCCTGCACAAAGAGCACCGGAAGAAACACGGCCACCGTGGTCAACGTGCTGGCTACGACCGCGCCCCAGACGTCGCCGGCTCCGCGTATCGACGCCGAACGGCCGTCCTCGCCCTTGGTCCACCTCGTAAAAATACTCTCCAGCACGACCACGGCATTGTCGACGAGCATTCCGACGGCGAAGGCCATGCCGGCCAGGCTGATGACGTTGAGCGTTCGGCCGAAGAGCGCCAGCACGAGAAACGTGCCGACGACACTGACAGGAATGGCAAGCGCGACAATGAGCGTGCTGCGCACGTTCCTGAGAAAGAGCAAAAGAGTGATGATCGTGAGCACACTGCCGACTACGAGATTGTCGCGCACAAGGCCGATCGCGGAGTCGATGTACGTCGTCTCGTCATAGACGATGTCGAGTGCCAAGCCACGAGGCCGAAGGCCACGGTCGATGTCCTTGACGACAACCCGAAGCTGGTCCATGAGGTCAAGAACATTCGCTCCGGTCCGCCGCGTGATCTTGATCGCGATATTCCGTGAACCGAACCGCCGAACGACCCCCTGGGGCTTCTTCGTGCCGAGTTGGACGGTCGCGACATCGCGGACGTAGACCGGTTTTCCTTCCCGGCGCGAGATGATCACGCCCTCGACCTGCTCGGGTGAGCGAAACTGGCCGAGCGTTCGCACGACATACCGCCGCTTGCCTTCCCAGACGTCTCCCCCTGAGGTGTCCTTGTTCTGGTTGGCGAGGGCCGCCCTGAGGTCATCGATCGTGAGGTTGCGCGCGGCGAGTCGCTGGGGATCGACGATCACCTGCAGTTCGTCCTCCCGCCCACCGACGAGATCGGCCGTCGAAATACCCTTCACTCGCTCGAGACGGCGCTTGATGTCGTTTTCGGCCATGCGTTTGACCGCCTCGATGTCGATGTCCGGCGGCTGAATGGCGTCGAGCTCGGGATGCTTCTCCACGAGCGAACGGAGCCGAAAATTCGCCAGGTCGGAGCTGCGGGCCGTGAGGACCCGTTCGAGGGCGGCTGCCAATTCAGGATGGTCTTTCTGGGCCTGAGCGATGACGGATGCCTCGGGGGGAGCTTGGCCGAGGATCAGCCACGCCACGGGCCGATCGTTGACGCCGGCCGTCTTGATCTCCGGACGGTCGGCATCGATCGGCCAGTCACGGATCTGCTGCAGCCGCGTGTTGACCCGCACGAGCGCCTCGGCCATGTCCGTGCCGACGACGAACTCCAGCTCAACCGAGCCCTGGGAGTCGATCGAGTCGCTCGACAACTTCGTGAGCCCCTCGACGCTTTGCAGCTGTTCCTCGAGCGGGATCACGAGCTCTTGCTCGATTTCCTGTGGGCTCGCCCCGAGCCATCGAGCCTCGACGGTCAGCGTCGGAACCTGCACCTCGGGGGTGAGCTGGACGGGCATCGTGAGCAGCGCCAGCGTCCCGAACAAAGCGACGAGCAAGACGCCGACCGCCGCTTTTACTGGATTGGCGACGCAGGCTGCGATCAGGTTCATGGCAAACCCCTTTCGCGGGAATGACGACCGGCGGGGTCAGGGGGGAGGAATTTGAAATGCGACCGTGACTCCAGGGCGGAGCCTTTCGTTGCCACGCGTCACGACGAGTTGGCCGGGCTCCAGGCCCCCCTGAATCTCGACAAATCTTAACGATGCGGCGACCACCGAGATCTACACGGG
>CAZCHF010000064.1:0-16083 GCA_964498325.1 uncultured Candidatus Kuenenia sp.
CATCACGGGCGGTGGCAAGCGTCGCCATCGGGATGCCCCAGAGGCGGAGAGTTCCGTCCCACGACGCGGTGGCGAGGGCGCGCCCGTCGTCGAGAAAGGCAAGGCCCCACGTGGCGTCGCGGTGGCCACGCAGCACGGTGACGGGACGGCCCGTCGCCGTGTCCCAGAGATGCACGAGTCCATCGGCTGCCGTCGCGGCGATTCGGCTTCCGTCGGGTGAGAACGCGACTTTCCACACCTGACCGGTCGGCCCCGTCAGAACCATCGGGGCGGGAGGCGCCTTCGTCGGCACCGCGTTCCATACCCGAATACTGCCATCCGATGAGGCCGAGGCCATGTGCTGCCCGTCCGGCGCGAACTCCACCCAGTTCACGGCGCGGGCATGCCCCGGCCAGCAAGCGAGTTCGTGGCCCGTCGCTGCGTCCCAGAGCCGCACGTGCCGGTCTTCGCACGCCGTCGCCAGCAGGCAGCCATCGGGGCTGAAGGTCGTCCGAAACACGCGGGCAGGATGCTTGAGTGGGGGAACACGGTCTTCGCCGGTGAGCGGATCGACGAGGCGTGCCGTGCGATCTTCGCCCGCCGTCGCCATGGTTTTTCCGTCTGGTGAGAAGACAACATCGAAGGCCCGTCGGACGTGGAGGACGAGAGGGGAAGCGAATGGCTTGGCATCGGGCACTGTCCATCGGTGGATCGTCCCAGCGTCATCCGCTGCCGCCATGAGCGAGCCGTCAGGCGAGACGGCGATACTGTTGACGCGGTCGACAAGGCCGGTCAGTCGGCACCGCTCGCGAAGCATGGTCGCGTCGACGAGCCATGCCTCTCCCGTAGCGGTCCCGACAGCGAGCAAGTTCCGTGCGCCACACGTCGCGACCGAGATGCCGCGGCTGCCGAGATCGACGATCGGTTCGCCGCTGGCGCCAAGATCCCATGTGCGGACCGTGCCGTCGGCTGAGCCCGTGACCACGGTCGTGCGCGGATCCTCGGCGGGCGCATCACGTGATCCGAGCGTCGGCAAGGCGGCGAGGGACCATATCCCGTCGGCATGCCCGCGCCGCCGCGCGACGACCGTGCCGCTCGTGACGTCCCAAACGCGGAGGACGGCATCCCCAGAAGCCGCGGCGAGTCGGGCTCCGTCGTCGATGAAAGCGATCGAGTTGACGCGGCGGGGATGAACGAGCGTCGCCCGCAGACGTCCGCTCCCGGCGTCATGCACACGGACCTTTCCGTCCTCGCCTGCCGTGGCAAACCGTTTTCCATCGGAGCCCAAGACGCCGCGGAACAGTCGGCTCGAGCCGTCGCCGACGCGAAGCATCTGGGCACCGTCGGCAGCGTTCCAGATACGAGCCGTACCGTCTGATGACGTCGTGAGAATGCGTTCCCCATCGGGCGCGAAACAGACCGAGAGGACCGTCCCCTCGTGCCCGAGCAACTGCTCTCGCAACTCCCATGAGACCGTGCTCCACAAACGTACGGACCGATCGCGAGACGCTGTCGCCAGAAGGTGCCCGTCGGGCGAGTATGCGAGCGAATAGACCGTGCCGTCATGGGCACTGAAGGTCATGATCGCGTCGCCGCCGCCGGCATCATGGATCTGGACTTGGCCGTCGGACCTGCCGATGGCGATGCGCGACCCATCGGGCGACATCGCCACAGCCCACACGGGACCGTCGAGTTGGGCGATGGTCGTCTCCACGTGTCCTGGTTTCCACATGAAGACACGGCCTCGGTCGGTGCCTCCTGCCACGGCCGCTCCGTCACCAGAACCCGCCACTGCCGTCACCGTGCCTTCACCGGCATCAATTACGGCGAGCGATTCGTCAAGCGATGCGGCAAGGTAGTCAAGTTCGATCGGATGCGACGCAACGCCGGGGGCGAGGTTACGGGCTTCGGCCAGAAGCCGGCGGGCTTCGGTCAGGTTGTCGCGGTCTCGGGCTTCGGCGGCCAACTGAACCGTCGAAAGATAGAGCTGGCGACGGATCTCGGTGGCATGTGCCTCGGCCGATGAACGTTGCTCGTCGGCAGCTTGGCGAGCGCTTTCGGCTGCCGCCCGCGCTCGGGTCGCGATGTCGCGCTGCCGCTCGGCAGTCTGCCACGCCCAGGCAAACACCCCGACAGCGATGACGAGGCTCACAGCGGCCGTCGTAAAGGCTCCAGCGGCTACCCGATGACGCCGGGCCAGTCGCGCCGTCGACTCAAACAGCGTCGGAGGCCGCGCCTGAATGGCCTGTCCAGCGAGCCACCGCTCGAGATCGGCCGCCAGGTCGCGCGCCGTCTGGTAGCGGTCAGCAGGCCGGGGCTCCAGGCACGTGGCCAGAATCACCGCCAACGACGAGGCATCGTCGGCGACGGGATGACGTCGGCGGAGGCTGCGGGTGAGGGCACGTGCGTCTCCTCCGGCGCGGGCTGCCAGGATCGACGCAGCTTCGACCACCGACTTCCCACCGAGCTCGTAGGGGAGCTCGCCCAAGAGCAACTCGTGAAGCACCAGGCCGAGTGCGTAGACATCACTGCGCCTGTCGGCATCGTTTCCGTGGATGCCGACCTGCTCGGGTGCCATGTACCGCACCGTCCCCAAGAGCCGCCCCAGGTCGGCTTCGGCGGTGACGCGGTCGCTGTCGGGATCGATCGCACGAGCGATTCCGAAGTCGATCAGCTTCGGCTCGCCGTTGGCGCCCACCAAAACATTGCTCGGCTTGAGGTCGCGGTGCACGACGCCTTCGCGGTGCGCCGCAGCCACCGCGGCAGCGACGCGGGCGAAGAGACCGACCCGTTCGCGCAGAGAGAGCCTTCGGCCGACGGCGAAGTCGGTCACCGGGGTCGCATCGGCGACAAACTCCATGATGAAGTAGGGTTGGTCACCGGCAGTGGACCGCTCGACTCCGGCGGCGTAGATCCGGGCGATTCCAGGATGCTCGAGCCGTCCAAGAACGTCCGACTCTTGCTGGAAGCGTCGGACGGCGGTCGGGGTGCCGAGCCCCTCCCGGAGGATTTTCACCGCGACTGTGCGGTCTGGAGCATCCTGCCGTCCTTCATACACGCGCCCCATGCCCCCCTCGGCGACGAGACGCACGATGGTCACACTGCCGAGTCTGCTTCCAGGGCCGAGTGCCGTCGCATCGCGCAGGCCAGCACTGAAGCCGAAATCGTCGTCGGCCCCCGGCAGCTTCTCAGCAACACCGTCATTCCCACCGTCGCTGTCGTATGGCACATGCGGGGTTGAATCAGGTGGCCGTGGCATACAGCATTTATACTCCGGAAGGGAGTGCCCCTGGAGCGGTGGCCAGTGTCGGAACCCAGCCCGCATGCATCGATCGCCAAGGGAGGCACCGTCGTGCATTCCTCGGAAGTAGCGCAGTGCCTTCGTCGCTTGGCGGCCGGCGATCTGTCCGCCCGTGGTCGCATCATCGAACTCTGTGCTGACCGCCTCCGAGTCCTGGCGAGCCGCATGTTGGCGGGATTCCCGAACGTCCGCCGATGGGACGATACGGACGACCTGTTTCAGAATGCCGCGATGCGGCTCCATCGGACGCTCGGAAAGGTGACGATCACGTCCCCACGCGAGGTCATCGCCCTCGCGGCCACGGAACTCCATCGGGAGTTGCTCGATCTCGCCCGCCGGCATGCCGGGCCGATGTCCTTCGCCGCGAACCACGCGACGAACTTTCCGGAGCAGCAGGGGAGCGATGGACTGCCGGTCCCGCGGGTGGTGAGCGAGAGCCCTGCGGCCGATGAGAGGCTCGATCGCTGGTCCGAGTTTCATGAGGCGATCGCTGCGCTCCCCGACGACCTGCGGGAGATATTTCATCTGGCCTGGTATCTCGGCGTTGATCAACGGTCGATTGCCGAGCTCATGAACTGCTCGGAGCGAACCGTGCGAAGCCGTTGGCTCGAGGCCAGGCAGGCTGTGTGGGCGGCGGTGGACGGGCAACGCCCAGATTGATCGTGAGATCAGTCGGACGACGCGTCGGCGCGATCGAGTTGTCGGAGGATGTAGATTGCGTCCTCGAGCGATGGCGCCGTGCCGCCGCGCACGCGGCCCCGGCGGTCGGCTTCGGCCAAGAGGAGAACATCCTGGAAGTCGTCGTGGGATTCCAGGCGCTTGCGGGCGCGGTGGCCGAGGGTGGCTTCGGCATAGGCGCGAGCAACCGGCAGGTGCTCGACGAGCCATGCCGTTCGTGGCGTGACAAGGCCGTCGAGGGCTTCGAGACCGGCGGCTACTGCATTGCGGCGGTCGATCGCGAGGCCGACATCATGCGCGAGGGCGGCCGTCAACAGTTCTTCGTCGCACGGCCGCTCGTCGTGGACGAGCGCAAAAACCTGCAGCGAATGTTCGAGTGCATCTCCCTCGGGATGACGCCGTGGATCTTGGCGGACGGTTTCGAGAACCGTCACGAGCGCGGCGAGCTGATCAAAACGGTCGCCGATTGCCGGGGCCAGTGAACCCGTTGGATCGAGGGCGCGATGGACCTCGCGCCGGACTTCGTGGTGCTGCGGAAGCTGATCCTCTGGGACCCAGGCGTGGGCAATCCGTCGGGCGGCACGGAAGACCGCACGCCGCGTGTCGGTACCGCTGGCGACGTGCCGGGCCGCCTCCCCGGTGATCCGCTGCCGCAAGCGATCGGGGGCCGTCGACGGGACGCTGGCGACAGGACTCGCCGGCGCCTCGTCGGTCTCTTCGTGTGTCATGGCGATGGTTTGGCGGCGATGGCCCGCCAGCGGATGCCGCGGATCTCCGCGGTCGTCGCGTAGGTTGCCAGGCCCAGCGGCTGACACGGAATCACTTCGTCGCGGACCGAAATGACGTGATCGGGTCGGGGCTGATCGATGATCTGCTTGCCGTCGAGGAAACAGGTGATGGCGTCATCGGTGACGCAGACCCGCACGGCGTACCAGCGATTCTCGTCAAACGCCACGACCTGCGTCGTGTCGTTGTTGGCCGCATCATGGCCATCGATGCTCGACAGCCCGACGACGCCTCCCCCCCATCCGCCGAGAATGAGACTGCAATGGTCGTCGCCGACCGGGAAGGTGAGACCGCAGAAAAAATCGGTGCCATCCACGCGACGGGTTTCGAGCTCGATCTCGAAGTTCGATCGCGGGAATTTTCCCTCCCACGTCACGCCGCTGAGATCGACCCCCATCTCGATCCGAAGAACGCCGTTCTTGGCGGTCACCTCTCCCTCGCCACCGAAAGGGATTGACTTCCAGGCGCCAAGTTCATCCCCCGCCAGGAGCGGGGTCCACTGGGGCTTCTCGTCGGCAAGTCCGGTGCAGCAGATGAGAAAGACGCTCATCGCGAAAGCGATCAGTCGGTGCGGCGCGGTGGCGTGAAGTTGTCGTGACGGGTTCATAGCCGAAAGTCTACCGCCGCTGTCGACGGACGACCTAGATCGCAGAAATCCAACCAGACGACCTACCCGCCGCATTGCCGCATGCGCCGCATCTTGACAAAGCATGAACTTCTGTACACTATACGGCCAGTGTTGCCTGTGGCGACGGCGTGGCTGCCGCCAGGCGGCTCCGATCAGGAGGTTTTCATCATGCTCGCCCGTCTGCAGACCTATTCGCTCTTCGGTATTGATGCCGTACCGGTGGACGTGGAGGTAGACGTATCTGCTGGGGCGCTCCCCGCGACGGTGCTCGTCGGCCTGCCGGACGCGGCGATCCGCGAAAGCACTCACCGGGTGGCCCGGGCGATGGTCAATTCAGGATTCAACAGACCGAACGACCGGATCGTCGTGAACCTTGCACCGGCCGAATTGCCGAAGACGGCATCCACATTCGATCTGCCGATCACCCTGGGCATTCTCGCCGGCAGCGGCCAGTTTTGCTCAGAGCGGCTCGAAGACTACGCGGTCGTCGGTGAACTTTCGCTCGAAGGCACGACGCGACCTGCTCGCGGGGCGCTCTCGATCGCGATGGCCGCGGCTCGTCAGAAGCGGGATCGACCTCTCAAGGGCGTCGTCGTCCCGTCGGCGAGTGCGACCGAGGCCGCGGTTGTCGAAGACATCGATATCATTCCCGTCGCGTCGCTCACGGAAGCCGTTCAATTCTTTGCCGGCGATCTCGATATTCCGCCGGCGCCCCCGCGAGTGACCGAGTGGTTCGAGCGGTTTGCCACGTACGACATCGACTTTGCCGACGTCCGTGGGCAGGAGGCAGCCAAGCGGGCGATCTGTGTAGCCGCTGCCGGCGGCCACAACTGCATCATGGTTGGGCCACCCGGCGGTGGCAAAACGATGCTCGCAAAGCGCATCCCGACAATTCTGCCTCAACTTTCGGCGGCCGAGTCAATCGAGACGACGCGGATCTACAGCGCCCTCGGACTGCTTCAGTTGGGCCAGCCGCTCCTCGCGACGCGGCCATTCCGCGCCCCGCACCACACCATCTCCGAGGCTGGTCTCGTCGGGGGACGGTCGATCCCGATGCCTGGGGAGATCAGTTTGGCACATAACGGCGTTCTTTTTCTCGATGAGCTTCCGGAGTTCAATCGGCGCACGCTCGAGGTGCTCAGGCAGCCGCTCGAAGACGGGTTCGTCACGATCTGCCGGGCCAAATCGTCGACCCGATTTCCGGCTGACTTCATGCTGGTGGCCGCCCTCAATCCCTGCCCATGTGGCTATCGCGGCGATCCGCGGCGGCAGTGTCAGTGCACGGCACCGCAGGTTGAGAAGTACATGAGTAAAGTCTCAGGGCCGCTGCTCGACCGGATCGACATTCATCTCGAAGTACCAGGTGTGCCGTTTCGGGAGTTGGCCGCAAAGCGGCCTGGCACCTCGAGTGCCCTCATGCGAGAAGCAGTTCTGGCCGCGCGGCTCCGACAGGCGGCACGATTTGCCGAGGGGGGGCCACGTTGCAACGCTCGATTGAACAGCCGCCAGATCCGTGAGTACTGCCGACTCGATCAGCCCGCGTCGGAATTGTTGCGGGCGGCAGTGGCCGATCTGGGGCTTTCGGCCCGTGCGCACGACAAGGTTCTGCGCGTTGCCCGTACCGTGGCTGATCTCGATGCCTCCGATGCCATCACGGCAGCTCATATCAGTGAAGCCATCAACTACAGGCTCCTCGACCGTGGCATTTGGCAGTAGTGCCGTGGACGAGGTGAGGCCTCGCGTGCCACACTGCGATCATGGATTCGATTTCAATGAACACCGTGGCCGAGGGAGACACAGCGACGGGCACACAACGTCTTGGCACGTCGTTCGCGGTGGTTCTCGGTCTTCTTGCCGCCGGTGTGGTGCTGTTTGCCGTTGACGTGCCGGTGGCGCGGTGGTTTCGGGACCATCGCCTGCCGGGTGATCTCGGCAGACTCGTCGACCTGGGGGAGGTTTTTGGGCACTCGCTGTCGGTGGCGCTGATCCTCGTCGTGATGGTGACGCTCGACCGGAGTCTTCGCACGGGGCGTCGCGTCGCCACGATCTGCTTGGACATCGGTCGGCTCGTCCTGGCAACCTACGCCGGCGGGCTTTTCGTCGACGCTCTCAAGGTGGTGTTCACGCGCGTGCGACCCCGGGCGACCGACTTTGCGGGCGTAGACTCGTTCACCGAAACGTTTGGGCGCGCCGCTTGGCACTTGGCGAGCGTCGACATGCCGCAGGCAATGAAAAAAACGTCGGATCTGATGAGCTTCCCGTCGGGCCATTCGGCTGTGGCTGCCGGACTCGCCACGATGCTTGCCTGGAAGTACCCGCACGGCTGGCCGATATTTGTCATCCTGGCTGCGCTCGCCGGGTTGCAACGCATCGTGAGTAGCGCTCACTACCCCAGCGATGTCGCCTTCGGTGCGGCCTGCGGTGTCGCGATGGCTACGGTTTGCCTGGCCGGTTCCCGGCCTCCGAGGACCGTGCTACCTTAGTGCGGTCGAATGCGAACGGTGCGGTGACGACCGGACGCCTCCCCTTCCTTTCCGAGAATCTGCATGCCAGCCGCCAAGAAGCCACGCAAAACCACCAAGGCCGCCGCGGAGTCATCCAGCGATTCCGGCTCCAAGCCAGCGTCTTCGGACGCACGCCGATCGTCGAAACGGATTCTCCTGGTCGATGACGATCAGGAAATCGTTGAATCCATGAAGACGGTTCTCGAGTCTCGTGGGTATCAGATTCTGGTGGCTCGCGACGGCAATCAGGGGCTCTCGATGGCGGAAAGTGAGGAGCCCGATCTCGTCGTGCTCGACATGATGATGCCGAAACGCAGTGGCTTTCTCGTCTTGGAAAAACTCCGCCGCAGCAGGCCCGACCCGATGCGCGTAATCATGATCACGGCCAACGAGGGGAGCCGCCACAAGGCCTACGCCGAAATGCTCGGCGTCGATGACTACATCCGCAAGCCTTTCGCGATGGACCGGTTGCTGGACAGCGTCGATCGACTTCTGTCGTGACAATCTGGGAAGGAATCAGCCAAATGCGCGCCCTCCGTACGTTTCGTGTGGCCCGGCTGCAAAGACTGCCGTTGCTGGCGATGCTTTGCCTTTGCCCGCTGGTCGCCGGCGCGGAAGCCAATACCGCGCGCTGGACCAAGGCCCCGGAACCGATGCCGCTGGTCACGGCTGAAAACCCGGACGGCGGCGCCTTCGTGGTGCCTCCGGGATTTGTTGTCGACAAACTCTTCACCGTTCCCCGCAACGAACTGGGCTCATGGGTGTCGCTCGGCGTCGACGCCCGGGGGCGAATCTATGCCTGCGACCAAGGTGACAAAGGGCTCGTTCGGATCACTCCCGCACCTCTCGACGGAACAGGAGAGACCGTCGTCGAAAAGGTGCCCGCCAAGATCACCGGTGCCCAAGGGCTCCTGTGGGCGTTTGATGCGCTCTACGTGGTGTGCAACGGTGGCACGGGCAGCGGGCTGTATCGCGTGACCGATGTCGATGGGGACGACATGCCCGAGACCGTCACGAAGCTGAGGGACTTCCAGGGAGGCGGTGAGCACGGGCCGCACAACATTCTGTTGTCTCCCGACGGCAAGCGACTCTTTGTCATCTGCGGCAACCACACGAAGGTGCCCTTCGCGACCAAGGACCTGACCCCGCCGCAGACGATGGGAGGCTTTCGAGCGTCCCAACGAAAGATCGAACTCGCCCAGGATGGCTCGAGTCGGCTTCCTCCCTGCTGGGATGAGGACGTGATCACCCCGAGGATGTGGGATGCCAATGGTCACGCCGTCGGCATACTCGCCCCGGGGGGATACATCGCCAGCACCGATCCAGAGGGCAAGACCTGGGAGATTTGGAGCGCGGGCTATCGCAACCCGTACGACTTCGCCTTCAACGCCGATGGCGAAGTGTTTGCCTATGACGCCGACATGGAGTGGGATTTTGGGGCACCTTGGTATCGGCCCACGCGCGTGAGCCATGCGACGAGTGGCAGCGAATTCGGCTGGCGAAGCGGCACGGCGAAGTGGCCCGCGTCGTATCCCGACAGCCTGCCGGCGCTTGTCGATATCGGGCCCGGTTCTCCGGTCGGGGTGTGCTTTGGCTATGGAGCCGCCTTCCCGGAAAAGTTCCAGCGGGCGCTCTATGTCTGCGATTGGACGTTTGGCACGATCTATGCCATCCATCTCGAGCCGACCGGTTCGACCTACGCGGGAACGCTCGAAGAGTTCGTGGCGCGGACGCCCTTGCCTCTGACCGACGTCGTGATTGGCCACGATGGAGCGATGTATTTCGCCGTGGGCGGACGCGGCGGGCAGAGTGAGCTGTTTCGGGTGCGGTATGCCGGGGCCGATGCCACCGGCGCGGTGAACTACCGTGACGAACGGCACGCCGCTGACCGAGCCTTGCGGCGCGAACTCGAGGCCATGCACCGTCTCTCCGACGACCCGGCGGCGGTGGTGGCGAAAGCTCTCCCTGCACTCGACTCGCCCGACCGATTCCTCCGTTACGCGGCGCGTGTGGCCCTGGAACATCAGCCCCTTGGAAGCTGGCAGGCTGCAGCCCTTGCGGCGACAAGTCCGAGGGCGCGGATCGAAGGAGCGATCGCCGTCGCGCGGCAGGCTGATTCGAACGCCCAGCTGGCGGTGCTCGCGGCCCTCGACGCGATCGATCCGGCGAAGCTCGAGGGGGCCGGCCAACTCGCCCTCGTTCGTGCCTACCAACTTGCGCTCATTCGCCTTGGCCAGCCTTCCCCGGAGGTCGCCGCCCGCATCGCCTCGCGGTTCCTAGGCATGTTTCCATCAGGCAAGGACGATCTCGATCGCGAGCTGGCGAACCTCCTCGCGACCGTGCGGGCCCCCGGCGTGGTGAGCAAGCTCGTGGCGGCGTTGGCCGCGCCCACTGGCGCCAACGCGAAGACGAACCTCACCACGGACGAAGACAGTCTGCGTCGCCTCATCAGTCGAAACTCCGGGTATGGAAAGGATGTCCAGTCGTCACTCGACAAGCGGTCGGATCTCCAACAGATCCACTACGCCTATGTCCTCCGCACGCTCCACGATCAGCCTGAATCCAAGCTCTGGTCGGCCTCCGATCGGAAGGCCTATCACGAATGGTTCGCTCAAGCCCGGAACTGGGCCGGTGGCAGGAGCTTTGAGAAGTTTCTGAAGAACATCGAAAACGAAAGCCTGGCGGGGCTCTCGGACACCGAGAAAATGGCCCTCGAAACACTCGGCGTCTTCAAGCCCTGGGTGCCGCCTCCACTGCCGAAGCCTCACGGGCCCGGGAAAGTGCGAAGCGTGGCGGACATCATGGCCCTTGCCGAAAAAGGGCTCGCAAAAGGCACGAGGAATTTTGACGCTGGAGCGCGAGCTTTCTCGGCAGCGCGGTGCATTGTTTGCCATCGCTATGGGGGTGACGGCGGTGCCACCGGCCCCGATCTCACGCAGGCGGGCGGGCGGTTTCAGGTGAAGGATCTCGTGGAGGCCATCGTCGAACCGAGCCGCGTCATCTCCGATCAGTACAAGGCCAGTGTCGTCCAGACGGACGATGGGAAGGTGGTGACGGGCCGGATCGTTGCCGAGGACGGCGAGGCGATCACGATCGTGACCGACCCCGAAGACGCCACAAAGTTCGCCCGCATTCCGCGATCGAGCATCGAGGAAATTGTGGCGTCGCCGGTCTCGCTGATGCCGGCAGGTCTTCTCGATCAGCTCAATGACGAGGAGGTTCTCGACTTGATCGCGTACGCCCTCGCTCGGGGCAACAAGAAGGACGCGCGATTCAAGCGCGGCAAGTAGAACTTCCGGCGTGGCTCTGGTTGGCTCGGGGACGGCGCGGGCCACCCCCAAGCCGGAGCAAGTGACAAAATGCCCCGTAGGCGAGCCAGGAAGAACATGCAGGGGTATGGCGGCCTGGGTAATTTGCGTCGATTGCGGTTGGCGTTGACCGGTTTTCGGGCCACCCATAGATTGCGGCGGTGAGTTGCGAAGGGGCTTTCGCAACTAGGAATCCACCACCTGAGACGTCACCGACGTGCAACCTCTCCAGACCTCCCCGAGCGATCGGGCCGACGTCAAAGAGCAAGTCCGCGACGCGATCGACATCGTCGATCTGGTGGGGTCATACGTGGCGCTGCGGCGGCAAGGCAAGGGCTTTGTCGGCCTGTGCCCATGGCACGACGATTCGAAGCCGAGCCTGCAGGTCAATCCCGAGCGGCAGACCTATCGCTGCTGGGTGTGCGACGTCGGCGGCGATGCGTTCAACTTCTTCATGCGGATGGAGAAGGTCGAGTTTCGCGAGGCCCTCGAGCAACTTGCCGATCGTGTCGGCATCTCCCTGGCTCGCGCCCGCGGCGCCCAGTCGTTGGATGAAAAGACCGCGCTCACCCGCTGTCTCGATTGGGCCGCCGCCCGGTTTCGTGAATGCTTGGCCGGATCGCCCGAAGCAGCGGCCGCTCGGAAGTATCTTTCCGGTCGCGGGCTTGCAGAGAGTCTCCTCGAGCGGTTCGGCGTGGGCTACGCACCCGATTCGTGGGACTGGCTGCTTCGTCAGGCATCGACGGCGGGTATCCAGGTGGCCACGCTCGAGCGGGCTGGCCTCGTCATCCGTCGCGAGGATCGTCCTGGGCACTACGATCGCTACCGCGGCCGCGTGATCTTCCCAATTCGCGACCCGCTCGGGCGCTGCATTGCCTTCGGTGGCCGGATCCTGCCCGGGGCTCAGCAGGACTCTGCGAAATACATCAACTCGCCCGAGACTCCGCTCTTCTCCAAGAGCAGCGTGCTCTACGGACTCGATTCGGCCCGGACGGCGATCTCCACGTCAAAACGTGCCGTGGTGGTCGAGGGCTACACCGATTGCCTCGCGGCCCGGCAGGCCGGTTGTGACGATGTCGTCGCCGTCCTCGGCACGGCGCTCGGCGAGCGCCATGCCAAACTTCTCAAGCGGTACGCCGACCGTGTGATCCTGGTCCTCGATGGCGACGACGCCGGCCGGCGTCGAGCCAACGAGGTGCTCAGCGTCCTCCTGGCCGAGCCGATCGACATTCGGATCGCGAGACTGCCTGCCGGTCTCGATCCGTGCGATGTGCTGATCACGCAGGGACGCGATGCCTTTGAGCAGGTTCTCGCTGCGGCCGTCGATCCCCTCGACTACCGGATGGACGAGGCCCTTGCCGCACTTCCGAGCGACGCTGGTGACGACGCGGCCCTTGCGGCCGTCGAAAGCGTGCTTGCCGCCCTTGCGGCCGTTCGGGTCGCTGGCAGTTCGGAGCGCCTGCTCCGGGAAGACCAGGTACTCGGTCGGCTCTCGCGGCGTTTTGGATTGGCTCGCGATGTCCTGCGTCGCCGGCTGGACGAGTTGAGGCAGCGATTGCGATCACCGTCAACGCCCGAGTCCGAGCTATCCCAGCCGGTGCGGATTCCACGACTTCCGGCCTGGGATCGCGAGGTGCTCGAAGTGCTTGTCGGCGTTCCCGAAGGGGCCGGCCTCGTGGTCCGGGAAGTGCGTTCCTCGGATCTCGAAAGTGATGCCGGACGGACGGTCGTGGAAGTGGCCAAACAGCTTCACGATCAGGGCCGCGCGGTGAACCTGTCCGATCTGCTGCTGGCGCTGCCAGACCCCGCGATGCAGAGCGTTCTCGTCGCCGTGGACGAGACGAACGCCGCGCGCGGAGCCCATGATGCCGGCGAGCGGCTCGGCGAATTCGCCGCAGCGATCCGCCGCCGGGCCGCAGGCCGCGGGGCCCAGAACAGCGCCCGCGCACTCAAAACATCCCGCCTCGACAGCGTTGCCGAGGCGGAACTGTTGGAACGGCTCGTCGCCCAACGACGTGTCGCCCAGGGTATTTCCGAGCCCAAGGAGGGGTGAGGGTATCCACCTCGTCGTTGCTAAAGTCGGCGTAGGGAAGCCTGCGTCGGGGGGCGGCGTGCGAGTGACGATAGGATTGGTGAAGGAGAACCACTGATGGCCGATTCCCTTTTTTCCGGTGATGACAGTTCGTGTGACGACGTACGCGGTTTCTCGGCAGTGACACCGACAGCGCCCGAGTTCGAAACCGGCGCCGACCTGGCCAAGCTCATCGCCCTCGGCAAGGCCCAGGGCTACCTCACGTTCGATCAAGTGAACGAGTACCTGCCGGACGAGGCAGTCGACCCTGAAAAGATCGACTCGCTCCTGGTGGCGCTTGAAGAGAAGGGGATCGAGATCAGCGACGGTCCGCTCGAGATGGGCGAGGACGCTGAACCGAGTCAGCCCCAAGCCGCACCTGCCCGCAAACGTGACGAGGCGATCACCACGCCCCCATCCAATGCCGGCAACGATCCTATCCGCATGTATCTCGCGCAGATGGCCGAGATCCCGCTCCTCACTCGCCGCGAGGAAATCTCGCTCGCGAAGCGGATCGAAGTGACACGCAAACGCTTCCGTCGAGCCGTCCTCGGCTGTGCCTATTCGCTCCAGACGACGGTCGACACGCTGCGGAAGGTCCACGAAGGCCATTTGCCGTTCGATCGAACGATCAAGGTGTCGCTCACCGAGCGGCTCACGAAAGAGCAGATTCAGGCCCGGATGCCCCACAATCTGCAGACGCTCGACCACCTCATGGGGCAGAGCCGGGCCGACTTCCGCAGGCTCATCAGCCGCACCACGTCGCCGGACGAGGCTCGGGAAGCACGAAACCGTTTCAAGCGGGCGCGGGCCAAGTCGCTCATCCTCGTCGAGGAGCTCAGCCTGCGGACCCGTCGCGTGCAGCCGCTCGTCAAGTTGCTCCGCGGCATGTCGTCGCGGATGGACGACCTCCAAAGAGAGCTCAAGGCCATGAAGGCGGGTGAGCGTTCCTGCGATGACCGCGCCGACATGCGGAAAGAGCTCCGTGATCTCATGCTCACGACGCTCGAAAGCCCGCGCTCGCTGCGCACCCGCGTGGGGATGCTCGAAAAACTTCGCCAGGACTACGAGGGGGCCAAGCGGAATCTCTCCGCGGCGAACCTGCGGCTCGTCGTGTCGATCGCCAAGAAGTACCGCAACCGAGGTCTTGCCTTCCTCGATCTTATTCAGGAGGGCAACACGGGGCTCATGCGGGCGGTCGACAAGTACGAGTATCGCCGAGGCTTCAAGTTTTCGACCTACGCCACGTGGTGGATTCGTCAGGCGATCACCCGGGCGATTGCGGATCAGGCCCGCACGATCCGTATCCCGGTCCACATGATCGACGTGCTGACGAAGCTCAGGAACACGGCGAAGAAATTGCTCCACGAATTGGGCCGGGAGCCGTTGCCCGAGGAGATCGCGACGGCGGCGGAAGTGCCGCTCGAAGAAGCACGGCGGGTTCTCGACATGGGGCGCCAGCCGATGAGCCTCGACCGGCCGGTCGGCGAGAGCGAGGATGCGAGCTTCAGCGAGTTCGTCGAAGACGTCGGTGTCGCGAGCCCAACCCAGTCGACGACCCACGGACTTCTTCGTGATCGGATCGATTCGCTTCTGAAGACGCTCACCTACCGCGAGCGGGAAATCATCCGTCTCCGGTACGGGCTGACCGACGGCTATACCTACACCCTGGAAGAGGTCGGCCGGATCTTCCGCGTGACCCGCGAGCGGGTGCGGCAGATCGAGGCCAAGGCGGTCAAGAAGTTGCAACACCCCGTGCGGTCGCAGCAACTCGAATCGTTCCTCGAAAATGCCGTGGGCTGACGGCGCGGTAGCCCGCCGCGACCACTCTGGTACACTCTCCGGCGGGGCGGAAACACCGTCCCGCCGGAGAATCGCATGACGGTCGCTGTCACCAACGGAACGCTTCGCACCCTGCATCGGATGCATCGCCAACTGGAGGATCTCCAGGGTCGGCTCGACGCCGGGCCGCGCCGTCTGGCGGCGCTCGCATCGGCCGTGAAAGCGGCCGAGACGAAGCGCGATGCCGCCCAGCAGGCTGTCAAGCAAGCCCGGATGGCCGCCGATCAAAAGCAGCTTCAGCTCAAGAGTGCGGAGGCCAAAATCGCCGACCTTGAAGGCAAGCTGAACGCCTGCAAGACGAACCGTGAATACCAGACGCTCGGCGACCAGATTGCCGCCGATCGCATGGCCACCAAGGTGCTCGAAGACGAGATTCTCGAGGCCCTCGACGGCATCGACGCACTCAAAAAGGCCGTGCCGGAGGCGGAGCAGGCCGTTGCCGAGGCGAAGCGAGCTTGGAGTGACGCCGAGGCCCGCGTCCGTGAGGAGAAGGGACAACTCGAATCGGAGGTGGCCCGGATCCGTGGTGAGCTTGCCGAGGTCGAGAAGGAGCTCGCGGACGATGTGCGTTCGAAATACGACCGTGTGGTGAAGCACAAAGGGGCCGACGGCATGGCGGCAGCCGATGGCCCGAGCTGCGGAGGCTGTCATCAACAGATGACGTCCAACATGCGGTCGGAACTGCTGATGGGCCGCATCGTGACCTGCCGGAGTTGTGGCAGGCTTCTGTACACGCCCGAAACGTCCGGCTGATCCACAGCTGGACGGCCAGGAGCCCGATCCTTTCAGAGGAGAGTCGTTTCATGTCTGATCGCATTCCCATGACCCGTGCCGGCTACGAGAAACTTAAGGCCGAGGTCGACGAACTTGACACGGTCGAGATGCCCAAGCTCTCTCAACGCGTGGCGGCTGCTCGAAGCGAGGGGGACTTGAGCGAGAACGCCGAGTACCACGGCGCCCGGGAAAGCCAGGGCATGCTCCAGGCC
>CAZCHF010000065.1:0-14708 GCA_964498325.1 uncultured Candidatus Kuenenia sp.
CCTGGCACATCGGCATGTGCTCGATCGTCGCCAGCGGTTTTTTCAAGCTCGCCTGCGCGCCTCTGGCAAACCATATCCGTCGGGTCGTACCGCGGGCAGCTCTGCTCGGAAGCCTCGCTGCGATCGCATTGGCGATCATCACGTTCATGCCGATGCTCGACATCCTGAAATCTCCCGTGGTCGGACTCGTGTCGCTTGGCATCGTTCTGGCGACCCTGACTGCCCGTGTTCCGTTTCCCATGCGGATTCCGGGAGCGCTTGCGGCCTTGCTTGTCGGCTGGGCGATTCACTCATTGGGAGGCTGGCTTGAATTCATTCCGCATGACGGGGGCCATGGTGCCATCGAGGCGTCCAAAGCGCTCTGGCCGATCGAATGGCTCCATGCCCTTCGATTCGAATGGCTTGCGGCCGCGTCGGACACCATTCATTATCTCCCCATCGTGATTCCCTTCGCGCTGGGCACGGTCATCGGGGGCATCGACTGCACCGAGAGCGCCGCGGCGGCTGGCGACGAGTATCACACCGGACGTGTCATCACGGTCGAGGCTGTCGCGACGATCATCGCGGGCGCCTGCGGCGGCGTGATCCAAACGACACCCTATATCGGCCACCCGGCCTACAAGGCGATGGGAGGCCGGGCCGCGTACACGCTCGCGACAGCAGCGTTCATCGGTTTGGCAGGAATCACAGGAACGTTCGCCTGGCTCTACCAGGCCATTCCTGGGCCGGCCATCTTTCCAATCCTCGTCTTCATCGGTGTGGAGATCACGGCCCAGAGTTTTCATGCCACACCCGAGCGACACTACCCTGCGGTGGCGGTCGCATGCATCCCAGCGCTTTTCGCGCTCGTTCGGATTCTCACCGACCGACTCGTGGGCGCAGGCATGGTTCCGGATGGCCCGCTTGCGGCTGATTTGTTCTCGGTGCGACTGCTGGCCGCTGGGTTCATCATCACGAGCCTCGTCTGGGCGGGCATGGTGGCGGCACTCATCGACCGCCACCTGCGGGCCGCGGCGGCATGGTGCTTGGCTGCAACGGCGCTCACGGCGTGCGGCGCGATGCACTCACCCTTTGCCGACGGTCGACTGTTCGTCCCCTGGTCGATCGGCGATCTGCCAGCTGAGGCCACCGGCCGCGGACCGCTTGAAATGGCTGCGGCCTACGCCGCCCTCGCCATGCTCTTCGCCGCCTGGGGAACCTGGCAGGCAGGCCAACCCGAGTCTCACTCGAGCCCGTAGGCTCCGGCGATCGGAATGCCGAGACCACGGAATTGCGTGCGAGAGAGGAACCGCGGTTCGAGATTGAACGTCACACCGACGTTGTTGCGGCTGTAGTCGACGTTGAATCCAAACGTCATGAGGAACGACTCGCCGATCCGCACGAGTTGGAAATTCTGGCCGATGTTGCGGCCGGTGAGGTCGACTGCCGAGCCGAACGAGCTCGCCCATTTCGGACTCATGCGATACGTGTAGGAGCCGGTCAGCACCGATGCCTCGATCGGGCCTCCGAACTGGTTGAACCCGATGAAGAAGCTTCCACGGGGGGTCCGGTTGAGGAGGGCCCCAACGGTGTAGAGTTGCTGCCCCTGGGTGAAGAAGTCGACATCGGCCGTCGAGACGAGAGTGGTGCGATCCCCCACATGCCAACGGAAGTCGTACTGCCAGAGTCCCAGCACCTGGCCAAAGTTTTGGTCTGTCACCGGGAAGAACTCGCCGTCGACGTCGAATGTGATCCAGTCGATGATCCGTCGATTCCCCACCGGTCCGCGCTTCGTCTGCCACCGCTGGTGGGCACCGACACGGAACGCCGTGAGGTCATTGGCGATCTCGGTCGGCCCCGTCACCCAACTCCCCATGCCGCGACGCACGGCATAGGACCGTGGATCGAACTTGAAGTCGGGACCGAAGACCAACGCGCCCGGCAGATTGCCCGGAGCCACCCCGAAATCCCAGTAGGGAATATTGCGGCGGTATTGGTTGATCGCGTCGTCATCGATCTGGTCGTAGAGCGGAAACTGGTTGATGTCCTGTGTCGAGTTCGCATACGAGAACTCAGCTTCGAAGACCACCTTGTGAGCCAGTCCGTTGAGATTCCAGAACCGGCTTTCGACCGAGTTGTCAGCCGTCCACATCGGCAAGCTGGACCGGAGGCCGACCTGGCCGTAGGCACGGCTGATCGGCTGTTGATTGAGATCTTCGCCCCAGTGGGCGAGCTCACCAAGAGCGTAGGGCACGATCTTGACGGCGCCCGCCTGGAAGGGCAGGTCGAGCTCCTGACGCGTTGCGAAGCGTTCCCCGATGACGTTTGATTCGTAGGGAAGCGTGGTCCAGATATTGAGCCCCTGCCCTGGCGTGGGCGTCTGCGGGAGCGCCTGCCTGGCGTAGGCCGCGCTCGAGTGGGCATACCAGCTCACGGAATCCCGCAGCAGCGGCTGGCCGAGGATGTAATGATCGAGCCTCGGCCACCACTCCGTCTGCGTAAAGAACGGATCGAGCCGCACACTCGACATGAGCCGCAGCTCACGATTCTCGATCGGCCGGCGGAGGTCGAGCCAGGTTCGTTGTTCATAGCCTTCCTCCCACTCCGACTCGTAGTACTCCTCGAGGAAGTTCATGTCGCTGATCCAGCCCGCGGTGCCGCGGAGCTGCCAGCCACCGAAAAAGCTGTCGGTCGTGCCGCCGAGGTTCTGCCGGTGCCGCCAGAATGATCGCCCGCGGAACGTACGATCGGGAAAGCCCGGATACGTGAAGGTGCGGCGGTTGAGACCGAGGTTATCGCGGCCGACGTCGCCGATGAACCAGGCGTCGAGATCGCCGCTGGCCGGCGTCTGGAGACCGAGGAACCCCGGTCGGTTGTAGAGCAACGATGTGCCACCACCGAACCCACGGAGACTCAGATAGTCCGCATTGAAGTTCCAGTCGACGCCATCCGGAGGCCGCCGCCATCCCAAGACTTGGAAGGCGTCCCACCCGGTGAGCACTTGGGTGCCGAAGATCTGGTCGTTCTTGAGTTGGAAGGCGTTGATGTAGAAGGTCGGCTTCTTGGCGTTCGTGCCGAAGTAGGGCCACCAGAGGACCGGCACCGGCCCGAGGTTGAGCGTGTTGCCACGGCTCGTCACGTACTGCTGGTGTTCGACGACCGGCTCACCCGTCGCTGGATCGACCATCGGATTGCCAAACGGATCGGCAAGCGGCACCTGCTCATCGGTGAAGACGATCTCTCGGGAGCGGAGCTCCCAGGTCGGCATCCCGATGCGACTCGACGTCAGCCCGCTCCGCTGCGCTTCAAATCGACTCCGATCGACCTGCCGCAAGACGTCGGCACGAACGCGAACAGCACCAGCGTAGTTCTCAACCGGGGTCAGGATCGTCGCGCCGGTAATCACGCCCGACGATCGTGGCACGTCATAGAACATGTTGGCCGCTTCCACGACCCGCTGCCCCTGCCGGAAGACGACGTTGCCTTCCATATAGAGCTCGAGTGGCACGTCGGGGGCTTGGGCCCCGCCGTCGAGGTCGGGCTGGGCCGAACCCTTGGTCCAGATGACAAGCCGGTCGGTCGAGATGTCGAGCGGCCCTGCCGGGTCGACGCCATCCACGACCAGGTTCACGCCCGACGTGATGACGGCGATCCACTCGGTGCCCGATGGACTTGGATACCACTTCACGTTGAGCGGCACGCTCGACCGCGGGAACGCCCTGAGCCGGCGGCCCGCAGGTGCTGCCGTCACTTGCGGTGCTACAGGCGCACCGAACTCACTGAACTGCGTCTGCTGGATCGGCGGATCGTCATCGGATTCGACCGCCACTGCCGGAGCCGCCTCATACAGCGGCGGTGGTCCGGCCGAAGGCACGACACTCGCGAAGTCGAGCGTCGGATCGCGGTAGTACCAGAAGCGCCCTGCCCATCGCGGTCCACGCACGCTCGACGCTGCCTGCTCGTCGCCTGCCTGCGATGTCACCCGCACGTCGCCCGCCATGCGCACGAGCATCGTCCGTGGGCGTGGCTCGGCGGCGGATTCGTCGTCGCGTGTCTGCTCGATCCAAATGACGGCTTCGTGCGCCTTGGCCCGCGTGGCTCCTTGATCGATCGTCACGCCACCGGTGAGATGCCAAACCTGGTAGTCGCCCTCTGTCCACTTCGAGGCCTGGGTCGCAGCCACCGTGACGGATTGCGACGGGTCGACCGCCGGTACTTCAATACGGCCGGCCGCGGCGATCGCCGCGGCCAGACCGCGCGCCGGTAGGTCGGCAAGCGCGCCTGTGGGCGCACCGAGTGGCGGCGTGTCGTCCGCGCGCGCCCACATCGCGATCACCATTAACACCATGAGCATGAGCGCACGGCCCCATCCGCGCAGCGGCGAACCGCGGGCGGGATGGCGGGGCACGGTGGCGGGAAGGGAAGCTGAGCGCACGCTGGTCGTCGCGTTTGACGGCACCTGCGGAACGGGAGTACGGCCTGGATAAACCGCGGGACCATAGGAAGTCCCGTGAAACGCGGTCAAGGCGTCGCACCGTGCCTGGTGGCTATAACTGGGGGGCTTCCGCCTGCAGACCTGCCAGCCCACCACCATCCCGCCACTTGAGCGAGTCACCGCCTTGCCCGAGGCTTTTCAAGTACCGCCCCTTGCCCCGGCCACCACCGCAGATCGGATCGCCTCATGGCTCATCCGACACCGCGGATGGCTGGCGTTGGCAGCCGTCATCCTGGTCGTTGCGTCTGTGGAGCGGGCCAGACACCTGGAGTTTTCCCGGTCGATCGAGGCCATGTTCGATCGCACCGACCCGGCCATCGAGCCCTACGCCCGGATGACGCGCACGTTTGACGGGAGCGAAGTGGTCCTGGCCGCCTACGAGGACCCGCAGCTTTTCACACCCGAGGGACTGGCCAGACTGGGCGAACTCACGACGCGCCTCGCGTCTCTGCCCGGCATCGCGGCCACGACCAGTCTGGCCACGACTCCCCTTGGCAAAAGCATCATTCACACCGATGCCAATCCGGCAGCACGGAAGATCGTGCGGCTCATGGAGGGCTACGTCGTCGGAGCCGACCACCGGACGGCCGCCGTTGTCTGTACGCTCGCGCCCGTTGATGCCGCGCTCGCGACCGAACGCGACAAGGCCGTCTCCCGAGCCGGGACGATCGACGCCATGAGAGCGGTCATGACGGAGTTTCCATCGGGAACCGTCGCCGGAGAGCCCGCGATGCTCCGCGATGGTTTTGCGATGCTCGAATGGGACGGCACCGTTCTGGCGTGGGCGAGCGTGGCCCTCACCGGCGGCGTATTGCTCTTCTTCTTCCGAAGCCTCCGCTGGGTGATCGTGCCGATGGGCGTGGTGCTGACCGCCCTTTGGACGACCCGCGGGCTGCTTTCTGTCGCCGGACTGAAACTCACGATGGTGTCGACGATGCTCTCGGCGATGATCACCGTGGTGTCCATCGCCACCGTGACCCACGTGATCGTGGCCTACCGGCTCTGGCGCGACGCAGGCCACGAACCTGCCGACGCCCTGCGCCGCGCTCTTTCGATGCTCTTGTGGCCGATCTGCGGTGCCATCGCCACGGATGTCGTCGGATTCGGATCGCTCATGGCAAGTCAGGTCGGGCCCGTGCACGATTTCGGGGTGATGACGGCGATCGGGGCCGCCATGGTCCTCGTGTCGCTCGCCATGACGCTGCCTTGGCTCGCGCTCACAGGACGCTTTGACGCCGATCCTCGTCGAGCCTGGGGCGAAACAGCGCTCGAACTGGGCCTTGAACGGCTCGTGCGCTGGCTCGTGCTGCACCCGCGAGCGATTCTCGGGGGCATCCTGTGCCTGGTCGTCCTGGCGACGGCAGGCATGACGAGGCTCGAGGTCGAGACTGATTTCACGCGCAACTTCCGCCCCGACAGTCCCACCGTTTCGGCGTACGACATGGTCGAGTCACGGCTCGGCGGCGCAGGCGTGTGGGATGTGCTTGTGCCCGCGCCTGCAAACATTGATGCCGCCATGCTCCTGCGGCTCTCCCGATTCGAGGAGCGACTACGAGCAATCAAAAACGGCGACGAGCAGCTCGCCCTCACGAAAGTCATGAGTGCCGCCGACGTGATTGATGCGATCTCGCCCGTGCCACTCGAAAACCTCGAAGGCTCGCCCTTCGGCAACTGGGCCGTCGCGCAGGCGATCGCACTCATGCAGCAGCGCGAGCCTGAACTGACCGGTGCTCTGCTCGGCGAGGATCCGAAAGACGGCAGTCGGTGGCTACGGGTGATGCTCCGCGCGCACGAGCGGCAGCCAGCCGCCGCCAAGCGCGAGACGATTGCGGCAGTGCGCGCCATCGCGGCGGAAGAGTTTCCGCCGACCGGCGACACCGGTGGTGCCGAGGTGACCGGATTCTTCGTGCTCCTGGCCACGCTCGTCGAGCGACTCCTCGCCGATCAGTGGCTCACCTTTGCCATCGCGGCGGTCGGCATCTTCCTGCTTTTGTCGATCGCCTTCCGAAGCATGCTCCTCGGGGCCGTGGCCCTCGTTCCGAACGGGCTGCCGATCTTCGTGGTGCTCGGTCTCCTCGGGTGGACCGGCATCCGCATGAACATGGGCACAGCGATGATCGCCGCGGTGTCGCTCGGTCTCTCGGTCGACAGTTCGATCCACTACATCGCCGCCTTCCGTCGCCAGGTGCTCGAACGTCACGCGGATGCTTCCGCCGCGCGAGCCCTCCACTCGGCCCACCGCACGGCCGGGCGGGCAATGATCTTCGCGACCGTCGCCCTCGCCATCGGCTTCCTGGCGCTCACGACGAGTGGCTTCATGCCAACCGTCGCCTTCGGCTGGCTCTCGTGCTTGACACTCGTGGGCGGCCTCCTCGGCAACCTCGTCCTCCTGCCTGTCCTGCTCACGCTCCTGTGGCCGTGGCTCGAGGGCGGGTGTTCGCCGGCCGAGAACCGGGTACAACTCTCGTCGACTACGGAGACCCAATCATGAATCGCGAGTTCCTTCCCGCCGGCACTGTCGGGAGCATCGAGGCCATTCCCACTACCGCCCCGGCGGGCATCGACGCCCAGGCCATCGTCGTGTTCGTCGCTGAAGGCGGAATCGGAACCGGGAGCGCCGCGGCGGTCGATGCCGCCACGAAAGGTGTCCTCGCGAAACTGGCCTCGTCCGGCGAGATCAGTGGACGTCGCTACGAATGTGTGCCGCTGTTGGCCCCGCCGGGGCTTCAAGCCGAACAGGTTCTCGTGGTGGGGCTTGGCAGACGTGAAGATATTGATGTCGGTGTGCTCTACCGTGCCGCCGCGACCGCCGCCCGCCAGCTTGCGGGGCGTCCCCGAAGCCGCGTGGCATTCCTCGCCGACAGCACGTGGCCTACCCCCTGGATCGAGCAAGCCGTCGTGGGCGCCGCTGTCGGCATGGTGGGCCAGGATCTCTACCGCGCCGAACCCAAGCGCACGCGATTCGGCACGACACTCTGGGTCGGCGCCGATCCCGCTGCCGTGGCCCGTGGGGCAACGATTGCCGAGGGCGTGAACCTCACCCGTCGCCTGGTGAACTCGTCGCCTGACCATATGTATCCCGAGTCGTTTGCTGAAGAAGCCGCGGCCGTGGCTGGGCGCACCGGCCTCGAAATCGAGATCTGGGACGAGGACCGCCTGCGTCGCGAGCGGTGCGAAGCCCTCTTGGCCGTCGCCAAGGGCAGCGCAAGAGCGCCACGCCTGGTCATCCTTCGCTACCGTGGTCGGCCGCGGTCCAGTGGCGACCATCCCGACCTGGCCCTCGTCGGCAAGGGCGTCACCTTCGATTCCGGCGGCCTCTCGCTCAAGCCCTCGGATTCGATGATGGGCATGAAGATGGACATGGCAGGCGCGGCCACGGTGCTCGGCGCGATCGCGACGATCGCCACCCTGAAACTCCCGATCGATGTCGTCGCCGCCGTCGGCCTCGTCGAGAACATGACCGGCCCCGCTGCGTACAAGCTGGGTGACGTCATCACCGCCCGCAGTGGCACCACGATCGAGATCCACAACACCGACGCCGAGGGGCGGGTGGTCCTCGCAGACGTCCTCGACGTGGTTCGCGGCCTCGCGCCCAAACGGATGATCGACCTGGCCACGCTCACCGGCGCCTGTGTCGTCGCCCTCGGCAACGACCATGCCGGCCTGTTCACCAACAACCAAGCGTGCTGCGATGCCCTTGCCACAGCCTCTCGCGCCATGGGTGAAGGCGTCTGGCAGCTTCCAATGGATGCCGAGTTCGGCGACCAAATCAAGAGCGAAGTCGCCGACATCAAGAACGTCGGGGAGGGGCGTTGGGGAGGCGCCATCACGGCCGCCAAGTTCCTCGAGCGCTTTGTCGGGGACATCCCCTGGACCCATGTCGACATCGCCGGCCCGGCCTACGCCGAAAAACCTCGCCCCTGGACCGACGGCGGTGGCACTGGTTTTCTGGTGCGATCCCTCATCGAGCTCGCCCGCACGACGGTGTGAGCTGTGGCTCGCTCGTCGCCACGACAGCCCCGCGGCTTCTCGAGAAGAGAGAACCGAGGAGGCTCAGGGCGGACCGTACCGAGGGCGACGGCGTAGAAGATCGAGCGTAGCCAGGATGGCGAAGCGAGAGCTTCTCCGAGTGCAGCGAAGGCCTGGAGGGCCGAAGCAAACGTCCGGCGCCCCGGCACGGTCCCCCCTGAGCCGGCACCTCAGAAAACGGCTTGAAGCGAAGATCGGGCCTACAGCAGCCCTTCCAACTCGTTGACGAGATCGCCGAAGCGAGTGAGCGCCGTGGCGACAGGCTCCGGGCTTTCCAGGTCGACACCGGCGTCACGCAGCAGGTCGAGCGGCCACTTCGAGCAGCCCCCCTTGAGAAACCCAAGGTAGGCAGCCAACGCGCCCGGTTCGTTGTCGGCGACCCGCTTGGCCAGCGTGATCGCAGCGGCAAGCCCCGTGGCGTACTTGTAGACGTAGAACGCCGAGTAGAAGTGGGGAATGCGGAGGCACTCGAGCTCCAACTCGCGGTCGACCTTGAAGTCGGGTCCGAAGTAGGCGTCGAGGAGCTCACGGTAGATGAAGCGCGTGCGTTCGAGCGTGAGCGGATCGCCCTTCTCGGCACAGGCGTGGCTCCGTCGTTCGAACTCGGCGAACATCGTCTGCCGCACGATCGTGGCCCGGATCGAGTCGACCTCGCGGGCGAGAATGGCCGCCCGTTCCAGTTTGGTTTCGGCGCGGTCGAGCAGCAGGCGCGTGAGAAGTTGCTCGTTGAAGGTGCTCGCGACCTCCGCGACGAAGATCGTGTAGCCGGCGTACTGATAGGGCTGGGCGTCGGCAGAATAGCGGGTGTGCATCGAGTGGCCGGCCTCGTGGGCCAGCGTGAAGACATGCTCGATCACGTCGTCCTGGTAGTTCATCAGGATGTAGGGATCGGAATCGTAGGTACCGGAGCTGAACGCGCCCGATTGCTTGCCGGCGTTCGGATACCGGTCACACCAGCGGCCCCGAAGCCCTCGCTCCATGCGGGTGCAGTACTCGCTACCCAGTGGCTGGAGGGCCGTGACGATCACGTCGACCGCTTCATCCCACGTGTGGCGTCGCTCGAGTTCGGGAACGAGGGGAACGTAGCAGTCGTAGTGATGGATCTCGGAGAGGCCGAGCACACGCTGCCGGAGTTTGTAATACCGGTGGACGGCGGGGAGATGGGCGCGCACCGCGGCAATGAGTTGGTCATAGACAGCGATCGGCACGTTGTCTTGAAAGAGCGCGGCTTCGACGGCGCTGGGATAGCCGCGCACCCGCGCCGAATAGACGTCGCGCTCGACCGAGCCTGACAGTGCCGCGGCAAGCGTGTTCGCGTGGGCTTCGTACTGGGCGTAGAACTGGTGAAAAGCCGTCTTGCGAACCTCCGGCACGGTGTCGTGCAGGAGCGTCGTGAACGTCGCATTCGACAGTTCGATCTGCTCTCCTTTCCCGGTCGTCACCAAGCCGAACTTCATGTCGGCGTCGGTGAGTTGCCGAAACACGTTGCCCGCTGTCCCGGCGAACGTGCCCTGCATCGCCAGAAGTTTCTCTTCACGTTCCGAGAGCACGTGCGGCCGATTCCGCACGAGCCGCTCGATCATGAGCAGGTAGGGCGCAAGTACAGGCAGCTTCATCCACGCGGCCAGCGTCTCCGGATCGATCGCCATGATCTCGGGCCGGATGAAGCTTGCCGCCTCGCCAGCCCGCGTGGCCACGTGCTGAAACCGCCCGACCATCCTCTGGGCTTCGTTCCCGGCCGTGTCTTCGCTGGCTCGCAGGTGGGCGTAGGTGCCGAGCCGATCCCCCTCGCGGTCAAAGGCCAGGTCGTGGGCCAAGCACTCTGCCAGCCGTTCGGGAGAAGTGCCAAGCGTGCCGGCATACGGTGCGAACTGTGGAATCCGGTCTTCCCACGCTTCGAGCGCGGCATCCCACTCCTGGTCCGAGCGAAACAGGCTCGAAAGATCCCAGGTATCCCCCGCCCGCACGTCTTTGCGAGCCGGGAGCGTCTTTACAGTTGTTTCCGCCATCATTTTTTCCTTGCTCCTACAGCCGCCAACAGGCGGTTCCCCACGCGAGCCCGCCGCCGAAGCCGCAGATGACAACGGTGCTGCCCGGACCAAGGCGGCCGGTCCGCCAGGCTTCGTCCAGTGCCAGCGGGATCGACCCGCTCGAAGTGTTGCCGTAGCGGTCGAGGTTCATGAAAACTTTTTCAGCCGGAAGATCGAGGGCCGTACGAATACCTTCGATGATGCGAGCGTTGGCTTGGTGGAGGATCACCAAGTCGACATTATCGAGCGGAATTCCGGCTCGTGAAACCGTCGCGAGGACGCTCTCTTCGGCGACGCGAATAGCCCACTTGAACACGGCACGGCCGTCCATTTGCATGAACTGCTCGCGACGGGCGAGACCCTCGGCCGAAACCGGCTTTCGCGAACCACTCATCGGGCAGGCCAGGAGGCCTGCGCCGCGGCCATCGGAGCCCAGCGAAAAGGCAAGGAGACCCTGCTCGCTTCCGGCAGGTGCCGGACCGGTGGCCTCGAGGACCACGGCGCCGGCGCCGTCGCCAAAGAGAGGCCAGGTTTTGACGTCTTCGGGATCGACCACGCGGGAATTCGTGTCGGCTCCGATGACCAGGGGTAGCCGACTGTTCCCTGCAGCGATGAACTGGGCCGCTGTCATCAGCGAGTAGGCAAAGCCAGCGCAGGCGGCCGTCACGTCCATGGCCGGGGCATCGAGGCCGAGGGCTTCCTGGACGATGCAGGCCGTCGACGGAATGCACATGTCGGGCGTGAACGTACCGAGGACGAGCAAATCGATGCCGGCAGGATGGACGCCGGCATTGGTCAACGCGGCACGGCCGGCCTGGGCTGCCAGGTCACTCGTGGCCACGCCCGGGGGCGCATGCCGCCGCTCGTGGATGCCCGATCGGGCTGCGATCCACTCTGGATCACAGCCGAGCCTCGCGAGATCGGCGTTGGTCACCACATGATCCGGCACCGCACTGCCGACACCCGCGAGCCGAAAGCCAACAGCACGTCCAAAGCGAGCGGGCCGCGGCGAGGTGAGGATGTCAGACATGCGGGCTACGGGTCGGTATTATTCAGTGACCGATTCAGGGACTGCTGCATCGGCCGGCGAAGCTGACGGTTCTTCCTTTTGCTTCGGCTGGATCACGTCGCTTTGCCCGAGTCGGATCTTCGCATATTCGGCGTCGGAGACGACGTAATACCAATCGGCAAAGCGGGCGTTGAGTTCGCGAACTCGTTTCGCCGCGGCTTTGACCTTGTCGTCGTATGCTTCCTGAGCGAGACGATTGTCTCGCTCGACTTGCCGGCGTTTCTCGATGGCTGCTTGGGCCTTGGCTTCAGCCTCCTCGGCCTTGGCAAGTGCATCGCCCCCCTCCGGCTTGTCGGCCGAGGGCTCGCCTTGGGCCTTCTTCTCACCGTTCGCCTCGCCTGCCTTGTCCTCTGTGGAGGCCTTGTCGGCCGCCGCCTCACCAGCAGGTTGCGCCTCACCGGGAGGCGGTGCCGCCTCGTCCGGAAGGGGAGGGAGTGGCTGGAGCGTCGGTTTTTCCAGAAGCCCGTCGTTCACGCGAGCGAGAACGAAGAGATAGCGACCGACATCCTGCTTCGTCGGGGTCTCCGCACCTTCAGCCGGTGCCGCCTCGGTCTCTGTCTCCCCTTCGACCTTGGTCTGGTTGCCGAAGCGCAGCAGGTATTCGACGCCGTCCTTCATCCCTACCACCACTTCACCGCTGGATGGAATCACGCCCCCCTTCTCGCCCGGAAAGAACCCTCGCTGAAACAGCGACATCATCGCCTCGTCTTGCTCGTCACGCGTCAGCTTCTTTTCGTCCTTGAGCTCGGCCACGAGAGCAGACGGCTTGCGGACGACATCGACAATCTTGAGGTCGCCAAGCGCGTTCCTAAGATCGTTGAGCTTTGTCGAGGCGAGTTCCTCGTCAGGGCCCAGCTCCTTCTTCTCAGGCTTGTTGTTCTTCCCGAACACCGTGAGCCCCGCGAGCGACCAAGCCGCATTCTTGTCGTCATAAGCCAGGTCGATCAGGCTCTTGCGAGTCTCGTTTCGCACGGGGTTCCCCGCCTGATCAACCGCAAGTGACCACGCTGAGTCGTCGATCGTGATCCGACGCACGTCCCACGGCGACAGCTTCAGCAGGTCCTTTTCGATCCAGTCGTCGAATTTGGTCGTGAATTTCGACGTATCGATCGCGACCAGATAGACCGGGTCTTGCCCGGCCTTGCGGACATACCGCAGGGGGCGGCTTCCCGGATCGACGCCCGCCGGCGGCTTGTACTCGTTGCCGATCACGAGCCGAGCGAGGCGATTTCCCGCGGCGTCGCGGATGTCGACGAGGCGGCCCACCCCCGTCTCGCCGGCCTTGACCTTGTCGGCATCGGGCTCGATCACGCCGTACGTTTCATGGTCACCGGGCGAGGTGCTGACCACCTCGATGATGGACCGATCGATGAGCTCGGTGGCCGCCGCTGCCAGGTGCTCCTTGGCGTCCGCAGGGTAATTCTGGTGCGACGGCAGCACCCAGACGCCTCCATTCTTGACCACCTTGAACGTCCGCAGAGCAGCCATGTCTTCGTCGAACGACGTGATGGCAAGGCTCGCGGCCTTCGAGGCGTCGTTCATTTCCGGAAAGAGCACCTTGGCAGCCGCCGCCTCACCCGCGGTCTCCCGATAGCGCAGCGCCGGCCGAAGCTGAAGCCATGAGCCTGCCGCGAACAACACGAGCCCCGCGGCCACGAACACGGCGGTTCGTCCTGCCGGGGTGTCCGTGCCGAATTTCTTGTCATTTCGAATCGAATCGTTCATGCTGCCACTCCCGTTCATCTGAGTCTGGTCGTCGCCACGCCTTCCCGCTCCTGGGCTCGGCGGCGGAAGAATACGAAGAATGCCACCACCAGCGGCGGAATGGGCGGCAGAAGCACGGCCAACCATTTCTGCCGGTCCTGCTCGCGACGAATCGTCGATTCGAGCGTGCGCTCGACCTTTGCCACCTCGACGTCTCGCTTGCGGCGGAGCTGCTCGATCTTGGTGTCGAGCTTCCGCTGCGCGATCTGCTGGCTGCTCGACAGTTCTTGAATGGCCTGCATGAGCGCCTGCGGATCGGCATTGCCCTGGCTTTCGAGATCCTGAATCCGTTTCTCGAAGGCACCGATCTCCTTCTGCATCGCTTCATTCGCACTGCGCTCGGCCTCGTCGAATTCGGAAACGAACTTCGCCCGCTCCTTCTCCGCGCGATCACGGGCCTCTCCGACGGCATCCTCGATGCGTTCGAGCGTGCGGTGCTTCGGCTTGCGCTTGCGGATCTCGATGAAGCGATCGTCGCCGGCGAGCGTGTCGAGAAGATTGAGGGCGAACTCCACGTTGTCGAAGTCGAGGCCGAAGACCTCGTCCGGGCGGCTTCGCAAACCGAAGATGCGACCGTCCAGAAGGTCGATGTCCGCGACCACCACGGCCCGCACCGGTGGCGTCGGCTCGGCATCTCCGACCTTTTCGCCTGCAGGGCGTTCCACGAGAACTGCTAATGCGAGGGACTCGTCGGATCGTTTCCGGTAGATGGGCAATTGCCGCATGCCGCCCTGGCTGAGGAGTCGCTCGACTTCCGCCGACTCGATCGTTCCGGTTCGGTCGGCCGCCGTCCGGACGAGCGGCTTCCAGGCCACATCCGTGCCGTCGATCTTTTGCAGGCCGCCGGGAAACGGAAACACAACCTCACGAAGCCCGGCCGTGGCTGGCGATGCCTGGTCGAAGCCAGCCTTCGTGTCGGGAAGGTCCGCGTCGACGAAGACGAACTCGGCAGGCAGGTCGATCTTCAAGTGCGGGTTGTAGTCTTGATAAACGATCACGGGGCTGCCACCCATTCGCCCCATGGCCGGGCGGCCGCCGCGAACCATCAGCCGCGTGCCAAGCGCCTCCCACAGGAGATCTAGGTCGCCCTTGGGCTGCGGCTGAGCGCCACCGAACATCGCCATCGGCCCCATCGGGCTCTGCCGCGGCTGCATGGTGCCAGGCACTCCCTGCATCAAGACCGGGAGTGGATCTTCAAAGACCACCGTCGGCTGGCCAGCCTTCACGGCCCCGACAAAGTTCACCATCTGCTCGGGCCCCAACGACGAGGGCTGAAGCGCCAGGAGCACGTCAAAACGTTCGGTGATCGGCGCCGATGCGTCTACCTGCACGACGTCGTATT
>CAZCHF010000066.1:0-10306 GCA_964498325.1 uncultured Candidatus Kuenenia sp.
GAGCACAAGGACGCTGCTCACAAAAAGTATCCCCCCCACCTCGAGGCGATCGAGGCTGCCGGCCGCGATCGCATTGCCAAACTCGAGCGGGAGCGTGACGAGCGGCTGGCGGCAACCCAGGCCAAACGAGACGAGCAGTGGGCTGCGATGACGACCCGCTGGCAAGAGGCTCGCGAAGCCACGGCCGCGATTTACGACGAGGCCTCTCGCCTGGACGCCGCGGCGTTTCGGCCCTGGGATGAGCTTTGCCGAGAAGATGTTCCACTCGCAAGCGAGCCCCCCCCAGGCCTTCGGTTCGGGGACCTAACGCTCTCCCTCGATCGCGTGCCCGGCGGCGTGTCAGCGGTGCCCGAACTGAACGGCTTCGGGCCCACTGAGTGGGTACAACCGGCGACGCTGACGTGGCCAGTTGCCTCGTCGCTCATGATCAAGGCGCTGCCCGACGACAAGGAAACCACGTCGGCCCTCATGCAGGCCATCATGCTCCGGATCGCCACCGGCATTCCGGCTGGCCAAAGCCGCTTCACGATCATCGACCCGCTCGGTCTGGGCAAACAGTACGCCGGGTTCATGCATCTGGCCGACCACGACGAACTGCTCGTCACGAGCCGCATCTGGACCGAGCCGCAGCTCATCGAGCAGAAGCTGGCCGACATCACCGAGCAGATGGAGGTGGTGATCCAGAAGTATCTCCGCAACGAATACTCGTCGATCGGCGCCTACAACGCCGATGCCGAGGTGCCCGAGCCGTATCGGTTCGTCGTCGTCGCGAATTTTCCGTTCAACTTCAACGAGACGAGCGCTCGCCGGCTCGCGAGTATCGCCAGTTCCGGGGCCCGGTGTGGCGTGTACGTCATCATGTCGGTCGACCCGAAGCAGCAGATGCCCTCGGGATTCAGCCTCGCCGACATCGAGCAGCACATGACCGTGGTGGACCTGAAGAAAGGGCAATTCACCTGGGTCGACCCCGAGTTCTCAAAGTGGCCCCTCGCCGTGGAGCAGGCACCTCCCGACGACGTCTTCACGCCGATCATCCAACGGGTGGGCCGGGCCGCGAAGGCTGCCAAGCGGATCATCGTGCCGTTCGATCGCGTGGCGCCGAAGTACGAGGACTGGTGGCGTGGCAGCACGGCCGAGGAGGTGGTCGCCCCGCTCGGGCCGGCCGGTGCCAAGAAACTCCAGTACCTCAAACTCGGCAAGGGTACGAGCCAGCATCTCCTCATCGCCGGCAAGACCGGCTCAGGTAAATCGACGCTCATGCACGCGATGATCACGAGCCTCGCGCTGCAATACAGTCCCAACGAGATTCAGTTCTATCTCATCGACTTCAAGAAAGGTGTCGAGTTCAAGCTCTACGACCACTACGCGCTGCCGCACGCCCGCGTCATCGCGATCGAGAGCGAACGCGAATTCGGCCTGTCGGTGATGGAGCAACTCGACCGCGAGTTGAAGCGGCGAGGTGACTTGTTCCGCGAGCTGTCAGTGCAGAACGTCGCCGGCTTCCGCCAGACCGGCCATCCCGATCCGATGCCGCGCATCCTGCTGCTCATCGACGAGTTTCAGGAGATCTTCGTCGAGGACGACAAGATCGCCCAAGACGCGGCGCTCATCCTCGACCGCCTGGTCCGTCAGGGGCGTGCCTTCGGGATCCACGTCCTCCTCGGCTCGCAGACCCTCGGTGGGTCGTACAGCCTGCCGCGGGCCACGATGGGGCAGATGGCCGTCCGCATCGCGCTGCAATGCAACGAGGCCGACTCGAGCCTGATCTTGAGCGACGAGAATACGGCCGCTCGCCTTCTCACCCGCCCCGGTGAAGCCATCTACAATGACGCCAACGGGATGGTGGAGGGCAACAATCCCTTCCAGGTCGTGTTCCTGACCGATGAGCAACGCGAGCAGTTCCTGGGGGATCTCCGAAAACTGGCCGACAAGCGGACGGACATTCCTCATCTCGAACGAATCGTCTTCGACGGCAACCAAGCGGCCGACCCGGCCCTCAACCCGTTGCTGACCGAAATGCTCGACAAGGGCACCGTGCATGGGCAGGAGTTGCTGGCACCCCTGGCATGGCTTGGCGACGCGATTGCGATCAAGGATCCCACGGCGGCAATTTTCCGTCGCCAGGGGGGCGCCAACATGCTCATCGCCGGACAGCGTGAAGACCTTGGCACGAGCCTTCTTGCGCTTTCCATCGTGAGCCTCGCGGCCGAGCATGATCCGTATCCGGGGGGCGCCATGGGGCGTGTCGCTCGGTTCGTCGTGCTCGAGCCGGCGATTGCCGAAGAGAAGCCCGACATCATGCTGTCGCAGCTTGCCCAGCATCTGCCTCACGAGATCGAGGTGGCGGGACGGCTCGGTGTGGCTGCCGCCATGGAATCGCTCGCCGGCGAAGTGAAGCGGCGGCTCGACGAACAGGTGCTCGACGGAGAAGCGGTCTTCCTCGTGATCCGTGACCTGGGGCGGTTCCGGGAGCTGCGCAAGAGCGAAGGCGACTTCGGTTTTGGTGGTTTCGGCGGCGAGAAGAAGGCGGGACCGGCCGACAATCTGCTCACGATCCTCCGCGACGGGCCGCCGGTGGGGATTCACATCATCACGTGGTGCGACTCGCTCACGAATCTCCAGCGAACCTTTGACCGAGGCGCCATCAAGGAGTTCGAGCTTCGCGTGCTCTTCCAGATGAGCAGTTCCGACTCGAGCACGCTCGTCGACACGCCGGTTGCCGCCAAGCTCGGCCCCAACCGAGGTCTCTTCATTCACGAGGAGACCGGCACGGTCGAGAAGTTCCGTCCCTACGCCTTCCCGACGCCGGAGTGGCTCGCTGATGTGTCGGCGAAGATGCGGGCGCGGCCGCAGGGTACGCCAGTCGCCCGCGTCGAGGCCAACCGGGCGGAGCCGCCGCCTGCTGAAAAGCCAAGCGGGTTCTCGTTCAGCGGTGGCGGCGATTTCAATTTTTCGAAACTGCTCGACGACACGCCTGACGACGCAACGCCGTCAGACACCTGACAGCGTCGGTGCTGGTCGTCATCGGGGGCGGCGTCCGACCTTGACGGTCAACGACAGACTGCGGCCTTTGCGAATGATCTCGACCGGCACCTCGACGCCGGGCTCGGCCCGCGTCATCAGGAGGGCCAAAGCGGCCGGCGTGGCCACGGTTTCCTCATCGAATGAGACGATCACGTCGCCGGGGCGAATCCCCGCAACGTCACCCGGGGCGTTCCGCTCTGTCGCCATGACGAGCACTCCAGGAGACCCGTCCAGGGTGCGGCGAAGGGCGAGCCCGAGGTACCCGCGCTCGACGTTACCAAGGCGGTTGATGGCCTCCGCGACGGCACGGGCGGTGTTGCTCGGAATCGCAAAGCCGATGCCCGTCGACTCATGGCCGGCGATGGCGGTCGTGATGCCGATGACCCGGCCGTTGACGTCGACCAGTGGCCCCCCGGAATTACCCGGGTTGATGGCCGCGTCGGTCTGCAGGAATTCCTGGAGCGGGCTGCCGGTGACCCCTCGTCGCCCGATGGCACTCACGATCCCGAACGTGAGCGTGCGATCGAGTCCGAACGGATTGCCGATCGCCCAGACCATTTCGCCAACTTCGAGGTCGTCGCTGTCACCCCACATTGCTGCCGGGAGTCCTTCGGCCTCGACCTTCAGGACGGCGAGGTCGGTGCCCGCGTCGGCCCCGATGAGCTCGGCCAAGAATTTCCGGCCGTCGGCGAGTGTCACGATGATTCGATCCGCGTTGGTGACGGCGTGATAGTTCGTGACAATGACCCCGTCGGCGTCGACGATCACGCCCGAGGCGATTGACTCGTCCATCAGCCCCTCGGTTGGCGGCATGCCGAGGGCGGCAATTTCATCGGCCTCCGGGGAGAGCCGACGGTCCGCGGTCACGTTGACGACCGACGGGCCGATATGACGGGCCAGCGCCGTAAACATCTTGGCCACCGGGGCCAGTCGGGCTTCGCCCGCGGCGTCGGCGATGGCAGCCAGCTCGGCACGCGTGCGGGCATACTCGATACGGCCGAGGAATGCAGGCAAGGTGATCAACACCACGAGGGTGACAAACCCCCCGAACAGGATCACGGTCCGCCATGACACCCCGTGATGGGTCATGAGGCCCCCCGACGCGCGAGGGATGCCGCATGTTGACGCACGACATCCAGAGCGGCTTTAGCAGCCCGCGTGGGGGCCAGCGTCGGTCCGCCGGCGACCACATGCTCGAATGAACTGACGCGGGTCTCTGATGCGAGGGCTAGGTCGATCACCTCACGTCCCTCGGCTCCGGGGCGCTTCGGGCCCACGCCGAGGCCGATGTCAGCACCAAATTCGCTGCGGCATCGGCGGGCCAGTTCAGCCGCATCGTTCAGGTCGGCCGAGACGGGGGAAACCCTGCCTCCACGATAGACGCCGGCGTTGCGAGCTTCCGCCGCGGCGCACAGCGAGGCGACCAGGCCGGTCGTGCCGATTTCGGATGAGGCCAACGACAACCCGGCTGTCGCGAGGGCCGCAAGTGCCGCGTCTTCGAGTTCATCACCCTCGACGCCGAACACCAACTCGCCGAGGCATGCGCGGATGACCTGCTCGGTGTCGGCGATCTTGCCGCGACACTCGGCCTCGTCACGGCCGCGGGCCGCGATTCGCAGCGTGATCGTCGCCTCGTGGGCGGTGATTCCGACGAGCGGGTCACGGCCGCGGCGCACGAGGTCAGGCAACATGGCTTCGATCGCGCTTTCCCCGGCTCCAAAACACTTGATGCACCGCTGCACGATCGTCGCCTGCTCGGGCAGCATGGCGATCAGGGCGGGCATGACGGTCGCTGACCACATCGGCTTGAGCTCGGCAGGAACGCCGGGCAGCGCGAAGACCCGGCTCGAGCGGGCGCCATCGGGAATCGTCAGATCGATTCCCGGCGCGGTTCCGTTGGGATTCGGGATCTCGCGACTTCCTCGGGGAAAGAGGGCCTGACGGCGATTGGATTCGGGGCAGGGAACACCACGACTGGCAAAACGGGCCTCGATCGCCTCGAGCGCGGTTGGCGACAGCTCGAGTGGTGCCGCGGCCACGGTCGCCAGGACATCCCGGGTGAGGTCGTCGGCGGTAGGCCCAAGGCCTCCGGTGGAGATCACGATGTCAGCCCGATGCACCGCGTTTCGAAACGCCTCGATGCCGGCTTCGAGCGTGTCGGCCGCGGTCGTATGAAAAGTCACCGGAATACCGAGGATCGCCAGCTCGGCCGAGAGCCAACGGCTGTTGGTGTCGAGCCGTTGGCCGGTGACCAGTTCGTCTCCGATGGCGATGATTTCAGCGTTCACTTCAAAAGCTCCTGGGAACCTTCTATACCCCGCCGCAGGCCGATGCGGCCAGCGGACACGGCGTCAGGGCTGGTTGATCGGCCCCGGACCGGAAACAATGGGTCATGATGCGACTAGGCATAGTAGGCACCGATCCATGGATCGACGGCGTGGCAGAAGCCGCCGTCGTTCGGGGCGACACGCTTGTGCGGCTTTCCGAAGGTGCCGAACCGGGCGCCTGGGAACGGTATCTGGACTCAGCAAGTTGTGATGCCGTCTTGGTGGGAGGTCGAGGGCATGCCGACGCCGTTCGTACGCTCGTCCAGGTCGGGCGGCCCCTGGTGCTCTCCCAGCCTGTCGAACTCTCGATGCTCTGGGCGTGGGAGCTCGAGATGATCCGTCAGGATGTCGGCGGCGTGATCGTGCCGATTCTCTCCGCACGACTTCACCCGTTCATCGCCAAGCTCCGCCGAATTGTCGAGGCGGCCATCGCCGGGGGCGGTGACCTCGGGGCCGTCGAGACGGTCGAGTTGGATCGGCGGCTTCCGGATCGCCGGCGAGAAGCCGTGCTCGAGAGCCTGTCGCGGGATGCCGACCTTGTGCGGGTGATCGTCGGAGAGCCCGAGAAGCTTGCGGCGTTCGGGGTCTCGGCCGATGCGGTCGCCTGGAATTCCCTGACTGTCGGATTCTCAGGGCAGGCGCTGATCCCGGTGCGATGGCAGGTATCGGCAGGAGGAGAGGCTGCCCTTGGCATCACGCTGCGCGGGGCGGCGGGGACGGTGACCGTCACGATCCCTGACGATCAGGCTGCGGCGTGGGCCTGGGCTGAGGGCACGCGTGAGGAGCCGGTCGAGCCGCTCCCGTTTGCGGGCGGACGTGCGATCCTTGATGTCCTCGATCGCGCCATTGGCCGTTCCCCGGCGCCAGAACCGGATGACACTACCGTGTCGCCCGCGACCTGGGCGGATGCGGCTCGCGGAATCGAACTTGCCGAAACGGTGCCGCGCAGTCTTGCGAAGGGGCGAGCCATCGACCTCCACCGCGAAGAGTTCAGCGAACTGGGCACTTTCCGCGGAACGATGGCCTCGCTCGGGTGTGGGCTCATTCTGGCGGCGCTCTTCCTGGTGATCGCCGCGGCCATTCTCGGCGGCGTGGCCAAGGCTATTGGCTGGGAGTTCGGCGAGCGGGTCGCCGGCGCGTGGCCGATCGTGGCGATCGTCGTCTTGGGGGGCTTTCTCCTGCTCCAGCTTCTCCCGATGCTTGTGGCCGGTGGCCGCCGGCATGAGGAAAAATCTTGACGGCTGCACCGGCAGCGCGTTCGGCATGACTGTACCCCCCGGTGGGGGCATGTGCCCCGGCGGCTGGAAAACTCTACCGGATGCCATGCCTGCCGGTGGATGCCCGCGGGATATTGGCCGATTCCCCGAAGAGCCGCGCGGCTGCACGTCAGGCGCGTGGATTCACCGGGGAGTGGTCACTGATGCGGATGCTGCGGACGGGTTTGCCGATCGCCGCCATCCTGTTGGCTCCCGGGCTGTTCCCCGCATCGCCGGTGGCCGCCTCGGAGCTTCGGCGATCCGCCATTGTCGAGGCCGTCGCCAGCTGTCGTGACTCGGTCGTCAATATCCACGGCCAAAAGCTCGTGCCTTCGACCGAGGATGGGTCAGGCGAGCTCAAGCGGGTCAACGGCATGGGCACGGGCGTCGTGCTCGACTCACGGGGGTACGTCGTTACCAACTACCACGTGGTGGAAGGCGTCAAGCGGATCGAGGTCACGCTCGCCAGCGGTCGCACGACCGCGGCCACACTCGTCGCCCATGACCCGCGGACCGATCTTGCGGTGATCAAACTCGACACCTCGGAGTCGCTCCCGGTGGCGCGCATTGGCACGTCGAGCGACCTCATGATCGGCGAGACCGTGCTCGCCCTCGGTAACGCCTACGGCTACGAGCACACCCTGACGCGAGGGATCATCTCGGCGCTCCATCGCAATGTCGAGGTGAGCCGTACCCAGCGGTACGACGACCTCATCCAGACCGACGCCAGCATCAACCCAGGCAACTCCGGCGGCCCGCTCCTCAACATCGATGGCGAGGTGATCGGGATCAATGTCGCGGTGCGGGCGGGAGCACAAGGCATCGGATTCGCGATTCCGATCGACAGCGTCCTCGACGTCGTCTCGCGGCTCCTCGCCGCCGATCGAATCGGGCAAACCTGGCACGGCCTCGTCGTGAAGGCCAACGGGCGTCAGGGCGCCGTGGTCGAAGCTGTGCACCGGCAGAGTCCCGCGGAGTCGGGCGGTCTGCGCGAGGGGGACCTCATCAAGCAGATCGGTGACGTGACGGTGCTTCATCAACTCGACATCGAACGAGCGCTGCTGGGGCGCAAAATCGGCGAACGTGTGCCCGTGACGGTGGTCCGCGCCGGGGCCGAAGAACGGATCGAGCTTTCGCTCACCGCGTCGCGTGGCGACACCATCTCGCTCGCCGATCGCTGCTGGCTGGAGATCGGCCTTCGGCTCGATCCCCTCCAGGCGGCGGCCGTCCAAAAGCTGCAGGCCCGCTATCGCGGTGGTCTCCTGGTGACCGAGGTCCGGCCCGACGGCCCCGCTGCCGAGCAGGGGATTCGAAAGGGAGACATATTGGTGGGCCTCCATGTGTGGGAGACGGTGGCCTCCGACAACATCGCCTACATCCTCGACAAGGCGAAGGAAGAGCACCTGAACCCCATCAAGTTCTACGTGCTCCGTGGCCGCGAGACGCTCTTCGGTCACATCGTCTCTGACACGCTCCGGCGATAGCGGCCAGGGGCGGACGTTCCGAACTGCCCAGACCGCGGCGGCACCGTTCGTGCGGCGCGGTATTCGCGCGGGCTCATTCCTGTTTCCCGTTTGAACACGATGCTCAGCCGCGCGTTCGACGCGAACCCTGCTCGTTTGGCGATCTCTTGGATGCTCCGGTCGCCGCCGACGAGTTCCCGTTTCACCTTCTCGAGCCGCACCCGAAGAATCTCTTGGCCCACGGTGCGATGCAGCGCCGCGTGAAAATGGTTCTGGAGCGTCCGGATGCTCACGCACACCTTCGCCGCCACGTGTGCCACGTCGATGGGCCTGTCGTATTGCGAGGCGATGAAGGCCTGGGCCTGCGACACGATGTCGTCGCCCGACGCATAGAAATCAGTCGACTCCCGCACCACGATCCCCACCGGGGGCACGATCACATGCGTGGCCTCACGCGGGCCGCGGGAGTCCATGAGCGATTCGAGCAACCGAGCTGCTTCGTAGCCGATCCGCTGGTAGCCCACCTCGACGCTCGTGAGCATGGGACGGACGTTCTCGCAGAGGTGCTCCTCGTTGTTCCCGCTGACGATGGCGACGTCTTCGGGCACCCGCCAGCCACGTTCGATGGCCATCTGGGCGATGAGCCGCGAGACGGTGTCGGCCGGCGTGCCCACACCGATCGGAAGGGGCCAGCGGTCCATCCATTTCCGAAGACTTCTTTCGCTCTTGCGGTAGGACGCGAGCGATTTGCCCCAGAAGCCAGGCGAGTTGAGGCGAATGACGGCGTATCCGGCCTCGGCGATGGCCGCAGTGAACGCATCGGCCTGCTGCTGGTACGCGGGGCGATCGTCGAGCGACCAGCAGGCAAAATGCCGGAGGCCGCGGGAAAGAAGGTGTTCGGCCCAGAGGCGACCGGCCTGCTTGAAATCGCGGAACACGCCCGGCAATCGATCGACGAGGGGCGAGGCGGAATTCACATTCACGAGCGGAACACCCCGCGCGGCGGCCACCCTCGGAAGCCCGACCCGCGGTCCATCGACTCGGGCGATGATCCCGTCGAAGGCTGGGCGGTCGCGGGGCGACTTCCGGAGAGTCTCGCCGACCCAATCGTCCAAGACGGTGACCCAACCCCGCTCCTCGGCGAATCGCTGCACACCGGCAAACAGCGCGGTGTGCTGCTTGTAGAGGAGGTCGAATTCGAGCGCGAGCCCGATTCGCCGCGGACGCTTGGAAGAAGCCAAGGGAACCACCTGCAACGCATGCCGCTTCGGACCCCGGCGAGCCCCAGCCTGCCGTTGCCGTCAGAAAGAATATTTTTGCCGTTAAGCGAAATTATGGCGCGGTACCCTTCGTCCGTAAAGAACGGGCCGTCACGCCTCGTGGAGGGCGGCACGTGGCGATCGTGGGGCTTTCCTGGTTCAAGGTGATGCCATGAAGACTATTGTGCACTCGCCGTTTCGAGCGTTCGGGCTCCTCCTCGCCGTCGCGACAGCGATCCTCGCATCAGCGACGACGGCTCAGGCGCAGACAAAGACCTGGAACGGCACATCAAACGGCACTTGGAACACGGCCGGCAACTGGAGCCCGAGTGGTGCTCCAGCCACAACCGACGCGGTCGTGTTTGACAACGTTGGAACGTTTCTCAACCTCTCCACCGGAGGTCAGCGCACCGTGACATCGCTGACGTTCACAGCGAATCAGACATCGACTGTGACGATCGCCACGACCACGACCAACTGGCTTGGCTTGTCGTCAAGCACCACTCCTATCGTCGTTGACGCTGGCACTCATGTCATCTCGGGAAATGGCACGAGTGGCTCTGGCGCCGCATGGGACGTTCGACTGATTGGTTCCGACACCGGCAATCGAACCATCTCCGTTACCACAGGTGCCAGCCTGGAAATCCAAGGGCGCTTTGTGAGCGCGAATGCCGCGGGAACGAGCCGTGTGGACCGATCCCTCATCAAGACTGGCAATGGCACCTTGATTCTGTCGGGCCAAAACGGCGGCAGCGGCGGCTTCCAAGTGTCAGGTTCCAACGCCTTCAGCATCAATGCCGGTACGTTGCAACTCGCAAACACGAATGCCTTTGGCAATTCCGGGAACAACTACTCTGTCGCAAACGGCGCAGCGATCGAGCTCGCAGGCGGTTTCTCGCAGACATTGAATGATGGCACCACCAGCGGCACCATCACGCTCAGGGGTACGGGTATCAGCGGCGCCGGTGCCCTTCGCA
>CAZCHF010000066.1:10316-14194 GCA_964498325.1 uncultured Candidatus Kuenenia sp.
CCTTCGCAGCATCAGCGGCAACAACACGCTCGGTGGCAACAGCACGGTGGGCGTTTCGCTTGCCGCCAACAGCAGTATCGGCGTGGATGCTGGCCAATTGGTTCTGAACATTCCCGTCACGTCGGCAAGTGGCACGCGATCACTCACGAAAGTCGGTGTGGGTACCCTTGCCCTCTCTGCATCTGGCAATTTCACCGGCGGCACCAACATCAGCGCCGGCACCTTGAGCTTTGCCAATGGAGCCCTCGGAAGCACCGGCAACATCACGTTCACGGGAAACAGTCGGCTCCAGTGGGCGTCCGGCAACACCCAGGACGTGTCGAGTCGTATCGTGATGACTGACGGTGTCGCTTCCACGTTCGACACCAACTCCAATAACGTGACGTTCGCTGCCGGGATAGGCAGTGCGTCGTCGGGATCGCTGACGAAGGCCGGCCTCGGCACGCTCACGCTCGCCGCTGCCAACACGTACACGGGCAACACGACGATCTCGGCTGGCACGCTCGTGCTCGGGGCCAGTGGCTCGCTCGCCTCGTCGCTGATCGACGTCCAGGCTGGAGCTACGTTCGATCCGTCGGCCGTATCCGGCGGGTTCGCGCTCGCGAGTGGGCAAGCCCTGTCGATCGCCTCGACAGGCACGGTTCTCGGCGATATCGACGTCGCCAACGGCACGACGTTCGTGATCGGATCAGGAAACGGCACCAAAACGATTGCCGGCAACCTCGCGTTCGGCGAGAGTTCGACGTGGGACGTGTCAAGCGTCATTGCCGGCGGCACGGGCATCACGAACGACAGCAACCTCTTCAACGTCACGTTCGGTTCCGGTTTCGGTGTGGCCAACCTCCTGGGAGTCGACGCTTTGACCCCGATCGGAACCTACACGCTCATCAGTTCGAACCAGACTTTCTCGTCCTCCGGCATCGGGAACTGGGGATCGGGAGCCCAGGCTTCCATCGGGGGCGGCAAGTTCGCCTACTTCCAGCAAGGGAGTCTCCAACTCGTCGTGGTTCCGGAGCCATCAACCTTTGCCCTGGCGGCCATCGGGATTGCCGGCTTGGGCTACGTGGCCAGCCGACGACGGCAACGCTGATCGCTCGATCGGACGCTGGGGGATCGATGGGTGGGGAGGTGGCAATGGGCAGGCGTTCGCGTCTTCGAGGTTTCACGCTCGTCGAACTCTTGGTGGTGATCGCGATCATCGCGCTTCTGCTCGCGTTGCTCGTGCCGGCGGTGCAGGCTGCCCGCGAGTCGGCGCGCCTCCTGCACTGCGCCAACAACGTCAAGCAGTTGTGCATGGCGGTTCACAACTACCAGAGCCAACGCATGGAGTTTCCGGCGGGTGCTCGGTACCGGGGGGCCGTGCCGTCGGCGTCGAATCCGTCTTGGTGCAATGTCGTGATCGGGTGGCAGAACTTTCTCGCTCCCTGGACCGTCGCTGTCCTTCCCTATCTCGAGCACACGGCGTTGCACGAACGGTTCGACCTCGAGTCGAGTTTCATGGACAACCAGTTCGCGGTTCCGCTCCCGAACGGTGCCTCAGGGAACATGGTGCCGATCCCGACGTTCCAGTGCGCCTCGTCTCGCAGCACGAATCCGCTGCGGAACAACTATTTCGGCGTTCAAGGCGGCGGAAACACGCCATCGTGCGCTGACGATACCGGAGTGCGACACCACTACATCAACGGTGTGTTGTATGCCAACAGCCGCATCACTCCCGCGCATGTCCGTGACGGCACGTCGAACGTGCTCCTGATCGGCGAGACGCGTTGGTGCACGTTCAGCGACGGCTACGGCAACACGCCGTCGGGAGGGCAGGTGTTCACGTGGCTCATTTCCGGCAAGATCGGACGCGATGCGATCCCGCTCCAGGTTGCAGGCGTGAACCTCCCGCTCAACGCGGATGTGCCGCCGGACGGCTGGCGGATCCTGGATTACGGCAGCCGTGGCTTCGGGAGCGACCATCCGGGCGGCGCCACCTTCGGCCGCGCCGACGGGTCGGTGCACTTCGTTTCGGACTCCGTGAGCCATTCGACGCTCCAGAACATGGCTCAGAGGAGCGACGGCAGCATCGACCAGGTGCTTCCATGACGCCCTCCAGGTGGTGCTGCGCGCTGTTTGCTCTCGCGATCGTTTCAGGTTTCGCCGTGGGCTGCGGGCAGGGCGGCCCGCCGACCTATCCGCTCTCGGGCTCCGTCACCTGGAACGGCAAGCCGGTCCCTGTGGGACTGATTCGCCTCGTGCCAGATGCCGACGCAGGAAACCCGGGCCCCGCCGCCGTGGCGGTGATCAAGGAGGGCCGATACGCGACACCCGTCGGAAAGGGCATCGTCGGGGGAAAGTATCTCGTAACCATCTCTGGCAATGACGGAGTGCCGATCGAGAACCAGGAGGAAGGCATTCGAAACGTGCGCGGACGTCCGCTCTTTGTCGATGTCCTGCAGGAAGTCGAGTTCCCCCGGGCCGCGGCAACCCACGATTTTTCGCTCTCGGCACAGTGACTTGAACCCCGTGACATCCTGGCGGACGATGCGGCTCACGCGAAGTGGCAGGCGTTCGGCGGGAAGACGATCGACTTGCGGGTCGCCCCCGGGCAGCCGCAGGGGTATTGCAACGATGAACCGTGGCGGACCGTTACGCCCATCGCTGTCGGCGAGCTTCTCGTCCGGCACGGGCTGCTCGAAGTTCGCCCGACACTGCACATTCCCGCGACCGGGGAAACGATCATGCCTGCGTCAGGTTACTCGGGCTTTCGCCCGAACGGTGGCCCCGGCAATCACAAGGTGCGGCCAGTTCCACACGCGGGCAACGGAAAGCAGCAGGCCACCGAGGGTGAGGGACAGTCGTTTGCCCAGTGATACCGGGGTGCGGCGCGACGCTCCCGCGATCTTCTCGAGCACGATCGGTGACCAGAAGAACTGGCCGTCGATCGCTCGCAGCCCCGCGGGGCGGTAGAGGCGCCTCGAGTCGCCGCTGTAGGCGCGGTTCGAGGCGAGATGCGTGACGACGGCAGGATGGATGAACCAAAAAGGGGCATGCACGATGAGCCGACCGCCCGGCTTGAGGTATCCGGCGAGTTGCTGGACCATGCCCTTGGGGTCCGGGACGTGTTCGAGGACGTCGAGGCAGACCACCACATCGTAGGAGTTCGGGACGATCCGACCCTGGTGTTCGATGACGGTGATCGAGGTGCCCATCCGCTTGCCGAACGTCTCCGCGAAGCGGATGCATTTCTCCGACACCTCGAAGGAATCCACCGCATGGCCGGCCTGTGCCAGGTAGTGGCTGTCGATGCCAAGACCGTCGCCAAACGTCAACACGCGCGCCGGGCCGGGCGTATCCCGCAGAAGAAACTCACCGATCCATTGGCGCATCTGGTTCTTGACCGGATTGCGGTTCCAGATCAGCGTCTCGAACAGGAAGGCATCCGTCTGGTGGTAGAAGTCGGCCAGCGAGTCGTGCCAGACGTACGGCTGCAGGTGCCAGTCCGCGAGCGCCTCCCGAACCGTCACCCCGGGATCCTGCTGTTCCCGTTCAAATCGTCGCTGAACATCGGCCTTGTCTTGGTGGGTCAGGTCGGCCAACACGTCGACCAAGAAGGCGTCGTCGGCAAGCGGTGGCAGGAAGGGGTCAGGGAGGGAGGACTGCGTCGGTGGCATGTTCGATCTCCCGGTCTGAAACGCGTCGCGACCTCGTCAGGCTTTTCGCCACGAGCGCGGATGACCTGCTTTACGCGACGGATTCCATGTAGGTCTGGTCGACGACCGTCACATACGGGCGATAGGCCAGCAGACGGACCTCGTTCTTGCCCTGAATTTCATACTCCACACCGCGCCACGAGACGCGATTTCTCCAACAGACCCCGGCGAGCATTCGGAGGC
>CAZCHF010000067.1:0-14111 GCA_964498325.1 uncultured Candidatus Kuenenia sp.
CGCTTCGCCCTCCAGGCTTCGCTCAGCTTTCTACGCCCGCTCCATGACACGGGCGACGCCTCGCGGGTTCAGCCGGCTCTCGAGTCTCATCGATCGAAGCACGCGGCAAGGTAGCTCGGGGTGGCTGGTGTTATGGAGCCGGCGTGGGAGACCAGCGCAGCCCGGAGGGCGAAGCGCCAGGCTCCCCCGAGTGAGCGAAGGGCATGGATGCCCGTAGCGAACGACCGGCGACATGATACCGGCCAGCCCGAGCGGGACGTACCATCCGCGCCATTACTCGATAGCCTTCGGCTCGCGGCCGCCGACGAGGTCGAGGATCGCTTCACCAAAATCGGCGAGACGCTTTTCGCCGATGCCCTTGCAGCGCGCGAGGGCGGCGAGCGTTGCCGGCTTCTCGCGCGCGATCGTCCGGAGGGCTTTGTCGTCGAGGATCGTCCAGGCCGGTTTGCCACGCGATTCGGCGAGTCGCCGCCGCCATCGCCGCATCCGCTCGAAGAGATCGCGATCTACCCCTCGCCAATCATCGGCCTCGGCCTTCGTGACCTTCGCCTTCGTGACACGAGGCTCGAGCAGAAGGACTTCGCGTTCCCCACGCATCACTTCCCACGATCGTTCGTTGAGGCGAACAACGGGACGATCACCCTGTGTTCGCACGAGCAGTTCTTGGTCGAGCAACTGGTGCACGAGGTTCTCGGCAGCTCGCTGGTCGATGTTGGCCAGGATGCCGTACGTCGAGAGCTGGTCATGCCGGTTGCGCGTGACCGCGTCGGTCTTGGCTCCCCGCAACACTTCGCAGACGTATTTCACCCCGAATCGCTGCTCGACCCGCGCGACGCACGAAAGGATTTTCTGGGCGGTGACGGTTGAGTCGGGAAAACCCTCCGCCTCGCCCAGGCAGACATCGCAGGCCTCGCACGGCTTGGTGGGATAGGCCTGGCCGAAATACTCCGAGAGCGCGGCATGCCGGCAGCGGGCGGCCTGCGCATACCGCCGCATCGCATGGAGATGCTGGAGCTGCGAGGCGACGAGGGTTTCCTGTTCTTGCTCGTCGAGGTCACTCTCGGCGGCGCTCTTGCGGGCGAGAGCTTCCCAACTGAAGACGTCGGCCGACGAGTACAGGAGCACGCATTCCGCAGCGAGGCCGTCACGGCCGGCACGACCTGTCTCCTGCTGGTAGGCCTCCAGACTCTTGGGCAGGGCCGTGTGGAGCACGAGCCGCACGTCGGAGCGATCGATGCCCATGCCGAAAGCGACGGTGGCGACGACGACATCGATCGTCTCCTTCGCGAAAGCCTCCTGGGTGCGGTGCCGCTCCTTCGGGTCGAGGCCGGCGTGGTAGGGCCGCGCGAGGAGCCCCGCGGCTGCGAGTTTCGCCGCGAGTTGCTCGGTCTCGCGCCGCGAGATGCAGTAGACGATCGACGCTTCACCCTGGTGGCGACCGAGAATCTCGAGTGTCTGGGCTACGCGATCGGTGCGAGGCACGATCCGGTAGACGAGGTTCGGCCGGTCAAAGGTGCCGACGAGCACGGCGGGGTCGCGTAGCCCCAATTGGCTTGCGATGTCGTCGCGCACGCGCGGCGTCGCCGTGGCGGTGAAGGCGTGGATACTCGCGTGCGGGAACCGGTCCCGCAGCAGGGCGAGCTGGCGATACTCGGGGCGAAAATCATGGCCCCAATGGCTGATGCAATGGGCCTCGTCGATCGAGAACCGCTTCACGCCGACGTGAGCGAGTGTGTCGAGCAGACCGGAGTTGACAAGCCGTTCGGGCGCGGAAAACAAGAGCCGAAGTTCACCCGCCCGCAGCCGGTCGCGAATCGCCCCGCGCTCTTCCGGGGACAGGCCCGAGTGGAGCGCTGCCGCCGGGTAGCCGATCGCCTCGAGGGCATCGACCTGATCCTTCATGAGGGCGACAAGCGGTGAGATGACGACATCGGTCGAATCGCTCACGAGCGGCGGAAGTTGATAACAGAGGCTTTTGCCGCCGCCAGTGGGCATCACGACCAAGGAATCACGGCCGGCCAGGGCAGCCTGGATGGCCTCTCCCTGCATCGGGCGAAGGGTCTCAAAGCCCCACCAACGCTTGAGGATTTCGGCGACCTGAGGATCCATGGGGACGGCGGACGGCTCAAACGCGACGGACGTCTCGGGAGCACCATCCTTCGCTGCCGTCGCCTCCGTATCTGCCGATCCTGGCACGTTCTCGATCTCCTCGGTCTACGCTCGGCCCAGCAGGATACCACGGGTGCACGACGCTCAAGCGGTATGCTGACGGCCATGATGTGGATCGCGTGGAAGATGCTCGTCGGGAACCGGGTCAAGTACCTCGGGATCGTCTTTGGCGTGGTCTTCGCTGCCGTGCTCATCGCGCAACAGGCATCGATCTTCTGCGGCCTCATGTCACTCACCGTGAGCCAGATCCGCGACGTGGAGGGCCCCGGGATCTGGGTGATGAACCCGAACGTCCAGTACGTCGACGACATCAAGCCGATGGCCGACACCGAGCTCTTTCGGGTGAAGAGCGTGCCCGGGGTGGCGTGGGCCGTGCCGTTCTACAAGGGGCTCGGCCGGGCACGGCTGCCGGAAGGGTCCTACGAGCAGATGATCATCCTCGGTCTCGACGACGCCACGTTCGTCGGCGCCCCGGGTGGCATCGTGCTCGGGTCCGTGGCAGACCTTCGCAAACCCGACTCCGTGATCATGGACGATGCCGGCTATCGACGCATCTGGCCCGGCGAGCCGTTTCGCCTCGGGCGCACCTTCGAGATGAATGACCGAAGGGCGGTCGTCGTCGGCATCACGAAAGCCAGCCGAACCTTTCAGAGCTTCCCGATCATCTACACCCGTTACAGCCAGGCCGTGGCCTTCGCGCCTCGCGAGCGCAAGGTCTTGTCCTTCGTGCTCGCCGATGCCCAGCCGGGGGCGTCGCCCGACGAAGTCTGTCGGCGGATCCGAGAACGCACTGGGCTGCAGGCGTACACACGCGACGAATTCATCTGGAAAACGATCTACTACTACCTGGAGAAGTCGGGGATTCCGCTCAACTTCGGCATCACCGTGCTCCTTGGGTTTTTCGTGGGCACGGCGATCGCCGGTCAGACGTTTTACTTGTTCACCGTGGAGAACATCCGCCAATACGGCGCCCTCAAGGCGATGGGCACGAGCAACTGGACCATTCTTTTGATGGTCCTCGGCCAAGGTCTCCAGGTCGGCGTCGTCGGCTTCGGGCTCGGCGTCGGTCTCGCGGCCATCTTCGGCTGGTTCGTGAAAGGCGCCACACGCCTCGCCTTCTTCATGCCGTGGCAGGTGCTCGCCCTCACGGCCGTGGCCGTCTTCGTCATCGTGCTCGTGGCCAGCTTGCTCTCGATTCGCAAGGTGCTCGTGGTCGAACCTGCGATCGTCTTTCGAGGGTAGTGGCTGAGCATGGGAGCATCACATGACAGGTTCAATGTGGCCCAGGAAGACGTGGCCGTGCGGCTTCGCGGCGTCACGAAGGATTTCGGAAGCGGCACGGCCCTGACCCGGGCGCTTCGCGGCGTCGATCTCGAGGTGGCCTACGGCGAGCTTCTCATGCTCATTGGTCCGAGCGGCTGCGGGAAGACCACGCTCGTCTCGATCGTGGCAGGAACACTCGAGCCCGCGGCAGGTGAGGTCCGCGTGTTGGGGCATGATCTCGTGCGCATGAGCGGTAGCCAGAAGGTGACGTTTCGTCGCGACAATGTCGGCTTCGTTTTTCAGGCCTTCAATCTCTTGCCGACGCTCACGGCCGTCGAGAATGCGGCTGTTCCCTTGCTCATCGCCGGCTGGTCGCGTCGACGGGCGGTTGCGGCGGCGGCTGATGTCTTGGCCCACATGAGCATGGGGCATCGGCTCACGAACCTCCCGAGCGAACTCTCCGGTGGTGAGCAGCAGCGGGTAGCCATCGCCAGAGCACTCGTGCACCAGCCGCGCCTGCTCGTCTGCGACGAGCCGACCAGCGCCCTCGATGCCGAGAACGGGCGCACCACGATGGAACTCATCCAGAAGGTTGCCGTGCAGTCAGGTCGGGCCGTGATCGTCGTCACCCACGATGCCCGGGTCTACCCCTTTGCCGACCGGATCGCGTCGATGGAGGATGGGCGCATCGATTCGGTCGTGTCTGGACCGTTCCCGGTAGGATTCAACCCGCCATGAGCCAAGCCGACGAGCCGACAGTGCCACGCCAACTCCGTTTTGAACGGTCGAGAACCGTGGCAGACGTGATCACGCAGCGGGCCTTGCCTGCCATGGCCGTCGGGCTCCTGGGCTTTGCCGGGTGGTTCGTCTGGACCACGTGGCCGGTGACGCGGAACCCCGAGCCTCCGATTCCGCCCGCTCGGAATCCTTTTGCCGATGCGTTGGCAGCAGCCGGAATCGTCGAGGCCCGGACCGAGAACATCGCCGTGGGCTCGGCGACCCCCGGAGTTGTCGTCGAGGTGCGTGTGAAGGTCGGAGACGACGTGGTCCCCGGAACCCCGCTGTTTCGGCTTGACGACCGCCAACTCCGTGGCGACCTGGTCATCAAGGAGGCGGCCGTTGCTCAAGCCAGGAGCGAACTGGTGCGTTTGGAAGCCGAGCCGCGCAAGGAAAGGATTCCGCTCTTGGTTGCGACTGTCGACGAGGCGAAGTCGACGGTCGCCCGGGAACGTGATGCCCTGCGGCGAACCGAAGAGACCTTCGCCCGGAAGGTGAGCACCGAGCAGGATCTCATCGAACGACGGGAACGACTCGCGGCCGCCGAAGCGGCGCTTGCCCGCGCGACGGCCGACCTTGATCTCCTCAAGGCAGGCTCCTGGGAATATGACCGAGATGTGACACGTGTGGCCCTCGAGCGAGCCGAGGCCGAGGTGGCCAAGATCGAGGTGGAGCTCGATCGGCTTGTTGTGCGGGCCCTGGTGGCGGGGCGCGTACTCCAAGTCAACGTGCGGCCCGGCGAGTTTGTGGGGACCCCTCCGAATCAGCCGCTCGTCATCCTCGGTGACATCGATCGGCTTCATGTGCGGGTCGACATCGATGAATACGACATCCCTCGCTTTCGCCAAGGCGCTCCGGCGATTGCCGTGCCGCGCGGAAGCCTTCAGCAGGAATACCCGCTCGAGTTCGTGAGGGTCGAGCCGTTCGTCGTGCCCAAGAAATCACTCACCGGCGAAACGACCGAGCGCGTCGATACCCGGGTCCTCCAAGTGATTTACGGGTTCGACCCGACGGGGAAACCGCCGCTGTTCGTCGGGCAACAGGTCGAAGTGTTCATCAACGCGTCTGCAAGCAAGCCCGGCGAGGAGAGGTAAACCCGGCAGAGTAGGGGAGGCGGGTGTCACGCCAGTCGGACAATGAGCTCGGCGACGAGCCCAAAATCCGGCTTGCGGGCTCGCAGAACGAGTGCGAGAGTCCCGCTCCCTATGCCCGTGACGTTACGCTTTCCGGCCACGGTCCGGTGGCGGGGCTTGCCGCCCCGTCGCCTTGCGCTTGTCTGCGCGCTGGCATCGGTGGTCGGAACGCCTGGCGTTGCCAACGAGCCTGCCACGGTCGAGAAAGTCACCGAGGAAGTGCCGGAAGGCATGTTTCTGCCGGCCTCGGACGGGATGGCCATGTGGGAGCGGACGCTTGCCACGGTCGCAGCCGACTGGCCGATCGCCCAGGCTGTTCCACCGGACGTCACGGCGATCCCCCCGCGGCCAGGAGTCATTCACTCCGCATGGGTCGAGCCACGGGGGGCAGGCCAGCCGACATGGCCAGCGCGACGGCAGCGGGTCGTCGTGCGCGTCGTGCCCGCCATGGGTGGCGCCTGGGTGGATGCATTCGTGCAGACTGAATCCCTGGCTGGTGCTCCGGCCGGGGAAGGAGATGTCGCGCTGGCCGGCGGGTGGCAGCCGACTGCTCGCCCCGACAGTCTGACGGTGGAACTCGCAGCTCGACTCGCGCCATCGGCCGAGCCGGTCTACTCCCTCCCGCCCCCAGACGCGACCGTGACGATCGCTCCCCGTTCGCAGGAGCCTCCTTGGGCCAACAGCCGCTTCCCCCGCGTTTCGCGGGCCGGCCACAAGGTGCTCGAGGATTACCGAAACTTCTATGACTGCGAGAGCCTCGTTTGTCTCACGGCCGCCTTCGGCGCCGGGGCACTCATGGCCAACACAGGCTTCGACGACACCATGCAGAATGCCTGGATTCGTGGCGTCGAGCCGACAAGCGTGGGCACCTTCTTTTCCGGAAGCAAAGACATCGGTGAAGGCCGTTATGCCCTTCCGATCTTCGGTGTGGCCGCAGCGACGGGGCTGGTGTTCGAGGGCAATCCGGTCGGAGATGTCGTGGGCGAGTGGGGGTCGCGTTCGCTTCGCATGTTCGTGGTCGGGGCCCCGCCGCTCTATGTCATGCAGATGGCAACCGGAGCCTCACGGCCGTCGGAGGATGTCGGAAGCAAGTGGCACTTCTTCAACGACAATAACGGCGTCAGTGGACACGCATTCGTGGGCGCCGTGCCATTTCTTGCCGCAGCCGACATGGTCGAGAGCCCGTTGCTCAAAGGCACGCTCTACGTCTGCTCGACGTTCGTCGGATTCTCGCGGATGACCGACGATGCCCATTACCCTTCGCAGGTGTTTCTGGGCTGGTACCTCGCCTGGGCCAGTGCGCGAGCGGTGGATGCCACCGAAATGCAGTTTGCCGGGATGGAACTGCAAGTCATGCCGCTACCGATCGGTGATCTGGGCGGCGTTGGCGTGGTCGGGAGCTGGTGAGCTACCGAATCATCAACGCTGCGATGGCGACAAGTGCCGCGCCCACACCCACAGGGAGCGTCAGGAGCGTTCGCACGCGGCTTCGCCCGCCCAGCTTTGCTTCGCTGACCTGGGGCGACGCGTCGCGGAGCAGGGTCTCGACGGCGTCAGCGGTAATCGGGTGATGAAGCATGTCGGACGCTGCGATCCCAGCCTTGGCTGTCTCGGCCGAGGCGATCATGGCGACGGAATGCGAGCCGCGGCTCGGCAGTGTGTCGAGGAGTTCGATGAAGTCTTCCCCGGCCATGTCGTCGAGATCAGACGAGACCAGCCAGGCGTCGATCTCGAGGCGGCGGGCAAGCTTGATCGCTTCGGCACCGGTGGCTCGGAGGTGAAGGTTCAGCCGACCAGCCCGTGCGGCAGCTACGAGCGGTCCATACGACTGGAACTCTGGATCAACGACAACGACGTTGGGAACCAGAGGCAGCTTTGCGCCTTCGACCAGACTGACCATAGTGAGGGAACTCCGAACGGAAGAGTGTGACGAGTGAAACGATTGATCGCGGCAACGCCGCCATCCATGACGAACAGATCAATACGACCCCGCGGCGGCGGTGTCCTTTGGTGGCAAGGCTGGAGACCGGCTGGCTCGAATGACATCGAGGGTGACCGGTCGAACGAGATACGCGGCTACGCCGGAAACAAGAGCCAGTTGCTCTTCTTCGAGGCGGTAGGCATCCGAAACGATGAAAATCCCTGATCGCATGCCATGGCCAACCGAGCCCAAGGAAATGCGAGCCCCGCCCAAGAGCGGATCGACATCACCCTGCAGCACGTGGGGCGAGAGCATCTCGAGCAGATCGAAGCCTGACATGTCAGGAAGCTCGGTGGCGATCAGCCAGGCATTCGCCCGAAATCGTCGCGAAAGCCGAACAGCCGACTGACCGTCAACGCAGAAGTGAAGTCCCAGTTCACCAGCCTGGGCAGCTTCCACGAAATCGGCGTACCGGTCGCACACCGGATCGACGATGACAATCTCACCGACGGCGGCTGATCTCATTTGAGAGCCGAACATGGGACTGAAACCTCCTCGGACACCACAAACCGTGAACCTGCCGCCACGCTGGCGGCAGGTCATCAAGCCAGCGAAACGATCGACAGAAACAACACAATGGGAAGCGCGCAGAGCAGGACATCCGTCTGCGTCAATAACGAGCCCCGCCGGGCATTGCCGGCTGAGCCCATGGGTACGTTCATGAGCGAACTCTCTTTCTTTCGTGTACGGCCTTTCCTTCGCCGCCGAACGAGATCCATGCACCTGCCGTGCCAAGCATCTGTGCCGAGTCAAAAAAGTCGGCTTTTCATGAAAAAGTCCGAAATTTCAGTTGTTTTGTGCCCGGGCACGCCTGGCGGTGCCCGGGGGACCCTGTGGGGCGACTGGGGCGAATCGCTCCAGTTGTGTGGTCCGTGGCGACCAGGGGTGGGGCGAATCGCCCCACCTCCATCACCCCGGGGTCGCTCAGTCGCCGGCCAAGATATGGCGAACGAGGCTCGGCTCGATGCCATCCACCAGTTGGACTTCGCCCAATCGGGAGGGAAGAACGAATCGAAGTCGTCCGCCCTCCGCCTTCTTGTCGCGCCCCATGATTTCAAGGAGGCTCGTGGGATCGAGCTGGGCGAGGCCTGCCATTGACCGGGGCAGGCGAAGGCGTTCGAGCAGCCGATCCTGGCGTTGGACGAGCTCCTTCGGTACTCGGCCTATTGCCGCGGCAAGACGAGCGGCTTTCGCCATCCCGATGGCCACGGCCTCGCCATGAAGAAGGATGCCGTAGCCGAGGGCGGTTTCGAATGCGTGTCCAAAGGTATGCCCGTAGTTCAGGGCGGCCCGGAGGCCTGAAACCTCCCGCTCATCCCGCTCCACGACACTCGCCTTGATTGCGGCCGATCGTTCAACTGCGTGCGCGACTGCTCCGGGGGCCCGATGAACGAGGTCGTCAGCGTGGTTTTCCAGCCAGCAGAAAAAGGCCTCGTCGAGGATCACCCCGTATTTCACGACCTCGGCGAGGCCACTGAGATACTCTCGGTCCGGCAGCGTGCTGAGCGTATCCACGTCGGAAACCACGCCTCGTGGCTGCCAAAACGCTCCGACCAGGTTTTTGCCACTGGCCAAGTTGATCCCTGTTTTCCCGCCGATGGCGCTATCGACTTGGGCCACAAGCGTGGTCGGTACGTGCCAGAGAGCCAGCCCACGGGCAAACGTGGCAGCGGCAAAACCGGCCAAATCACCGACCACTCCGCCACCAACCGCCACCACGTGGGTCCGGCGATCCACCGCAATGCCCGCCATGGCGTCCCAAAGCCGACCGAGTGAGTCGAGGCTTTTTGACCCCTCGCCACTCGGCACCTCAATGGGATAAACCGTGGCCCCGGCCGCCGCCAGGGAGTTGGCCACCCGGGCTGCATGGCTGTTGGCGACGGCCGAATCGGCCACCACCACGGCCCGCCGACCGCCTGTCGCCGTGACTAGGCTTCCGACGGAGGCGAGCAGTCCGCTCCCGCAGTGAATGTCGTAGGAGCGATCGTCGCTTCCGCCCGAAAGGTGGACGTGAATCGTCGCCACGGTCAGGACACGCCTACCCTGGAAAGGTCGTCAGGCGTCACGGTGATCACCCGGGCGAAGCCGGTATGCTGACGTACGTAATCCAAGTCCGCCGCATCGGACGGACTGGCATGGAGCAGTTCTGCGATGCGAGCCTTGTCAGCAGCCGACCAGTCCTCATAGTCGGAGGGCCAGAGGGTGTGCTGCTCGACGACGAGCGCTTCGCGGTAAGGGTCGAAGGCATTGGCCATGGTCGGGTTCTCTCAGCAACGACGGTTTTCTGACGGTACCACACCCGTGGCCCAGGGCAACCCGGGCGTGAGCCGGGGGACCATCGTCGTCTTTGCGTTCTTGGTTTTGGCCTCCGCCCTCGGGGCTTTTGCCGTCTGGTTTCAGTGGGAGCAGACCCGCCGGTGCCTCGATTTTTTCGGTCCCGACATCGCCGCCGCGATCCAGTCAGCGCCCACCGTCGAGATCTGGCACCTCGATTCTGATGGCTCCCGCGTCTGGCGGAGGGGCGCCCAGGATGTCTCGAAGGCTCCTGGGCTCGTGCATCTGCGGCGTGGGCTGATCGAGGACGTGAACTACGTCTGGGATGATCCCGCGAGCCTGACGCCGGGCGGCCGGCGACTCCCAACAGAAAGTTGGGACGTCGCCCTGGTGTTTTCTGATTCCGGCACGTCGCCTGTGATGCTCGCTGTGGACCTGGAAGCGCCGGGGAGCCTAGCGGTGGTCGGGCGGCCGGGCCGTGTCACCCTCGGGCGCCTCGCCCGGGTTTGGCCAAGTGGGTTCGTGCCTCCAGTCACCGCTGATTTTGGCGGAAAAATCGGGCTATTGAGGCCCCCCGTTGTTCCCTATCCTCCACCGCCGCGCGGCCTTCAGGGTCGCGACTCCAGGAGGATGCCCCATGCGTGCCATCGCCGTTGCCAACCAGAAGGGTGGTGTGGGCAAGACGACGACATCGGTGAATCTCGCCGTCGCCCTTTCGCGGGCCGGGAGTCGCGTCTGCCTGCTGGACCTCGATCCCCAGGCCCACGCCACGCTCCATGTCGGCGTCGCTTCCGGAGGCGAGGGCGTATCGGCCTTCGACGTGCTCACGGGCGGCCGTTCGCTGGCCGATGCGATCGTGCCAGTCACCGACACGCTCGCGGTGATTCCTGCCCACATCGATCTCTCGGCGGTCGAACTCGCACTCGCCGGCAAGGCGGGGCGCGAGTCGATCCTCCGGGAACGGGTGGCTGCTGACCCACGGTTCTCCGGGGCTGCCGGGCCCGGCCAAGGGTTTGACTACCTGGTGATCGACTGCCCTCCGTCCCTCGGGCTTTTGTCACTCAATGCGATGGCTGCCGCGGCCGAGGTCTTGCTCCCGCTCCAGCCGCATTTCCTCGCCCTGCATGGCTTGAGCAAGTTGCTCGAGACGATCGAGTTGGTGTCGGAGCGGGTGAACCCTCGTCTCCGGCTCTTGGGCGTCGTGCTGTGCATGTATGAAGCGGGCACGCGGCTGGCGGTCGAAATCGGTCGAGACGTCGAGGCCTTCTTCGCCGACACGGAAGCCGCCCATCCCTCCTGGGCTGGCGCCAAACTCTTTGCCACCAGGATTCGTCGCAACATCCGCCTGGCCGAGGCCCCGAGTTTTGGGCAATCGATCTTCGACTACGCCGCCGGCTCCAATGGAGCCGAGGATTATTCCGCCCTGGCGGCCGAGGTGGCCCAAGCCGCTGCGACGAGCGGCCTTCGGGATCGCCTGGTTGCCTGAAGCCATTCACACCTAGCCACCCCAACTCGAACCTGCGAGCTTCACTCGGTCAGAGTAGGATTGAACGACGATGACACAAACTCGTGACCATCGAATGGTGCTTGCCGTCCGTGCGAAGGGGCTCGCCTCGCTGCTGTGCCTCGTCACCGCGCTTGTGCACGTCGTGGCACCAGCCGACGACGGTTTTCGACCGCTCGCACCCGGTGTGCTGACGGTGATCCCGCCCGACACCGCCATCGATGACCCGCTGCAGCGCGGTTCCCTCGTGGAGATCATCGAAGGGCAGGCGGGCATTCAGTGGGTTCCCCAGCGGGCAGCCACGAACACGACATTTGTCAGCCGGGGCAAGAGAGTCGAATACCCTCGCGATATATGGTGTCTCGAATTCGCCTTCAAGCCGCCGCGTACGCTCGACGTCGACATTCCGGCCGGCGACCTCAAGATGCGCCGCACGACCGTGCACTATCTGGTGTACCGGGTGAAGAACGTCGGGGGACGGCGCGTGGTCACGACACGGCATGAAGCCCAAGGCGAGCTCAACCCTGTCGAACGAACGGTCGAGCCTTTTGAAAAGCCGGTCAAGTTCCTGCCCCAGTTCGTCCTCGAAACCCGCGAGGGCATCGCGGACGGTGAAGGCCTTTCGGCGTATCGCGCCTACCTCGATCGGATCGTGCCATCAGCCATGGACGCGATCCGAAATCGAGAGGACCCGGCCCGTGAGTTGCTCGACAGCGCCGCGATCTCAGCGACGGAAATGGCCCCCGGCGAAGAGAGGTGGGGCGTAGCGATCTGGGAGGCCGTCGATCCTCGGATCGATTACTTCTCGATTTACATTCGCGGTCTCACCAATGCCATCCGCTGGCGGAAAAGGGAAGGTCGGACCATCCTGCCGACCGACCCGCCGGGCGAACATATCGAACAGACGCTCAAGAGTCTGCGGCTCGATTTTTGGCGGCCCGGTGACTTGGCGGGAGAGAAGATCGCCGTTGGCTATCGGGGCATGTTCGAGCGGATGGTTCTCGGGGGTCGGGTGCTCGCGGCACTCGGCTGGCCGGGCCATCTCTCGTCACGGCCACAAGTCGGGCTCCAGCGACTCGGTATCGCGTGGGATGACCAGCGACTCCGCGAGCCGGCTGGGCTCGGGGGCGCCAGTTTGTCGCCGCTCGTCGGTGTGCTCGACTCGCTGGCGAAGGTCGACGACATCGACGTTCGCAGTCTCGCCGCGAGGGAAATTTTTGGTGATGTCGGTGTGCGGGGCATCGAAGAGTTGGCAGCGGCGGCGGCAGGTCCGGTCGAGGAGGATCGGGATCGCGAGCGTCGGCAAGCGATGCAGCCGATGGGGCTGACGCCCGCCGATGTCGAGGCCAAGCCTCTCGAGTCGCTCGCGAAAATCGCGAGGACGCTCGAGTCATCCCCAGACCTGGCCGACCGGCGGGCCAAGGCCAAGGCAATATTCGGGGCTGCGGCTCCACGGCTCGACTGGCTGGGCCAGGCGGTCGTCTATGCCCGGGCCCTCGCCGCCATCGATGCCAGCGAGGCCGACCCCGCGGCAATGCGATCCATGGATGCCCGCGAAGCCTTCGAGGCCATTTCCGACGCGATCGCCGGCGCCCCGCAGCCCGACAAGATGGCCGAAGCACTTTTCGGCCCCGAGGGACCGGAACTGCTCGCCGAAGGCCGCGCCATGCACGAAGGGGAGACCCATTCCTGGGGCTTTCGGTACGAGGATTGAGCGGGTATCCTATGAGGCCCGGCGGACGCTGGCCGACTCTTGGCCCCCGCCAGTCCGAATGCATGGAGTTTGCAGCGATGGCACATAAAAAAGGTCAGGGTTCCAGCCGAAACGGTCGTGATTCCAACGCCCAGCGTCGCGGCGTGAAGAAGTTCGGCGGACAGGCCGTCATCGCCGGGAACATTCTCGTCCGTCAGGTTGGCACGAAGTTTCATCCTGGTGCCAACGTGGGCATGGGCTCCGACTACACGCTCTATGCCCTTGCCGATGGCGTCGTGAAGTTCGACCGCGAAGGGCGTCGCGTCAACGTGGTTGATGCCGCCTCCGCCTGATCATCGCTCGGGCCCAGCTGAAGAAAGCCCGACGTGTTCGTCGATCGAGTCCAGATCGAAGTGACCGCGGGAGACGGCGGTCGAGGCATCTGTAGTTTTCGGCGCGAGAAGTACGTGCCGCGCGGCGGCCCCGACGGTGGCGATGGTGGCCTCGGAGGGAGTGTGATCTTACGGGCGCAGGCTGGTGTCGATTCGCTCGTCGCGCTTGCGCATCGAAGGCAGTGGAAGGCCGAGCATGGTACCGCGGGCGGTCCGGCCAATCGGACGGGCTCTTGCGGTGAGAATCTCATTTTGCTCGTGCCTCCAGGCACGATTGTCATCGACGAGGCGACAGGGCTTGTCCTCAAAGATCTTGCTGCGGCCGGGCAGGAGATCGTGGCGGCGCGCGGTGGGGCCGGCGGTCGTGGCAATGCCCACTTCAAGTCGTCGACGAACCGGGCGCCGCGGGAGTGCACACCTGGTGAACCGGGTGAGAGCCGTCGTCTCATGCTCGAGCTCAAGGTGATTGCCGACGTGGGCCTCGTGGGCAAACCGAATGCGGGAAAGAGCACGCTCCTCTCGCGGCTCTCGCGGGCGCGGCCTGAGATTGCGGACTATCCATTCACCACGAAGACACCAATCCTCGGGATCGTGTCGATCGATCGCGACCGGGAGTTCGTCTTGGCCGATCTCCCGGGCCTCATCGAGGGTGCCCATGCCGGCGTCGGGCTCGGGCATGAGTTTTTGAGACACGTCGAACTGGCGGGTATTCCCATCCATGTGGTCGAGCCGAAACCGGTGGACGGCAGCGATCCCCTGACGAACTATCAGGCGATCCGCGAGGAGCTCGTGCTGTACGATGCGTCGCTGGGGAAGCGGCCGGAGATCGTCGTGGTGAGCAAGTCGGAATTGCCCGGTGCCGAGCAGGTACGAGCGGCACTTGCATCCGCGCTCGGCCGTGACGTGCTGGCGATCAGCTCGGCCA
>CAZCHF010000068.1:0-13679 GCA_964498325.1 uncultured Candidatus Kuenenia sp.
GAGCGCAGCCAGGATGGCGAAGCGAGGTTTTCTCCGAGTGCAGCGGAGGCCTGGAGGGCCGGAGCAAACGTCCGGCGAAGTGACACGGGCTGCCCCTCGCGGGTTTGGTCACGAGACGAAAAACAGCGTCCCGTGCGGGTTCAACCGCACGGGACGCGTTTTTCAGATTACCGACGTCGTCGCGATTACCGCAGCGAAGCCGTGGCAGCCGACGGAGCGACAGTCGGGTCGAGCGCGAGCTCAACCTTGTCGCCGGCGGCGAGGTCAATCACCTTCGAGACGGTCTCCTCGCGGCCGTCGACGACCGTGGTGACCTTGATCTCGTAGCCCCGCCAAATCTGGCCGGCGGCCAGACCAGCGGTCTCGAAGTGACGCACTTCGCCGACCGAGGAGGTCTCGTTGCCCGCCAGCCACACCTTGGCGTCGGCCGGGACGGTCAGCGTGAGGCTCGTGGTGGCGGTGGCCGGAGCGGCCTCCTCCACGAACGACACCTTCGACTTCTCGCCTGCCGAGAGAGCCACGACCTTCGTGGACTCTTCAACCTGGCCATTTCGCTCGACAGCCATCCGCACGACGAACTCATAGAGCTTGCCGGCCGTCAGTCCACGCGAGAGGAACTGGCGATGGGTGCCCTTCGACGAGGTCTTCGAACCGTTGACGAAGATCTCGGCGTCAGCCGGGACGTCGACCACGATCAGACCACCGTCAGCTGGCACGACACTCGTCGAGTCGTCGGCATCCGGAGTCGCTGGAACGGCCGGAGGCGTTCCGATGACCTCACCGCTGGTCGACGACGGAACTTCGTTGATCACGCGGTACGACTCGACTGGCATCGCGGCCGAGTAGCCGGTGGAATAGCCGCTCGTGGAGTAGCCGCCGTAGCTGCCACCGCTCGAACCGCCTGAGCTGCCACCCGAGCTCCCGCCCGACGAACCGTAGTAGACGCTGTACGAACCGCCTGAGGATCCGCCCGACGAGCCGTGGCTCGAATGACGGTAGGCACGCATCGCCTTCTTGTAGGCGTGACGTGAGCCCCAGCTTCCGCCGCTCGATCCGTAGGAGCCGTAGCTTCCGTACGAGCCGCCCGAGGATCCGGCGTAGTAGGCGCTGTGGCTGCCACCGCTGGAGCCGCCCGAGCTTCCGCCCGACGACCCGCCGGAGCTGCCGCCGCTGGAGCCGCCCGAACTGCCACCGCTCGAACCGTAACTGCCGTGGCGATGATGCCATCCGGCTTCGACGTCGGCTGCCGCCGCGGTAACCGCGACGAACGTGGCCACGCCCGCAAACTTCATCCAGCGACTGTGCGCCTTCATGTCAAAAAATCTCCCGAGAATGCCAGGATCCGCGATGCTCGTCGCCGACCCCGAAACACTTCTGGGGGCCCGAGCCGCTTTACAGGTCGAAGGATAGTTTGACGATCAGGAAGTTCAAGGCAACTGGGCTGTCTGGGAAAACTTTGCCGACGCTCGTTGTTGGAGAAGGTGCAGCGAGCTTTCTGCCTGGGCAGAAAGCGGTGAAAAATTGCAAAAATCGGCAGTTATTGAGGCTCTCCGCCGATCCCGACGAGCTCAATTTCGAAGATGAGAACCTCGTTGGGCTCGATGGCCGGCGGGGAGCCTTCTTCCCCGTAGCCAAGCGCCGGAGGGAGCCAGACCCGCCACTTCGCGCCGACCCCCATCTGCTGCAGGGCTTCTTGCCAGCCCGGAATCACGCCCCGCAACGGAAACTCGGCAGGTTCGCCAGCGGGGTCGGTTCCGTCGAACTCGGTGCCATTGATGTGGGTGCCCTTGTAGTGGGCCCGAACGACCGCATCTGCCGTCGGCTTCTGGCCGGCCCCGGGCTTGAGGACTTCGTACTGAAGCCCGCTTGGGAGGACCGTGACGCCCGGCCGCTTGGCGTTGGCTTCCAAGAATTGCTTTCCCTTGGCGAGGTTCTCGCGGGCGGCCACTTCCATCTTCGCCGCGATCTCACGACCGCGTTCTTCCATTCTTTTTTCAAACGCGGACAACACGCGCTCGAAGCCCTTCTCGTCGAGTTGCGGCGGTGCTTCCCGGACCGCATCAGCCAGGCCACGGCCGAGAGCTGCCGCGTCGAGAGGCGTTCCCATGGCCTTGTGATCGGCGATGATGCGTTGGCCGATTCGATACCCGAGGGCGTAGCCGAGCTCTTCGGCAGGGGTTGCGAGTGGCTGTAACGTCGCAGCTTTCGGTGGGGTGAGCGGCTCGGCGGCGTGGCCGATCTTCCCGGTCATGGAGACACAACTGAGGGCAAGCGCGCTTGTGGTCACGAGCGAGAGGAGCGAGCGATGCATGAAAAGGAGTCCTCGGATGACAAGGCGAATGCCCGAAAGTCTAGCCTGAACCTTTCCGTGCAGGCGACTCGTGATCGAGCGGTTTGGCAAGTGCGCCGCGAGTGAGTTCGAGGAAGGCGGTCTCGAGGTTGACCTCTTCCTCGGCCAAGCCAAGAACTCCGTGCCCTGCTGCCACGAGGGCTGAGGCGAGTGGCGAATGATCAGAAACGCCATCCGCAATCTCCACGCGAATTGCTCCGTCACGCACGGCGACCTTCGCTGCCTCTGGCATGCGAGCGAGGATCTCGGCGGCAGCCTCGGGAGAGCCGGTCACACGGATGCGGATCGCCAGCCGGCCGCGAACCTGCGTGAGCAGCTCCTGGACCCCGCCGCAGGCCAGGAGGCGACCGTATTCGATGATGCCTACGCGGTTACAGATGTCGGCGAGTTCCGGCAGGATGTGGCTCGACACGAGGATCGTTTTCCCCATGCTCTGAAGCCGTCTGAGGAGATTCCGCATCTCGATGCGAGCCCGTGGGTCGAGGCCGCTGGCCGGCTCGTCCAAAAGCAGCACCTCCGGGTCATGGAGGAGCACCCTCGCCAGGCCGAGTCGCTGGGTCATGCCGCGGGAAAGGCTGGTGACCAACTCATCGCGTTTGCTGCCGAGGTCAACCAGTTCGAGCGACCGCTCAGCGACTTGCCTTCGGGCCGGCCCCGCGATCCGGTAGGCGGCGGCAAAAAACTCGAGGTATTCGCTCACCCGCATGTCGTCGTAGACGCCGAAAATGTCGGGCATGTAGCCGATCGCGCGGCGGATTTCACGGGGATGGGTGTGGACCGAATAGCCGCAGACATAGGCCTCGCCCCATGTGGGGGCGAGGAGCGTGGCGAGGATGCGGATCGTCGTCGTCTTGCCCGCACCGTTGGGGCCGATGAACCCGAAGAGGTCGCCGCGTTCGAGCTTGAGGTCGAGGCTTTCAAGAGCAACGAAGTCACCGTACTTCTTCGTGAGGTCGATCGTCTCGATCATGGAGATGGTTCCTCGACGGCTGCAGTGGTTCGCACGCGGAAAACGATACGCACGACCGTTGGTGCCGCCTGCTCCACCGTGATGTCGTTCCGCGCGTCTTCTTCATCGATGGCGACCTGCCAGGCGGTCGAAGGGGCATCGGCCATCGTGCCCACCAACACGGCGCGGTCGGCTGCGAGGAGCGGCGACAGATCGAGCCGGCCAAGTCGACCAGGAAGGAGGCCGGTGTAGGTCGTTCCCCCCGCGGCGGCATGCAGACCGGCGACTTCCAGAATCCGCGCGATGTCGGTGAGTGTCGGATCCCAACGCTCGGCATGATCACGATCTCGAATCGCCGCCCGACGTGTGAGCGCGGCGGAGAGCGACCTCGGACCTCGGCCCGCCTCGGTGTCGTAGGTCTTGCCCGGTTCAAAACGGCCCACGTCATAGAGCCACCCGCCATACATGAGCCAGCAGTTGTCCAATGGCACATGGAGCCGTGACGTCACGCGGCCCGTCAGGAGCCCACGAGGATCGTGAGAGAGCGACGACTCAGCGACCGCGCCAGTGGCGGTGGCCGTCCAGCTCGCTTCAAAGAGGCGGCTCGATGCCGCGGCAATCGGCACGCCCACGAGGTCGGCGAGCCTCTCGCCATAGGTATAGTCGCCCGCCGCGAGCGACGGGTGGGCCATGAAGGCATCCATGCCGCCAAAGCCGGTGCCGCGGTCAGCGAACCAACTGACGGCCACGTCTTGGTCATGAACATCGAACGCAGCCGCTGGTGCTGCGGCGATCGACAGTCTGCCGTTGTCGGGACTTCGCACACCCGCCCAACCCGAGCCACGCACGAGGCCGGAAGCCGTATCGATGTCCACCATGCCGGCGGCTCGCGCTCGCTGTGGTGCATCTCGTCCCCATGCCGTACCCAGGCTCCAGGCCACCGCAGCAAATCCTCCCGCTGCCACGGGAAGCGTGAGCCATGAGAGCCACGGCCGCCCCGAGCGCCGGACCATCCACCAATCCAGGGGGTAGAGGACGAGGCAGTAGAGGATGCCGACGGCCGCGATGACCTCGAAGGGTACCGGTTGGCTCGCCCGCTGCTCGTCGCCTTGTGAAAACGTGTCGAGTGCCACGCGGAGTTGGCCTGCCAGGTCGGGCACACGACGGCCGGAGTCGGGTGTGGCAGGCACGGCCGTGTCAGCTTCGCGTCGGCCCCCGAGCAACCCGGCGACAAGGCGGTCGGCCCCATTCCAGTTCGCACACCACGGTTCATCGATGTCGATGCCGATCCAGGTGATCGTTCCGAACCCGTGGCCTCGCCGGACGACCAGGGGCAAGTCACTGGCGGAGGATCCTTCAAAGACATCGACCACGCCCGTCATGCCTTGTGGCGACTCGCACCGGGGCACGGTGAGGCCCGCCGCGGGGACACGCGCGGTCAAGCCGCTGGCCCGCGCGAAAGCCTCGATCGCTCCGGCTCGACGCAGGGGAACGAGCCGCAGGTTTGTGCACGGCAGCCATGAACGAGCCGGCCCATCGGAGGCGGCGAGTGCGATCGCCGAGGCTCCGGCGCTCAGGATCAGCCGCCCACCACGTTTCACCCAGCCGTCGAGGGCTTCGAGGGTCGACGGGGAGAGCTGGGCGATTGTGGTGCCACATACGATCGCCGCATCAAAACAATCGAAATCACGAGGATCGGAAGCAACGATGTCGGACGGCGTCTCTGGATGAATCACCTCCATCGCCACCTCCTCGCCCGCCACCAGTCTGGTGGCGGATTGAGCAGCAGGTACGTCGCCCACAACGAGGAGCAGCGGAGTGGAGGAGGGAACGGTGTGGCCTGGCGGTGGCTCGATCGACTCGACAGCCCCGTCCCCCCGCCCGTCCGAGAGGATCCGCAGACGGGCCAACGGCCTGCCTGGGCGAATGCAGGTCGTGAAGGTCGCGCCGTCGCTGTCTGGGGTGATCGGAGGAGACGCGACGAACTGTCCATCGGGATCTTCGACGGCGACGCGAACCCTGCCGGCCCCCGGCGACGGAAGCCGAACCTTCACCGGCGTCCACTCCCCGGTGCGATGCGTGCCATCGATGCCGAGCGAGACGCGGGCTTCCTCGGCGGACACGTTCGTGGTCGGTGCCGTGATCGAGACGGCGATCGCCAGGACCATCCCGAGCAGTCGTCCGTCTCTGTCCCCGCTCATGGCTTCTCGGCATCGGGGCATGTGCAGGCCAGTTCGCCGCACCCGGGGCAACCACCTCCGTACTTGCGGCCGATCGCCTCTTCGAGATCGACGTCGACCACGTTGGCGATCGTGGCGAGCCATGCCAGCACGTCGGCAAACTCGAGCGCCTGCTCTTCGTGGCTACCGCTTCGGAGGGCGGTGGCGAGCTCGCCAATCTCTTCGGTGAGCCACATGAACGTCCCCTCCACGCCCCGAGAGGCGTCTTTGTCGTGGTACATCCGGCGGATGAGGGACTGAAATTCGCGGATCGTCATCGGTTGGTCTCGTGGCTCGCGGCCGTGCGAGGCCGGTCGAGAGAGTTTACCGAAATCGAACGCTCCGGTCGGCGAGGATGCCCTTCGGGGCTCGCGGCGGTACGATACGGGACTCGCCGCGGGCGATCGTTTCGCACCGAGCCTTTTTCATTCCTTCGATTGTTTTCCACACCCATGTCCGACGCACGACCCATTCGCATCTTCGACACCACGCTCCGCGACGGCGAGCAATCTCCCGGCGCCAGCATGAACCGCACCGAAAAGCTCGAGGTGGCCCAGGCCCTCGAGAAGCTCGGGGTGGACGTGATCGAGGCGGGGTTTCCGATCGCATCGCCGGGCGACTTTGAGAGCGTGCGCGACATCGCGTCGGTCATCACGGAGGCCACCGTCTGTGGTCTCGCCCGCTGTAACGATGGCGACATCGACCGGGCCGGCGAGGCGATTCGTCCCGCAAGGCGCGGTCGGATCCATGTCTTTCTGGCGACAAGCGCCATCCATCGGGAGTTCAAGCTCCGGATGACGCAGGAAGAGATCATCGCGCGGGCCGTCGCAGGCGTGACGCGGGCTCGCAACCTCTGCGACGACATCGAGTTTTCGCCCGAGGACGCCGCCCGCACCGAGATCGATTTTTTGTGTCGCGTCGTCGAGGCGGCGATCACGGCGGGCGCGACGACAGTGAATATTCCAGATACCGTCGGCTACGCGACGCCGGCCCACATGTATCGGGTGTTCGCGAGCCTGCGGGACCGCGTGCCGAACATCGACAAGGCGGTGATGAGCGCCCACTGTCACGACGATCTCGGCCTGGCCGTGGCCAATAGCCTCGCGGCGGTGGAGGCGGGTGCCGGCCAGATTGAGTGCACGATCAACGGCATCGGCGAGCGGGCGGGCAACTGCGCGCTCGAGGAGGTCGTGATGGCCCTGCGGACGCGGGCGGACCAATACGGCTGTTCGACGCGGATCGACACCAAGCGGCTCGTGCCGATGAGCCGGCTCGTCGCGAACATCACCGGCATTCGCGTGCCCAGGAACAAGGCGATCGTGGGCCGCAACGCCTTCGCCCACGAGTCGGGCATCCATCAAGACGGCATGCTCAAGGAGCGAAGCACCTATGAGATCATCCGGCCGGAGGATGTCGGCCTCGAGAAAACCGATCTCGTCTTGGGCAAGCACAGTGGCCGGGCGGCCCTCGCCGACCGCGCTCGGGCCTTGGGCTACGAGCTCGACGCCGACCAGCTCAAGGCTGTCTTCGAGCAGTTCAAGGTGCTGGCCGACCGCAAGAAGGAAATCTACGACGGCGACATTGCGGCGCTCTGCGAGCAGCGGTTCTCCGCGCTCCCTGAACAGTATTCCTACGAGGGCTACACGATCGCCTGCGAATCGGGGAAGACGCCGACGGTCACCTTGCGCGTCCTCCATGCCGGCGAGCAGAAAACCGTGACGGTCACGGCCGGCGACGGCCCGGTCGATGCGATTTTCTTGGCGATCGAGAAGCTCACGGGCGTGACAACGGTCTGCCGCGACTACCGGGTGCAGGCTGTCACCGTGGGCAAAGACGCCCAGGGCGAGGTGACCGTCGAGCTCGAGCATGATGGCCAGGTGCAGCGCGGCCGCGGCGTCTCGACTGACTCGCTCGAGGCCGCAGCCAAGGCTTTTTTGGCGGCGGTCAACCGTCTCGCCCTCGGCATGCAGCCAAGGCTCCACCCGCAGCGACTGTGAGGGCGACGGATAGTCTGTGGACCAGAGTCTGCCGCCGCACGGTGCGGCGGCTGCCGACCATGGGAAACCTCGGCTTTCCCATCGGTCGGTCGCGTGGAAAAAGGCCATGGAAGGCGTTTTTCACGGACAGCTAAGATCCACCGGGTCGAAGACTTTTTTCTTCCGCGTCGGTGATCAGCCACTGGCCGTCGCGTTTTTCGAGCGTCACGATCACGCCGGCCACCCCGGTGCCCTGCGTGGCTTTGTCCATGATGATGCCCGTGACCCGCACGATGAGGTCAGCCGTCGCCGTTTGTCGCGACGGCGAGACGATCACCTCCGACCTGGTGACCTTCACTTCACGAGGTTTGACCTTATCCATGATTTCGGCAACCTCTTCGCGGAGCGGCCGCAGTTCCGGCGCGATGGCAGCCAGGAGCGTGTCGATATCCTGTCGCTCGGCGGCGGCAGCGAGTCGGGGAAACAACGCCTCGATGTATTCGCGGTCGGTCACGACGGCGCGGTCCGCGATGAAGCACGTCAGGCCGATCACTGCGGCAGCGGCAGCCGCGATGAGTCCGCCACGGGCGCCGCTCGACAAGCCATACCAGCCGCACGCTGCTGCGGCAACGAAGCAGATGATCACGAGCGGTGTCGATGATTCAAATGGCATATGGATCAAATGGCTTCGTTGCCGCGTTCACCGGTACGGATGCGAACGCACTCATCCATCGGCAGCACGAAGATTTTCCCGTCGCCGATTTCGCCGCGTTCTCCGGTACGGCCCCCCTTCACGATCGCCGCGATCGTCGGTTCGACGAAGTCGTCGTTGACAGCGATCTGGAGTTGCACTTTCCGGAGGAGGTTCACCGCAATCTCGTGGCCGCGGTAGGTCTCAGCATGGCCGCGCTGGCGACCGAAGCCTTGCACGTCGAGCACGGTGAGCCGAAAGACCTCGACTTCGGAGAGCGCCTCTTTGACGCTCTCGAGTTTGTGCGGCTGGATTATCGCGATGATCAGTTTCACGCCGGCGACCTCGGAGGGAAATGGCAGAGCCCAAGCGTACCGCACAGACGCAGAGGGCGCTCACAATCGACTCCGCCACCGTCCACTGGGACAAGCCACACCTGTGAACGCACGAAAACGAACGCCGGGAGGTGCGTTCGCCCGGCGGAGGCCGGGCAAGGCCGCCGCGGGCATGGATGCCGCGCCGGCCGTAAAGCAGGATGCCCCGGCCTGGGCGAGCTAGGCGGAGTGCCCGCCCAAGCCGAGTAGGGCATCCTGCTGGACATGTGATGCGGTGGGCGCAGAGCCCTGAACGAGCGATAAGCAAAACATGTGCCAGAGCTCCTTGGGGGGAGATCACGTCGGCCTGCGTCGGTTTTCGCGGGACTTGGCAGAGCTTCCGCGCGTGGCCAACGTTCGTCATCTCCCCTACCCTTCCACGATTGAACTCGGTCGCGCGGTTTCAGTGCATGGGAGTGCATCGGAACCAGGCAGGAGCTGCCTTGCTGAGCGCCGTCGAATCCGCCCTCACTCGATTCTCATGTCGCGTTCGCCTGGCTCGTTCGTTCCCGTTCCGCCAGGCCTGCCTCGCGACGAGTTGGTGGCCGCACTCGCCAAGACATTTCCTCACGCTGCGTCGGCACCGGGAGAACCACGCGCATCGTTTGACTCGCCGTGGGTCGGCGGCCGTGCTGCGGCCCAGCGGCAGCTCGAAACCCTCGAGCCTTCACGCTACGCCCGGAACCGCAATTTCACCGACGGGGCGGTCTCGCGGCTCTCGCCGTGGATCCGGCATGGCGTGCTGTCGCTGGCGGAGGTGCGGGACGCTGCGCTGACGAGGGTCGCCGATCCGACGGAGGCCGAAAAATTCATTTCGGAACTGGCCTGGCGCGACTACTGGCAGCAAGTGTATGCAGCCGTGGGCGACCGGATCGCCGAGCCTATGGAGTCGCCCGCGGCGTTGTCACGAGTCGCTCCGCACGACTCCGTGCCGGCAGATGTGCTGGCTGCGTCGACTGGCATGGCCTGCATCGATGCGTTCGTGCGCGGTCTTCATGGTACCGGCTGGCTCCACAACCACGAGCGGATGTGGCTCGCCTCGTGGCTCGTGCATGTGCGAGGGGTGTCGTGGCAGGTCGGAGCAGATTGGTTTCTGTCGCATCTGGTCGACGGCGATCCAGCGAGCAATCATCTCTCGTGGCAGTGGGTCGCCGGCACGTTTTCGGCGAAGCCCTATCTGTTCAATCGTGAGAATCTCGAACGGTTTACATCGGCCGTTTATTGTCGTCGCTGCCCGGTGTATGGCGAGTGCGATGTCGAGGGGTCGTATGAAGAACTGGCCGAGCGGCATTTTGTCAGCGGCTCGGGACCGCGGAGTGAGCCGACTCCAAAAATCAAGCCAGCGACGCCGTGGCACGGAAACCATCATGGGGCGGCGATTTCGCGTCCGCTCGTCTGGCTGACGCTCGACTCGACAAGTGCGGTGAGCCCGGCTGCCGCGAGTTTTCCTGACGCGCCAAAAATCTTCGTCGTCGATCACGCCTGGCTCGAATCCGAACGACCCTCTCTCAAACGGCTGGTGTTTCTCTGGGAGTGTCTGGCCGAAGTCCCGGGCATCGAGATTCATGTCGGTGATCCGCGGGCGATTCTCGCGGCTCGCGCGTCGGCCCTCGGTTGCGATGCCATTGCTGTGGCCGAGACAGCCTGCCCACGAGTGCGGGGCGCGGCGGCGGACGTGATGGCGAAGCTCCCTGTGCAGGTCTGCCAGTGGCCGGCTTTCTGCGACCGCTCACGTGTCAACGACCTCGGCCGCTTCTCCCGCTATTGGCAGAAGGTCAGCCGCTCGGCCATGCGGCCAACACAGTCGTAATCTCGGCTGCGAAATCGAGCCAGGGCGGGCAAGACGGTGGCGGCGCGGAGAAGTGGAGCCGCTGGCCTGTTGTCGGGTGGTCGAAGGCGAGGCTTGCAGCGTGGAGGGCGAGCGCACAGAGACGATTCCATGGCGGCTGGCCGTAGAGCCGGTCGCCAAGAATCGGGCAGCCGAGTGCGGAAAGATGAATCCGGAGCTGGTGAGAGCGGCCCGTGAGGGGTTCGAGCTCGACGAGGCTAAACGGTTGCTCGATCGCGGCTGAGGGGGTGTGCTCAGCACGACCGGTCAGTCCCAGGCCCGCATGCTGCCGTGTGGCGACGAGCCGCCACGCAGTCGTCGCAAGGCGCCCGTGAACATGGTCGACTTTGTGTCGAGGCGGGCTCTCGTGATCGCGTGCGAGTGGAAGCGAGATCGTGCCTTCCGCGTCGGCGGGCCTGCCAGCGACAACAGCAAGGTATCGCTTGGCAACTCGTCGCTGCTCGAAGGCGATGCCGAGGGCCGCGCGTGCGTCCGCGCGACGCGCGAGGATGAGAAGGCCCGACGTGTCGCGATCGAGGCGATGCACGGCTTCGACCGGGCCGAACGATTCTGCGAGTCGCACAGCCACGGCCGGCGGATCGAGTGGTGTGCGGGCCGGCACGCTTGGCATCCCGGAAGGTTTGTCGACGACCACGACGCACTCGTCGGCAAACACGACTCGTGGCGGTGCCAAGGCCGTTCCATCAGGGATCGGTGGTCCTTCGATGCTCACAGGAGCCCCAGCATCGACACCCAGCGGCAGAGCAGGTCGGCCGGCGGCGTTTCGGAATCGATGTCGCTGAGCAGGCCGACGGGATAGCCAGCTTTTTGGAGGCGCTGTGCGTCTTCGGTGATCCGCTGTCGGCCCGGATCGTCCTCGCCTGGACCGAGCAAGATCCACCATCCGGTCCCCGGCTCGGCCGGTGCCACATCGGCTCGCCGTGGAAGCGCGGACCCGACGAGCGCAACCCCCCCTGCCCCGCTCCCGATTCGCTCGGCAACCATCCATGCAAATGGAGCACCAGCCTCCGTTCCGGCGATACCGATGCGACTGGTATCCAGAGGGCGTCGGGCATGGAGAGCCGCAAGGGCACGCGTGACCGACGCGATGTCGGTACGGCCCCATGCGGCCGGGGCTGATGAGCCGACGAGGACGATCGCGATGCCATGCCTCGCCGCGGCTGCCTTCCAAGGCGCTGCCTCCGCGTCCATGGCCTTGCCATGGGGGCTGCCGGCCCAGACAAGCACGCCGATCGGTCCCTTGCCGCGAGGCATGACGGCGATCGCCGGATCGGCGATGTCGGCCGCTTCGAGTCGGACCACGTCAACTGCGTCGAGTGGCCCGGCAAGGGGATCCCCGCCAGGGGACGCATGGGGTGGACCTTCGGGAGGGACGTCCCCTGGCATCAAGGTCGTGGCGACCTCGACCGTCTTCACCGCTGCATCGCGACGCACCGCCAGTGCGATACGGTCCCCGGGCTCGATGCCCGCCAAGACGCCGGCGGCTGACCCTCGGCCCTCCACTGGAGTTGCTTCGGCACCGCCGACGGCAATCGACTCAATGACATCACCGATGCGAAGCTCTGCACGTTCGGCCGGGCTCCCGGGCAGCACCCAAGCGATTCGCACCGGTCCGGGCTCGGAATCGTCTTCATCAGGAGCAGCCACAATACCGAGCACGGCGCGTTGCCAGGGAGGCATTTCGGCGGCCAGGGTGGCAGTGGTGTCGATCCGGCTCGCCTTGCCGGCACGATCCTGTCGCTTGATCGTGAGCGACACGCTGTCGCCAGCCCGCTTCGGCCCGGTGGCATGCCGTGCGTCTGCGATTCGGGCGACTTTTTGTCCATCGATCGCCATGATCCGATCCCCCGGCACGATGCCCGCCCGCGCGGCCGGCGACCCTTGGCGGACCGAGGCGACGACGGGTTCCCCGTTGATCAGATCGCGGGACCGATAACTGACACCGAGGAACCCGGCATCAAGCGATTCCCCCGCCATGAGCCGTGGTAACGCCAGGAGCATGTCATCAAGGGGCACCGCAAAGCCGATGCCAGCATCGTAGAGCTCCGTTCCTTCGGTCATGCCCGCCGGCTCGGCCGGGAGCGGCGACAGGATGCCGATCACGCGGCCGGCGATGTCGACGAGCGGGCCACCGTAGTTCACGGGCGACACGGCCGCATCCGTTTGCACTCCCCTGCCCCAGGCCCGGTTCGTGGCCGACACGATGCCTACCGCCACATTTGGGGATCCCGCAGACCAACCTCGCCCCACGGCGATCGCCCACTGCCCCGGTTTGAGCGAGCGCCGCGGCGCGGGCACGAGCGCCGGCGTTTCCGGCAGGCCGTTGACCGCGAGCAAGACCAGACCACGCGAACGGTCACGTGCCTTGACCTTGGCCGCGCGCCGCCCGCCATCGCGCAGAACAATGACGGCGTCGCTCACGTCGGACGGAACGGCAAACGCTGTCGTGAGGACGAACCCCGGTGCGACGACGGTTCCGGTAGAGGCTCCGCTCCCCGGCGCCGCCTCGGGCCCGCTCGTGACGGCCGTGAGCGCGAGCGGCTCGATCCGAACGACTGCGCCTGCGACACGAGCGACCGCAGCCTGAAACGCGGCCTCCTCGGCTAGCGTAGGCTCGGCTGATGAAGGAGCGCAGACGAACGCAACCGTCAAGAACAAAATGAACATCACCCCCAAAGAGTGACTCAGCCTGATCCCCATAGAACGGTAGCGAGGGGCTGCCCGTGTCATGGAGCCGGCGAGGCTGTTTCGCGAACGGTTGGCCATCCATGGCCAAGCCGTTCTTGGCGGGCCTCCGCCCGCCGTTTGGATTTCTCCGAGTGCAGCGGAGGCCTGGAGGCCCGGAGCAAACGTCCGGCGACACGATACAGGCAGCCCCTCGCGGGCCCTGCCACTGATCGCTGACTCCATGCTGAGTACGTTTGACGAAACCCTCATGGCGTCCCTCGTGGCCGCGGGCCGAGGTCGAGATCGATGAGCTCGCCACGTCGGATCACTGTGAATTTGACGGGGTCGCCGGGAGCAAGTGATCCGAGGGCTTGCTCGACAGCGGTGCGGGTGGTGACGGAGCGTGGTCCGACGGCGATCACGAGATCGTCAGGGCGGAGACCGGCGCGGGCGGCCTGTGACTCGGGATCGACCGACTCAACGAACGGTGGCGTGCGGTCGAGCAGGTCGGGGACGAGCACCGCGCCGATGAGGCGGGGGTTGAACCGCGGCGCATCTTCACGGACAGCCGAGGCTACGGTGCCGGTGATGACGGCTTCCGTTC
>CAZCHF010000069.1:0-13537 GCA_964498325.1 uncultured Candidatus Kuenenia sp.
CCACCGGTCATTTCAAGAAGCTGCTGCTTGGTGTCATCGGCAGCATCGAGTCGACCCTTATTCACAGCAACCAAGGATGCCAGAGCGAGAGCCGTCCACAGTCTCGCTGTCCAGGTCCGATTATTCTTCCACGCGACCAGCTGCATCATTTCCATTGCGAGAACATCTCCGGAGAAATCGAGACGGCGCCCCATCGTGGCACGAAAGGGAAATGTATTCCCCTCGTCAACAAGCGCCGTCATCCTGGCAAGCCGCTACGCAGACGGGAAGATCTTGTCCAGAAGATCAGCCCAAGGGGTCAGGATTTCATTATCGCCATTCCAGAATGCATGCTAGAACCACGTGATGGGAGGGTCGTGGGCCATGTCACATGATTTCCGCACTGATTACCCGAGGATGGGCCCGCAGGAGTCGGCAGGTTTTCGCTCTGAAGGGGTTTGTCAACCGACGTCGCGTTGCTTTCTCAGGATGCAACTCCTGGCGAGCCGGGGGGCTTGCGGAGCGCAGTCGCTACGAAGGCTTCAGCAACCACAACGAGGACATGATCGATCATGCCCTCGCCCCCTACACGGTTTTACGCTGGTCGAGCTCTTGGTCGTAATTGCGATCATTGCGCTGTTGATCGCGCTCTTGTTGCCGTCCGTTCAAGGCGTCCGCGAAGCGGCCAGGCAGGTTCAGTGCGGAAACAACCTCAAACAGGTTGCATTGGCCTGCCTGGCCTATGACCAAGCCAACGGCGTGTTGCCGGCCGGCTCGATCGTTCATGGGCCCTGCTGTGTCACGAGAAGCAAGAGCAACTGGGCCATCGACATTCTGCCGATGCTCGAGCAGCAGAGCCTGCACGACCGGTATGACTTCACGAAGTTCAACGAAGATCCGGAGAACGCATTCGTGAGGGAAGCCGCCGTGGCCGTGTACTGCTGTCCGACCGACATCGACACCCTCGCCCTCGATGTTCCAGAGTCGGGAGCCGTCCCCGTCCCACAGCGGCCGCGCTATCGGCGTGGGTCCTACCGTGCTTCGACCGGGCTGGGAGACGGCGACAGTGATTCCTGGGTGGAGGCCCACCGCCCCGACGGTCAGTACCGGCGGCCCGCACGAACCCGTGGAGCCATCCACAACATCGGCTACACCTGGTACGGTCAAGTACCTGTCGCCGCCATCCGCGACGGAACCTCCAGCACCCTGCTCGTCGGCGAGCATGCGACGGTCACCAACCGTCAGCGTCGCTCGTTCTGGGCATACTCGTTCGCCGCCTACAACAAGTCGGAGGTCACGCCCGAGAGCCGAACGCTCCTCAATGATTATGAGCGGTGTGTCGCCATCGGCGGAAGCATTCATGGCTGCAAGCGGATATGGAGCAGCATGCACCCAGGCATCATGAAGTTTGCGATGTGTGACGGCAGCGTCCATTCCCTGAGCAACGCGATCGACATCAACGTGCTCGGACAGCTGGCCACGATCGCCGGCAACGAAACCGTCCAACTCCCGTGATGGCCGTGCCCCGCAGTACCATTCTGTTCGCGTGTGCCACAGCCCTGCTGACAGTGCTTCTTGCGGGCGCGGGATGCCGCCCTCGGCCACCGATCGTGCACGTGTCGGGCCGGGTGACGCTCGACGGCCACCCCCTGGCCGAGGCCCACCTGGCGTTCGAGCCGGTGACCAGTGATACGAAGACCCCCAGCCTCGGTTCGTATGCCACGACCGATGCCACAGGCCGCTTCACTCTACACCTGGTCGCGACTGGTCTTCCAGGTGCGATGCCAGGCGAGCATCGTGTTCGCGTGACAACCGCCCGCGCCGAGAATCCTTCCCGAGAAGACAGTTCAGTTTCCAAGGAACGTGTGCCCCAGCAATATCGCGATGGTTTCGTAATCAATCTTCCCGAGGAAGGCAGCGACTCAATCGAGGTGTTCCTGTCGTCCACCACACCCGGCCCCCGTGGTGAGTGAGTGGCCCCACGTAGTTCGGTCAATTTGGGCTGAATTCGGGGGGGAACAGCCGGGGAGGTCCTGCCGCACCGCGTGTCCCGAAGGCTTTTCATCGCAATGACCATGCACTTGAAGACGGGGCCGGTTCCAAGCAGTGCATCCTCGTGTTCATGGGAGCGACAGCTGATGGCACCAAGGAGCTCATCGCTGTCATCGACGGCATTCGGAAGAGCAAGCTGTCGTGGTCCGAGTTGCTTCCCGATCTCATGCAGGGAGGCTTGACGAAGCTACCCAATCTGGCCATAGGCAATGGCGCGATCGGATTCTGCGCCGTACGGAGGGAATTCTTTCCGACGATCAAAGAGCCGCGTTGCTGGGTGCATACGGCAGCCAACGTCCTCAACAAGCTCCCAAAGAGCCTCCAGTCGAAGGCCAAGAACGACCTGCACTAAATTTGGTTGTCCGCGACCAACGAGGCGACAGGCAAGGCCTTCGATCACTTCCTCGAGAAGTACTCGGCAGCGCGCAAATGCCTGTCGAAGGATCGTGAGTTCTCCTGCGATTCTACGACTTCCCAGCGGAGCACTTTGGGCACCTTCGGACGACCAATCCGATTGAGAGTACTTACTCGACGATCCGCCTGCGGCATCAACGCCCGAAGGGCAGCGGCTCGAGGAAGTACAGTCTTGCCATGATGTTAAAGCTTGCCGAGTCAGCCAGCCGACCCTGGAGAAAACTCAACGGTCGTTAGCAAATCATCCTTGTTCGCGAAAGAACAATCTCTGCTGACAAAGTCCTTCATAACGCCGCCTGATTCAAAACCCTATAACACAACTGCCGACAATAGCTCTCCAACGATTGGGGGCCTTCTCAGCCTCCAAGCATCCGCTTTGGATCAAGGTTCCAAGGCCGGGCGATGAGCCCCGGCGTCGGAAGTCCATCCAGGGAGTCGCCTCGCGTTGACTCGCCGATTCGGGGTGTCGCCTTTCTGCGCGGTCGACGTGGATTTCGATCATGGACCGCGGCGTCATGGCAGCTTACGCTGGATTCTTCATCGCAGCATTGAATCTCACGAGCGCCGAAGATGCCGAATCCGTGGACAGGAAAAGGGAACCCCTACACACGCACCGAAGTTCTCGATCGGCTTCAGGCGACGCTGCGGTCGGGCAAGCCCATCATCGCCGCGGGGGCAGGCACCGGCATCAGCGCCAAGTTCCTCGAGAAGGGGGGCGTCGACCTCATCATCATCTACAACTCGGGCCGATTCCGGATGGCGGGCCACGGCTCCACGGCCGGGCTCATGGCCTATGGCGACGCCAATGCGATCGCGATGGAACTCGGTGAGCACGAGGTGCTCCCCGTGGTCGAAGAGGTGCCGGTGATCTGTGGCGTGCATGCGACCGATCCACGGCGACGGATGTGGCACTGGCTCGGACGCGTCAAGGAGATGGGCTTTTCTGGCGTCAATAATTTCCCCACGCACTGCATCATCGATGGCCAGTTTCGACAGATCCTCGAAGAGACCGGGATGAGTTTTCAGAAGGAGGTCGAGATGATCGACCTCGCGCGGCGGATGGATCTCTTCACGATCGTGTACGTCGGCACGCCCGACGAGGCCCGGGCGATGGCCCAGGTCGGGGCCGATGTCGTCATCGCCCACGTCGGAACAACGGTTGGAGGGTCGATCGGCGTGACCGCTGCCACGTGCACGCTCGAAGAGGCTGCCCAGCGTGTGCAAAGCATTGCCCGAGCCGCCCTCGATGAGCGGAGCGACGTTCTGTGCTTGTCGCATGGCGGGCCGATCTGCACGCCTGAAGATGCGGCATACATCAACGAGCACACCGATGTCGTCGGATTCGTCGGGGCATCGAGTCTCGAGCGGCTGGCGTTTGAGCGATCACTTCCCGAGCTCACTCGGCAGTTCAAGAACATCCCGCTCGGCAAGCCGGTTCGGGCCTGAGAAAAAGGTATCCCATGGCGACCATCGCCGTCCTTGGCACATTCGACACGAAGGGGCGCGAACACTCGTTCGTGGCCGAACGCATCCGTGCACGTGGCCACAAGACGCTGCTCATCGATGTCGGCACAGGAGCTGACCCGGCGATCACTCCTGATATCTCGCGGTCTGAAGTTGCCGAAGCGGGCGGTGTCGACCTCGCGGCGCTGGCCGCCCGAGGAGATCGGGGTGAATGTGTCTCCGCCATGGCCAAGGCGGCGCCCGAACTGCTCAGCCGGCTCGTCGCCGAATTCCGGATTGACGGCGTGATCTCGCTTGGCGGCGGTGGTGGCACGGCCATCGCATCGGCCGCCATGCGGGCCCTGCCCCTCGGCTTTCCCAAGCTCATGGTCTCGACGCTCGCCAGTGGCAACACCGCGCCTTATGTCGGCACGAGTGACATCGTGATGATGCCCGCTGTGGTCGATGTGCAAGGACTCAATCGAATTTCAAGGACGATCCTCTCCCGTGCGGCGGGGGCCATCTGCGGGATGGTCGAGGCGGATGTGGCGGCCGACGGGGATCGACCGCTTGTCGTCGCGAGCATGTTTGGCAACACGACCAAGTGCATCGAGGCCGCCGTGCCCCTGCTGGAGGCGGCCGGCTACGAGGTGCTCGTGTTTCACGCCACGGGCACCGGTGGCAGGGCGATGGAGTCGCTCATCGCCAGCGGCATGGTGGCGGGCGTCCTCGACGTCACGACGACGGAGCTCGCCGACGAGCTGGTGGGGGGCGTGCTTTCCGCGGGGCCTGAGCGACTCGATGCAGCGGCCAAGCATGGCATCCCTGCGGTGGTGGCGCCCGGCTGCCTCGACATGGTGAACTTTGGCGAACGGAAGAGCGTGCCGGCGAAGTTTGCCGGCCGCACGTTCTACGAACACAATCCGCAAGTCACGCTCATGCGGACGACTCCGGAGGAGTGCGAGGCGCTCGGCCAGATGCTGGCCGCGAAAATCAATGCTTCCACCGGCCTAGCGAGCGTGCTTCTGCCGCGCCGGGGTATCAGCGTCATCAGCGAGGCCGGTGGGCCATTTCACGATCCGGCGGCCGATGCGGCGCTCTTCTCAGCGATCGAAAACGGCCTGCGGATCGGCATCCCCTGCCAGTCGCTTGACTGTGGCATCAACGATCCGGCGTTTGCCAAAGCCTGCGTCGATGCACTTCTGGAAAACATGCAGGCCGCGGCCGCGGCGAGTTCACCCTGAGCCGATCAAACGAAATACAAGTCCGTTCCCAAAGGAGTCGTGTGCCATGCCCCAGGTCAAGCATTATGGAATGTTTCAGTTCAAGCCTGAGGTTACGGAGGAGGGTATTGCCAACTGTTTTCGCGAAATGGCGGGCATGGTCGGCCAGATCCCTGGGCTCATCGACTTTCATCACGGTCCCTACGACAGTGCTGAGGGCCTCAACGACGGTTTTTCCCACGGCTTCATCATGACCTTCAAGAGCCCCGAGGCGCGCGACGCCTACTTGCCCCACCCCGAGCACGAACGGGTGAAGGCGATCGTGGTTCCATGCTTGGCTCGCGTCATCGTCTTTGACTTCAACATGCCTGCTGCCTGATCGTGGAGAATATTCATGCGTTTGCTTCTTGCCGTCGTCGCTGCACTGTGTGCCATGGCTGGATCCGCCGATGAGCCCCGATCGCTCTTCGACGGGAAGACCCTGGCCGGCTGGGAAACGATCGAATCCGATGCGAAGTGGTGGAAGGTGGCCGATGGGGTGATCGCCGGCGGCTCACTCACTGAGGATGTCCCTCACAACACGTTCCTCTCGACCACGGATCAATTCGAGAATTTTGACCTGACGTTAAAAATTCGAATTCGCGGTGCAGGGGGCTTCATCAACTCCGGAATCCAGATTCGCAGCATCCGCGTCCCGAAGTCGTCGGAAATGTCTGGGTATCAAGTCGACGCAGGGCCTGGCTGGTGGGGCAAGCTCTACGACGAGTCTCGGCGCAACAAGGTGATCGGCGAGCCGGTCGATGCCAAGGCGCTGGCAGCGGCCATCAAGGAAGGCGACTGGAATGAATATCGTATCCGCGCCGAGGGGCCGTCCATCCGCACCTGGATCAATGGCGTGCAGGCGCTCGACTACCGAGAGGCTGACAAGAAGATTCCCCACGACGGGCATATTGGCATCCAGGTCCACAGCGGTGGCAAGGCGCTCATCGAAGTGAAGGATGTCGCCATCACGATCCTGCCCCGTCTCAAAGGCAGTCCAAAGTGGCCTGGCATCTCCGGTGGCGATCCCATGTCGGCCGCCGCAGAGGCGGCTCAGTTCAGGCTCGCAGACGGCTTTGTCGCCGAACTCGTGCTCGAAGAGAGCACGGATCCGAATAATCCCTACGGCAAGTTCGTGGCACTCGCATTCGATGCCCATGGGCGCCTCTGGACGACGACCGCCCTCGAGTACCCGGTGGATGCCAATGAGAGCCCGGAGGTGTCGCAGCGGCTCTTTGCGTCCGGAGGCCGTGACAAAGTGCTCGTGGTCGATGACCCCTGGGCCGCCAAGCCGTCAGCCCCGTGGGTCTTTGCCGAAGGCCTTGCCATTCCACTGGGAGTCTTGCCGTACCGCGACGGCGCTTTCGTGCAGTATGGCACCGAGATTCGGTTCTATCGCGATACCAATGGAGACGGACGTGCCGATGGACACGAAACCGTACTCGAAGGGTTTGGCGTTCAGGACTCACATCTCTTTCCGCACCAGTTCACGCGTGTGCCAGGGGACTGGATCCTGCTTGCCCAAGGACTCTTCAACAATTCGTCGGTGACGCGTCCAGGCGGCAAGCCTTTTGCCGATGGTCAACAGGCGGTGTCGTTCGCCGCCTGCAAGCTGGGACGATTCAAGCCCGATGGCTCGTCCTTCGAGTCACTTACCGCTGGCCCGAACAACATCTGGGGCCTCACGATTTCACGAACCGGGCAGACTTGGCTCCAGGAGGCCAATGACCTGGGCTTTCCGATATTTCCCTACGAGCCCGGCGTGCGCGTGCCGACGGGATCACGCGATTGGCTGCGGCCTTATCAGCCGATGATGCCGGCTCCACTCGCCCCGCCGCAGATGGGAGGTACGGGCCTGAGCGGCCTTGCTCTGGCCGACGATCTCGACGGCTGGCCGGCACCATGGGGATTCGGTGACGGGGCGAACCCGAACGAGCGGGTCTTTTACGTCGCCAATCCGATCACGAACATGATTCAGACCATCATCGCGACACGATCTGGAGAACGGTTCACCTACCGCAAGGGCCCCGACCTCCTCACCAGTGCCGACAAATCGTTCCGGCCCGTGGCGACGCAATTTGGCCCGGATGGCTGCCTCTACATCGTCGATTGGTACAACAAGGTCATCTCGCACAATGAGGTGCCGCGGAATCATCCCGAGCGTGACAAGGTCCGTGGCCGCATCTGGCGGATTCGCCACGAGTCACAGCCCGTGCAGGAACCGGTGGCCGTCGCGAAGGTGGCCACGACCGAGTTGACGACTCTCCTCGGGGCCAAGAACGCCCGCATCGCCGATCTTGCCTGGCAGGAAATCGTGGACCGGGGCGCGAAACCGCTTGTTCCGTGGCTTGAAGCGAAGGTCGTCGATGCCTCGGCCACCGCCGCGGCGCGTGTCGGAGCCCTCTGGGCACTCGAAGGACTTGGAGCCGTAGCGCCAAGAACGCTCGAGGCATTGTTGGCCGCTGACGATGCCGACCTCCGTCGCGAGGCGATCCGTGTCGCCGGCACGACTTGCTCCGAAGGCGATTTCCGCCGGTTCGCCGCGTCGCTCATGGACGACCCGTCGCCGCGCGTGCGCGCTGCACTCGGCGATGCCTTCCGTCGCATTCCGGTCACCGAGCCTGCGACCGTCGAACTCATCATGAGACTCGGCCGCGAGCGAATGAAAGGGGATCCGTGGACGGTTTACGACCGGGACTTCGAGCGATACCTCGTCCGCTGGGCGCTCGAGCGGCATCCCCAGCAGGTCGCGGCGTTTCTTAACTCGCCTGCCAGCCGAGAAGTGCCCGTTGAGAATCGCCTCCTGGCGACGCTTGCCCTGGAGCCGAAAGCCGCGGCCACGGCCCTCGCCGCAATGGTGCCAGACATCGGACGGCCGATCGACATCGAGGAGATCCGGATCCTGGCCGCCCAGGCAGATGTACCGGAGGTGGCCGACGCCCTCAGCACGTTGGCGACGAATCCGGCCAGTCGTGGCCAAACCCTACGGGCTCTGGCAGGCCTTCGCACGAGTATCAACAATCCCGGGTTGGCACCGATCGTGAGCCGGGCCGCAACTGGCTTGCTGGCGTCCGCGGGGAGTGTTGACGACAAGCTCCTGGCGATCGAGATGGCTGGTGCCTTCATGATTCGTGACCTAGAGCCTCAGATAACAGCGATGTGTACCGATGGAGCTGCCAGTCGTGATGTGCGCCGGGCAGCGATCCGCGGCCTTCGCGAGATGGGGGCGATGTCGGCCGAAACAGGCGTCGCGCTCTTGGAAGCGACCGCCGATGATCCGCAGATGCGGGCTGACCTCATTCTCGCCTGGGCCGAATCGCGCGATGCTGCCACCTGTGAAGCCCTCGTCAGGGCCTGGGACGATCTTGCGTTTCTCGAGCGTCAGTCAGCGATCGCCGCGCTTTCGCGGCATCGCGAGGGTGCCAAGGCCCTGGTCGCTGCCGTGGATCGTGATGACATCGACATGTCGAGCCTACCCGTCTCCGTGCTCAGTGATCTCCGGGCGGTGCTGAAGAACGACCCTGTGCTGGAACGCATCTGGTCGGAGCTGACCTTGGCAGCCCCTGGTGTCCTCCGGCTCAGCGGTGATGCGGCAGGCGCTGGCCCGCAGGTGTCGCTCGAGGGGCCATTCACCATCGAGACATGGGCGAACCTCGAAGCCCAGATCGGCAATGAAGATAGCTTGCTAGCCGGACCTGGTCTCATCGATATGAACTTCTTCGACGGTTTGCTCCGAGTGTGGACAAAGGCCCACGGCGACATCGTCGTCGCCAAGTCGAAGACCGTTCCCGACCGATGGCGACACTATGCGGTCACCCGCGACGCCGAGGGCGTTTTTCGAATCTTCATCGACGGCGAGCTCGAGGCTGAGAGCACCGCCCGCGAGACTGTTGCGTATCCGAGGCTGCGAGTCGGCTTCAGTTCGCCAAAGCATGCAGGTACGAATGGGCGCCTCGCCGAGTTCCGAGTGTGGAACCGCGCCCGCTCCGCGGATGAGATCCGGGACGATTTTGACCGAAGCTATTCCGGCGACGACGCGCGGCCGGAAAGCCTCGTGTCGTTTCACGGTGGGCACGCATGGGGCGAGGTGACGGGCAAGGCTCGTATCGAGCCCGCGCTCGACGCACCGAAGCTCGTGACGGCCGCCGAACTCGAGGAGCGCCTGGCCAAGTTCGCCACATTCCGAAAGCTTGCTGCAATTGGTGGTGACCCGGCGCGAGGCAAGAACCTCTTCGCAGTCCGATGTCTCACCTGTCATCAGCAGGGAGGGCAGGGGGGCAAGATCGGTCCGGCGCTCGACGGGCTCGGGCTCACGGGTACGGAAGCAATTCTGCGAAACGTGCTGACGCCCAATGCGGCCATGGAGGGGGGGTATCGTGCGTTTCGCGTGATCACCAAGGACGGTCGCGTTGCCCAAGGCCTGCTCGTGTCACAGGATGCCGACGCGATCGTGATCCGCGAGCCCGACAAAGCCGACCTGCGCATTGCGACCCGCGATATCGCTCAGGCCGGTTTCAGTACGATATCGATCATGCCCGAGGGCCTGCTCGAGTCGATGAAGCCGGAGGAAGTCTCCGACCTTTTCGCCTACCTCAAGACGCTCAGCATCTCGTCGCCAGCGCCGTAGGTCACCGCGCGGCGCGTTGCGGAGCAGCACTGCCGATGCAGGGAACGTGGCAACTATTCTGAGAGCCGAGGTGCAGTCATGAATGAAGTCCAACCCGGGCGTTACCGGCACTCCAAAGGGAACGACTACACCGTTCTTGGCATGGCGCGTCACAGCGAGACGCTCGAGGAACTGATCGTGTATCGCCAGGAGTACGGCGACCATGGCCTCTGGGTCAGGCCGAAGGAGATGTTTTTCGAGACAGTGACGGTCGAGGGGCGCGAAGTGCCTCGCTTTCAGCGACTCCCATCGAGCAGCGAGTGCATCAGCGACAGCGTCACGAACATCTTCGACGATCTTCCGCTGCAGTTGCCCAAAGAGGTCGTCCAGACGCTCATTCAGGCCGCTGACGTTCGCATCGAGCGGATCATCTCCCACGGCCACGCCTCAGCGCCCGACTTTTGGTACGACCAGCCCCAGCACGAGTGGGTGATCGTCTTGAAGGGGATGGCTCGATTGCAGTTCAAGGACCGCGTCGTCGAGATGAAACCAGGCGACTTCCTCAACATTCCGGCCTTCGAGAAGCACCGCGTCGATTGGACGACGCCCGATGAGGCGACGGTTTGGCTCGGGGTGCGGTATCGGACCAAGGAATGACGATTTCGCTCGCGTTTCTGCGCGGCGTCCGGGCGCCATCGGCGGTCATCACATCCGGCCATCATCCTGCCCCTGATTGGGTGGCCTCCCGTCGGGGAAACGACACCTTATCAAGGCGCCCGAAATCCGGGGTCCAGTGCAACGCCAGAAACCCAAAAACAAGCGGTAATGATCGGTTCATCGCTCTTCACCATGGGCTTCCTGTTTTGACCCGTCAATCGATAACGAAGCGGCAACCGCCCGCACGTCGTTGGATTCAGAAACAGACCAGAGGCCGTCGTTCGAGCGGATTAGAAAAATAGAAGTGACGCGACGGATTCCCGCTCATGCGGTGCCGTCACCCGAAACTCAGGACCAATCCTGAATACACTCCCCGCGAAATTGTAGTCGTCCTCAGCCAAGCGAGCTTCGTCTGCTCTGAATAGCGTCGCGCATAAGAACGCGAAAACCTCGTGGAGTCAGACGTGCGAGGTGGTGTTGAAGCCCATCTCACGCTGAAGCACGGAAGTTTTCGAATGAACGGCACGATACGAGAAAGTCTCGCGAATCGCAAGCAACGGATCGAGCGACGTCTGCGGTGTATGGATTGCTGCGGCTGGGCGAGTGGCTTGGCAGGATGTGCCCGACTATGTGGAGTGGGGGCGGTCACTTCGCGGGGCTGATCGATGCCAGTGGGCGTGGTTGTCGACACCAGCTTTCTGATCTCGCTGGCTGACGGCTTTGACGACGCTCGCTTGAGTTGTTCTCAATGGTGCATGACGACGCAGGCAATGTCGTGGTCGACGGCGCAGGCGAGTGTTCAGTGCCCCCGGGTCAGTCCCGAAGGCTGTCACGAATCTCCTCGAGTAGCCTCGCCACGTAGAGTGCCAGTTTGATCATCTCGGCGACGGCGAGATAGGTGATGACCACAGCGGCGGCAAGCACCAAGCCGAGAATCCCAGCGAGCCCCTTGGCCGGAGCGGGCATGTTGGCTTGGGAAAGAAACCCTGCCAGTGCCACGAGCATGCCGAGCCCCGCCAAGGCACCGAGCACCATGAAAAACCCAGCAGTGATTTTCAGGGCCGGAAACTCGCGCCTCCGTCGGCCGCCGCTGGAGCCGCTACCACCAACTCTCCGCGCCATCGCCTTGTCCTTTCTTGAATGCTGCCGGGATTCCGCAGCCACGATCGGCATCGCCTCGCCTGTCTCGCCCCGCTGAAAAAGTCCCTTGACCAGTCTCGCTGGCACCCGATTCAGTGCACCGGTTTGCCAAACCAAGTCCTCCGGGCCGAAGGCTCCGCTCTCGGCCAGGCGACGAAACTCGCCGGCCTCGAATGGCCCGTACTCTTGACCGTCGATGGAGTAGTGCCAGGCCATTGCAGTGGTGGGGTGTGCGAGCCAGGCGGATAGCTTGCCCGGCGCTGCCCACTCCCGCAATTGGCCCCGCTGCTTCCGTTGCGGGCGCTGCCGACCGTCGACGGGGCGGGGGGGTGGTACTAGAAAAAAGGCGTTTATCGAAAGTCGGGGCGACATGTTCCGAACAACCCACGATTCCTTCGGAAAAGCCCGGGGTAGCCAAACAAGGCGGCGCAGAATCCGGCGCACTCCAGCGGGATTCGGGTGGTGATCCGCTCTTGGCTCTCGTGATCGAGGCATGGCCCACGCTCACGGCAGAAGAGCGGCTCTCGATCGTGGAGAAGATCGCATCGAACGTCTGCGCGTTGTCGGTGGTCAGGCGCCGACGCGCCGACGAAACTTCGCCACGCTCGGGAAAGTGAGACTTCCGTCGGCGCAGCACAAGCGGTGTCGGTCATCCGGTGGCAGATTGCACACGCGGACTCATCGCGCGATCGTCTTGGGAAGCAATGGCCTCCGGCCGGGGCGGCACGACTCCAGCTCGTGGCGGGCGGCTTCCGTCGTGCCGCGAAGACATCCAAGCGGAGTCGGGCATCCATGCCCTCCGATTCTCTGAGCAGCGGCTAGCCCTCGATGCTGTTCTCTGCGGGGGGCTCATCAGGGTGAAGGGGGCTCGCCTCCGCATCCGGCATCGTCTCGCCCCCCTCCCCCTCGCCGCCCCCCGCGGTGCGGCATTCGCCGCGCCCCCGGCTTCCCCCTCCCCCGAGTGCGGAATCGAGGGCATCCCCGCCGCTGTGGGCCGCATCGTGCGGCTGATCGAGCCGTCGGTTCCCGCCGGCAGAAAGGCATCCTGCCATCTTCATGGCGGCGGCATCGTGCCGCCGCGGCGAGTCGCCGCCCACACCCCTAAGGGTCCTCTCGGGTCGGGCTCGGATGGTCACACTGGCGACGAACGCTGCAATCGTGGCGACTCTCTCCCGAAACCGCCGCGGGTCCTTCCGAGGCTGGTTTCCGCCCTACAGTCTGTTGCGAACTCCACCGATGGAGACAGACTTTCTTTCGCGCTGCGGCCAGCCCGTCCGGGGAATCCCGCCGGACCCCAGAGGGCCGGTCCAAAGTTCCAAAGCCACGACGAAACCAAACCGCCTGTTTGCCGCACGGGCGCGCCCGCGAGTTTTGGTAGGCGGGGGTAGCGGCCCCGACTTCGACTTTTCACCCAGCAGCGGGCGTAGAGTGCATCATTACTACCGGTTTCCCCCGAAGTCGCCACCAGGGCGCCCCGAGAGTGGCCAAACATTACCGAGACCCGCTATGGCTCCGCATACTCAGCGTTGGGTTGGCCAGCATTATCGCTGTACACGTCGCGTTTTCGCGGTGGCCGCAGTGACGTGCCTCGTCGTGGTAGTTCAGATCGTTCCGGTGTTTTGCGATAACTGCCGGCCCGCGGTCCACGGCTTAGACCCCACTTCGCAGGGCCGCACAGTCTGGCCACAATCGGAGACCTCGACCACGCTTTCAAAACGTGAAACGAAAAGGGAGGGAGTCTTCGGACGCCGCAGTTAGACTCTCCAATCGTAGCATGGCTAGGGCCAACTCTCCCTGATAAACAACCGCAGCGATCCGCCAGAGGTGCGAATGATTCCCAACGTGTTCATTAGCTCTACCGTCGAAGATCTTCAGCACATCCGCGATGCGATTAGATCTCGCATTGAATCGCTTGGACTCAATCCAGTCCTAACAGGCCGTGGACAAAGTGATTTCGCAACGCTGGTGTGATCGCATCGTCAGG
>CAZCHF010000070.1:0-11966 GCA_964498325.1 uncultured Candidatus Kuenenia sp.
GATGACGACGGACGCGCTCTCTTCGTCGGATACGTCAGCCCCAAGGTCAAAGGCATCACCCGCAAGCGATGCCCCGAGAAGATCAACCCCCGTGGCTCCCGGACCGGAGGAGACGATCGACTGAGCAAGGTCGATGCCCGATGCTTCGATCTGGCTTCCCTCGAGCGAAAGACCGCTGTCAACGACCCCCGACACTCCAGCAGCCGTCATACCAGCCAGGGATCCTCCGACGAGCGAGCCATCGATCCCTGCCAAGTCGATTGACAGGGCCGCCGAGTCATCCTCGCCTGAAGGGTTGCTTGGGGCGCTTTGACCTTCCGTGACCATCGGGCCACCGACCAATGAATCGAGACCGAGGTCGTCGACGTCAAAGGCCCCCGAGGACACGGCCGGGGCGCTTCCCGCTCCCTTGATCACCGTGCGCGGCTCGTCCTTTTCGACCTCGGATGCATTCGTCGAGAAAATCGAGTCGTCATCGTCATCGGCGTTGCCGCTGATGATCAAAGACTCACCGCCGCCACCACCGGACGCCGATGGAGCGCTTCCCATCCCCGGCGCCGATAGGTCCAAATCGAGCGAAAGGTCGTCGTTGGCATGCGACGAGGGCGTCCCGAGACTATTGGCGATCCGTTCAACTTCATCGAGCTTGAACTTGATCGTGCCGCCGCTTCGCATGGGAAAGAGCTCTTTCCGATCGACGAGGCGATTAACCTCCTCGACTGACACGCCAAGCCGCTTGGCGACCTCTTCGAGAGAAAGATGTTTTCCGGCCATGGCGACTGGCACCTTCCACGAGCTGCCGAGGGATTTGGCGCCGGGAGTGCGCTCCTGGCTGTCCAATCGGCCCGGCACCCTTGAATTCTACATGGAACCGCCGGGCTCGGCGCGTTCGGCACGTTCGTCAGAACTCCACCTGGTCGCAGAACCGGTCTACCGTGGCAGATCGGCTGCCCCGGGGGACTGAAGCATCTTTCGAAGAGCCGCTGGGCGGGGCTCCTGGGCGTTGAAGTCACCCATCATGAGGTCGAACGAAAGATCCCGGGTGCTTTTGAGTGTCAGCGTGCCGGCAGTTGCGTCCAGGTGATAGACGGCAGCGTGGCGGGTGGCTTGGTCAACCACAACGAGCAGCGTGCGGCCGTCATCCATGCGGTTTTCCGAGATCCAGAGGTCCGGCCCATCGCCGTGGCCAGGCCTTGGCGAGGCGAGACTCCCGCCCTGCCAGGTGAAGAAGGCGATACCGACAAGACTGATGGCTGCCCAAATCTGTCGGCCTGGTTGAAGGCGCTTGGTTGGCATCGCTCGCGATCTCAGGATGAGGGGCAAGTGAACAGCTTGGAGCCGGTGACGGTAGGGGGCTCCTTGGGGGCTGACAACGTCGATTGCAGGTTGCCTTGCTTGCCTTGTCTGCCCGGCTTGGCTCGTTGGCGGGGTCGGAGAGCGACGTTTCGTCATGCCGGATGTTTCTGTTCAATCGGTCGGGCAAACCCTACCGATTGTGAGAGAGGAACGGTCGCATAGCCGCTCCGCGTCCATCCATCGAGGAGGTCTCCGCCGGTGTCGAAACTCAATGCACTCTCCGCGGCCTTGCTGCGGTCCCCGCTGCTCTGGGGCGGTGCCCTCGCATTTCTGTTTTTCACGCTTATCCATGGTGGTGTGATCGGTGACCCGCTGGTCATCCGGTATCTCGCGGGCCATTGGGTCGAGTATGTGGAAGTGACCCTCTTCTGCGTGGGCCTGGCGGCTCTCGGCGTGCGCGGCATTGAGCTCGTCGCTCAGCGCATGCGGCTCCCCGAGGGCGAGATCCTCGGGGCGACTCCCGAGGGGGGCGAAGACCCATCCGCTGCCGGTGAGCTTCTGGCCCGAGTGCCGGGGGGCGATGGCTACCTACCCCGGCGACTTCGCGAAGGGCTCGATCTCGTCGTGCGCACGGGCTCGGCCGACGAACTCGAGAACCATCTCAAGTATCTCGCCGATGTCGATGCCGCGAGGGCCGCGAATGGCTACGGACTCGTACGATTCATCGTCTGGGCGATCCCGATCATGGGCTTCCTCGGCACCGTGATCGGCATCACGGTGGCGATCGCCAGTCTCTCGCCGACGCAGCTCGAAAACATTTCGGGCGTCGTCGCCGGCCTCGGCACCGCGTTCGACACCACGGCGACGGCCCTTGCCCTTTCCATGGTGCTCATGTTTCTGCAATTTGTCTTGGACCGATACGAACAAAGCCTGCTCGCCGTCGTTGACGAGAAGGCGTGGTCATCGCTGGCCGGGCGGTTCCAGTCGTTCAGTGGAGACGGTTCCGCGCTTGCCGTGGCTCGCCTGGGCGAGACCATGAGCCGCAACGCGACACGGTTGCTCGAATCCCAAGAGCAGGCTTGGCGATCCCTCGAGCGGACGGCAGGCGAGGCCGTTCGTCAACTCGTGGCCGAGGGAAGCGAACAGTTTCAGGCAGCCCTGTCTGCGGCGCTCGACACGAGTCTCGCTCGCTGGGCTGAGACGTTGGCGGCGACCCATGACGAGCATGCTGGGCGCCGCGAAGAACGATGGATGGCCTCGGCCGAACGCTGGACGAACGCCGCCGAGGCATTGGCATCGTCCGTCACGAGCCTTGAAAGGCACCAGTCGTCGCTCGGCAAGCAGACGGAACTGCTCGAAAATCTCATGGCAACATCCCGCGACGTCGCCGATCTCGAACGAAGCCTCGACGCGAATCTCGCGGCACTTTCGGCCACCGGTCGGTTCGAGGAAACGCTCGCGGCCCTCACGGCCGCCGTTCACCTGCTCTCGGCCCGGGCCATCGCCCGTGGTCGCGATGACATGGACGAAGTTCGCCGCGTCGGAAAGGCCGCATGAGTCGCATCCGGCCCCAGGTTGGGCCATCGATCTCGCTGTTTCCGTTCCTCGCCGTGCTCTTGTGCACGATGGGATCGCTCCTCGTGCTGCTGGTGCTCTTCAGCAGTTCGGCCAACCGCGCCGAGGCCGATGCCGCTGCGTCGGCCGCTGCGGAGGCGGCCAAAGCGGCCCGCGAGGAACTGGAGTTGGCCCGCGACGAGATGGCCTGGCGGATCGAGCAGATGGCGGGCATGCGGACACGCACGATGGACGATCTCGCGCGGGCTCGGATGCAGTTGGCGGGTATCGAGGCCGACTCGCGGCAGCTCGTGGACGAGCTGGATTCGCTCGAACGAACAGCCGCCGCCCTCGAGTCGGCGCCCGAGGACTCGGCCGAACCCTTACAAGACCTCGAGCAGCGGCTCGCGGCCGCCCGCGCGAAGCTTGAAGAGGCGAAGAAGAACGCGGCTGATCGTCCCGCGGCCTATGCGGTGGTTCCCTATGACGGCGACTCCGGCACCCGTCGACGGCCTTTGTACATCGAGTGTTGTGTGGACGGTGTGTTCCTTCAGCCCGAAGGCATTCGGCTCGGCCCCGCCGACTTCGAAGGCCCTCCAGGTCCTGGCAATCCGCTGGCCAGCGCGCTCCGGGCCGCACGGGAATACATCGCGAGTCGTCCCGGCGAATCGGGCGATCCCAACGCCCAACCCTATCCGCTGTTGCTCGTACGCCCATCGGGCGTGATGGCGTACTACGCGGCGCGAGAATCGCTCCAGTCTTGGGGCAGCGAGTTTGGCTACCAATTCATCGACGAGGACTGGACGCTCAACTTTCCCCCGGCCGATCCGGCACTGGCCGCTGCTGAAAACCGGGCGATCGAAGAAGCACGGCGAAGGCTCGAATGGCTGGCCCAGGTTCGACCACCCAAACGCACCAAGCCAGCCGTGCAGTACCGCGCCTCGACGAGTCGGGGTGGCGTGGTGGCCGCGGGTGGGCCAAGCGTCCTTGGAGACCAGTCGCGCTGGGACTGGACGGAAGAAAGCGCCGGAAACCCCGGTGGAAGCGGTCGTGGGTTTCGAGCTGGCGGCGATGGAGAGGGCCAGGGCCAGGGTGATGCGGTCCTCGGCAACGGCTCAGGGGATCCAGCCGGAGGCGACAGCCGCTGGGCCGCAGCCGGGAACGCACCGCCTGGCAACCGCTACATGGGGCCTTCCAAGTTCTACGGCGGTGCCGGCGACGGCCAGACGCCAGGGGGCACCGATGCTGCAGCCGGTGTCGAAGGCGGTCATGGCAGCACGGCAAAAACAGGAGCGCACGGCCCTGGCGGGACCGATGGTACGCAGCCCGCCGGTGCCCAGTCGGGTAGCGGCACTGCCGCTGGAAGTGCTGGCCAGTTTGCATCCGGTCAGCCTGGAACCGTCGGTGGCGGCTCCGGTGGTTCATCCATGCAGCCGGCTGGGCAGAGCGGGGCCTCAGGGGGCGGTGGCGGCAGTGGTCAGTCGATGCCTGGCATGACGCAGTCGGCTTCGGCATCCCTCGGAGGCCCAGCAGCCATAGGCGAGAGCACTGGTTCCGCCTCGCTCGCGGGTCGTCGAGGAAGCAACTGGGCGAGCCTGGCATCTCACGATCGGCCAATTCCGCTCACGCGCCCGATTCGTCTTGAATGCGCCCGCGACGAGTTCCGCGTCCTCGGGGACGGTGGTCGGGTCGTGGCCAGGGTGCCGATCCACGGTGCGACCGCCGACTCCGTCGATCTGCTCGTGCGGGAGGTCCACGCCACGGTCGGGAGTTGGGGCCTAGCCGGTGACCGCATGTACTGGCGGCCGGAGCTCGTCTTGTCGTCGACTCCGGACGGGACGGCACGCCTGGCTGATCTCGAACAACTGCTCGCCGACAGCGGTCTCGATACCCGTCGTTCGACGCAGCCGCGCGAGACCGTTCGGCCACTTCCACCGGTCTATCGCACCGGCACCGGCGGCCAGCCCGCTTCGTACTGACGGAATCCATTCGGACGCCTGCCATGCCACGCCCACGACCTGATGACGATCGTTCCGCCGGCCAGGATTCATTCCTCGACGTCGTGACCAACATCGTGGGCATCTTGATCATTCTTGTGATGGTGATTGGAGCGCGTGTTCGCCAGATCACCCTGGAGGCTCCGGCTCCGGTTGCCGTCGAGCCGCCGGCGGCCCTTCAGGCAGAAGTGGCCGAACTCGCGAAGACGCTCGCCTCCTCCGAGCAGGAAATCGAAGAACTCCAGGATCAGTTACGGCTGGTTGGCGCGGCGATCGAAGGCGCCTCGCAAGCGAGGCTCGATCTCGCCACCGCCGTGGCCGCCGCCAAACGGGGCGTCGAGGTGCGGAAGCAGGCAGCCGATGCGTCGCGGGTCGCTGCTGCCGAACGCGCCGCTCGCCGCCACGCTCTCGAAGAACAGATTCGCACCTGTACCCTCGAAACGGAGTCGCTCGCGCACACACCAGCCTCCACCAAGGAGGTGCTCGCCTACCCCACTCCGATTGGCCGCACGGTCAACGGCGACGAAATCCACTTTCGGCTCGCGGGCGGTCGGATCGCGTACATCCCGCTGGAAGAACTATTTGAGTTGGCGAAGGCGCATACGCGACGGAACTCCAACTCGCTCTCTGACCTTGCGACCAAAATCGTGACCGTCGGGCCATCACAGGGCTTCTCCCTCGACTACGTCATCGAAGCGAAGGTCGACCAGGCCCGCGGCCAGGTGCTCATCCGATCGCGTGAATGGGTGGTGCGACCAGCCGAACTTTCCGTGGGTGAACCGGTCGCCGAGGCACTCGCGAGCTCCTCGCAGTTCCGACGTAAGCTGGCCGGCGTGAAGCCCGACACCACGGTCACGCTCTGGTGCTACCCAGACAGCTTTGAGGGCTATCGCGCCGTTCGCGCCGAGCTCTATCGACTCGGGATCGCGACCGCGGGGCGACCGCTGCCCGAGGGAGCGCCTATTGGCGGCTCGACCGAAGGCAGCAAGAGCGTCGCGCAGTAGTGAGTGCTGCAACGTCCCGCGTCGCTCGGGGTGGCCCGTGTCATGTCGCGGGACGTTTGCTTCGGCCCTCCAGGCCTCCGCTGCACTCGGAGAAATCCTCGCTTCGCCATCCTGGCTGCGCTCGGCTTTCTACGCCCGCTCCAGGACACGGGCCCCCCCGAGCCGGATGTCTCACTTCAGTGGCCAACTTCGCGTATCCCGTGTTCAGCCGATGTGACAAGCTGATCGAGTTCGCCTTCGGTAATGCACAGTGGTGGCATGATGACGACCGTGTCCCCGAGAGGCCGAAGGATCGCTCCATGCTTTCGCGCAGCGAGGCAGACGCGGCGGCCTCGCTGCGCGTGCGAAGGATGACGCCGCCCCGTCGCCTTGTCAGCAACGAGATCGATGCCCAAGACAAAACCACACTGCCGCACGCTGCCGACCCCATCGAGCGCGCTGAGCCGCTTTGCGTGATCAGCGAGGCGGTCGATCTTGGGCCGGAGTGATCCAAGCACCTGGCCGTCTTCAAAAATGTCGAGGGAGGCGAGGCCGACGGCTGCGGCCAGGGGATTCCCGCCGTACGTGTGGCCGTGGTAGAAGGCTCTGGCCTCGGCGTGCGTGCCGAGAAACGCATCCCAGATGCAGCCGTGGGTGAGCGTCGCGGCCATCGGGAGGTACCCGGCGGTGAGCCCCTTGGCGAGGCAGAGAAAATCAGGCACAACGCCTTCCTGCTCGCACGCGAACATCGTGCCGGTGCGACCGAAACCGGTGGCCACTTCGTCGAGGATCAAGAGAACATCGTGTTTCTGCGTCAGCTCGCGGGCTCCTTTCAGGTAGCCGTGAGGATGCACGATGATGCCGCCAGCCATCTGCACGAGCGGCTCCATGACGACGGCCGCGACTTCATGGCCGTGGTTTATGAGAACGGCTTCGAGGTCCCCGAGCGACTCGTCGCAGGAGGGGACGCGACCGGCTACGCCCGGCAGGCCGGGAGGAGGCAGCCGAATCGGGCTGAAGGTGAGCGGCTCGAACATCGCCGTGAACCGATCGACGCCACCGACACCGACGGCGCCGAGCGTGTCGCCGTGATAAGCCTCGTCGATCGCGATGAAGCGAGTCTTTTCAGGGCGTGCCGGGGTCGTCTGACGCCAAAACTGAAAAGCCATCTTGAGGGCGGCCTCGATGGCCGTGGACCCGTCGTCCGAGAAGAAGATGCGGTCGAGTCCTGGCGGGGCCACGCCCGCAAGCCGACGGGCGAATTCGATCGTCGTCGGATTCGAGAGGCCGAGGTTGGTCGTGTGGGCAATTTTCCCGGCCTGGCTGGCAAGCGCCGCATCGAGCCGAGGATGCCGGTGTCCGTGGACGTTGCACCACATGCTGGCCGAGCCGTCGAGATAGCGATTGCCGTCGACGTCGATGAGCCACGCGCCCTCTCCCCGTTCGATCAGAAGCGGATCGTACTCCTGCATCTGCGTGAACGCATGCCAGACATGATGGCGATCCCAGTGTTCGAGTTCGGCGCGAGACGGCGTCATGGAAGGACCACCTTCGTGCCGACGCCCGCTTCCATCGCCTCGTTCGCCCGACCCCCGACGACCGCCGCTTCGATCACTCCCTGCGACCCGATCAAGGCGACGAATGTTCCAGGTGGCGCCTCGCCGTACGTTCGGACCACCGCGAGAACCTCGGTGTCGCCGACGATCAGCCGACCGGCTTTCACGAGTCGGGGCAAAAGTGCCGCCGGAAGGTTCGTCAAAAGGTTCCCGAAGTGATCGACGTGAACGACCTCGCCTTCGATGCCGCGGCTCGTCTCACGCGGTATCGGCACGGAAAACGTCTCAAGCGCGGACACGGCCGGGCCGAGTGATTCGGGAGCCAGCCCGTCGATGAGTGCCGCCGCGGCGGGTGCAAACACGTCGCGACCGTGAAACGTCGTGGAGACGTCAGGTGGCACCGTCACAGCATGGCAGGCTTCGACGCGGGCCGTCGCAAGCACCCGCGAGAGAACACCGTTGTCAGGCGCCAAAAACTGCTGCCCCCCTGCCCTCACCCAGACGATCCGCCGCGCGGTGCCCACGCCAGGATCGACGACGATGACATGGAGGGTGTCGGAAGGAAACGCCATGCACGCACGGGCCGCGAGCCACGCCGCTGCGCGAATGTCGTGGGCCGGGACGTCGTGCGCGATGTCGACGAGCGTGAAGGGTGATCGGGCGTGGAGCAGCCGCCCCTTCATCTCGGCGACGTAGCTGCTCCCGACACCAAAATCAGTGGTGAGCGTGACGATGCGGGGAGGCACGACAGTCATGCCACCATGCTACCCGCGACGGATCAGCTCCAGGCATTTTTCGCGGACCTTGCCTGGATTGACGTTGGGGTTTTTCTTCTTGGCCTGGCCGATGAGGCCGGCGGCTGCCTGCTCCTTGCCCCCCTGCACGTCAGCCACGATTTTTGGATTGGCCGCGAGGAGCTCGCGGCAAAGCGTCTCGAGCTCATCGTCTCCGACGGCGGCGATGCCCATCGACGCCACGACGTCGGCCACGCTTCGACCAGAATCGAGCACGGCGGCAAAGATTTCGCGACCGCGGCTCGTGTCAAAGTCACCTTTCGCGATCCTCGCGATGATGTCGGCGACGGCCGAAGGCGACACGGGGAACTGCTCGATCGCCAGGCCACGTTCGTTGAGCGTTCGCAGCACGTCTTGCTGCATCCAATTGCTCGCAACCTTGCCGTCACCGGCGAGCGTCGCAAGCTCCTCGTACCAGGCGACGAGCGACTGCCCCTGATTCACGAGCACATCGGCGTCATACGCCGTGATCTTCCATTTGGCAGCGAGTTTTTCACGGAGCACGCTCGGAGGATCACCCATGGCGGACCGCACGGCCGCAATCTGGTCTTCGCTCACGGTCACCGGCACGAGATCAGGCTCAGGGAAATAGCGATAGTCGCTCGATTCCTCTTTGTGCCGCTGGGGGCGGGTGGCTCCAGCGGGATCATCCCAGCCGCTGGTCTGCTTGGGCGCGGTGCCAAGCTCCGCCCCGGTCTCCTGCCATTCCGCAAACTGCCTCGCGGCTTCGTACGTGAGGGCCCGCTCGACCGATCGAAACGAGTTCACGTTCTTGATCTCGACGATCGGCGTCTTGGCGATCGAGCCATCCCCACGTGGAATGTGAAGGTTCACGTTGGCATCGACGCGGAGGCTCCCCTCCTGCATGTTGCAGTCGCTCACGCCGAGATAGACAAGCAGCAGTTTCAGTTCGTTGAGCCAGGCCCGCGCTTCCTGCGGGCTTCGCAAGTCGGGCTCGGTGACGATCTCGCAGAGAGGCGTTCCTGTGCGATTGAGATCGATCCGGCTGTCGGCCACCCCGGCCGCTTCGTCGTGCATGCTCTTGCCCGCGTCTTCCTCGAGATGCACCCGCGTGATCCGGACACGTCGCGAAAACGCCCCCTTGGGATCGACGACCTCGAGAAAGCCCTCCGAAGAAAACGGAAGGTCGTACTGGCTGATCTGATAGCCCTTGGGCAGATCAGGATAAAAATAGTTCTTGCGATCCCACTTCGTGAACGGAGCGATCTTGCAATTGAGAGCCAGGGCGGCCCGCAGGGCAAGCTCGAAGGCATGGCGGTTCATGACCGGGAGTGAGCCGGGCAGGCCGAGGCAGGTGGGGCAGACCTGCGTGTTGGGCGGCATGCCGAACTTTGTTGCGCACCCGCAGAAGAGTTTGGTTTGCGTCTGGAGTTGGACGTGGACCTCGAGGCCGATGACGACGGTGTAGGGCTCGGCGGCGGCAGGTGTGGACGGCTTGGACATCGTGCCAAAAAGTCTCGAGAGTCTTAAAGGTCTCAGGCGGGGAGCGCGGGGCGGCGGCGGTGCCAGTCGGTGAGGTGCTGGAAGCGGTCGGCGGCTCGCAGCAGGAGCGGCTCGGCGAGTGCCGGAGCCTGGAGCTGAAAACCGATCGGTAGGCCAGATGCGGTGAAGCCGCAGGGGAAGGAAATGCCACCGATCCCGGCGAGGTTCGTGCCAACGGTGTACATGTCGACCAGGTACATCGCCAGCGGGTCGCCGGTCTTTTCACCGAGGGGAAACGCAGGCGTTGGCGACACCGGCCCGGCAATCACGTCGACCTTCTCGAAGGCCTTCAAAAAATCCTGCTGGATCAAGCGACGGACGCGCAGGGCCTTGGCGTAGAAGGCATCGTAGTAGCCCGCGGAGAGGGCGTAGGTGCCGAGCATGATGCGCCGTTTGACCTCGGGGCCAAAGCCCTCGGCCCGCGTGCGGCAATACATCTCGACGAGTGGGGAGTCGAACGCTCCGACGTATTGATTCAACGCGGTGCCCGACGCTGCACGGAATCCATAATGGGCGCCGTCGTATCTCGCCAAGTTGCTCGACGCCTCGCACGGCGCGATGAGGTAGTACGTCGGAATCCCATACTTCGCGTGCGGCAGTTCCACCTCATGGATCGTCGCGCCGGCTTCTTTAAAAACCTCAAAAGCTTCGTCGACGCCGTGGGCTACTTCTGGATCGAGGCCCGCACCAAAATGTTCGGCGACGCGACCGATCCGAAGGCCTTTGAGCGATCCATCGAGCAGTTTCGTGTAGTTCGGGACGGCGTCGGCGAGCGACGTCGCATCTCCGGCGTCGTGCCCGGCGATCGACTCCATCAGCAGGGCACAGTCGGCGGCCGACCGAGCCATCGGCCCAATTTGATCGAGGCTCGACGCGAATGCCACGAGACCTCGGCGGCTGACGCGGCCGTAGGTCGGCTTGAGGCCGGTGATCCCACAGAGGCCGGCAGGCTGCCGGATCGAGCCACCGGTGTCGGAGCCGATCGCAAGCGGCGCCATGTCGGCCGCGACGCATGCCGCGGAGCCGCCGCTCGACCCGCCTGGGGCACGCGACAAATCCCACGGATTGTGGACGGCGCCGAAGGCGGAGTTTTCGTTCGAGCCTCCCATGGCGAACTCGTCCATGTTCGTCTTGCCGACGATCACGGCATCAGCCCGCCGAAGGCGGGTCACGACCTCGGCGTCGTACGGGGGCCGAAAGCCCTCGAGCATTTTCGAGGCGCAGGTCGTCGGCAGATCGGTCGTGCAGAGGGCGTCTTTGACTGCCACGGGGAGCCCGGCGAGTGGGCCGAGCGGTTTTCCAGCGGCACGCCGGGCGTCGATGTCAGCGGCCCGAGCGAGGGCGCCTTCACGATCGACGGCCAGGAACGCATTGACCTTGCCGTCGAGTTTCTCGATCCGATCGAGAAATGCCGTGGCGCACTCGACGGCGGAGATTTCGCCCGCCTTGATGGCCTGTACCAATTCGGTCGCGGAACGTTCAGCAAGTTGCATGAGGTGAAAGAAAGCCAAGCGTCAGGCGGCGCCCGAGTCGCCGAGGACGGCCGGGACGAGGAAAAATGACCCATCATGCCGAGGGGCGTTGGCGAGGACCTGCTCCGTGGTGAGCGACGGCTTGGGCACGTCCTCGCGGAAGACGTTGCGCGTATCGAGCGGATGGGCGAGCGGCTCGACGGAGGACGTGTCGAGTTCACCGAGCTGCGACACGAAATCGACGATCTTGGAGAGTTCGCCCGTCATCCTCGCGAGGTCTTGCTCGGTGAGGGCCAGGCGGGCCAGCGACCCCACTTTGGCGACGTCTTTGGGCGAAAGACTCATGGCGGCTCTATGGCCGAGCCCGTGGGCCGGCCGGGACTGCCTCTTCCACCGCCGGCTTGGCCTGCTCGACCTTGGGCAGGTGGAACGGCTTTCGCTTCACGAGCTTCGTGATCTTGCCGCTCTTGATGCACTGCGTGCAGGCGAGCACGGTCGAGTTCGTGCCGTTTCCGATCGTCACCCGGAGCCGCTGGAGATTCGGCTTAAATTTCCGCTTCGTGATGCCGGTCACCTTCGTACCGACGCCACCGAGGTACTTGGCCTTACCGCGGATCGTGACCTGATTGCCAACGGAGAAACCTTTGCCGCAAACCTGACAGGAACGTGCCACGGGAAAAACCTCGAAATGTCGGACGAAACGAGCCTCACAGCATACCCGAGCCGCCGAATCCCGCAACTCCACTATTCCGGCTGCTCGGGGCATCCCGTGTCCTGTCACGGGACGTTCGCTGCGGGCATCCATGCCCTT
>CAZCHF010000071.1:0-11684 GCA_964498325.1 uncultured Candidatus Kuenenia sp.
CTGTGATGTCGATTCCAAACGGACAGACTTGATCCTCGCCGACGCGAAGATCTGCAAGCCTGGCACCGACGCCTACGGGGATTACCGCAGGATCCTCGACCGGGCCGATATCGACGTGGTCAGCATCGTCACGACCGATCAATGGCATGTGAAGATCGCGATCGAAGCCCTCCAGGCCGGCAAGCATGTCTTTTGCCAGAAACCGCTGTCGCTCACGATCGAAGAAAACAAGCTTGCCCGCGCTGCTGCTGAAAAATTTCCGAAGCAGGTGTTTTTCATCGGGACGCAGCAGCGAAGCCAGCGGGATCTCTTCCTGCGGGCCGTGAACATGGTCCACAAGGGAATTCTCGGGCCGATCCGCAAGGTCACCGCGGGCATCAACGGCAGTCCCAAAGGGGGGCCGTTTCCGATCGAAGAACCGCCAGAGGGGCTCGACTGGGAGATGTGGCTCGGCCAGGCGCCGCTCGTGCCGTACCGTACCAAGCGGTGCCACAACGATTTCCGCTGGTGGTATGAATACTCCGGCGGCAAGTTCACTGACTGGGGTGCCCATCATGTGGACATCGCCCAGTGGGCCTTGAAGGAAGACGCGCTCGGCCGAGGTCCCACGAAGATCGACGGCACCGATGCCAAGCATCCCGTGCCGTTCAAGGACGGGTATCCCGAGGTCGATGACTGCTTCAACACGGCCAATGATTTCGCGGTGGCCTGCACGTTTCCGAGTGGCGTGGAGATGGTCGTGACGAGCCGTGGCAGCAACGGCATCCTTTTCGAGGGAGAGAAGGGGAGGATTTTCGTCAACCGGAAGAAGATCACCGGCACACCGATCGAAGAAGAGTGGGACAAGGGGCAATTCACGGACGACGATGTCGTCGCCCTCTACAAGGGAAAGCCCTACGAGTCCCACAAGCGCAACTTCTACCGCTGCATCCGTGAGGGAGGCCTGCCGGTCTCGGACGTGTTCAGTCATGTGATCACCATGAACACCTGCCATCTCACGGCGATCGCCGCGCGGCTCGGACGCACGATCACATGGGATCCGGTGAGTGAAACGATCACGGGCGACGACCAGGCCGCCTCCTTCATGGCCCGCACGCCACGCGCGGGATACGAGAATCCACGGGTGTGACACGTCCGAGGCCATCGTTCACAGCGACCGGTTCGGAGTGAGCCTTCAGGGGACGGCTGGGGATCGATGGTGAGGTGCTGCATCCTGGAATTCGGGCGAAATCAGCGGCGGTGGCTCTATTGTGTTTCCAAGCCTTGGGGATTTTTCATGAGCACGATGAAAAAACGTTCCGTTTTCCTGTCGGGCATTGCCACGGTCGTGATCGGCGTCTTGACGGTGGGGGTTGGTTGGTCTGCCGAAGAGCCCGCGTGGGGCGAATGGCAGAAGCTCTTCAACGGTGCTGACACCGAGGGTTGGAAGAATCCTTACGACAGGGGGATCGTCACGGTGAAGGACGGCGAGATCCACCTTCAGGCCGACAAGAAGTTTTTCCTGGTGACCGAAAGGACCTTCGGCGACTTTGAATTCGAAGGCGAAATTCTCATGCCTGAGGGCAAGGCGAACTCGGGCATCATGTTCCGCTGCCATGTCGAGAAAAACAAAGTGTTTGGCTATCAGGCCGAGTGCGATCCTTCCTCGCGGGGCTGGTCGGGCGGGCTTTATGATGAGGGACGCCGCAAGTGGCTCAACCCAAAGCAGGACGACAAGGAATCGGAGCGGGTGTTCAAGGAGAAGGCGCACGGTGCCTCCAAGCCCGGTGAGTGGAACACCTACCGCATCCGCTGCATCGGAGACCACCTCGAGATTTTCGTGAACGGTGTGCAGACGACCGACTTCCGCGACTCCATGGACGCCGCAGGTCCCATCGGCATCCAGCACCACGGCGAGAAGGGGAAGATCTACAAGTTTCGCAATCTGCGGATCCGGGAATTGCAGAAGGAACGGGACGCCGGGGGCTCGTGACGAGGGCTTGCGGACTCCGCCCCCAGCTCGTGAAGCGATGGAAATCTAAGTGACCAAACGCGAAACAGGCGATTCCGCACGTCGACCCCAGGGCCTGGTGTTTCTGACGTTTGGGGCTCTCGTACTCAACTGCGTTTCCCATCCGCTGATGGCAGCGGATGTGCTTCGGCTGCCTCCCGGCGTGCCGGTCGTTGTCGCGCCTGACGAGCCCGGCCCTGTCCGTCGTGCAGCCCAAGACCTGCAACGAGACCTCGAATGGGTACTCGGCGCACCGTCGCCTCAACTCGAGCAGGTGCCTGACAACGAAGAGACGGTTGTCATCGTTGTCACCTCGCGGCCAGCCGAGCTGCCCGCTTTCGGACCACCGCGCGTGTCCGGCGGGGAGGCACACGCCATCAGCGTTGCCGGCCGGCGAGTGCTTCTAGAAGGTGCCGATGCCCGGGGCGCCATCTACGCGATCTACAGCTTCAGCGACCATTTTCTGGACGTGCCGCCCTGGTGGTTTTGGGCGGGGTGGAAGCCCCGCGTACGGGATGTCGTCGAGGTACCCGTACAGACCGATCTCCGGTGGCAATCGCCGAAGGTGAAGTGGCGGGCCTGGTTCCCCAACGACACCGACCTCCTCTCGCCCTGGATCCAGCAAGACTACGCAACCAGGTGGAACCTCGTCGTCGAGACGATGCTTCGCCTGAAACTCAATCTGATCGATGTCGGCGAGTTCTCCGACCGCAGCATCGGAAAGACCAGAATCCCGCGAGATCGAGGTCTGGCCATCACCACGTCCCACGCCGCGCCGTTGGGGGCGTACCTCGGCGACTGGGAGCGGTTCTGGACGGATGGCACCCGAAAAGGCCCTGCGCCGCCGCTCACCCTCGACAACGTCCAATCGCTCGAGAGCTTCTGGGAACACCACGTGCGACTGGCGCAGCGTGAGCGACTCGAGATGCTTTGGACGATCGGTTTCCGCGGCGCGGGCGACAAGGGATTCTTCAAGACCTTCGTCGACGCGCCCGCTGACGATGCAGCGCGCGCACGCATTGTGCAGCAGATGATGCAGAGGCAGATCGCGGTCCTCAAGCGGGTCACTGGGCAGGCCGATCCGCCCATGCGGACCATTCTGTACGACGAGTGTTCCGACTACGTGGCGGCCGGACTGCTGGAGGTGCCCGACGAGCCCACGCTGATCTGGAACTTTACCGCCGCTCGTCGCGATCACTTCCCCGCAGCAGACCTGCGGCAGTATCGAGCCACGAAACAGCGACCGTTGGGCCTGTACTTCAATATTCAGTTCACCAACAGCGGCTCGCACCTGGCGGACGGCGAAGGGCCATGGAAGCTGGAGAAAAACCATCGCTTCGCCCTTCAAGCAGGCAACGGCTTGGCGTTGTCGATCGTCAACTCGGGGAACACTCGGGAATTTCCCCTCAGTCTCCAAGCCCACGCCGCAATGATGTGGGACCCTGACGCCTACGCCAGCGATCGTTTTGTCGACGAGTTTTGTCGCCGCTACTGGGGGCCGAGACACGGGCCGCGTGTGGCCCAGCTTTTCCGCGACTCCTTCAACGCCTATTGGCAGCAGCGCCGGCCGAGCCTTCCCGATTTCCCGCGACAGTTCATCTTTCAGGATCTCCGCGTCTCGCGTGCCATTCGGGAGCTGCTCTTGGCCGCCCGCATCGGCTATGACCCCGAAAACCTGCTGGGTGACCGTGGCACCGGCTTCTACCGCATTACCGCCGCAGACAGCGACGCCTCATCCGTGCTCGACGCGGTCATCATCGGCAGCGAACGCTCCGCCGAGCGATTCGCCCGCGTCGCAGAGCAATGCGATGAACTCGCCCCGGAGCTCGACGCCCAGGGGCGTGCCTTTTTTGACCAGACGCTGCTGCGTCAATCCGCGTTCATGGCTGCGGCGTCGCGGTGCCTGGCGGCTTCCGCCCATGCCCTCGAGAGTGTCCACAACCAGGCCAAGTACCAGCAGTGGATCCGTCGTGCTCAAGGCGACGCCCAGGCGATGCGTGACGCCCTGGAGGCCCACGATGAAGGCGTGTTCGAGAACTGGTATGCCCCCGAGACCGTCTTCGGACTCGCGGAAATCGAGGCCATGATCGACCGTCGCATCCGTGGACAGGCCAAACCCCCACGCACCCAGGCCACAGGAAAGCCCAGGGGCACCGGATCCTGAATTGGGGCCGCGGTCGAGCAGGGCTCCTGGTTCGACAGTCCAGACGGTTACGAGGTGGGACTATCGACGCGGCACTTTCACAATCGCCAGACGCATGCCGATGGGCTTGTGAGCATGGCGCGGCCCCACTAGGGGGCGAACGCCTTCTCGATATCCGTCAGCTTGACGCCCAGGGTGCGTTCGGCGACGGGCGACAGAGCCGGCGCGGGACCTTGCAGGTGGATCGTCCGGTGGACGTGCGTCAGCGACTTCCCGGGCGCCAACGCAGCGGCCGGCGACGAGCTCTCCAATTCAAAAAACGGACCCAGCGGTTTGGCGCCGGGCGCCGGCGGCCCGTCGTTGTAGCCGTTCACCGCGTCGCCAGCGTACGGCTTTTGTTGCATCTCCCACATCGAGTTCACGTAGTCCGTGACACCCTCCGGCAGCGTGTACTGCACGAGCGTCAACACCCGCGAATCCGCCGCATAGCTGCCCAAGATCGGTTTCGCGCGCAGCGGCGTGAGACCGATCTTGCTGCGGTACCGGCCGTCGCAGCGGAAAAAAATGTGCTCGGCCCCGATTATCAGCCGGTCGGCCGGGACCGTGCCGAAATAGGCGTCGTTCGCCACCGGACCCAGTCGCGATTCGGGACCCGCGCGGAATGGGATCACGACCGTGGTCTGTTCGGAATGCTGGAACATGCCCAGGATCCAGATGGACAACAGTCCGGTCTCCTTCCGCCAGGCGTTTTTCCCGCTGTTGGTGATCCGGTTCTCCGATTCGAAGGCCACCGCTGAGATGCTGTCGCCCACGTTCACACCCAGCCGCTCGGCCAGTTGGGCGCGGTCCAGCAATCGGACCGTGCGTTCGGCGGTCAGTTCGAACAGAGTGTTGGAGTAGTTCTTCAGTTTCATCGGCCGGCGGAAGCGGATCTCGGTGCCCGACTGCGATACGATCTGCCACGCACCCCAGTCGATCGGCTCGGGGGTCTGCCAGTGCTCGAGGCTAAACGGCCGGCCGTGCTCGAAGAAAATCGAATACTGGCCGCGTTCTGGGCCAAGCCAGAACCGGTCTTCACCGCCCAAGACGTTGATGTGCGGCTGCCGTTTGCCGTCGGCGATCGCCGCCCGGTTGATCCAGCCGCAGCTCGGTCCGCCGAGTCCGCTGGCCGTGCTGGTCAGCACCCGGCCTTGGTAGTCCGGCGCCACCGCGACCTGCGCACGGCCCTCCGCGTCCGATAGCACGACGACAGACGTGTGCTTTCGCAGAAACGTCACGTCATCGCCGAAGGACTCGGCCCTGGCCACCACTGGCCACCACCCCCCAATGGACAAAGCCACGCCGGTCCAGATCGCGATGCCATTTCTCATTGGATACCTCGTCACCGCTCCGTTTTCGAATAGCCGCGGCGTGACCATTCTACTGCCACACGTTCCCGTCTTGAACGGCCGTTGCGCCTGTCAAGGCGGAAGTTCTGTTACCCTTCTCTTCACCCTGTTCTGTCTTTTTGTTCTTCACCATCTTTCTCAATGGAAGTCTCCGCCATGCCCACGTTTTTTCATGCGGTCGTGATCTGCCTGATGTTGGCGATTCCTTGCTCCGTCAGGGCTGACGAAGCTCAGTCGCTGCAGACGATCGGCACGATGGGCAAGGGACAGCGGGTGCTCAAAGGCGAGCAGGAAGCGGTGCTCTACGAATACACGGGGGCTGGCTGTCTGACACACTTCTGGTTTGGAGGGAATTTCGACGGCGTTGAGAACACGCGCATCCGTTACTACGTTGACGGTGAAGAGACGCCGTCGATCGACATGAACCTGTACATGGGCCACGGCGTGGGGTTCAACAACAACGACGCGCCGTGGGCCACCAAGCACATCGGAAAAATTGGCAAGACCAACGGGTTCTACAACAACTATCGCATCCCCTTTGGCAAGAGCATCCGTGTCACCGCCCAGCGAGCCGCCGACGCCGCCGACAGCCCACGGATGTGGTGGATCATCCGTGGCGTGGAGAATCTCCGCGTCATGCTGGGCGGGGTGACGCTCCCCGAGACCGCCCGGCTCAAGCTCATTCGTCTGGAAAATCATGAAGTCGCCCCGATGAAGGAATTCGTCCTGTGTAACGTGAAGGGAAACGGCGCGTTGTACCAGGTGACCATCGCGGCCAAGGCGACCAAAGGCGGCGCCCGCTTCAACTACCTCGAGGCGTGCATGCGTGCGTACATGGGTGGGAGCGAGCAGCCGGTGATGCTCTCGTCGGGGCTCGAAGACTATTTTCTGGGCACGTACTACTTTGACACCGGCAAGTACCACGCGGACATCGCCGGCCTCACGCACATCGACGCGGAGAAGGGCGAGTTTTCCGCCTACCGGTTTCACGACCAGGACCCGGTATTTTTTCGGAACGGACTCCGCCTGACCTGCCGCAACGGTGAGACCCAGCACGGCACAATTGATGGCCCGCCGCACAGCAAACCACCCACGGCGCGGTACACCACCTATGTCTGGCTCTATCAGTGGTGAGCGCTCCTCACGGCTCGTCCGTGGGGGTGGCTCAGGTCACGCTGAGGTTCGGCCTGACGGTTGCCTCGAGGCCGACTTGTCATAGCGGCGGCTGGGCACAGTGGTGGCAGGCTCGCACGGCGATGCGCTCGCGGTCGAGTGCTTGGCCGATCGCAATCGGGTCCTGGCCGTCCATCACCAACGAGAGCACGCCCACCTTGGGCAGGTGCCGTGCCGATGAAGCGAAGGCCCGGGATGCCCGAGAGGGCGACCGTTGCGTATTCCAGCCACGAGTGCTCGTATGCCGCGACGTGCTCGCGGCAGTGCCAACCAGTCAATACACTCTGGGCATGCTTCTCACGCTGCCCAAGCTTCTGGCTGGCCCTGCTGTGCATCGCCGAACCTCGAGATGTGTCTCTACTCGTCGCTTCCGGCTCGGCATCGAGCGGCTGGAGGCAAGGGACGTGCCATCGGCTTCGCCTGGAGCGCACAGTGTTGCGTTCCTCGCCGGCGGTCGATGGGCTCTCGCGCAGCCATCACCCGCGGCCGAAGTGGCCACCGCGCCGCCCCTCACCGCACGGGGCGTTTCTCCAGTGGTCCATGCCGTTGCGACGCCTCGCTCGGTCGTGAGTGGGCCGCGGGTCCATACGGTAGCGTCTCCGTACCAACGAACGGCAACTCAGATCAGGATCCTTCTTCCTGACGGATACCATCCATCCAAGACCTACCGAACCATTTATGTCCTCCCCGTGGAGGCCGGCAACGGCTCGCGGTACGGCGACGGACTCCGTGTGATCGAGCAGGCCAAGCTCCACAACGCGTACCAAATGATTTTCGTCGCACCCACGTTCTCAGACCTGCCGTGGTATGCCGACCACCCAAGCCACCTGGGAGTTCGGCAAGAGAGCCACCTCGTCCGGTTCGTGATCCCGTTCGTGGAGCAGCGGTACGCTGTGTCCAGGTCGGCGGCCGATCGATTGCTGCTCGGCTTCAGCAAGTCGGGGTATGGAGCCTTCAGCCTCCTCCTTCGCCGCCCGGACGTTTTCGGCAAGGCTTATTCCTGGGATTCACCGATTGCGATGGCAACGCCCGTGACTCCGTGGGGCTCCTTGCCCATCTATGGCACACGCGCCAACTTTGCCCGGTACCATGTCACCAGTCTCTTGCGGCAGCAGGCGCCGCGTCTCGTGGACGGGCCGCCCAGGCTCTTTCTGGCCGGCTACAGCTTCGACTCGTTCCGAAGCGATCACGCCAAAACGGCGGCGCTCATGCGGTCGCTCCACATCCCGCACGGCTACGACCCAGGACGCTTCCGCGGCCACTCTTGGAACACTGGATGGGTCTCCGGCGGTGTCTCTTGGCTCGTTTCATAGCTGCAGACGACAGGCCCCGACGGCCCACGGCACGTGTGCTTCCTGCGCCGAAGTGACGGCTGGGCATGGTGATGCTCCGCTTGCGGTGGCGACATTCGCCTCACCGTCCCGCACCTCCCAGGTCCACGCTCCCTCTCCAAGTTACGGCAACCAACAGGTCAGCTCGAAGTTGATGAAGTTCGTCTCGCCCTCGGGTGGTCAGGCCACCGATGACTACAGGCGGCCACGGGGCCATCAGGAAGAGCGTCGTGTTGCCGGGCCATTCCGAACTGCCAGCCCATGCGCGTCTCGGTCATCATCTCGACATACAACTCGCCCGCCTGGCTCGAGAAGGTGCTCTGGGGCTACGCGGCGCAGTCGTATCGAAACTTCGAGATCCTCGTCGCGGACGACGGATCAGACCAGCGGACTTCGATTTTGATCGGCCGCATGCGTCGGGCCACGCGGTTGGCGATTCACCATGTGTGGCATGACGACCGGGGCTTTCGTAAGGCCGTGATCCTCAACCACGCGACGGCCGAGGCCGAAGGGGAGTATGTCGTTTTCACCGACGGCGACTGTATCCCTCGGCATGACTTTCTCGCGACCCATGTGGCCCTCGCGAAGCCGGGAGCATTTCTCTCAGGAGGCTGCGTACGACTGTCGCGCGAGGCGAGCCGTGGGCTGGCCACCGAGGACATCCTCGCCTGGCGCGGTGGCGATGTCCGATGGCTCCGTGGGGCGACCGGACACCGTGGGGCGACCGGACACCGTGGGGCCCGCGTGCTGGCGGCTGGCCCGCGGCTGGCCTGGCTCTTCGATCATGTCACCACGACGCGGCCGACATGGAATGGCTGCAACGCCTCGACCTTCCGCCGCCATGTCATCGATGTCAACGGGCATGACGAGCGGATGCAGTACGGCGGCCTCGACCGCGAGATGGGCGAGCGACTTGTAAACCTCGGCATCCGTCCGGTGCAGGTTCGCCACCGCGCGGTGTGCCTCCACCTCGATCACGAGCGCCCCTACGCCACCCACGCGAGTCTCGAGACAAACCGTGCGATCCGCGAGGAAACGCGTCGTCGCAAGGCGACCTGGACCCCCTTTGGCATGGAACAGCAGGGCCGACCACAGCGCCGCCAGATCGCGGCTTGATGGCGACCTTGCCGTTTTTCGCCCCGTCGCCTTACCATTCGCAACCGTGACGGAATGGCTTCCTTCGGAAGCTGACCGTGTCGCTGGCAAGTCTCCATGGAGGTTGTGATGAACGAACCGAAGAAAGTCGAGTTTCCGAAGATCGAGTCAGACAAGGATCAGGTTCGTCGGCTTGCCGACGGGCTCGTCGGCGATGGTGATGGCGTGTGGCCCGAGGATTTCCAGGCTTCCGGCGCCAAGAACGTGCCCGGCCTCACCTACGACTTGTTCAACGGCTGACACCCCCCGGATGCAGCATCAACGGCGGCCCAGCGCAGCCGCCACCTGATCAGGTCGCCCCTCGAACATGAAATTTCCTTCGTGTCCTAGGGGCGTCTGCACGTCGACCCAGACCTCGCCCCCCGTACTTCGCCAGTGATGGCAGAAGGCAAAGTCTTCGCTCAGGTAGCGGCGGGTTCGTGGGTGAATGAGCGTGTCGAAATAGGCTCCGATGGATGGCGCGTCGCTGGCCGGCGCCTCGTCGTCCGAGTAGCGGGCGACCAGGCCGGCCGCGTCGATCGCCTCGAACACGGCTCGAGCAATGAGCATGAACGCCGTGCCGACATAGGTCACGCGCACGAATCCTTTTTCCATGTGGCGGTCAAACGACTCGTGGTCAAACGACTCGTGGTCCAACCGCACGGTGAAGGCATAGTCGTTCGAGAGCCCCTGGAGTTCACTGCCGGAGGCTGCCCGCCCTGCGAGCGTCTGGAGGCGATCCCAGTCAATGACTTTCTTGGGGACCGCCCCAGCCACGAGCGAACCCCCGTGCGCCACGAGCCTGAGCACGGCCTCGGGGCCGAAGCGGATGTCGGCGTCGATGAAAAGCAGATGGGTCGCGTCACTCTGGAGGAATTGATGAGCCAGCCGATTCCTCGCCCGAGTGATTAGGCTTTCCTTGTCGAGGGTTGCAAGTGAGAAGGGAATCCCCTCGGCCGCAAGGGCCGCGTTGAGCTGGAGGATGCTCAGGAGATAATTTCGGGTGACGACGCCACCGTAGCAGGGAGTGCCGATGAAGAGCTTCATGCGATGGTTGCCGAGGAATGGTGGACGAGCGGCATTGGATAACGTCGGTTCACTTCCGACAACCTCTCTTGTCTCTGCATGATCGAAGCCAGCATCATCATTCCCGCCCATGGGAGGCCCGACCTTCTCCGCGAGGTTCTCGAGCACGCCGATCGCCAGCCGCTCGAGTCCTTCGAGTTCATTGTCGTCAGCGACGGGTGCCCCGCGGCTATCGAGGTTGTCCGTAGGATGCCGTTTCGGCATCCGTGCCGTCTCTACGACACGGGGCACACCGCTGGTTTTGGGGCGGCGCTCGCCCGCAACATCGGTGGCCGATTTGCCGAAGGTGACCTGCTCGTGTTCCTCGATGCCGACTGCCTGGTCGGGCCAGAACACGTCGCGGCCTACCGTGCCGTCGATGACGGCGAGAGCCTGCTCCTCGGCCCGATCGACTACGTGTCCGAGCAGGATCATGCCACGGTGATCGAGCAGGAGGTTCGCGGGCCGCTGCGTCACGCCCCGCTCGCCCCGTCCGACACACGGCAGCTCTCGTGGCTTGCAGGCCACGCCTGGAGCGGCAACATGGCTGTTCCCCGGCACCGCTTTCGAGCACTCGGTGGATTTGACCTTGCCTTCATCGGGCAGGGGGGGGAGGACGTCGATCTTGGACTGCGCTATGCCTGCCAGTTTCGGCAGATCAAGGTTGCCGCGGCCCCGGTGCGGCATGTCGGTCTCACTTCAGGGGTCGCACGCTGTGGAAACGCCGGCGACCAGCGTTTCGACACATCCCGCATCCAGCGACGCTTGAACGAGCGCTCCTACCGACCCGGTGTGCCGGGTCTCGTCGTCAATGGTGGCGAGGCGTATTTTGAGGACGCGGTTGCTTGGTCGGCTTTCAAAGAGCTGCGCGCCTGAGCCGTGTGCATCAGGCGGTCGAACGCCTCGCGGTGCCTGCGGAGCGATTCCTTGACCGAGAATGGACGGCTTGCGGTATCAGCAGCCTGCGGAACGTAGCGACCATCCTCGGCCACCGTGAAGACCGGCATGTCGTCGGGGAGCCCGAGGGCCTCGACGCGGTTGCGCTCCAGTTCGAATTCCGCTTCCATGGCCGCAAACACCTCGGCACCCCAGGGCGTCAGACCATTCGCGGTACGGAGCGTTGTGCGGGCCTCGGAGAGCTGACCGAGGAGCTCCAGAAGTCGTTGCGTTGCATAGCGGATGTGCTCCCTGTCAGCCGCCGCGTCGGACGCGATGAGATCGACATACACAAGCCGCCAAAATCGCATGACTCGGGTGAAGACGTAGAACGCATGGAAAACGCCGAACACCGGCCGCGGGTCACTCCGCCACGGCGAGTAGTGGCACGCGTCGGTGCGGGCCGATTCATTTTCAAAGAACGGCCCCCGTTCTTCGAGCGCGAAGAGCCGGTTGTGATAGGTCTCGTGGATCAGGTCGTCGGCGAGTGCCACCGGGCTTCGAAGCGGGCTGGTGACGAAAGC
>CAZCHF010000072.1:0-11000 GCA_964498325.1 uncultured Candidatus Kuenenia sp.
GGACAACGCTGTCGCGGATGACGCGAAGCCGCTCGTTGCGGGCGATGATGCCCCCGATCACACGGCAGCCAGCGATCACACCGAGACGGCTGATGCTGAACGTTCGCTGGACGAGCGCACGACCCAGTTCCGTTTCTCGCTTCTCGGGGGCGAGCATGCCCTCGAGCGCCTTCCGGAGGTCGTCGGTGACCTGGTAGATGATGTCGTAGCGACGCACCTGCACGCCGAGTTCTTCGGCCAGCGAACGAGCCCGCTCGTCAGGCACGACGTTGAACGCGATGATCACCGCATCGGATGCATCGGCCAACGCCACGTCGGCCTCGCTCACGCCTCCCACCATCGCCTGCAGGATCCGGATCTTGACCTCCGGATGCTCCAGCTTCTGGAGCTCTTTTTGGATGGCTTCGATCGAGCCGCGAACGTCCGCCCGCAGAATGAGATTGAGGGTCGGAGCCTTCGTGGTGCCGAGCCGATCCACGAGGGTTTCCAGCGTGACGTGAACCGGGGCGCTCGCGAGCGACGTGTGTCGCTGGATCGCGGTCCGCTTGACGGCAACCTCACGAGCCTTGGCGATCGAATCAACGACCTGGAATCGCTCGCCGGCACCGGGGGGCACATCGAGGCCCGTGACATAGACGGCCTGCGACGGGCCGGCTTCGGTCATCTTGCGACGGGTCAGCGTGTTGCTCATCGCCTTCACGTTGCCGCTGGCCTCGCCGCAGACCACGGCGTCACCAACCCGGAGTGTGCCCTTCTGCACCATCATGCAGGCGATCACGCCGCGGCCCTCGTGGATCGATGCGTCGAGGCAAACCCCCGCTGCGGCGCGGTTCGGGTTGGCTCGGAGATCATGCAGTTCGGCGATCGTCAGAAGCGTGTCGAGGAGCGTTTCGATTCCCTCTCCGGTCAGCGCGCTGGTCTTGACGACTTCCGTCTCACCGCCCCATTCGGTCGGCAGAAGCTCGGTCGCCGCGAGTTGTTGGTAGACCTTCTGGATGTCGGCGCCAGGGAGGTCAATCTTGTTGATGCAGGCGACGATCGGCACGCCCGCGGCCCGGGCATGGTTAATGGCCTCTTCCGTCTGCGGCATGATGCCGTCGTCCGCCGCCACCACGATCACGGCACAGTCGGTCACATTGGCACCGCGGGCTCGCATCTGCGTGAAAGCTTCGTGGCCCGGCGTATCCACGAACGTGATCGGGTGGTCTTTGCGATTGATCGTGTAGGCACGGATGTGTTGGGTGATGCCGCCACTTTCGCTGGCCGCCACTTTGCTGCCGACGATCCTGTCGAGGAGCGACGTCTTGCCGTGGTCGACGTGGCCGAGGAAGGTGACGACTGGAGCTCGTGGCAAACGCAGCGACGGATCCTCGTCGATCGCATCGAAGCCGGCGAGCAACTCCTTCTCGAGATCCTCCGCCGTCTTCAGGTCGAGTTCGACCCCCAGCTCGGCCGCCAGCAACTCGACCGTATCCCGATCGAGCATGGTGCCCATGCTCGGCATCGATTCCATGCCGAACGTCAACAGCTTCTTCAGCACCTCACTGGCGGCCAGGCCAATGGCCTCGGAGAAGGCCCGAACCGTGCACGGGACCTGGATCGACGCATTGGTCTTTCGCGGTGCGGCGGTCGAAGCCCCAGAGCCCTTGCGAGGACGAGAGAGACGTAGGCGAAGGTTGCCTTCGTAGTCGTCGCCCATGCCGCCTCGTCGGTCGGACGCCTTCTTGCGATGGATCTGGCGAAGCTCACGACCACCCAGGACATCGTCGCCGCCCGGTCCGCCTGCCTTGGAGGGAGTGCGACGAGGCCGAACACCGGGCTGAAGCGGGGGAGGCGCAGGTGCCGCAGAACCGGCGCCACCTCGCAGAAGGCCGCTCGTGCGAGCTCGGGCGGCCTCGGCAGCCTGCCGCTGCTCATGCTTTCGCATATGGTCGGCAAGGGGCTTGGCTCCACCGGCTTTGGCGCTGCGGATGGCGTCGAGCGGAAGCTTGACGTCCGGCTTTTGTGCCACCGGCTCTTGAGGGCCGCGAGCCGCCGGGGGAGGGCTGGCTCGGCCAGCCGCTGGGAGAGGCGCCAACTTGAACGCCGGACGGGGCATCGGCTTGCTGCCATCGCCACTCCGGCTTCCTGGGCGCGGTCGTCCTTCATTCTCCTTCGAAGCGGCCGGCTTCGGCGGAGCGATTTCAGCGGGCTTGCCCTTGCCGGCCACGCCGGCCGGAGCGATGTAATCTTCCCGTTTGACAGGGGCGGCTGTGACAGGCTTCACGGGGGCCGCCGGACGGACGGGAGCGGCAGGCCTCTCAGGCGCGGCCTTGGACGACTTTCCCGCAATGAATTCCTTGAGCTTCGCGACCTCTTCGTCACTGAGGCTGGCGAGCGCCGAACCTTTGTCCTGGATGCCGGCGCGGGTGCATAACTCGACGAGCTCCTTGCTGTCGAGCTTCAGCTCCTTCGCCAACGTGTAGATCCGAACTGCCACTCGTGCCTCTCTCTGCCGGCTGCCACCGGCTGCTCTTGCCCGTTTCGAAACTCGTTCCTTCGAACCTCAGTGTTGTCGTGTGCCTGGCCATCACGTCGACTCGCCCGACGTTTCGGCTGCTTCCGAAGACGCTGCACTATCGGAGTCAGCACCACCGACCGAAAGCGCCGCCTCGACGGCGTCAGCTTCTTCGGTCGCTTTCGCGATGCGCTCTTGTTCGCGTTGCTTCTTGCGCTCGTCGGCCGCGGCCGCTTCAGCCATCGTGGCCCGCCGCTCGGCTTCCGCGACGATCGCATCAACCGCTTCGGCCGACAGCCCCCCCATTTCCATGAGGTCGTCCGGCTCGATCACCGACAAATCATCGTAGGAGAGGAAGCCCTCGCCGACGAGGCGTTCGGCCAAGGACTCGTCCAGGCCTTCGATCGACGAAAACCCAGCCGTCGCTCGTTCGATCTGCTGATCGAGCTCTTCCTGGGTCATGATCTCGATGTCCCAGCCACAGAGTTTGCTGGCGAGGCGAACGTTTTGGCCGCGGCGCCCGATCGCGAGCGAAAGCTGATCCTCGCGCACGAGTACGATGCCGCGACCGAGCATCTGGCAGAGGATCACCTCGTCGACTTCAGCCGGCTGGAGGGCGTTCGGCACGAGGACTTGGAGGTCGTCGCTCCACCGGACGATGTCGATCCGCTCGCCGCCGAGCTCCTCGACGATGTTCTTGATACGGTTGCCTCGAACGCCGACGCAGGCGCCGACGCAATCGATTCGGTTGTCGGAACTGATCACAGCCACCTTGCTGCGGTAGCCAGGCTCACGGGCGATCGCACGAATCTCGATGACACCATCGGCGATCTCAGGAATCTCTTGCTCGAAGAGCCGCTGCACGAGCTGCGGGCGGATGCGAGAAAGGATGATCTTGACCCGGCTGCCGACCTTCCGGACCTCGAAGATCGTGGCCCGGATTCTCTCGTTTGGGTGGTAGCTCTCGCCTGGAATCTGCTCGCTGCGGGGGAGGATGGCTTCTTGGGTTCCAAGCTGAACCGTGGCCGTCGCTCCTTCGAAGCGCGTGACCACGCCCGAGACCATGTGGCCAACCTGCTCCTCGAATTCGTCGTGGATCGCGTCGCGTTCCGCCTCACGAATCTTCTGAATGATCACCTGCTTCGCCGTCTGGGCCCCGATCCGGCCGGCCAATTCGGCCGACTCGATCGGTTGACCGTCGTGGGTGCCCGACATCGTGCCGTCGTGGCGGTCGATCGTGATGGCGATTGCGGCCGTCTCGCCGTACTGGCGCGCCAGAGCCGTCACCAAGGCCGCCTCGATGGCCTGGAAAACGATCTCTTTGTCGATGTTCTTGTCGCGATGGATCGCGTCGACGATGCGGAGGATTTCTTCGGGCTTCATGGCGTTCTCGGCGGGCCCTCGTGGAGTGGTACCGCCGGCATGGCCGACGCCATCGCACGACTTGGGCGCCCGAAAGCGTCCTCGATTCCAGCCACCATCCTCACGAGGTCAAGCTATGGAGACTATGCCGCGAGCACCGGACTGTCAAGCTGCAGCAGGCCTCTCGGTTCAGGCGCGAAAGACGACAGCGGCGGCCTGGCCTTGCGGCGTCACCGACGCGGAAACAAAGCTGGAACCAGCCTTGTCTCCTCGGACGGCAGCGCGAACGGGACACGCTTGGTCCGCTTGGGCGAAGTTCAATAGCGGGAAAAGCTCTCCCCTTCGCATGGCCAGGATGCTCGCCACGCATTCGACCAAGCCGCTTCCGGCGCCCAGGTTTCCGAAGTGGCTCTTCGCAGCTACGACAGGCACCTGACCGACGCAGCTCCCCAGCACCTCACCAAGGGCTTCGCCTTCGTCGCGGTCGCCCAGCGTCGTGCTGATGCCATTGGCATGGACGTGCCCCAAGTCCTGCGGGGCGACCTTCGACCGCTCGAGGGCGGTTCCATAGGCTTGGGCGAGGGCCTGGCGCCGCCGGCCTGTCCCTCCACGGGCAGCCACGCAACTGGCGCCATGCCCGACAACCTCTGCGAGTATCTTGGCACCGCGGCGTTCGGCGTGATCGAGGGCCTCCAGGATCAAGACGGCAGCTCCCTCGCCGAGCACCATGCCTCGGCGTTCGCGATCGAAAGGACGGCTCCACGTCGCCGGCTCGTCGTCCGGGCCCGTCGTCATCGCGACCTGTTCGCTTTGGATGGCGTGTACCGTCTTCATGGGATGCACCCGCGTTCCGGTTGCTCCCGTCACCATCATGTCAGCCATCCCACGTTGAATCGTGTCGGTGGCTTCCCCCAGCGCGAGGTGGCCGCTCGCCTCGCGGATCGTGATCGAGTTACTCGGGCCTCGCAGGTCGTTGTAAATCGCGATGTGACTTGCCGGCATGTTCGGAAGGTACTTCAGCAGCCAGAGGGGATTGAGCTTCGGCATGCCGTCGGAAGCCCATCGAGTGAAGTCAAAGGACCCATCCGCGGCGCGGCACGCGGCCACGGCAGCAGTAAAATCTTCCGGTACCGTGAGCATGTAGTCCGAGCCGAACACACACCCGATCCGCTCTGGGGGGTGATGCGCGAAGACATCACCGGCGTCATGAAGCGCCCGCTGGGCCGCCGCGACGCCCATCTGGCTCTCGCGACACATCACCTTGAGCCCCTTGCGAATCGCCTTCTTTTTCTCGCCATCGAGGGGGCCAAAATCGTCGATGCTCCCGGTGAAACCCCGCGCCTCGGCCGCATGATGAAGAGGCAAGCCGGTCGTCGCGAATGACTCGATCGGCCCGATGCCGCTGGCGCCCGTGGCAAGGTTCGTCCAGAAGTCGTCGAGGGACAAGCCGAGCGGGGAGACCACACCGAGACCCGTGACCACGATTCGCCGATCTCGCTTGCTCATGCCGCTTGAGTATCCATGTGTGAGGTCAACGTGTGCTCCCGAGACGAGGTTCGATGACGACGACCACATCGCGTCGATCGACCTTCGGGAGAAGTGCCGGAACGCCCCCATTCTGCGCAGGAACCGGCCACGGCACCAACCCAAGGCCGATGATCAGCGTGTGCGTCGCAGGCCAGCGGAATCGTTCGCCGATCCGGACGGCCGCGATCTGGGGCACCTGAGCCGCCACGGGCGTGCCCCCGGCCGGTGATGGAAGCGCGAGCGGAGCCATCCGCTCGATCTGATCGATGCGGCAGCGAAAAACGGTGTCGACGGCAGCACCGTCCTCGGTCACCAGCGGGTGAATGTCGACGGCGAGACCTTCGTCGCAGGAGGCCTTCTGGGGTTGCCAGCCAGGCCAGGCGTTCGGCGTGAGGCCGTAATCTTTGACGAACTCCTGGGTGCGGCCGCCGGTGAGCGTGGCAGGGATCCCGTTGGCCGCCACCGCGGCGCCCGTCGGGAGCTCCACGCAGTCGGCCCGGGCAGTCGCTTGGGCCACCACCGGGGCAGCGGTTTCCCTCGGCAGCATCCAGGCTTGGACGCCAGGCGTAACGGTCGCCAGTGGCTGCAGAGCCGGGCGAGCGGCCGCCCGCCAGGCCGGCGATGCGAAGCCCAGCACCCGGACGGTGAACCGGTGCGGTGCGTCGGCCTCCTCGACGAACCGCTTCACGACGGAGGCCACGCGGGCATGCATCTCCGGGGTGTGGTAGCACGAGAGCTTGCCTTCTGACGCCGACAGCGAAGCCGGACTCGCGCCGTGCCAGGCAGGGTAGCCCGTTTCCTGAAGGATCCAGTCCACGACATGCTTCTCGCTTCCCGCACCGGCAGCGGTCACGAACGGCGCAATGTCGTAGGTCTTCCAGACCTGGCCGATGTCAGCCGGGATTTGTCCCTGCGCACCGTCGCCGAAGGAGACTGCGGAGACCATGCACTTGAGCGCGAGCCAAAACCATCGCCGCCGCAACCGACTCATCGCGGGGCCCTCCGTTCGAGGCTGAATCAACACGCTACGACGTGAACCTGGCGAGCACCAAGCTTGCGTTGTGACCGCCAAACCCGAAGCTGTTGCTCATGGCCACGTCAACCTTTGCATCGCGGGCGACGTTGGGCGTGTAGTCGAGATCGCAGGCCGGGTCGGGCGTGTGAAAATTGATGGTCGGCGTGATCACACCACGGGCGATCGTGAGGGCACACACCACGAGTTCGATGCCGCCACTGGCCCCGAGCGTGTGGCCGAGCTGGCTCTTCGTGCTCGACACGGCGAGCTTTTGGGCGTGGGAACCGAAAACGCGTTTGATCGCCGCCGTCTCGGCCTTGTCACCCAGCGGGGTGCTCGTGCCGTGGGCGTTGACATACTGGGCCGCATCGGCCGCGAGGCCGGCGTCGTCCAGGGCCGACTGCATGGCACGGCCGGCGCCTCGGCCTTCCTCGTCGGGCTGCGTGATGTGCCCCGCGTCACCGCTGGCGCCGTAGCCTTTCAGCTCCGCATAGATCCGTGCACCGCGCTTTTTGGCGTGCTCGAGTTCCTCGATCACGAGGACGCCGGCTCCTTCCGAGAGGACAAACCCGTCGCGGTCGGCGTCGAATGGACGGCTGGCTTCCTTCGGCGCGTCGGTCCGAAACGAAAGCGCCCGCATGTTCTGAAAACCAGCCAGGCCGATCGGCGTCAGGGCCGCTTCGCTGCCGCCAGTCACCATGACGTCCGCGTCGCCGTACTGAATCGCCCGCAGGGCCGAGCCGATCGAGTTGGCGGCGCTGGCGCAGGCTGTGGCCACGGCCATGTTGGGGCCCTTGATGCCGTACAGGCTCGACACATGGCCGCTCGCCGAGTTCACCATGAGCTTCGGAATCGTGAACGGCGAAACCTTGTCGATGCCCTTGTGGAGCAGGCGCTCTTCCTGGACCTCGAACTCCCACAGACCGCCGATGCCAGACCCGATCATGACGCCGCAGCGGTACGGATCTTCCTTCGAGAAATCGATCCCGGAGTCGGCGACGGCGTCTTTGGCTGAGGCGAGGGCGAATTGCGTGAAGCGGTCGAGCCGCTTGAGCTCCTTGGGCGGTGCGACGTCTTCCTTCTCGGCCTCCCACGGAACCTGGCCACCAAACTGAACGCGGTAGCCCTCGACGGGAAACAGCGAGATTGGGCCGACACCACTTTCGCCTGCGACCAGCTTGGCCCACACGCTCTCGAGAGTCCGGCCAAGTGGCGTGACAACGCCCAGCCCCGTCACCACCGCCCGTCGCTTCATCACGCGTCCTACCGCCGGATGCTTGCCCCGTCCGTGGGGCGGCAGCCGAACCCGGCCGGCTTCTCCGGTGCGGCGCCCTGTGTTGATCAGCCTGGTGCCATCTTACAGGCTGCCATTACCCAGCGGCTGAACCGGAAGCTTGGTGCTTCTCGATGAACTCAACAGCCTGGCCGACCGTCTGGATCTTTTCGGCAGCGTCGTCCGGAATGTTGATCTCGAACTCTTCCTCGAGCTCCATGACGAGCTCGACCGTATCGAGCGAGTCGGCACCGAGGTCGTTGATGAACGACGTCTCAGGGGTGATCTGTTCCTTGCTCACCCCGAGCTGCGATGCCACGATTTCAATCACTCGATCTTGAACGGAAGCCACCTTGAGAATCCTCCTCACGACTTGTGCCGGAACCACCACGGGCCCAGCCTCTGGAGGCTGTGTATCTTGCCCGGGTTCACGGCGAAGATATACCCGCTGGGCAGCAAGTGTGTCCAGACCGGGCAAAACTGGCCGTTCTATCCAATAAGCCCGCCATCGACGACGAGGGTCTGCGCCGTGATGTAGCCCGAACCGGGGGCGGTCAGGAACAGCACGGCGTCGGCGATCTCCTGGGCCTCGCCAAGCCGCTTCGCCGGCACGCGTTTCTTCACCTCGTCAAGGAGCACGTCGCCGAGGGCCGCGGTCATGTCGCTGGCGATGAATCCAGGAGCGACCGCATTCACCGTGATTTTGCGACCAGCCAGTTCCTTGGCCACCGTCTTGGTGAGCCCCACGAGGCCAGCCTTTGATGCGGAGTAGTTGGCCTGGCCAGGGTTGCCGATCAGGCCCGACACGCTCGCCACGTTCACGATTCGGCCATAGCGTTGCTGCATCATCGGACGGCTCGCCGCCCGCATGAAGAGGAAGGGGCCACGGAGGTTCGTCGTGAGCACCGTGTCCCACTCATCGTCGCTCATGCGGGGCAGGAGCGTGTCGCGTGTGACGCCGGCGTTGTTCACGAGGATGTCGAGACGGCCCAGCTTTTCGACGACCGCATCGACGGTCTGCTGGATCGACTCAGCCTGCATGACGTCGCACGGAAACACTTCGGCCTTGCCACCGGCTGCCGTGATCGTGGCAGCCACATCGGCGAGCTTGTCGGCGGAGCGGGCTACGAGGGCCACGGTCGCGCCGTTCGCAGCAAGTGCTTCGGCGATCGCACGGCCAAGCCCCTGGGAAGCCCCGGTCACGAGGGCCACCTGGCCCGTGAGGTCTACCTGAACGCGAGCTTGGGGCCCGGGTTGTTTTTTGGTCGTGCCTGCATCCGCCATGGGAGGGTCTCCGCGTCGAGAATTCAGAACAATTTCAGTCGAAGTCAGTCAAAAACACCGCTGGCGGCCACGGTTCGATCGATCCGCTTCATGAGGCCGCGGAGCACGCGGCCAGGACCGATTTCCATGACCGAACGGACGCCGTTGGACAGGATGTATGCCACGGAGGCGTGCCACTCGACAACTCCGACAACCTGCCGAGCAAGCAGACCACGAATCTCGTCTGGGGCAGTGTGGGGCTTCGCGTCAACGTTGCTCACGACCGGAATCCGCGGGGGCTGGAAGGTCGCAGCCGCAAGGGCGGCGGTGAGCCGCTCGACCGCCGGTTGCATGAGCCGGGTGTGAAACGCCCCGGCCACTTCGAGCCGCACGCACTTCATCGCCCCGGCCGCCGTGGCGGCGGCCTCGATGCGATCGCAGGCATCCAGATCGCCAGAGACCACGATGTTGCCCGGGCAGAGCACGTTGGCAACTTGCAGCACGCCCTCACCACGACATGTCTCACACAAGGCCGCGACCGCGTCTCGTTCCATGCCAAGCACGGCGACCATGCCGCTTGGCGATGTCTCGGCGCAGTCCTGCATGGCCCGGCCGCGCTCGGCGACAATGCGGACGGCGTCGTCGAAGCCGAGCGCGCCTGAGAAAACCAGGGCTGTGTACTCCCCGAGCGAGAGCCCGGCCGTCAGCGTCGCTGCATCGAGCGGGGTGGCGTCGCGAACTCGCTGCACCTCGAGAGCCGCAAGGCTTGTGACCAAGATGGCTGGCTGGCTGACAGCCGTCGTGTTGAGTTTGTCGGCGGGGCCGCTGCGACAAATTTCCAACAGGTCGTAGCCGAGAACGTCGGAACCGCGAGCAAAAAGCTCCCTCGCGACTGGGTGCTCATCGACCCAGTCACCGGCCATGCCGACGGTTTGCGCACCCTGGCCGGGGAAAAGAATCGCCGTAGGGCCGCCAGCCGGAAGAGCCTTGGCCAACGGACTATTCCTCGGTCTTGACGACAGCCTTACCCATGTAGTGGCCGCAGCTTCCACACACCCGGTGCGTGGGAACGGCCTTGCCGCAGGTCGGGCAGAACGTCAGTTGGCGGGGCGTGAGGAAATCGTGGGCCCGGCGGGAGCGGGTCTTTTGGTTCGACTGACGTCGCTTGGGAACGGCCATGAAATCACCTGTAGGGAGCCCAGGAAGATAGCGTTTCCTGGGGGCGAGGGTCAAACGGGGCTCAAAAAAGCCTGCCTCTGGAAGCCGGAGTGGCCCCCAGGTGCTCCTCGCCTTTGGGTGTCAGCTTGCGGCCTCGCGGCGTTCGGATCACGAGCTCACACCGCAACAAGAACGGCTCGACATCGTCCTCAAGCGTGTCGGGGGCCGAGCTCATGGTGTGGGCGATCGCCTCAATCCCCACCGGCCCCCCCTTGAAAACCCGTTGGATCGTGTCGAGATATTTGCGGTCAAAACCGTCGAGGCCGATCTCGTCGATGCCTTGCATGGCCAGTGCCACGCGGGCGATGTCGATGTCGAGCCGCCCCTCCGCCCGGCTTGTGGAATAGTCGCGGATCCAGCGAAGCCGATTGTTGGCAAGCCGCGGCGTCCCTCGGCTGCGGCGGGCGATCTCATCGGCCGTGGCGTCGTCCATCGGCATCCCGAGTTTACGGGCCGAGCGACGGACGATCTCGGCCAGCTCTTCCGCCGAGTAGTAGTCGAGGTGTTCGCGAATGACGAATCGGTCGCGCAGGGGCGCCGAGAGAAGCCCCGCGCGCGTCGTGGCTCCCACGAGCGTGAACGGCTTGAGCGGCATGTTGATCGTGCGGGCCGCCACGCCGTCGCCGAGCGTGATGTCGATCCGAAAATCCTCCATCGCCGGATAGAGGAATTCCTCGACGGCGATGGGCAATCGGTGGATCTCGTCGATGAAAAGAACGGAGCCTTCGGCGGCATTGGTGAGATACGGCAGCAGATCCTTAGGTGCCGCGAGGGCCGCGCCGATGGAGACGTGGATCGTCGTGCCAAGCTCATTCGGAATGCAGGTGGCAAACGTGGTCTTGCCG
>CAZCHF010000073.1:0-10652 GCA_964498325.1 uncultured Candidatus Kuenenia sp.
CCGGCGGACCATGTGAGAAACGGGTACGATACGCGGTCATGTCGATCAGCGTTGAAGTCGTGAACCGCCAAAAGGCCGTGCGTGTCGCGGCGGCGTGGCTCGAAAAGGTCGCCCGCAAGGCGATCGCGTCTCTCGAGATCGAGGCTGCGGAAATCACCGTGGCGATCGTCGATGATGCCGAGATCAGCGCGCTTCATGAACAGTGGATGGGATTACCCGACCCGACCGACGTGCTCACCTTCGATCTCTCGGGCTGCGACGGAGACTTCTCGGGTGACATCGCCGTAAGCGCCGAGACAGCGACCCGCGTGGCGAGGGAAGTCGGCTGGCCGACGCGAGAGGAGTTGGCCTACTACGTGGTCCACGGCCTCTTGCACCTCGCTGGCTTCGACGACGGCACTCCCGGCGAGCGGCGCAGGATGCGCAGGAAAGAGCGTGAGGTGATGGAGGCGATTGGCCTGCCTCCGCCACCAGAGCGTCGAGTACAAAAACCCGATGCCCGCTGAGAAGACGCTCGCGATCGTGATCCGAACCATTCCGTTCGGTGAGACGAGCAGCGTCGTCACCCTGTATTGCCGCGAGTTCGGCAAACTGCGGGCCCTGGCCAAGGGGGCGTGGCGACCCAAGAGCAGTTTCGATGGCGGCCTTGACCTGCTTTCCGTCAGTCAGGTACTCGTCATCCGCAAATCGTCGGGCGGGCTCGACCTGCTCACCGAAGCCAGCCTCGAAAGCCGGTTCCGGGTCGGCACCAGCCTCGCGGCGGTGCTGGGCGGCTTGCATGTGGCCGAACTGCTCGATGTCCTGACAGCCGACGCCGACCCTCAACCGGAGCTTTTTGACGTGGCACTCGCGACCGTGCGGCGGCTCTCCGATTGGCGAGGGGATGAAAGTCCTCTGGCGTCGATCCTCCTCCGCGCGGAGATGGCGATCCTTCGCATCGTCGGCCATGCCCCCGAGACAAGTCTCTGCGTGGAATGCCGCGGGCCTCTCCCGACGACGGGCCGCACGGCCTTCGGGCTGCTCGAAGGAGGCACCCTCTGCCCGAACTGCCGCGGAGGGAGGCGAGCCGTGGCTTCGCTGTCATCGCCGGCGCTTGCTGCCCTTCGCGGCGAGCGTGAGTCCACGCCTGCCGGGGCTTCCGAGGCCCGAGGCGTAATCGCCGCCTACCTCGCTCATCTTCTCGGTCGCCCAACGCGTGTTGCAGCCGGATTGCGTTCTGCTCGCCGTCGAACTTCCTGACCAACCCAAGAGCACTCATACCCCGATGCCCACTCGGACTCGCCTGCCGTTTACCCAGTTCGCGACCGCAGCCTTCATCTGCTGCGGCCTCGCGGCCGGCTGCGCGAGCTTCAAGGCCCCGACATGGCCCTGGTCGACGAGCGTCGACAAACAGCTTGGTGAAGACGCCTCATCCGAGGTCATTTCGTCGGAATACCAAAACAACGACTACGGCTTCGACTACTTCAAGGCAGACAACGTCAAGCGGCGTTGGAAGAAGCTCGTCGGCCGCGGCCCCAATGAGCAGGTGGCCCGGGCTGCGATGGAGGAGGCCGATGCCGCCTTCAAGGCCGGCGACTACAAGACGGCGATGCCGAAGTACAAGCAGGTGATCGATCGCTGGCCGGACTCCTCGCTCGAAGAGGATGCCATGTGGCAGCTCGGCGAGTGCCTGTTCTTCACCGACCAATACGCGAAGGCCGAAGACAACTACGATGAGCTGGTCAAGAAGTATGCCAACACGAAGTATCTCGACCGGATCGCCCAGCGGCAGTTCGTGATCGCCCAGTATTGGATCGCCCTCGACGACAAGCACCGTTACCCGACGATCATCCCGAACTTCTTCGACCGCAGTCGGCCGATCTTCGACACCCGCGGCCGGGCGATGAAAGCCTACGAGCATGTCCGGCTCAACGACCCGCGTGGTCCGCTCGCCGACGACAGCTTGATGGCCCAGGCCAATGCGCACTTTCTCCGACGCCAGTGGCTGGACGCCGACTACTTCTACGGTCTCCTGCGCACCGAGTATCCCGACAGCGACTTTTTGTTGCAGGCGCACCTGCTCGGTCTGCAAGCCAAGCTCCAGGCCTACCAGGGGCCGTATTACGAGGGGAGCGTGCTGGAAGAAGCGGGCGTGCTGGCGGACCAGGTGCTCGTGCAGTTTCCCGATCAGCTGAGCCGCGAGGAGGAGTCGCGGGTGGAAAAGACCCGCCAGGAGATCGCGACCGAGCTTGCTGACCGACATTGGAAGCGGGCGGAGTTCTACGCCAAGGGCAAGCACTACACGTCGGCCCGCATTTATTACGCGCTGGTGGCCCGTGAGTATCCTGAGACGCAACTCGCCCAGGCTGCCCGGCAGCGGTATCAGGAGATCGCCGGGCTCGAGGACGTTTCGGACGATCCCTTTCCAATGCTGACGCGGGTTCTCAACCCTGACTCGCTCAAGGATGCGGAGCTGGATGCGATGGCCGCGGAGGCCGAGGCCCAGACGGCGATCGCACGCGAACCAGATGCCGGCACGGCACCGCCACGGTTTTGAACCTGCTCGCCCGCAAGGAGATGCCCGTGAACGCCGCGAGCCATCACGCGCCCGGTTGGCTTGCCGCCTGCCTGGCGGTCGCGGTGACGGTGGCCCCGGGCTGTGCCAACTACCGCTTCGGCAACAACACCCTCTACGCCTCGAATGTTCGCACGATCTACGTGCCGATGATCCAGTGCGATTCCTACCGGACGACTCCGGCCATCGACGCCGGCGAACGGCTCACCGAGGCCGTGTGCAAGGAGATCGAGAATCGCACGCCGTTCAAGGTCGTCGGGAGCCCGGAGGGGGCCGACAGCGTGCTCACCGGGCGTGTCGTCGCCGACACGAAGCGGATGCTCGTGGAAAGTCCCACCGACCAGTCGCGCAATGTGGAGATGAACTACCAGGTGCTCGTGACCTGGGCCGATCGCGGTGGCACGGTGATCGCGGCGGGAGACGTGCCCATGCCGGCGGCGACGGTCGACGTGGGCCAGTCAGCATCGCTCGTGCCTGAGTATGGCCGCTCCGTGGCGAGTACCCAGCAGGAGGCCATCGTCGGCCTTGCCAAGCAGATCGTCGATCTCATGGAAGAGCCCTGGTGATCTGCCGCTAGCAGACCGTGGAACAAGTCTGCCGCCGCACGAGGCGGCGACTGGCGACGATGGGAAACCTCGGCTTTCCCATCGGTCGGCCAAGTGGAAAAAGGCCACGGATGGCTTTTTCCACGGACATCTAGAATTTGCGGCATGGATACCAAAAAGGCTCCGACGAACTGGCGGCTCCGGACCCGCTCGCTTGAACTCCCGTGCCCTCGTGGGCCACTCCGGCGACCGCTCGTGATGGGCATCGTGAACGTGACGCCTGACAGTTTTTCAGACGGCGGCCGGCATGCGAGCGTGGAGGCGGCCGTCGCCCACGGGAATCGCCTCGTGGCCGAGGGCGCCGACATCCTCGACGTCGGTGGTGAAAGTACGCGGCCCTTCTCGCAAGGCGTCAGCGCGGCCGACGAATTGGCTCGCGTGTCGGAAGTGGTGCAGCGGCTCGCACTTGAAACGAGCGTGCCGATCTCGATCGACACGTCGAAAGCGGCGGTCGCGGCCCGCGCCATCGAACTGGGCGCCGAGATCATCAACGACGTGACTGGCCTCGAGGGCGATCCGGCGATGCTCGCGGTCGCGCGAGACACCGGCGCCGGGGTCTGCGCGATGCACATGCAGGGCACACCGCAGACGATGCAGGTCGACCCTCGCTATGGCGATGTCATCACCGAGATCCACGACTACCTGCGGCAGCGCCGCGACGCCCTCGTGGATGCCGGCATCCCCCTCGAAAAGATCTGCCTCGATCCGGGCATCGGTTTTGGAAAAACCCATGCCCACAATCTCACGCTCATGGCCCATGCCGGGCGGTTCCTCGATCTTGGCTGCCCGATTCTCGTGGGCCACTCCCGCAAGGGTTTCCTCGGGAAGATCATCGAGCAGAAGCTCGGCCGGCCGGCGACAGAGGACGACCGCGATGCAGCAACAGCCGGCGCCGCCTGCGGCTTGGCCGCCGACGGGATTCAACTCGTCCGCGTCCACGCCGTGGGCATGGTTCGCACGGCACTCGAAGCCTTCGCCGCGACACGAGGAACCTAGGCTGGATAGACTTGCCGGGAGCGAGGAGCCAGCCAATGTCGACGATCGAATTTCGCGTGACGGGCGAGGCCCTTTGGAACCGCATGGAGCGCGCCGTGGAACGGGTCAATGACCGCCTGCGTCGAACGGTTTCCATCCTCGAAGCTGCCGGTGTGCCGTATGCCGTGATCGGCGGCCATGCGGTGCGGGCGTGGGTCGCCCAGGTCGACGAAGCGGCCGTTCGCAACACCCGCGATGTCGACATTCTCGTGCGACCGAGCGACTACCCAGCCTTCCGCGAGGCAATGGTCGCCGCAGGGTTTCATGAACGGGAAACGGCCGGGCTCGCCATGTTCACGGAAACCCCTGATGGCTCAGCCCGCGATGCCGTTCATGTCGTGCTCACCGGAGCGATGGTGCGCCCTGGCGAACCCGACGCGAATCCCGACATCGAGCCGATCGTGCGAGCGGCCGGATTTCAGACGGTGCCGCTCGAAGTGCTCGTACGGATGAAGCTGAACTCATACCGCTTGAAGGATCGCGTCCACATCCAAGACATGGTCTCGCTCGGCATGATCGATGCCTCATGGCTCGAGCGCCTGCCACCAGCCCTCGCTGAGCGCCTCGCCGCCCTGCTCGCCGATCCCGACGGGTAAAGATAGCAACGCTCACCTTTCCTCTCGGTCATGCCCGCCTCTTCCTGTCAGCGTTGCGCGCCGGGCCCAGTAGGCTGCGCGGCCCCCCACGCAAGGCGACCGGAGTTGTATTTTCACAATGAAGGTGCGTGAGCCACTTGACAAAGCTCCCCCCCCCCAAAGAATAGGCTCCTCCCTCCCGGTAGGAGATGCCCTGGCGTCTCCTACTCCTGCCTTTCATCCCGCCTCATTCATCCCTCCATCAGGCGCATTCACGATGTTGCTCCAGTCCTTCGTCGGGCGGACCGCCCGCAAGAAATCCGTCCGCAATCGCAGCCGTCGCCAAGCACACCATTCCCTCGCTGCCGAGCAGCTCGAGCCAAGAGCGCTTCTCGCGGTGATGAGTTTTGTGCCGCCCACGGGCATAAGCCCGCCTGACAATCTCTTGGTGAACGGTAGCTTTGAAGACAATCAGTTGGCACCCAAACGCACATGGGACGTCTTCAAGCCGGGCCAGCTCACCGGATGGACCATTGCGGCTCCTGAAGGCGTGATGGCCGAGATTCAGCGAGTAGGGCTCGCAAAATGGAAGGGCACCAACGGTTCCCAGTGGCTGGAGCTCGACGGCGACGAGACCGGCCCGGGTGTCAAATGGAACAAGAAGGAGAAGGGCCGAGCGGAGCGCGGGCTCTACGCGATCGAGCAGCATGTTCAGGTCGCGGCGAACATTCCGTACCAACTCAGCTTCGATTTCGCTGGCCGCCCCGGCGTCGGGACCGGCGACAATCAGATGAGCTACAAGGTCGTCGATGCCGGCGGTCAAACGATCCTCAGCGGGTCGCTTGCCGCCGAGTTCAATTCCAGCAAGACGCCTGTGTGGCAGACTGCCACGACGATCTTTACACCGAAGACAAGTGGTGCTCTCCTCGTGCAGTTTGGCGGAAAGGGTTTCGACAACACGTTGGGGATGCTGCTCGACAACACCGTGCTCGTGAAGGCTGAAGTCGAATCCGTCGTTGACCTCGATATCGACAGCAACAACGACAATCGGCTTCTCAACCCGGATCGGTCAAATCTCGAAGAGCTTCTGGAGCGAACGCGAGGAAAGAAGGTCGTCGTCAATGACAACGACACGGACAGCGATGGTGTGCCAGACTACGCCGACGGCTTTGGGTATCGCGATGGATTTGCCGAACTCCCGGCGACGAAGCATGGAATCGCTGGCAAGCAGTTCACGCCAATCATTCTTCAGATTCCCGAGCATGTGCCGGTTGCTGACATGCGTGTGAAGTTCTCGTACGCCAGTTCCGATCCGGCAAGAATGCAATCTGGTTTCGCTCTTCCGAACGACGCCGGAAAGATTCGGCTCTGGACAAAGAATGCCGACGTCGCCCGTAACCCCCATAGCGTCACCGATTGGCTCGCTGCGGGGGACTTCATCCCACATGCCACGGAGATCCAAGATCTGACAAAGCTGGGATTTTCCGATACGCTCCGAACCCAAGTCTTTTACGTGGAGGGAGTGCGGGTCTCGGAGGGCGAGCTTGTTCCGATCTCGGTGGTCGTTACGACGGCCGATGGCGAGGCGCCCCTCGGTGAGCAGCTCGTCAACGTGATCGTCGTGTCGAACACGATCGTGATCGGCATCGATGGAACGGGCAGTGAAGCATGGCTTTCAAAAGTCGTGGATGGAGTTCGAATCAATGAGCGGGAACTGCAGGCGCCAGAGGAAGGCACTCGGTGGAATTCGCATGTCCGGAACCTTGTTGCTGACAGCGAGGCCTCTGCAATGACGATCTATCGCCATGGGCCCGCGGAGTTTGTGATGGGAAGCGACTCGGACGACATTTTTCAGGATGTTCTCACGACGGCGCGTGACATGATCAAAGATGCTGGCGGCGGCACAACGATCGCCCTTGTCGGTTGGAGCCGAGGTGGCATGATCGCCCCAGGTGTCGCGCATGCGCTCCTGACGCCCGAGGCTGGCGATCTGCCCCGCACGGTGGCATTCGTCGGGATGTATGACCCGGTCGACATGTCGCCTCAGATTCCTGGTGCGTGGGCCAGCCTCCATCCCGATGTGAAATCAGTCACGATCGTGGGGCCAAACAGTGGGGACTCGGAGAAGTTCAATGTCGATTGGCCCGTTGGCGAGACACCGACGGCGACTGACCCGGAGTTCGTCCGCATGGCGTTGGAGAATCGAATATCTGTCCCCGGTGCCACGACTGCCGTCCAGCGACTGTTCTACAACGCCTCCCACGGGGCTCTTGGCGGGACGCCAGGATTCAATAGTCGCCACCTCGATGGGGGAGCCTATGACTACGCCATCGATGTCAAAAACAGCATCCAAGCAGATAGGGATGTCCGCAATGCGATTCGTGCCGCTGGCCTGACCTTTGTTCCTGTTCGACTCGATTCCTGGTACGGCTTCGCCGCCAAACGGCCGCCAGTGGAGCATCGCGGATGACGCCACAACTGGGAGCCGTCCTGCTTGAGTTGTTTTTCGAAGGTCGCTGCACGGCGGCCGCGCGGCAGGTCTTGGGCATCGTTCTTGGTGCGGTGATGCTGGCGGTACCCGTGTACGCCGGCAACAAGGACCATGACTACTATTGCGACTACCGCGTCCCTGCCGGGTTCGTGTACTCCGAGGCGACGATCACCGCGGATAAGGCGCGCGAGCTTGCAAGGAAGCATGCCGTGCTCACGCTCGCGAATGTCACCGAGTTGTCGGTCGACATCGCCGAGGCCCTAGTCACACCCTACGAAGACACGTTTTTAACGCTCCCGGCAGTGACCAAACTGGACGAAAGGGCCGCCGCGACGCTGGGCAAGCGGCGTGGAAACTTGCGGCTGTGGGGCCTCGAGTCTCTTACGCCAGAGGTTGCTACCGCGCTGGTTTCTCGGGCTGGACAGAGGATTGAGCTGGACGGAGTCAAGGAAATTTCACCTGATGTCGCGAGGGCATTGGCAAATGGAAAGCGATCATCCGGCATGACGCTCGGGTTGAAGGAACTGCCACCGGATGTCGCTGCTGTTTTGGCGGACTTTCCTTACAACCTGAGTTTTCCAAGGCTGGAGAGCCTCTCGATCGAGTCAGCGAACGCAATTCGACCGCATGGCGAGCTCGTTCACAGAGGCGCGGAAATCCTCAGTGCGAAGCTCGATCTTGGGAAAGCCACAATTTCGCCGGAGGTGGCAGAGATTCTGCTTCTGCACGATGGGCCACTCGGCTTTGCGAGAACGAAGAGGCTCGAGCCCGGAGTTGGGGACATCCTTGCGAGGCATCGATTTGAAGTGCTCCTCGTGCTCGAGGAGATAGACTCTGTCGCGCTTGCCAGAAAGATCTTCTCGGAGAGCCATCGGTCATCGAGCGTCTTTCGCCTTCGGACGATGTCACCCGCGATCGCCGCCGAGTATGCTCGGGCCGACCCTGGCTATCTCGCCCACCTTGATACACTCTCGATCGAGGCGGCAGTTGAGCTTGCGAAGGGCGCTGGAAGTGTGAACTTACCCGCAATTACTCAACTCTCGCCGGAACTTGCCGAGGCGCTTACGAACCGAGAGTCAGAGGTATACCTACGCGGAATCAAAGCCCTTGCCGGCCCCGACGCGGTGGCGGTCGCCGAGGCCCTAGCTAGCACACCCGCTCCGGTGTACATGGAATTTCTCGAGCGCGTTTCGGCTCCCGCCCTGGCGGCCCTTCGAAAGAAGCCGACTATCACGCTTCCCCCGGACGACAAGCTGACGATCGTGCCGTAGTCACGGAATAGAGCGAAACTCGGCACCGCCGCGGTTCACCCCTGGCCGACGGCGGCGGCCACGAGGGCTTCCATGACGGCCGGCACATCGAGGCGCCGACACGCCCTTGCCTGGCTGGAGCGCGCCCGCGGATTCCTGTCTATTGGCGCGTTTACTGCGGTGCACGTATCACCGTAGCCAGGTCACTCCGTGACCGGGTCACTTGGCAACCATCGGTGTTGTCCATGCATGTTTACCTGCACGGACGCCGGTGGCCAAACGATTTTCAGCGGAACGATCACTGCGGAGAACAATGCGAGCAAGACGCCGGTGTGGGAGACTGCGACAACGACCTTCACACCGACGACAAGCGGCGATCTCCTGGTCCGGTTCGAGGGGCAGGGTACCGACAACACCTTCGGCATGCTGCTCGACAACACAGTGCTCGTGAAGGCGGATGTCGATCCGAGCATGGTGGACCTCGACATCGACAGCATCAACGACAATCGCCTGCTCGCTCCGGATCGGTCGCCGCTCGAAGACGATATTGAAGTCGACCACGCCAAGAAGGTCGTGATCAATGACAACGACACCGATGGCGACGGCATTCCCGACTATGCCGACGGCTTTGGCTACGGCGACTTGCCAGAGACTCAGCAGGGGATCGCCGGAAAGGGATTCACGCCGATCGTTCTCCAGATTCCGGAGAATCTGCCCCTTTCTTACATGCGCATGACGTTTTCATACGCAGGTTCCGATCCGATGAACGTGGGGGCCGGGTTTGCCCTGCCAGACGACGGTGGCATGATTCGGCTCTGGACCGAGAATGCGTCGGCCTTTCGAAACCCGGATGCAGTGACGGCCGGCGGCAACTACATCCCCAGTGACGTCGTGATTGAAGACGTGACGGCGCTCGGGTTCACTGAAACCGAGAGAACAAGGGTTTTCTACATTGAAGGTGTGCAACTCCCCGAGCGTGATGACGACGCTAGCGAGGAATCCCCAGATCGCTATTTTGTCCCGATATCGGTCATGGTGACGACCGCGGACGACGCGCCTGTCGGAGATGATCTCGTCAATGTCGCCGTCGTGGCGAACACGCTCGTCATCGGGATCGACGGAACAAGCCAGCAGGATTGGCTCACGGGGCCCAACGCTCGCCGGCCTGGCGATGCCAATCGTTGGAATTCCCACGTCCGAAACTTGATCGAGGACGTCAGCTCGTTTGCAATGGTGCAGTATGACTTTGGGTCAGTTGAAGTGGTAACAGGGAAAGACTCGCCTGCCATCGCAACACGGATGATCGAGCGCGCGGAAGATACCATCAAGGACGCCGGCGGCGGAACGAAGATCGCGGTGGTCGGGTGGAGCCGAGGCGGAATGATTGCGATTCAAGTCGCCAATGTCCTGTCACTGAATGCGGGAGGTGGTTTGCCTCGCGATGTCGTGTTTGCAGGCTTGTATGATCCTGTTGCTGAATCGAATTACATTGACGCGACTTGGCGTGTGGTCGACGCCGGCGTAGGCAGAGTCACCATCGTCGGTCCAACGGATCCTCGGCGCGAGCCGGCCGCAAACGTCGTGAATGTCGATTATCGGATAAAGTACCGGAACCTCATCAATGACAAGGATTTCAGGCGCGAGGCCTATTTCGACGAGGATCCCACGGGGCTCTTCACCATTCCGCGAATTCGCCACGCCGGTGGAGAAGCGTTGATGACTCGGCCTATCTACAATGCGTCGCATGGCGGGATCGGCGGGACGCCTGGATACAACGAACGGCACCTCGAGCCTGCCGATGGCGGCAAGTACGATTACGCTCTCGATGTCGAAAGCAGCTTTCAGTCGGACAAGGCGGTTCGTGACGGTATGCGTGCCGCTGGGCTGAATTTCGTGCCAGACCGGCCCGACGCATGGTACGGTTTCGCCGCCACGAGGCCTATCTGATGCCCGGAAGAAGTCTTTCATCTGTCCTGCGAGTCTGCTCGCTTGTGATTTGCACCATAGTTGGAGCTTCGCAGCTCCATGGCGGGGATCGTCGGACATACGTCCCGGGGAACTTCGACTACAAAGAGCCGACAATCACCGTCGAAAAGGCTCGCGAGCTCGCTGCATCGCAGGATGTGATCACGCTGGCCCATG
>CAZCHF010000074.1:0-10475 GCA_964498325.1 uncultured Candidatus Kuenenia sp.
GCGCTGCTGATCGGCCTGATCGTGCTGATGCAGCTCGCCCTCGCCTTCGGCGTCGGGTCCCTCGCCACCTGCCGAAAGGCCCATGAATGCAAACTCGTTCGCCTCCACCGGTTCTTCCGAAGTCTTCTCCTCGCTCGGCCCTTCGTCGGCGTCACTCGGCTCGGTCTCGGTAAAGCTGAACATCCCACCGGCATTCCCGGCCGCATCGTCGGTGTCTTCGCCAGCCTCATCCCCGGGCTCGAACATGTCTGCGGCAGCCGCGGCCGACTCTTCTGGCGAATCTCCGTCGAACAATTCGGAAACCATGGCTGCCGCGAATGCATCCTCACCATCGGCGGTGTCATCTTCGGCCGGAGCCACCGGCGCAGCGCCCCCCTCCTCGCTTACGACCGCCGCGATTCCGGAATGCTCCGACGAAGCGTCAACCGACGACGGCTCCTCGGCAACCGTCTTCCAGAGATCACCGTCGCCGTCGGCAGCGTCGTCGTCACCCGATTGGAACACCGAGAGTTCTGGAGCGCCCGTGCCCGGTTCTGGTTCTTCGAGCCATTCGTCGACATCGCCGTCGTCGGCCGCTTCGGCAACGCTCTCGTTGACCGCTTCGGCGTCTGCTGCGGGAGCGGACAGGTCCACCGCGGGCGGTTCGGCGACTTGATCATCGGCTTCACCCGATGCTTCGAAAGAGAAATCAAAGTCGTCGCTCAAATCAGGCAGTTGTTCGGACTCCAGGCCGGCCCACGGATCCTCACCTGCTTTCGGCTCTTTCTCGTCGGCCATCTGGCACTTCTCCGAACGGTTTCCGCCACCACTCCCAGGGCAGCCCCCAAATACTACTTAGGGAGTGTACCACTGCAATTTTGGCCGCGGCTAGCGGCTCATCGCAGCCCGTGGGCCGGGCCGTAGCGGCGGAGCAAGCTTTCCGCGAGCCAGTCGGGGGAAACCTTCGTTCCCGAGGCTCGTTCCACCAGCGGTTCGCTCTCGTACTGTCGCCCGAAAGCATGGATTTCCGCCCGAAGCCACGCGAGGAGCGGCCGGAAATCCCCGGCGCGAAACTGCTGGTCGAGGTCACCGAGCCGATCGGCCGCTGCCGCCATGAGTTGGGCCGCATAGAGATTGCCGAGGGTATAGGTGGGAAAGTAACCGACGAGGCCCGCGCTCCAGTGGATGTCCTGGAGCACCCCCGCAGCATCGTTTGGCGGCCGAATTCCGAAGTCGTTCTCGAACCGGTCGTTCCATGCCGCAGGAAGGTCGGCGACCGCGAGGTCGCCGTGAATCACGGCCCGCTCGAGATCGAACCGCAACATGACATGGAGGTTGTAGGTGACCTCGTCGGCCTCGACGCGAATGAACGAGGGTGTCACGGTGAGCACGGCTTCGTGCATCGAGGCCGCGGTCGCATCGGCGACCGCCGAGGGAAACGCGTTTCGTGCCAACGGGAAACACCAGACCCAAAACGCTCGCGAGCGGCCTACGAAGTTTTCCCACAAACGAGACTGCGACTCGTGGATCCCGAGCGATGCCGCTTCACCCGGTGGGAGCCCATACCAATCGGCGGGCAGCCCCTGGTCATACATGCCATGACCGGCCTCGTGGAGGACGCCATAGAGAGCCGACGGCATGAACCGCTCGTCCCAGCGGGTCGTGATCCGGCAGTCGTCTGGACCGAGCGACGTGCAGAACGGATGGTCGGTCGTGTCGAGCCGCCCCCGTGTGAAATCGAAGCCGATACGAGAGGCGACTTCTCGCACGAATCGCTGCTGCGCCTCGACGGGATAGACGCGCTCGGTCAGGATTCGGTCGTCGGGCCGACGGCTCGCGTCGGCGCATGCCTTCACGAGAGGCACGAGCCGCTCTCGCAAGTCATCAAAGCGGGGGGCGATCGCCCGCCAACGCCCCCCTGGCTCGTAGTCGTCGAGGAGAGCGTCATAAGGATCGAGATCGGGGCGCTGGCAGGCAGCCTGCTCCCGCTTGAGCGTGAACACTTTCTCAAACCATGGTGCGAGCATCGACCAATCCGATGCGGCTCGCGCCGCCACCCAGGCCTGCTGAGCTTCACAGGTCACCCGCGCCAGCTCCGACACCAGCCGGGCCGGAAGCCTCGCCTGCTTGTCGAAGTCGTGTTTCAGAAGGCGGATGGTCGTTTGCTCCTCGGGCGTGCCACCGCTCGCCAGTGGCCCGGCAGCAAGTGCCGCCAAGCGTTCGCCCTGAGCGGGGTCCGTGCGATGGCGGTGCACCACGCCGGCCATTTCGGCCGCCTGTTCTGCCCGCCAGGCTCCCCCTGCCGGCGGCATCATGGTCCGCTCGTCCCATCCGATGATGGCGTCGACGGTCGCAAGCACCGCCCCGCGGCGGGCGTGATCGCGAGCGGCGGCAAAGAGTTTTTGGTGTTCAGCAACTGACGAGAGGTGTGTGTTCATGGCGGCAGACTATGCTCCGAAGGTTGCGGTCAACAATGGTCCCTCGGAAAGCGGCATCATGCTCGACGTTCTTGTGGTCGCCCCCCACCCTGACGACGCGGAACTCGGCATGGGAGGCACGATCGCACTCATGCATGCCCACGGCCTGGCCGTCGGTATCCTCGACCTGACCGACGGTGAACCGACACCGCTCGGGTCACCGGAGATCCGTGCCCGCGAAACGGCAGCGGCGACGGCTGCCCTGGGCATTCCATGGCGGGAGAATCTCGGGCTGCCCAACCGACGACTCCGCGCGACCTTGGCGGCGCGTGGCGCGCTCGCCGGCGTGATCCGCCGCACCCGTCCGCGATGGCTCTTCGCCCCCCATTGGATCGATGCCCATCCCGACCATGTCGCCGCCACACGGCTTGCGGAGGCGGCCCGCTTCTGGGCCAAGCTCACGAAGTGCGACCTCCCTCACGAGCCCTGGCACCCGGAACGGATCTTTTACTACCCGTGTGTTCATCTCCGCGCCGTCCGTCGACCATCCTTCGTGATCGACACCACCGCCACCGCGGCGGCGAAGCGACGCAGCATCGCCTGCTATGAGAGCCAGTTTCCGCCGACCGCGCCGCGGCCGACCGTACCTGAGCGGGTCGCTGCCGCCGACGCCTGGTGGGGCGCGCAGATTGGCACGCTTGCCGGTGAACCCTTCTGGTCGCGTGAACCGGTCGCCCTGCGCGGATTCACGGAGCTGATGTAGGCAGTGCTTGCCGCGACCCGCACAGCCTTCCTAGTGTGCGGTCCGACGGGCCGGGGAACGACGGGCTTGGCCCGATCAAGGTGACTTGGGGGGGAAGCCCGAGGAAGTTTTGGGTTTCCCGCGGTCCGAGGCCGATAGGACGAAAAGTGGACCTTGGCGCTCGGCCATGGTCATCCGCCTGCCTCGGGCGGCCCCACTCGTCAGGACTTCCGATGGCTGCTCGCGACATCAATGTGATCGCGCTCGTCAAGGGTGGGGAACGTTACGTGTTCCTCTACGACGACGACAGCCGCGAACAGGCTCTCGAGTCGCTCGCCCGCCACGCCGCGAATCCTGACCTGAGTTTTTCCTGGTACGACGCTGCCGTGCTCGGGCAGAAGATTCGCCAAAATGCCCCCCGTCCGCGCCGTTTGCGATTTCAGCCGCGGGCTGATCGCCGGGCCTGACGCTCATGGCATCTGCCGACCGCGTCTCCGCTTCTCCCCCGCTCTGGCCGGAGGTCGACCGGTTTCTCAAGCACCTCACGGCCGAGCGTGGTGCCTCGCCGTTCACGATCAAGAGCTACCGCGAAGACCTTCTCCAACTCGAGGAGTTTCTTCGATCTGCGGGGTGCCGTCGCCCGGCCGATGCCACGAGCCCGATCCTGCGTCGGTTCGCGTCCGGCCTCCATGCCGCGGGCTATGCCGCGTCCACTGTCGCCCGCAAACTCGCCAGCCTTCGGAGTTTCTATGCGTTCGGCCAGCGCGAAGGATGGGTGAAGGCGAATCCGGCCAAGCCCCTTCGTAGCCCGCGCCGCCCACGCAAGTTGCCGAAGTTTCTCACCGGCGACGAGATCGCTCGACTGCTTTCCACTCCACAGCCGGAAGCCCCGGGCGGCATTCGAGATCGGGCCATCCTCGAGTTGATGTATTCCGCGGGAGTGCGTGTCCGTGAACTCATGAGCCTCGACGACAGCGACCTCGACCTCCGCAACGGCACGGTGCGGGTGCGTGGCAAGGGACGGCGGGAGCGGCTCGGCATCGTCGGCTCACATGCCCGCCGAGCCCTCGCGACATGGCTCGCCGCGCGAACACGTGCTGCGGCAGGCCGCGGGGCAGGTCCCCAGCCGCTTTTCACGAACAAGCTCGGCGGCCGCCTCTCGGTACGCGGCATCGCACGGCTTCTCGAGAAGCACCTTGCCGCTGCAGGCCTCTCCGGCAAGGCGAGCCCCCACACGCTCAGGCACAGCTTCGCCACGCATCTCCTGGACGCCGGCGCCGACATTCGCAGCGTGCAAGAACTCCTCGGCCACAAGAGCCTGGTGACGACGCAGATCTACACGCACGTCACGACCCGCAAGCTCCTCGACGCTTTTGACAAGGCGCACCCAAGGGCTCGATGACTGTTCCCGCTCGCGGACCACCACGGCAATCGCCGCAAAAAGCCCGGCCCGCTATACGAGCCCGCGCCGTACCGCCCAAACCGCAGCCTGCGTCCGATCACCGACCGAGATCTTTCGCAGGACGTTCTGCACGTGCTCCTTCACGGTCTCGACACTGATCGTGAGCGATTGGGCGATCTCCTTGTTGGAGAGGCCGAGTGCCATGTGACGAAGCACCTGGGTCTCGCGTTGGGTCAAGGGGATATCAGGGTCGGGAGCGGCCAAGCGATTCGCCATCGTGGTGGCAACTCTTCGCAACTCACCAGCTCGAACCGGAACCTCACCCGAGGCCGCCCCAGTGATGGCGGAGACAAGTTCCGACCGCGAGCAATTCTTCAAAATGTAGTCGTGGGCGCCGGCCGCCACCGCCCGTGCGACGTACGTCGGATTGTCGTGAGCAGAAAACATGACGCAGCGAACGTGTGGCAGGTCAGAGCGAAGTTTGGCAAGAGTCGCCAGACCATCCTTGCCAGGCATGCGCACATCGAGCAGGACGACATCCGGTTTCGTCTTCTTGGCGACTCGAATCGCTTCGTCTCCGTTCGAGGCATCACCAACGACTTTGACCTCGGAACCAGCCAACAGGCTGACCAGCCCCTTCCGAACAACCTCATGGTCGTCTGCAATCACAACTTTGACTGACATGAATGGGTCCGCGGGGCAATGCCCAGCTCCTAGAAGCAATCGAGCGATCGAAAAGGAATGACAGATACGTCACCACCCGCCACCCGACTTCCAAATTAGTCTACGGGAGCCCCAAAGACGCTTCAACGAACGGGCGACTAGCGTCCAACGATTGAGCGAGGGTTCACCCCTGATCCGCAGCCCCTGAGGCGACCATGGCTCGCATGCGAGCAAGCATGTCCCCAGCCCCGGCATCCATAAGTTTGTCAGCGACCGCTGCCCCGCAATTCTCCGCCAAACCACGAACTTCCGCGGGTGACACTCCTTGGATGGCAACCACTTCTTCGACGGTTATTTCACGAATTTCTTGTCCTCGTTGTTCCAGCACGCGGGCTCCCAGCCGGAGCTGTCCAACGTCGATGGTGGCATAGCCCGCGACGGGGACAAGGCATCCGCCCGCGAGGTGTGCCAGGCAGTTCCGCTCGGCCAGAACGGCGAGATGCGTGTCGGCGTGGTCGAGGACGGCGACCGCGGCTCGGGCCGCGGCATCCTCTGCCCTGACCTGGAGACCCAACGCCCCCTGCCCCACCGCCGGCCAAAATTGTGGAGGCTCGAGCAACGCTGTCACACGATCACCGAGACCCATGCGTTCGAGCCCGGCCGCCGCGAGGACGAGCGCGTCATAGTCGCCCGCATCGAGTCTTCCGAGCCGGGTGTCCACATTGCCGCGGATCGGCTTGATCACGAGGTCGGGGCGAACGGCTGCCAATTGCATGACCCGTCGAATACTCGAGGTACCGACGACGGCACCGGACGGCAGGGCGGCGAGTGACCCGTGCGTGCGGCAGACGAGCGCGTCGAACGGCGTGGCCCGCGCGGGCACACACCCGATGATCAGGCCGTCCACCGGGGCTGTTGGCATGTCCTTGAGGCTGTGCACCGCAACGTCGATGCGTCGATCGAGAAGGGCTCGCTCGAGTTCTCGGACAAACACACCGTCGTTGCCGAGAACGGCGACCGGCTGGTCGCCACGCGTGTCGCCCCTGGTAGAAATCGTCTCGATGACCAACTCGTGCCCAGCCTTGCGAAGTCGCTCTGCCATCTGGCCGGTCTGGGCGAGTGCGAGGCGACTGGCTCGAGTGCCAACGCGCAAAGGTTGCGTGCTCACGATCGCTCTCCTCCCTCGAGAGGCGTTCCGCCTCGATCGGCACGGGCGATCACGACCGCGTACACCCGCGCCGCGCCGGCCGCCTTCAGCGCGTCGCGGCACGCTTCCAGCGTCGACCCAGTCGTCGCCACGTCATCCACAAGCAGCACATGCTTGCCCGCCGCCCCCTGCGTGGCGCGAAACGCACCGCGTACGTTCGCGGCACGTGCTTCGGGGGGCAGTTCGTTTTGCATCGGCGTGGCCCGCGTCCGCGACAGAAGGCTCCGCATCGGGAGGGCGAGCCCGTTGGCGGCATGGCGAGCCAAGAGATCCGCGCTGCTGGTACCGCGGGTGAGCCGGCGGAACCAATGCATCGGAACGGGCACGACGACGTCGATGCCCCACGCCACGACACGATCGCGGTACCGTTGCACCAACAACGCCCCGAGGCCCGCGGCCTTCAACGCTCCGGCCGGCCGCTTGCAGGCCAGCACCGCGGCCCGAACCGCGTCGTCATAGCCGGCCAGGACCGCCATGCCGTCAAATCGCGGGCGGTGGCGACAAGGAGAACAGACGACCTCGACATCGTCGTCACGGGATATCACGGGTTCACCACAGCGAGAGCATCGCGGGTCATGGCCCTCCAGCAGGCAACGGCAGGCTTCGCAGACCACGGCCGAAGCACCGGCTGCCGAAGGGTCCTCACCCTGACAAAAAACACACCGGGGCGGATAGAGCAGATTGATGCCCTGCCCAACCCACTCACCTGCTGCGACGCCGATCCCTGCAAGCCACGCCATGGCTTTCCCGCACGAGACGGGCCGCCAGGCCCGGATTGACGCTTGCCCGCACCTCCCGGTACGGTCCTCCGCCCGCGAACGTCGCCGGCCTCCCTATCCTCGCCAGACTCCCCCGCGCGTCAAGCAGCCATGCTCATCGACCGCTACATCACCCGTGCCCAACTGCACGCGTTCGTGATCGTCTTCATCAGCTTGGCGGGCATCTACCTGGTGTTCGACGCGTTCACCAACATGGAGGAGTTCATTTCGCACGCCGCCACCTCGGGCAGCTTGTCTAAGATCCTCGCGTCGTATTACTCCGCGCGCCTCGTTTCGCTGTTCGACTTGATGAGCCCCGTCGTGGCGATGGCCAGCGCCATGTTCGCCCTGTCGTGGCTCGAACGGCATAACGAGTTGACGGCGCTGCTGGCGGCTGGCGTGAGCCGCTGGCGCATCGCCCGCCCAGTCATCATCTTCGCCGCGGGCATCAGCCTGCTTGCCGCCGCCAACCGCGAGCTCGTGCTGCCACGAATCCGCGATGCCTTCGCCCGCAACGCCCAAGATCTCGATGGCACCACGGTTCAGTCGTTTCAGTCCCGGTACGACCATCGCACCGACATCCTCTTTCGTGGTCGTGGCTACCGGGTTGCAGGCTCCGTCATCGAATCCCCCAGTCTCCTCATGCCGCCACAGCTTGCCGAGTACGGTCCTCAGATCACGGCGCACCAGGCCTCGTGGCAGCCTGCGGCCGAAGGGAGACCGGCAGGCTACTTGCTCCAAGGAGTTCACGAACCCCCTGACATCGATCGCTTGCCGTCGATGACACTCGGTGGCACGCCCGTCGTGCTCACGCGTTCGTCTTCAGAATGGCTCACGCCGGGCTCATGCCTGGTCGTGAGCGACGTGACCTTCGAACAGATGATCGGATCAGCGAACTGGAGTCAGTACTCGTCGACGGCTGATCTCGTTCAGGCGATCGCCAACCCGAGCCTTGGCGTCACCGGCGATATTCCCCTCCGGGTTCATGCACGCCTGACGGCGCCTCTCCTCGACATGGGGCTGTTGTTTCTCGGGATTCCCCTCGTGCTCGGCCCCACCCGTCGGGGCATGTTTGCGGCCGTCGGTGGATGCGTGGGCATGACGGTGATCTTCTTCCTCGTCGTGATGGGCAGCCATGCCCTGGCGATCGCCGATGCGGTGACACCGTCCCTCGGCGCCTGGCTGCCGGTGCTCGTCATCGGCCCATTGGCGGCATGGTCCGCGGAACCGATGTGGCGGTAGCGACGTCCGAGGCCGCGCATGCGGTGCGACCGCTACGGCCTGCCTGCCCGGCAGCAATCACCGCACCCTCCCTGGTTCGCCAGGCCTTTTTTCTTCACCGGGTCCGCCATGCGTGCCGATGACAAGGGTGCGAGTCACGGCTCGTGCGTCCGGTGGGAGTACCGGGCGGTTCCTCCAGGCAATGGAGTGCCATCATCATGCGGATCAGTACCAGCCGTTTTGGACGAATCGATGTCGACGCTGGCGACATCATCCGGTTTCCAAGTGGCCTTCCCGGCCTCGAGGACTGCCGCGAGTGGGCATTGCTTGCCGACTCGACGAACGACGCGCTCGGGTGGCTTCAATGCGTGACGAGGGGCGACGTGGCCTTGGCCGTCGTCAGCCCGCGCCGCTTCGTCCCTGACTATCAAGTTCGGATCCCGCGCAGCGAGCTGACGCCGCTGGCGATCACCGACATCCGCCAGGCTCAGGTCGTCGTGGTGGTCGGAACGACCGGCACGGACCTCACACTCAATCTCAAAGCCCCGATCGTCATCAACCTGGAAGCCCGCACGGGCCGTCAGGTCGTTGCAAGCGGTGAGTTGCCGCTGCACTACGAACTTACTTCGAACCGCCAGCCACTCAGGAAGAGTGCATAATCACAGGGTGACGGGTGACGCGGAGCGTCGCCGGCCGTACGGATCAGGAAGGGATCTGCGATGCTCGTACTCTCCAGACAACGTGATGAAAGCATCATGATCGGCGACACCATTGTCGTCACGATCGTGGACATCCGGGGAGACAAGGTCCGGCTCGGCATCAACGCGCCGGCGGAAGTTCCGGTGCACCGTCAGGAGGTCTACGAGGCCATCCAGCGGGAGAACCTTCGGGCCGCGAGGCTCGAGCCGGGCGACACCGCCGACATCGGACGCTTCGCGAACCGTGGCTCGGGGCGCCCCGACGACGGACCGCGGTAGCCGGGGTCCGCGAGGTCGCCCGTACCGCGTAGCCGGACGAGAAACTGTCGCGCCCTCGCCGCCGTCCCGGCGTCGGCTCCGGCTTGAGGTCGCCGTGCGAAGCCCGGCTCCCAGGCAGGCGGGCATCCATGCCCTTCGCTGACTCGGAGAAATCTGCTTGGCGGCCGAAGGGCCGCCGTGCCATGTTGGCCCGGGATGGCCAACATGTCTTGAAGCAGTCTCGCCTGCTCCACGGTACGTGCGACCTCCCTCGCTCCCAGTCAAATCGGAAAATAGGGCGGTTCGTTGCCGGCTTTCCATTTGATGTTGCAGCCAAGGCTCGGCACCTGCTCGGCAAGCGGTGGCCGACCGGCGAGGAGACCGTCGATCGCGGCACGCAGATCCTTGCCTGTGACGGGGACGCCGCTCCCTGGGCGACTCGGGTCGAGTTGGCCTCGGTAGACGAGCTTGCGGTTGGCGTCGAAGAGGTAAAAGTCCGGCGTGCAGGCAGCGTGGTAATCCTTCGCCACTTCCTGAGTTTCATCGTAGAGATACGGGAAGACGTAGCCTCGTTCCTCGGCTTCGGCGACCATTTGCTCGGGCGAGTCAGCCGGGAAGTTCGAGACGTCATTCGAGCTGATCGCGGCGAAACCGATTCCACGCGGCAGGTACTCCCGGCCAAGCGCGGCGAGTTGATCGGCCACGTGCTTCACGAACGGGCAGTGATTGCAGATGAACATCACGACGGTGCCCTTCGGCCCCGCGGCGGCGGCGTAATCCACCATCCGTCCATCGACGTTCACAAGTTCGAAGTCGGGCGCAATCGTGCCCAGGGGCAGCATCGTGCTCGGCGTACGGACCATGGTGGGATTCCTTTCTGATTTATGAACCGACGACGGCGTGAAGTCCGCGCATTGTAGGGCAATGAGACTGGCTGTGAACCTCGCAGCGGACGTCACCAGCCCGATGATTGCTCGGCCGCCGAATCCCCGTCGACCACCGCCTTGCTGCCCCGCTGTCGGAGCCGCGAGGCGGCCGCGATGGTGAGAATTCCCTTGAGCACGAGTGCGATCGCCAGCAGGAGCAGACCGAACTGAAACGAATCCTCGAGGTTGACATGGGGATTGCGG
>CAZCHF010000075.1:0-10434 GCA_964498325.1 uncultured Candidatus Kuenenia sp.
CGCCTCATCGTCGCGGGCAGCCGCAGCTGCTCCTGCGGCGGCTCGGGCCTTGTAGCCGGCGCGGCCGACAGCGGCGATCAGCACCTCCGCCGGGACGCTGGCGAGGTGCCGGATGGCGGCCCGCTCGGTGGCCAGATTGACGCTCGCCTCCCGCACGCCGGGCACGGCCTTCAGGGCGCGCTCCACCCGGCCGACGCAGGACGCGCAGGTCATCCCTTCCACCGCCACGTCGGTGGTAAGCTCCGGCACCGCGTAGCCTGCCCGCTCGATGGCGGCAGTCATGAGCGGGCCTCCGAGCCCGCGGCCGGTGAACTCCGGCAGCAGGCCGCAGTAGGCGAGCTCTGGATCGCCTGTTCGCCAGTCGATCTCGACGTAGCCGGCAGGCACGCCGCTGACTGTCAGCACCCACGTCTCCACATCCGACGCCAGATACTTCCGCCAGTCGTCGAGCGACCAGACGAGCCGATCGATCCACCGCCAGGGTGCTCCCACGGTCGTGTAAAAAAATCGATTGACTTCTGGATTCGGCGGATCCACCCGTTCGAACCGCGTCTCAGGAGGAAAACCCTGACCAGGCCGAAAGTCGGTGCGGTCGCCGATCTCGAGGTAGTAGGTCGTGACAGCTTCGCTCATGAGGTTGACCACCTGTGCTCACCAGCATATAGGAGGATGCCGCTGGCATTGGCTCCGACGGCATCATCGGAATCATGCAGTGAAGGCGACCAATGACAGGGAGCTACGAAGCGATGCTCGGCACGACCAGGCGCCGCATGGCGGCAGAGGCCTTTGGCACCTTCGCCCTGGTGTTTGCAGGCACCGGGGCGTGCGTCATCAACGAGACCACCGGTGGCGCGGTGACGCACGTGGGCATCGCCATCACCTTCGGGCTCGTCGTGCTCGCGATGATCGAGGCGATTGGCGACGTGTCAGGCTGCCACATCAATCCTGCCGTCACGCTCGGCTTCTGGGCCGCGCGACGGTTTGAGGGACGTCTCGTGGTGCCGTACATCGTCAGTCAGTGCACAGGCGCCATCCTCGCAAGCATCATGCTCCGGCTCATGTTTCCGACGAGCACGACGCTGGGGGCCACACTGCCCGCGGGCGAGCCATTGCAGTCGTTCGTCATGGAGGTCGTGCTCACGCTCATCCTCATGTTCGTGATTCTGAGCGTGTCGATCGGGGCGAAGGAGAAGGGACTGCTTGCCGGCTTGGCCATCGGGGCGGTGATCATGTTCGAGGCCATGTTTGCCGGGCCTGTCAGCGGCGCGTCGATGAACCCCGCCCGATCGCTCGCTCCCGCGATCGTCTCGATGCGACTCGACCACCTCTGGGTGTATCTTGCAGCCCCGACGCTCGGTGCCGTCATGAGCGTCGGCCTGTGTCGGTGCATCCAACCAGATGGATGCTGCTGTGGAGCACGTGCGGGAGCCTGTTCGTCATGAAACGAATCCTTTTTGTCTGTGTGGAAAACTCGAATCGCAGCCAGATGGCGGAGGCGTTTGCCCGCATGCATGGTGGCGACGTCGTCGAGGCGGCCAGCGCGGGGTCGAGACCGTCGGGGCGGATCAACCCCAAGGCGATCGAGGCGATGAAGGAACGTGGCTACGATCTCACGACGCACGCCTCCAAGGGGCTCGACGAGTTCAATGGCAAGCACGTCGATGTTGCGGTGACCATGGGGTGCGGCGACGAATGCCCGCTCGTGCTCGCCGCAGAACGGGTCGACTGGAAGATCCCCGACCCTCGCGACATGACCCCCGACGAGTTTCGGGGTGTCCGCGACCTCATCGAGCAGAAGGTGAAGGAACTGCTCGCGACGTCGGGCCTCCCTCATCCGGCGCGATGAAGACGTCTCGCTTCGGGAACGCCTCGAAGGTTGCGGCCGGCTTGCCAAAGTTCACAGCGAGCACGTCGGCGGGCTGGCCAGCGATCCACTGCGAGACGTCGATCGTCTCGTACGTTCCCGAGTTGAACACGATCAAGATCCGAGCGGGCTCGGTGCCTACATTCTCGAGCGAGTGTCCGTAGCCCTGCGGGATATAGCCGACGTCGCCGCCGTGGAGCGTCGCTTCACGGTAGCGGCCGCGGGATCCGAAGAGCGTCGCACGAATCGTGCCGCTGATGAGGTATTGCCACTCGTCGGCGTTGGGGTGCCAGTGCAGTTCGCGAAGCGCGCCTGGATCAAGCTCCAGGATCACGCCGGTCATGGTGGCCGAGATCGGAAAATCCTTGGCCTCTGCCCGCCACTCGCGGCCCCCCTTGAAGGTCTCGAGCGGCTTCTGCGAGTGCAACGAGTGTTTGTGGGCAAGCGGCGGCGGATTCACGCCTGCCAGCGGCGCCGCCGGCGGCTCGGGGGGCACGGGCCCCTTCGCAAAGTAGACCTCCTCTTTCGGAAAGCCCTTGAATGTCTCCACGGGCAGGCCCAGGTTCTTGGCGAGGAGCGCGGGGGGCACGTGGCCGAGCCAGTCGGTGAGGCTGAACGTGCCGAACTCCGAGAAGTAGCCGTTGTCGAAGACGAGGATGAAATGGCACGGTTCGGTGCCGAGGCACTGCAGCATGTGGCCGTGGCCGCGCGGGAAATACCAGATGTCACCAGGTTCGAAATCGTCGATGCCGGTGCGCCCCTGCGGATCGACCACCGTGGTGCGCACGCGACCGCTGACGACGTAGGCCCACTCGGCGGCCGTCGCGTGCCAGTGCAGTTCCCGCATCACACCCGGCTCGAGCCGCATCGACACGCCCGCGATGCCTTTCGAGATCGGCAACTGCTTCACAGTCGCCTCCTTGCCGTAGCTGCCTCCCTCCACGCGTCCCTGCGATTGTTCAAGTGCGAAGGTGAACTCGGGAAGCGAATCCTCGGCGAGCAGCGGATCGGGCACGTTGTTCATGAACGACGTGTCGCCGGCGTGGGCCTTCTCGGGCGCTGCACACAAGCCGGCAGCGCCTGCGATTGCGGTCATGGCGGTGAGAAACTCGCGGCGATCGGAAGTCCCGGAGCGCGTCTTGTGGCGATCTGATTCCATGGCGACACCAAACTCATTTCATGATTTCCTCACAGCGTACACGATTGCCCCAACGGGCAGTCCATGAACAAGTCGGTTACCATTGTCCCTCTGGTAGCAAGCATTCGAGGGCGATCCACGAGCCTTCAGGTCGTCCTTTCTTCGGAGGTTTCATGGACTGCTTCGAGCACAAAGGGTATCGGTGGGTATGCGTCATCACCGCGCTGGTGGCATGCTGGGCAAGCGCACCTGCCGCACGGGCCGAATGGGGATGGACCGGCCCCGGTGGCACCCTCGTCGATCCGACTTCCGGCATTTGGAGTACGGCCAATCACTGGATTGACAGTACGACGATGCTTCCCGGCGTCCCACCGTCGGCCGACGACACGGAGCTGACATTCGGCGGCAATGGCACCGGCACCTACACGAGTACCGTAGACACCGGGCTCGGCGTGGATCCGTTCGTGCTCACCTCCATCACGCTCGACAGTTCCTCCACGGGCACCAACACGATCGCTTCGTCGGGTCCAGCCCTGCGATTCGAGGGGGCCGTCAATGTCATCAACCAAAACAATACAGGCGCCTGGGACATCGCCGCCGCGATCGACGTTCCCGACAATGGAGGCCTCGAACTGGCGGTGTTGAGCGACGCTGCAGCCAACGGGACGGTGAGTTTCACAGGCACACTCACGGGCAACGGTGTGCTGTGCGCCGACGTGGATTCGTCCATCGTGCGGATTGCTGGAACCACCGCCAACACGCTCTTCGGCCTGACCGTCTGCGACGGTGTGCTCGAGTTGGACAAGCCTGCCGGGGTGAACGCCGTGAGTGGAGTGTTGGCGCTGTCGGGAACGACGGCATTCGTGGTCACCCAGGCTGCCAATCAGCTCGACGGCGCGGCGATCGACATTCTGGTCGGCACGCTTCAGCTCACGGACCACAGTCAGAGTGTCACCGGTCTGGAGGCCGTGCTCGACGATGAACCTGGTGCCCCCGTCCGAATCGAACTGGGCTCGCTGGCCAGCACCACGCTCACGCTCACCGGCACCGGGACGTTCGAATACGCGGGCCTGATCACCGGCGCCGGAAGGCTCAGCCTGACAGGCACGGGCACCCAGTCGCTCCTCTCGGGTAACGCCTACACCGGTGGCACGACGATCGCCGGCGGCGTGCTCGTCGCCGACAACGCATCGGGGTCGGCCACGGGGTCTGGCAATGTGACGGTCGGCACGGGAGGACGGTTAGCCGGTGGCGGCATGATCGACCTTGGCGACGGGAACGCCGTCACGATCAGCAGCATGGCCGCGCTCGCCCCGGGTTCTCTCAGCGTGCTCGACGACACGCTCACCATCGGTTCGTCAGGAAGCCCCAATGACGTGATCATCGAGGCCGATGGCTCTTTGCTCAGCACGCTCGACAATGCCGGAGGGGCCGGGTTGCTCGAAGTGCATGGCGACTTGGTGCTCGATCCCGATGCGATCCTTGCGCTGGACAATGCTGGCGGCCTGTCGGGCAACTACATGCTCGCGACGGCCGATGCGATAAGCGGCAGCTTCAGCAGCGTCTACTTCAACAACGTCTTGGTGCCTGATCCGTTTGCGATCGGGGCGTTCGGCGGCACGCACAATTTGCTCCTCACCGGAACACAGATCATGGTCGTCCCCGAGCCGGCCTCGCTCGTGATGCTGGCCGGAGCCGTGCCGCTGCTTGCGTCCCTCAGGCGAAGGCGCTTATCGCTCGATCGCGAAGGTGCCGGGGTGGTGCCCGAGTCGCACGCGTCGTAATGGCGACAATGCCGGAGGTGGGAGTCGAACCCACACGCCCTTGCGGGCAACGGATTTTGAGTCCGCCGCGTCTGCCATTCCGCCACTCCGGCTTCTCGTGGGGCAGTCGTCGCACACGAGAGCGTACGTCGTCTTGCCCCGGCATGCCAGCGGCCCGCGTCCACGGCCTTGCGGCTACAATGCTCGCGACCAATTTAGTGGCTGCCGTATGGTGACGGCCGCAAAACCTCCATCCTCCGGGCACGAGTTCCTTGGCGATCATAGACGCATACGCAAACGGCCAATTCGGACTTTCCTTCGAGCTCTTCCCGCCGAAGAGCCCAGAGTCGGAAGCGGCGATGTGGCGCACCGTCGGTGAACTGGTCGCCTTCGACCCGGCGCTCGTCACCTGCACCTACGGCGCCGGTGGTTCGACGCGATCCACGACGCTCGACGTGCTTCGCGGCCTGCGGTCGCGGCATGATGTGCCGGTCGCCAGCCACCTCACCTGCGTCGGCAGCACCGTGGATGAGCTGCGCGAGTACCTCCGTGAGGCAGAAGCGATCGGCGTCTCCGCGATCGTGGCCCTCCGCGGCGATCCGCCGAAGGGCGAGACCACGTTCACCAAGGTGGAAGGAGGCCTGCGCTACGCCTCCGAACTCGTGGCCCTCATCCGCAGTGAGTTTCCCGCCTTCGGCATCCTGGTCGCCGGCTACCCCGAGACCCATCAAGAAGCCCTGAGCCCCGAGAGCGATCTCGAGAACCTCGCGCGAAAGGTCGATGCCGGCGGCGACGTCGTCGTGACGCAACTCTTCTACGACAACGCCGACTTCTTCCGTTTTCGTGACCGCTGCGAGGCCCTCGGCATCACGGCTCCGATCGTGCCGGGCATCATGCCGGTGACGAACTATGCCCAGATCCGTCGCATCGCGACGCTCTGCAAGGCAAGGCTCCCAGAGGCGTTCACCCAGGGCTTCGAGGCAGCCGGCGACGACGAAGCGGCCCAGTTCGAGGCTGGCGTGAACTACGCCGCCAAGCAGGTCGAAGAGCTGATCGCCGGTGGCGTACCCGGCATGCACTTCTATGTGCTCAACAAGTCTCCCGCCACGGTGCGCGTACTCGAGCACGTGGGATTGCGGCCGGCGTGAGCGGTTGTTGGCGCTGCTTGGGTTTGTTGCGGGTTGCGTGGCGGTCACCCGGTCACGGAGTGACTGGGCTACGGTGGACCGGCTCGGGGTCGCCCGTGTCATGGTGCGGGCGTAGAAAGCCGAGCGAAGCCTGGAGGGCGAAGCGAGGATTTCTCCGAGCGCCGCGGTGGCCACGATGGCCACCGCAAGCGTCCCGCGACATGACACGGGCGACCCCGAGCCACACGCAGGACGTCCTTTCAACTACCGCGGCGGTTGATCGTCGTCCATCGTGCGGATGTAGCGCCGCAGCCGCTCCAACTCGTCGCTCACGTGGCGGAGCTTGAGCATGTTTTCGACACGCTTCACGAGCTCCACGCGGTTGACCGGCTTCGACAGAAAATCGTCGGTGCCGGCTTCGACCGCTCGCTCGATGTCGCCGAGCTCGCCAAGGGCCGTCACCATCAGGATCATGATCGGGCTCGTGGCCGGATCACTCTTGAGCCGCTGGCAGACCTCGAAACCCGAGAGCTTCGGCATCATCACGTCGAGCAGGATGACGTCGGGGCCGAAGGAGGCCACCTTGTCGAGCGTGTCGGCCCCATCGACCGCCGTGGCGATGTCGCAGTTGATGTCGACGAGATACGCCTCGAGCAGCTCGCGATTGGGCTCGTTGTCGTCGGCGATGAGCACGCGAGCCCGGCGGGGCTCGGCGGCAGAGGGGCTCGTGTCAGGCATGCGGCAATGAACCAGAGGGGGCAGTGTGTCAGGAGCGCGGGGCTCGGTCAGTGCGACGGGATCTCGAAGAGCGATTGTGTCTTCACGACGGCGAGGTCGTCAGGGAAGGTGTGAAACGCCTGAACGAGCAGGCTGCGGGGGCGGGTCTCGATGTCGATCCAACTGACGGCGCCGAGCGCCATGCGGCCACCGGCCTCGAAGCGATGGAGAAGTCCGCGGCGACTCCCGGACACGACGAGCTCTTCCTGGAACGACCAGAAAAGTTCCGCGGCCACGCGTTCGAGCTGAAAACAGGTTTGGTAGGTGGCACCGCATCGGCACTGAACGCGATCGCTGCGCTCGCCGGCGATCTTGTGGGCCAGGAGGCGACGCTTTTGAGGCAACGGTTGGGCGGCCGCTGCGGCCACTTCGGCAAGCGTCGTGGTGCCTTGCCGCCACGTGACGACATGACCAGCTTCGGTGATCGCAATGCTCGCCGAATAGCTGCCGCGATCGATCGACCGAGCGGCCTTCGCCACGATCAACTCCGGATGGAGTGGACGGGCGAAAACCTGAAAGACGAGCTCACCCGCCTTGGGTCGAAGGGATAGCACGCCGGACAAGCTCCACGCGAACAGGAAGGGCACAAGCGAAACCGTCGGTCGGGATTCGCTCGCCCTGTGGCAGGCAGTATACGGGCGGCCCCACCGCGGCAACAAAGGGTGACTGGGGCGTTCGCGCGTCAGCCCAGCCCCACGAGCATGTCGTATGCCGCGTGGGAGCCCGCGGCGATTCCGAATCCGCGCACCGAAAAAAGTGCGGCAAAAAACAGGCCGGCCAGGAAGCGAAACGTGAACGAATACGGATTGAACGCGTCGCCGAGTGGGCCGACGTAATGCGCCAAGCTGAAAAGCAGGCTCGAGACAATGATGGCCTGCCACGTCGCTACCGCGGTGCTCGCCCCGAGCTGCAAGACGAGCCAATACACGGCCGGCAAGAGCAGGAGACGAAAGAGCACTTCTTCGTAGAGCCCGGCACCGCAATAGGCGATGATGCGTGCAATGAAACTTTCGCCGTCCGCGAGCAGGAGCGGCCACAACCGATCCTGCAGACGTGCGATGCCCATGAGCATCGCGGCCCAAAACACGCATTCGCCGGCCATCGCGACCAGCACGCCCGCGTTCCACCGCCAACGGTCATGGGCCACGTGGTGCCACGCCAGCAGGCCGACGATGGTGAGGGTCGGCAGCAGAAAATACTGGCCAAAACCGACATGATCGAGCAGGGTGCGGAGCCACACGTCGGCTCCGTTGCGGGGCGAACCCCGGCCGAGCAGAAGCACGCCTCCTTCGTACGCAAGCACCAGCGGAAGCGTGAAAACAAGGCTCGTCAGGGGCGTGCGGGAGAGGCTCCAGTAGGTGTCGGGTGCACCAGGTTCCTGGGATTTCTCGTCGACCGATGCGAACTCGTCGCTGAAATCAGCGTCGTCTTCGGGCCACTCGTTCTCGGGTGGCGTGGCACTGGTCATGAATGCGGGCCATGGATGCGGGCTGTGGGTGCGAAGAAGCCGCGCGAATTTCCACCATTCAACACGTGGTCATGCGGGAGCGTCAATCGATGCTTGCGGTGCTAGCAAATTTTTTTTGTTGCCACCATCGCCGAGGAGCCTTCAGGATTCGCTTCCGTCGGTGTCGCATCACGCGCGCTTGACAAGATGGCGACGCTTCACACAATGCGGCCCATCGTCATGAACATGTTCGCTTCAACAGCACGCTGTTCGTTCACCAACGACGAAGGCCGCGCAGGATTCGCGGCCATGTGGCTCACGTGAAATTGGGGGGCGACGACTTTGAGGGATCGACAGTCGACGACCTTGGTCGTGGCCTGGATGTCCCCCCCGCTTTCACGAGCCTGCCAAGGATGGCACCGGCTGGTGGTGTCCAGCTTCCGGGGTTTCGCTGACGAAAAGATCGGCGTTTGCCTTGCGGGGACCATGCTGCGGTAGAATCGGTCGTCACGAATACCGCGGGGGCTTTCCATGGCACGATGCCTGATCGGTTGCGGATCGAATCTCGGCAAGCGTCGTGAGCAGCTCGACCTTGCCCTCGACTTGATTCGCTTCATGCCCGGGGTCGAGTTGGTGGCGGTCAGTCGGTATGTCGAAACGCGGCCTGTCGGCGGCCCGCCGGGGCAGGGTTGCTACTTGAACGGGGCGTGTCTCCTGGAAACGGACCTCGAGCCGCACGACCTGCTCGGCGCCCTCATGGCCGTCGAGCACACGCTGGAGCGCCGCCGCGACGAACGCTGGGGCGAGCGGACGGTCGATCTCGACATGCTCCTCTACGAAGACCTCGTCCTCGACACGCCCGACCTGACGCTGCCGCATCCGCGCATGGCGACGCGACGGTTCGTCCTGGAGCCGTCGGCCGAGATCGCCGCCGAGTTGCCCTATCCGCCCGGCGCGTGCACCGTGCGCGATCTGCTCGACAACATTTCGGTTCCGCATCCGCTCGTCGCCGTGGTCGGGGTGCCTGGAAGTGGTGCCACGGAAGTGGCCAATGCCGTGGCCGATGCCACGCTCGCGCGGCTCGTGCGGGCGGGCATGCCGATGCCATTCGGCGGGGTCGAAGCCCTCGGCGACAAAACGCAATCGGACGGCCAGCGCTGGCTCGACACTGCCGCTGCGTGGCAAAAGCCGCTCGCGGTCGAGCACTGGCACGACGATCCTCATGGCACGGTGACCGACTACTGGTTGGACGCGATTCCCGTCGTGGCCTCGGCGAGTTTGCCTCCGGCCTCTCTGCCACGGTTCCACAAGGAGTTTGATCGCATCGCCAAGACAGCCATGCCACCCCACGTGGCGATCCTGCTCGAGGTGAGCAAGAGTGGGTTGGCGGAGCGCCTGGCATTTCGACGTCGCGAAGCGGGGCGTCACAGCGACGTGTTTGGAGAGCTTCCAGGCGGAGCGGCTGTTGCCACCGACAGCATGCGTGCCATCGACGAGCAAGCGGAATCACTCTTCCAGCTTCAGAAGCGACTCGAGCGGCGGCTTCGCTGCCCGGCGGATCGTTGCCCACGGGCGCCGAAGGCGGTGATCACGATTGCGGCTGATGACCTCGCCGCGGCCACCGAGGAGGCCACGGCCGCCGTCGAGGCGATGGTCTGATGGCGGTCAGGAGCATCACGGATCCGGCCACGATCCGCGACGAGGTGGTGGCCGCCCGCGCGGCGGGCCGCACCGTCGGCTTCGTGCCCACGATGGGGGCGCTCCATGCGGGTCATCTCGCGCTCGTGGAACAGGCGGCTCGCGAATGTGACGACGTCGCGGTTTCGATCTTCGTGAACCCGACCCAGTTCGGGCCGGGCGAGGATTTTGCGCGCTATCCGCGCTCGCTCGCTCGCGATCTCGAGAGCCTCTCGCCCTTTCGCGTGCGCTGGGTTTTCGCGCCAAGCGAGCAGGCCATGTATCCCGACGGGGCGGCCACGCGGGTGGTGGTCGACGGGCCGGCGCGGGGCTTTGAAGGCACGATCCGGCCGGGGCATTTCAGCGGCGTGGCCACGGTCGTCTGCCGGCTGTTTTTGTCCGTGCCGGCGCACCGGGCCTACTTCGGGGCCAAGGATTGGCAGCAGACGCTCGTCGTCAAACGCATGGTCCGTGATCTCGGCCTGCCGATCGAGGTGGTCGTCTGCCCGACCGTTCGCGAGCCCGACGGCCTCGCCATGAGCTCGCGCAACGCCTACCTGTCTCCGGACGATCGCACCCGGGCCGTGGCGCTTTCCGAGAGCCTCGCCGAAGCTGCCGCGGCGTGGGAGACGGGGCTCGAG
>CAZCHF010000076.1:0-10254 GCA_964498325.1 uncultured Candidatus Kuenenia sp.
CACGATGCGGCCGCTGCGACTCCCCACGATCTGGTCGCGATACCCAGGGGCCAGCATGACAGCGAAGAAGGTCACGACGATGCACAGGAGCGCGCCTTTCGCCAGGCCAAAGAGAAGCCCCATCTGGTGATCGAAAGCAGAAAGCTGGACCGTCTTGATGATTCCGGCGATCGCCCCGAACACAAGCCATACCGCGATCGAGGTGCCCACGTAGAGCGCGAGCATCGCAATCAACCGATTCCACGGGGCCTGGCTGCCAAAGAACGGAGCGAGCGGCCCCCCGAATCGAACGGCGACGACGGCGCTCGCGGCGATGCCGGCGATCCAGGCGAGCTGCCAAATCACTCCTTTGAAATAGCCGAGTACCGCGGCCGCAGCGAGGATCCCGAGCATGACCAGGTCATAACCTTCGATCGCCATCACAAATGCCCCTCGGGGAAATGAGAGGCGGGAGTCTAGGTCCGAAATGCCTGCGCACGAAGCCCAACAGGGAGGCACAAAACAAACCACAAAAAACACCCATAGCCCCCATGGCCCCCAAAAAGTCCAATCCGTGCAGTCGCCGCAACACAACAAACCAAGCACTGCGCGGCCATTGCACATTACCCAAGCAACGCATCTTTCCCATGCCTCGTGATCTCACCCTCGCAAGCTTGATCGACTCGTCCGTTCCGGCAGTGCAGGGGACCGTCGCGCCGGGCAACTGACGCGAAACCCGTCGACGGTCGATATCAGACGAGTGATTCTCTGGCGGGGGACCCTGGGCCCTCGTACCGGCGGATCTTGGTGTCGGCAGGGCCGGAAGGGAATCCGGTCTGCGCGGCACCGCGCAGGGGAAGCGCCGCACCGTGCCCGGATTCCGCGTGCACATTACCGGTTCGTCGATCGTCGGCGCAGGCTACGGCCTGGCTGCCTGGCAGGTTGGCGACATGCACCCCACGACCGCAGCTCTCGGCGCCGGCTTGTGCGCCGTGGCTGGCATGATGCCCGACCTCGATAGCGGCCCTGGCATCCCCCTTCGGGAAAGCGTCGCGTTCGCTGCCGCCGTCGTCCCCATGCTGATGCTCCACCGGCTTCAGCAGACCGGCATGCCGCTCGAGGCGATCATCCTCACCGGCGCCGCCATCTATCTGGCAATCCGGTTCGGACTCTTTTGGCTGCTCAAGACCTACTCCGTTCATCGCGGCATGTTTCACAGCCTGCCCGCGGCCGCCATCGCCGGGCAGATCACGTTCCTTGCGTTCTCCGCGGAGGAACCGCTCCGTCGCTACTTCGTCTGCAGTGCTGTCGTGCTCGGGTTTCTCACGCACCTCGTCCTCGACGAGATCTGGAGCGTGAAGCTCGGCATGTTCGGCCCGAAGTTCAAAAAGTCGTTCGGCACGGCGCTCAAATTTGCGGGCCCGACGACGTGGTCCAACGTCCTGACCTACGTATTGGCGCTGGCGCTCGGCGCACTGGCCGCCGGCGATGCCGCCTGGACCGAAAAGCTGGCGGCCGTCAAGCAACAGATGGAACAGGCGGCGCGGACGTATCAGCAATACCCCCAGCAACAATGGCAGTACCGGCGTTGATGCTCGGGTCTTGCCGCCTGGCCGGGCCGGAGAGAATATGCCGGTTTTCCCTCCCGGCGGTTTCCTGATGCCCGTTCCCCTGGCCGTTGGCGTTGCCGACCTCAACGGGGTCGCCGTCCTTGTTGGCTACCTCCTGCTGACCGCAACGGCCGCATTGCTCGGCGGAGCGTCGGTTTCCCTACTCACTCTCGGTCACCGGGCGACCCAGGTACTGCTCTCATTTACGGGAGGCGTGCTCCTTGGCGTGGGGCTGCTTCACCTGCTGCCGCATGCAGCGATGTCCCTCGACGGCGACATCGAGGCCACGATGGGCTGGGCCCTCATCGGGTTCTTCCTCATGTTTTTGCTCGAGCGGGCGTTCCATGCCCACGCCCACCAAGCCGCCGAATCGGCATGCGACCATGACCACGGCGGGCACCATCACCACCACCATGCCACGCCGGCCACCAGGCGCGGTCGCCTCGCCTGGTACGGCGCGTTCGCGGGACTTTCGCTGCACAGCCTGGCCGACGGCGCGGCCCTCGCCGCCGCCATGAACGTCGACGCGGCGACCGGCTTCGCGACGTTCCTCGCCATCGTGCTCCACAAGCCGCTCGATGCGGCGATCATCACCACTCTTCTGATGTCAACCGGCGCCTCGCGACGTCTCCGAACCGTCGTCAACGTCGGTTATGCCCTCGTGGTACCGGTCGGTGCACTCAGCTTTCTGGCAAGCCTCTCCCTGTTCGGAGGCGAGCGGGAGGCCGCGGTGGGAGTGGCGCTTGCGCTGGCGGGGGGCGCGTTTCTTTGCATTGCGGCAGCCGATCTCCTGCCCGAGGTGCAATTTCACACCCATGACCGAGTGCTTCTGACAACGGCCCTCGCGATGGGCCTCGCACTCGCCTGGGGCATGGCGATTCTCGAGCGATCCACCCATGACCACGCGTCGCACGGGCACCAAAGCCATCTGATGCCCGACTGACGGCGAAGGCGCCGTCAGCCTCACGTGTCCAATCCACGTGCGGCCCGTTCACGGCGAACCTCGCCCATGACCTCCTCGATCAGCTCGTGTTGCCGACGAATCATCGGCACCTGGCCCTGAAAGCACCAGGCGATCAGGCACGCAAGGCCGATGCCTCCCACGAGATGCCACGTGACCCAATCGCGGCTTCCACCGGGGCCTGCCAAGCCACCGCCCGGATCGGCCGCTCCCCCGAGCCCGACGATGCTCACCACGGCAAGCATGCCGACCACCGCAAACGGAAATGCCTTGCGTTTGAGTTGCCGGCTCCGTTCGATGAACTCGCCCGACAGTCCGTAGGCCTCGACCACTTCACGGCACCAGCGGCCAGTGCCAATGAAATAGGTCACCGACATACTGTTGACCAGCAGCACGACGAGGGCCGCGAACATTCCCGACAACCGGTGGACCGTCCCCCAGCGGAGAACGGCTGGATCGGTGGTGTCGTGAAGACTCGGGAGCCACAGGCCGAGGCCGGCGGTAGAGACCATCAGCGCGACCGCAAAAATCGCGGCTCGCGTAAACATCGTTTGCATGGCTTGGTTATGGCTGGTGACTGTGTCCGTTGGAATCGAAGTTGTCGTGCGAAACTACCTTTATGCTAGGTCGAATGCCATCCACGACATCCGGCCGCGAGCGGCCCCTCATTCTCCTCACCTGCGGCGACCCTGCCGGCATTGGCCCGGAGATCGTCGCCCGCGCCTGGGGTCACGAGCCATTGCATGCCCTGGCCCACCTCCGAGTGGTCACGGATGGTGCGGTCTTGGATCACGTCCTCAGGCGCCGTGGCACGTTCGGCTGCCCACTGATCGTCCCCGTCTCCATGACAGACCCCAGACCCTCGCGGCCTGGCGAGCTCCTCGTGGTGGAGCCCCATGGTCTGGCCATCGACCCGACTGCCATCCAAGACAAGACGATCACGGCTGCGGGCGGCCGCGCCGCAGCGACCGCGGTCGAGCACGCCGCTGCTGCGGTCCTCGCCGGACAGGCCGACGCGATCGTGACCGGCCCGCTCCATAAAGAAGCCCTCCATGCGGCAGGCTATGACGTGCCCGGCCACACTGAGCTTCTCGCCCGCGCATGCGGACTGCCTGATGCCGCCGCGTCGATGATGCTCTGGCTCCCCGCCGCAGGCAGTCGCTCGGCTCTCGGCGTCGTTCACGCCACACTCCACGAGCCAATGCGGGCCGCCCTTGCTCGACTTTCAACCGACCTCATCGCCACCGCTGGCCAACGCCTTCATGACGGGCTCACGCGGCTGCTCGGCCGCCGACCAAGGATCGCAGTCGCCGCACTCAATCCTCACGGTGGCGAAGGAGGGCTCTTCGGAGACGAAGAATCACTGCTGGTCGCGCCGGCGGTGCAGATACTGTCAGACGCGGGCATAGACGCCGAAGGCCCGTTCCCTGCCGACACGCTCTTTCAGCGCGCTTTTCGGGGCGAGTGGGACGGCGTCGTCGCCCTCTACCATGATCAAGGCCACATCCCGGTCAAACTCCTCGGCATGCACGAGGCAGTCAACATCACGCTCGGCCTCCCGATCATCCGCACGAGCGTGGCCCATGGCACTGCCTTCAACATCGTGGGCACCGGCCAAGCCGACCGGGCCAGCATGATCGCCGCCATCGAAGCTGCGACCAGGCTTACAGCGGCTCGCGGTGGCCCGTGTCATGGAGCCGGCGTAGGAGACCAGCGAAGCCCGGAGGGCGAGAGCGCAGGCTCCTCCGAGCGCAGCGACGGGCACGATGCCCGTCGCAAGCGTCCGGTGACATGACACGGGCCACCCCGAGCCACCGCGTCACGGTCGAAGTTTCCCGAGCGTCTTGCAGTGGTTGGTTGTCACGTCGATGAGGCCGTCGGTCGCAGGCTGATAAAAGAAGGCCGCCGGATCGACCGGGCCGTTGAGTTCGATCTCGAGCATTTCGACGACGGCAATCGGTTCAACTTCCTGACTGGCAACTGGCCTCGCACCCGGGATCCCGAGGAATTCGAGGCGGTAGGGCAAAAGATCAGATTGGCCGATCGCGAGCCGCACCTCCCAGGGCCAGCCATCGGGCAACATCTCCGGCCGGATACCGTCAGGCTGCTTGGAGGCCTCAGCCAACTCCGGCATCACCAGCCCAAGCGCCTGCTGCGGCGTTCGTCCTGTCACCAACCAGACAGGACGCCCATCGAGCTCGCCTGGCAGCGCCTCCTTGAACCAAAACCACTGCCGTGTCCACCCGAGGATCCGCTGGAGGCCGCCGAGATAGGGGGCAGTCTCCTGGGGATCTGGCACCTTGAGCTCCTCGAGACGCGAACGGACTCGCTGGACGTCAACCCGTTCGAGCGCCGGTGGAGCATCGCTGATCCGGCGATAATTCCAGTAGAAAAGTCCATCGCTGACTTCGGTCGTTTCAAAGGACTCAGTCTCACAGGTGAGCGATGTTTCAAAACGGAATCGCTGCTCTTCCCCACGCCCTGACTGGACGTACCGGCCCGTGCCGACAAGCACTTTGGTGCCGATGCGGACACGTTGACGGAGCCGGAGCGACACCGATTCCGCTTCGGCAACGGTCGCGAGACAGCTGGCGACGATCCGCTCGGCTTGGGCGGCATCATCTCCTTCGACAGCCCCTTCCTTGAGGGCCGAAGCCGCACGTCGATAGACGCTTTTGGGATGTGCCCCGATCACGACGGAGAGGCCGAGAGCGGCCAATCCCGCAGCGAGCCCCAGGCTCATCCCCCAAGGCAACCGGCCACCGGTTGGCAATGCCGAGAAGGTAGGCAAGGCTCTTCGTGTGCGGGTCGTCACGGTTTGGCTGACTCTTCCGATTTTGCCAAAGGAACGGGGGCTCGGAGGCCGATGCTGAACACGGTGAAGAACACCGCCTTCGTTCATACCTCCCGGCCGCTCGGGAGTGTACGGAATCGAAGGGGCCCGGCCCATGCCGGAAATCCGCCTTGGAGGTTCGTGGACATGATCAGCCGACGCACTCAGGGATGGGTCGGACTTTCGCTTGCAACCGCTCTGACCGGCTGCCATCTGCCGGCGAACTCGCCGTTCAAGGGCCTTGCCTCGGTCCGACCGGTCGCCACGCCCCACACGAATGTCTTGCCACCGCCGGCGATGCTCCAGCATCCAGGCCCCGGCGTCGAGGGTCCCGGCCCCGGCATTATCGCGCCGGCATCGTACGAGGCCTCGCTGGCTGCCAGCGGCATGATGCCGGGTGGCGGCCCAGGCATGGGCATGTACGCGATGGCACCGACGTCCCAGATCGGATTCGTCGGGCCTGATGGCATGCATATCCACTGGGATGTGTCACCAGAAGGCGGGTTTGGCTCGGAGCCGCTCGTCGCCCCAGGGCGCTATGACTTCCCCCAGGGTGCGATCTATCGGCTCAAGGTTGCGAACATCCCGGGCCGTGAAGGCATCGAGCTCTATCCGTCGCTCGAAGTGGCTCCCGTCACCCCTCGCACCGCGGCGTATCTCGCGCACAATGCCGTGCCGTTTCAGCTCACGGAGGAAGACCTTGATCAGGTCACGACGGGCAACTTCGTGACCAAGGTCGTCTATCTGCCTGACGCCGAGTATCAAGAGCTGGCGGTCGCAGGCGTCGAAACACTGGTCAGCACACGCCTCGATCCAGGAGTCGATCCGATTGTCGAGGCTGACCGTCGCGGTGCGATCCTCGCGATCATCCGCATCGGTAACAAGGACCTCCAGGGCCCCGGTGCGGCTGCAGCGGGGGGTGTACCGATGGCTGCAGGCCCTGCCGGCATGGGAGGTGGACCAGGCGCGCCCGGCGTGTGTGGCCCGCTCGGCATGCCGTGTGGGGGCAATCCTTCGCAGTTGCCTCCTGCGTTCATCGCCGGCATGACGGCGCCTGAATATGGAATGCCTCGAGTCGGCACGCCGATCGGCCTGCCTGGGCCCGCCCATATTCCGCTCGGGATTCCGGCCGGTCTTCAGAAACACACGATCACCAACCACACGAAGCATCACATTCCGCCGCCGACGAGCAATCTCGGCCTCCACGTGCAGCAGTCGCCTGGCCTCAGCTATCCGAAGCCGGCTCGACATGCCTACCTCGCGGAGCGTCAGGATGTGCCGCACATCCACCTGAAGCAGCCCAAGGAATCCCGTACCCGGTTCGTCGACAACGGCGGCCCGGACCCAGACTCCTTCGGCACCGGCGAGATCATCGAGCTTCCGTGCCCGCCCGAGCCGCTTCAGTAGTAGGGCATCGTTGCGTCGCCTGACTCACTCTCTCACCCGCCGTATCCGGCATGACACTCTTCTTCCGGACAGGGACCGTGCTGCAGTCTGCTCAGGGGCTGCTGGCGATCACCCTTCTCCTGACATCACCGTCGTGGGGCCCTTCCCTCGCGGCCGTTGCAGGAGACGGAGTCGCCGCCTACAAGGCACCGGGAGCGATTGGCTCCCCAGGGCGACTTCAGCCCGGTCCCCGTCCGGAAGGTTTTCTTCCCCGGCACATGCAGCCGGTCGCGATCAAAGGACCGGAAGGTTCCGTGATCGCGATCGAGACGGCTGAGGGATGGTCGCCGCTTCAGTCCGAACCGATTCGGATGGCCCTTGTGGTAGGCCAGGCCTACCGCCTTCGGATCGGCGGCATCGAGGGACGCGAGGGGGAGGAACTGTTTCCGTCGGTGCGCATCCTCGCGCGGCTCGGCACGCCTCCTGGCATGGAGTGGCGGTTCCCGGTCGAGGTCACGATCGACGGCGACGACCTTCGCTCGGCCCTCGCTGGCTCGCTTGTCCGCCGCGTGGTGTATGTGTCGTGCGAGACAGAGAAACCTGATCTTGTGCCGGCCGGATGGTTCGATGTGAAGCCGGGCGACGACGCCTTTGAAGTGGCCCAGACGCTGGGTGATCCGATCGCCGAGATCGTGATTGGCAACCGCGTTCCAGCCCCAGGGAGCGTGCCGTGAAGGAAGCCCGGTGGATTCGCATCGTCGCAGTCGCGATCGCGTCACTCGTCCTCGCGTCGTGCCGATCGATCACGGCGCCGGTGATGACCTCCGCAACGGCGGTCACCGTGCTGCCCGAAGACGTCGTGCCGACCACGACACCCGCACCGTCGCTCGGCGCGCTTGTCGACGTGGACGACGCATCCCACGCGCCCCCCTCTCCGATCCACGCGGTCGCCGAGCAAGGCCCAGCCATCGAGCCGCTCACCGTCATTCCTGCATCGGCCATCAGTGAGTTTCAGAGGACAAGTGGCGTCGTGCGGGCCGGCCTGGAGGCCCCCTCCCCTGCCCTGCCCCGAGTGGATGCGGCTGTCGTGCCCGCCGGCTTCCATCGCCCACATCACGGCGGACCGGCCCACCACCAGGGCGTTGGCTATTGCCAAGACGGCTCGTGCCCGATGCCGATGCCCGGATGCGAGCCGGCCATCCCGATCGTCGGACCGTATCTGGTCTGCGACGGCGGGGATCACGGCAGCCCGGCGCAGGCCGTCGGCGCCGCTGGTCTCCGGAACCTGACGGCCGGTGACACCGTCGCCCGCTTTCGTCCTGCCGACGATCAGCCTGATTCGGAGGAGGTGCGCCTCGTCGCCTCGAACTGCGCGTGCGTCTACGCCCCACGCTTCGGGGCCGTCCGCGAAGTGTCGCGGCCACTCGAAGACGCCATGCCTGTGGGACCTGGCGGAGTCGTCAACGAACAAACGGCGAATCTCGAAGTTGAACGGCAGCCTGTGTGGGGCAGCGTGCAAAACATCGCTCCCGAAGGAACGCGCAAGGCCTTGCCTGGCGTGGCTCTGCGCGACCGGCTCGGACCTCTCGCTGTGGACCAGGAAGACACGGCTCTCGAAGGCGACGGCATCGAAGGACCGAACGAACGCACGGGCATCGACCAGGTCGATCTGGCTCGCCGTCGAGAGCAACCGCATGCGGCGATCGGCTTCGATGTCCCTGTCGCATGGACGACGATCAAGTCGGCCAACGTGCTCATGAACGATGTTGCCGCCCAGGTCATGGCCTCCGACCGAGGCACAGCCGTCCTTCGATTCGAATCGCCCGGTCGCGCCGAGCTCACGCTCTGCAAGCAGGCCGGCACCGACACGGCGCGCGTGGGTGAGGAGATCGACTTCACGATCTACATGCTCAACTCGGGTGACCGGCCGCTGACGGGGATCGTGTTGGCCGACGCGATCCCGACGCGGCTGGAATTCGTACCCGACTCCGCAGCCTCAAACCTTCCGGCTGAATTCTCGCCTGAAACCGGCGACGACGGTTCCGTCGTCTTGACCTGGCGGCTCACCGAGCCCCTGCCCGCCGGCAGCAGCGGTTTTGTGCGGTTCCGAGCGGTTGTCCGCTAGGGTTTTTCGCCCGCGTTGCCGACCGCTGGAGCCCGGCGGTACGCTGCCGCTTCCGTTCACGTGCCCTCCACCGTTTGTTGCCCACCCCGAGGTCGTCATGTTGCTTCGCCCTGTCCGATCCGTCGTCCCGTTCATCGTGACCTTCGCGGTGGTCGCCTGGATGACCGCATCCCACGATGCCGCCGGGTTCCAACCACCGGCGGCTCCCAAGGCCGACGAAGGGCTCATCGTGCCGACGCTTCCTCAAGGCACTCCGGAAGAACTGCTCGCGTTCGTGGAAGGCCTCCTTCCGCCGAAGCAGCAGCCGAAGTCGCGCGAGGAGATGATCAATTACTTCCGAGGCGTGTCGAAGCTGGGGGTCGAGGCGGCCGGCAAGGTACTCGCGCAGGTCAAGGAAGATGATCCCCTGTTTGAAAAGGCAGCCCGGCTCGAACTTGCGAGCTTGTCGAATCTCAGCCGGCTCGGCGAAGAGGGAGCGGCCGAGGCGTTGGCCACCTGCGCTGCAAAGCTCGCCGACAGCCGCGTGAAGTCGCTTGCACTCGAGGGCAAGCGGATGCTGATCGTCGCGAAGGCCCAGGGAATGTTCTCGACCGGTGACTTCAGCGGTTCGAAGGAGCTCGTCGAAAAAACGGCCGAACTCCTGGTCGCAGACCCCGACGACCAGCAGACGGCAGGCCTCGCCATGCAGCTCGCCAGCGCCCTCGAACAAACGGGCGAAAACGACGTCGCCGTGCTGGCCATCAAGACGTTCGGGCCGCTCTTCGCCAAGAGCGGTAACGAGAAGGTCCGTGAACTGGCACAGGGATTCGAGGGCAAGCTTCGGCTCTTGGAGCTACCGGGCAAACCGATGGAAATCACGGGCACGCTCCTCGACGGCACCCCGTTCGATCAGAAGAAGCTCGCTGGCCAGGTGATCCTCGTCGACTTCTGGGCGACCTGGTGCGGCCCCTGCATCGCCGAGATGCCCAACATGCTCGCTGCGTACGAGAAGTACCACGAAAAAGGTTTTGAGGTCGTGGGCATCAGCCTCGACGAGGAACGGGGCGAGGTGGAGAAGTTTGTGGCTGACAAGAAGCTTCCGTGGCCAATCCTGTTTGCCGGCAAAGGCTGGCAGGATCCGGTCGCGCAGTTCTACGGCATCTCCGGGATCCCGCAGCTCGTCCTCATCGGCCGTGACGGCAACGTCATCACGACCGACGTGCGCGGCGAGAAGCTCGGTGAGCGGCTCGCCGAGCTTTTTGACGGTGCCAAGTAACATCTCGGAGAGCAGCCAGGTGACCGAGTCCTCGTTTGGGCCACGGCAGGGGTTCGTGGCTCGTCGCGCGGCCGCCTTCGATTCCTCAGGCATCCGCAAGGCGTT
>CAZCHF010000077.1:0-10132 GCA_964498325.1 uncultured Candidatus Kuenenia sp.
GCGAGGATTTCTCCGAGCGCCGCGGTGGCCACGATGGCCACCGCAAGCGTCCGGCACCGTGGCACGGGTCGCCCCGAGCCGGCACGCCACCCAGAGCGCCGTATTCATGAACTCTCCATGAATACGGCGCGGCCGCATCGACCCGATCCTTTACGCAGCCGTAGAAGGCCCTACGGTTACGCGAGGGCAGGCGGACCGCACCACTTCGAGGGCATCCCGATGGCGCCGCGCTCAGACGACTCGTCGACGTTTTGGACACGCCTTACCCGCAAGAAGCGTGTCCGGGAGAGAGCCCGCCGCCTCGGGGTCGAGTCGCTCGAACAGCGACTGGCCCTCGCGGCCGTCTATTCCACGGTGAACGACTGGGGCAGCGGCCTTCAGGGCCAGATCGCTGTCACCAATGATCAGCCGGTGACGCTCTCGAACTGGAAGGTCGAGTTCGACTTCGGCCGCACCATCAACAACATCTGGGACGGCCAGATCGCCAGCCGCGTCGGCACCCGCTACACCATCACCAATGCAGCCTACAACGGGGCGCTCAAGCCCGGTCAGACGATCACCTTCGGGTTTGTCGCCGGAAGCGGCAGCGGCACGCCGACAAACATCACGCTCAACGGCGCCGGCACGACGCCTCCGCCGCCGGCAGTGCTCCCGTCGATCACGATCGGCGATGTCAGCATCACCGAGGGCAACCCCTCGTCGCAGGCCGTGACCGGATTCTTCAAGACGTCGGGCAACCAAATTCTCGACGCGAACAACCAGACCGTACGAGTCGCCGGCGTGAACTGGTTCGGCTTCGAGACGACGACATTCGCACCGCACGGCCTCTGGGCCCGTGGCTACAAGTCGATGATGGACCAGATGAAGAGCACCGGGTTCAACACGATTCGGTTGCCCTATTCGAACCAGCTCTTTGATGCGGCAAGCAAGCCCAACGGCATCGACTTCTCGAAGAACGCCGACCTGCAGGGGCTCAGCGGGCTCCAGATCATGGACAAGATCGTCGACTACGCGGGGCAGATCGGCCTGCGGATCCTGCTCGATCATCATCGTTCGACGGCGGGCAACAGCGCCCAAGAGTCGGGGCTTTGGTACACGTCGGCGTATCCCGAGAGCCGCTGGATCTCCGACTGGACGATGCTCGCCTCGCGCTACGCGGGCAATCCCACGGTGATCGGGGCCGATCTGCACAACGAGCCGCACGGCCCCGCCACATGGGGCACCGGTGGGGCCAACGATTGGCGGTTGGCGGCCGAGCGGGCGGGCAATGCGATTCTGGCCGTGAACCCGAATTGGCTGATCGTGGTCGAGGGCGTCGAGGCGGCGTCGAGCGGCAACTATTGGTGGGGGGGCAATCTATCGAATGCAGGCGCGCATCCGGTGCGGCTGAATACGCCCGGTCGGCTCGTTTACTCGACGCATGACTATCCGGCGAGTGTCTATGCGCAGTCGTGGTTCAACGATCCGGCGTATCCCAACAATCTCCCACAGGTTTGGGACAGGAACTGGGGTTATCTCTTCCGTCAGGGGATCGCGCCGGTGTTGCTCGGGGAGTTTGGCAGCAAGCTTGCGACCACGAGCGACCAGCAGTGGTTCGCCAAGATGACGTCGTATCTCGCCGGTGATCTCGACGGCAACGGCACGAACGATCTTGCGGCAGGGCAGCAAGGCGTAAGCTGGACGTATTGGTCGTGGAACCCGAATAGTGGCGACACCGGCGGCATCTTGACCGACGACTGGAACACGGTTCACCAAAACAAGATCTCGGCGCTCCAGCCGGTGCAGTTTTCGTTCGGCAGCGGGGGTGCTACGGCGACGGCCACGTTCACCGTGTCGCTCTCCGCCGCGTCATCGCAGCCGGTCACCGTGCGCTATGCGACGGCCAACGGGACGGCCCTGGCTGGCAGCGACTACACCGCCGCGAGCGGCACCCTCACGTTCGCCGCCGGTGAAACCTCGCGCACGATCAGCGTGCCGGTGGTTCGCGATCTCGTTGCCGAGTCGACCGAAACGTTCGCCATGCGACTGACGGATCCGACGGGGGCGACGCTGGCGCGGACCGCCGCCACGGCCACGATCCTCGACGACGACTCGGGTTCACCTCCACCTCCGCCGCCGCCCCCACCACCTCCTCCCGCTCCCCTCCCGACGGTCTCGATCGGCAATGCCACGGTGACCGAGGGGGACAGCGGAAGCAAGGCAATGACGTTCACGGTCACGCTCTCGGCTGCGTCGACAAACACCGTCACGGTCGGCTACTCGACGGCCAACAACACGGCCCTGGCCGGCAGCGACTACACCGCCGCCTCCGGCACGCTCTCCTTCGCACCGGGGCAGACGAGTCGCACGTTCACCGTGGCGATTCTGGGCGACACGACCGCCGAGGCTACGGAAGCCTTCCGTGTGGTTCTCGGGAATGCCGTCGGCGCGACGATCGCGACGGGTACGGGCACCGGCACGATCCTCGACAACGATCCGGTTCCACCGCCCCCGCCGCCGCCGCCCACCTCGAGCCCCGTGTCGGCAACGTTCACCAAGCGTGACGACTGGGGCAGCGGCTTCGTCATGGACGTGAAGGTGAAGAACGTCACGCAGACGGCGACCGGCACCTGGAGGTTTTCGTTCGAGCTTGATGCCACGATCGTGAACATCTGGAACGCCGTGATCGTGAGCCGCGTCGGTAACGTCTACACCGTCGAGAGCGCGGCATGGAACGGGGCCCTCGCGCCAGCTGCTGAAACGACGTTCGGATTCCAGGCGACGGGCACTGGTCGCACGATCCGTATGGTGTAGCGGCGGGTCGTAGCCAAAGTCGCCCGAGCGCTGCCAAGGGTATGCTCGAGCGCATGACGCGCCCCGACCCAAACCATCAGCCGCGGCCAAGTGGCAGCCATGCCGCGTCGCTGCAAGCCGAGATCGCCGGCATCAGGACGCTGACGATCGAGGCACGGATCAAGATGGCGCTGCTGCTCGTGCTGGCGACTTTGCTGGTGATGGTCCTGGTGCCCTTGCTCCGGGAAAGCCAGCGGCAGTCGTCCGTCATCGCGGCCGTCGAGCAAGGAGCGGAATTAAGCTACCTGGCCGAGCGGCCGACTTGGTTGCCGGCCGCGATCGACGCCTGGCAATTGCAACGCGTGAAGGAGGTGTCGTTCGAAGCAGGGGTCGATGTCGATCTCACTCTGCTGACGGGAATGACGAACCTGGAGAGCTTTGCTGTCATTGAGACTCCGATCTCAAACGTGTCTCCACTGCAGGGCCTCCGTCGGCTTCGCGCCGTGACGTTGCATCGATCGAATGTCTCTGATCTTTCGCCGCTCAGCAATGCCGAGCAGATGGTCTATCTGAATGCGGCGTACTCGCCTGTCGCTGACGTTTCCGCGCTGAGCAAACTGAAAGTTCTGGCCCGGCTAGGTTTGTTCGGCACCCATGTTCGCGATCTCGCGCCGCTGCGCGACCTGGTACACCTTGAAGAATTGACCCTGTCGAATGCGAAGTCGGTCAGCGACATCTCACCGCTGGCAGATCTGAAGTTGTTGGAGTCTCTGGATCTGAACCACACACAAGTAGCCGATGTCGCGCCTTTGGCCGGTTTGACCAGGCTGGAAACTCTCTACCTGGGGAATACGCTCGTCGGCGATGTTTCGCCGTTGGCACATCTCGAGAATTTGAAGCACTTGCATCTGACTGCGACGCCCGTGACAGACATTCAAGTGTTGGAAGTTTTGACGAAGCTCGAATTTCTCGAACTTTCCCACACGAAGGTCAGTCACGAAGCGATCCGAAATCTGAATGCCAAATTGCCGCACCTAGAAATCAGCCATTGAGAGGCGTGATGTCTCGGGCCGACATCGTCGGGTTTTTGGTACGCAACCCGACGACAGACATCACCGCCATCCGTGATCTCTGCCTGCATTGGCGGCTCGGCGGACTCGATCCTCTCATCGAGGACGCCCGCAATGAGCCTCCTTCGCGAGAGCCCGTACCACTGCCGGGATGATCGCTCGCATCGCCCGGCCTCGGTGGCTGATCACGCCTTTCACCTCGTGGGATAGCTCACCGAACGTCCGGTGATACTCGGGCACGATGAAGAGCGGGTCATACCCGAATCCACCCGCCCCTGCCGGCTCCTCGGCGATCAAGCCACCACACGTACCGCTCGACACCGCGACGATCTTTCCTGTTGGGTCGGAAAGCGCCGCATGGCAGGCGTAGTGGGCCGCACGATCACGTCCCTTCTTTCCGGCAAGCCGTTCGAGCAGCAGCATGTTGTTGCGAGCATCGACCGAGTCACGGCTCCCGGGCGGCACGGGCCCTGAGAACCGTGCCGAGTGAATGCCCGGTGCGCCGCCGAGCGCCGGCACGACGAGGCCGCTGTCTTCCGCAAGCACCCAGCGATTGAGAGCCTGGGCCTGCGCCACGGCCTTGAGCGCCGCGTTCTCGGCAAACGTGGTTCCTGTCTCGTCGACCTCGACGGCCCCTGGGAGCCCGGCCAACGACTCGCAGCCGACGTCAAAAGGCTCGAGAAGCGCGACGAGCTCGCGGACCTTCCCAGCGTTGGTTGTTCCGAGGACGAGCGTGACGGTCATGTGTTCAACACAAACGGATGGCAGCGCGAGACCGTCATCCTACCGTCGGCCCGTCGGTCGCCGTGGCACATCGATCGGCTTGGGCTGCATGTCGAGCATGATGCCGCCGAATGAGCGGGGCATGATCTGCCCACGGGCCATCGCCTCCTGATCGGGACCAAGGACCTGCACGATCCGAGCGATCTCTGGATGAGGCACAGCCCGACCCTCCGCGCCTGGCACGGCCACCTGATCAAAGCATCCGACACAGACGATGCTCGACTCCCGATCATGAAACTCCCACGCTTGCCAGCCAGCCTTGCGGAGGGCTTCGGTGAGTTGGTGGGCTTCGGCCGCCGCTTCGACGAGACGGCTCTCTTGCTCCACGCCGCGCAATTTGGGGTCGTTCCAACCTTTGCCCTTGAGGGCCGACATGAAGCGGTTCACGTCGACGAGGCCGCCGGATGGAGCGGGCGTGGAAGAGGCTGCTCCCGTATCGAACGTGCCCGAACCGGTGAACGTCGCCACGCGGACGGTGTACCGCCCAGGGCAATCGAGCAAGGAATGCTTGACGTCGGCATTCATCTTGAGCACGAAGTCGTCCACCTGCTGCTGGGCGAAATACCCTTCCGGCAGAAGTGGATTCGGGATCAGCATCGCGGCGTGCATCGGTGGCTTGGCGGCGGCTGCGGCCGCATGCTGACGATTGGCCTGCATGAAATCGGAGATCAGCTTCGACTTCGTGTGGCTGCCGCCGAGCGATTCGGGACGAAGCTGTTTGATCTGCTGGAGGGCCTTCTGCCCTCGTGGATCTTCAAACGAGGTGAAGTCGCCGACGAGCACCGCCACCTCGATCACCTGGCTGGCGTTGGCATATTTCATGCGCTTGGGCGATCCATCGGGATTGAATCCGATGCCCCTTTCCTCGCCGGTGAAATCAAACGCCTTCTCATGCGTGTAGGCCTGCATCTTGTGTCGGGCTCGCAGCTCCTGGGCGAGCTTGCGGGCATCCTCGCGAGCCGTTTCGCCTTGGAAGGTCGTCGCGAGCACGAGCCACGGCCCGTCCCGCTCGGCCAGCGGATGCATCTCATTCGGATCGGGAACTTCCGACGGCGAGAACCACGACGTCGGCAGCCACCCTTGGGCCACGACGGGATTCGCCTGGGCGACCCCCATGAGGGCCGTGATGGCGACCAGCGAGCGACGGAGGAAAGCGGCGGAACGGGTCACGACGAGGTGCTCCGGCAGGTTCGGGCTGACAGCGAATTCGCGGCGGACAGTAGCGACGGGGTACTTTCGATGCCAGACTGACCCGACATGGACGAACCGCGACGTGAAGATGGAGAATCCGGCAAAACTCGGCAGACCCCCATGCATCGTGCTGGCCGAACCCGAGGCGTGGTGATTGCGGTCCTTGCCGCATGGCTCACCGTCGTGGCGGTGCCCCCCGCGGCCCTCTCGGTGTGGCGAGCGAAGAGGCTCGCGGAACTGTCGGCCCCTGGCGTGCAAGCCGAGTGGGATGCCTTTCGTGAGGCGATGCGAAAGGAATCCGGCCGAGAAGGCCCCGTGCAGCGCAAGGTGCCGAAGAGTCCGGAACCTCCGGAACTCGTCTGGCTGCGAGATTATTTCTCGCTCGCGGTCATGGCCTGGGTGACGCTCATGGGCGTCTTGGGGGGCTTCGTGGCTGCGCTCGTCATCGGGGTGACGAGCGGCTCCAGAATTGCTACTGACCGAGGATCGCCCGACCGGTCATCGCCACCACCAGAAACAACACGACCGTGATCGCAAGAACACCGAGCAACGAGAACACAGCGAGCCTCCTTCGAAGCGAAAACGTTTTCCCGATCGTATTCCTAACGGCACCGGCGAACAAGCTTGCTCACCATGCCCCGCGAGGGGTCGCCGGCGGCGCCGCCACGCGGCAGAGGCAAGGCCTACACCGATGGCGGCAAGCCCGGTCATCGATGGCTCGGGCACGGCCGTCACGTAGGCATAGATCGCCGGGTCGGATTCCAGCATGTAGATACCGATGGCCTGGTTGCCCACGACGGTGTTGCCCGTCGTCATCGTGGAGCCTGGATACGACAGCGGGCCAGTCCAGTTCGCGGGGCCAAATGTGCCGTTCCCGAGACGCGTGACCGATGCAAAACCGTAACCGTCGCCGTCGATCCCGACCAGGTTGTAACCGTCCACGGCACCGGTGATTCCCTCGAAGTGCGTCAGCCCAGCAGGCGAGCCGTCGTAAAAATAGGTGAGATTGGAGAACACACCGGTGTTCGAGTCGTAGTCGATCAGAAATGCCTTGTCGATGCCCGCATCGGCAGCACTGCCACCCGCGATTGTGTACGACGTACTCCCGATGCCGTTTTGCCAGATGCCGTAGGCGCTTGTCAGTTTGTCGGTTCCACCGAATGGGGTGTCGAAGATCGTCCAGGCGTTGGTGGCGATGTTGTAAAGAAACGCATTGCCAAGGCCGGTGGCGTTTCCACCAAGGGAGAGGTCGTAGTTGCCCACCACGATCGATCCCATGACACTGTGCGGAATCGTGTTGGCGACGGTTCCGCCGGTGATGGCATCGGGCACGTTGATCTGCTGCCACGTGCCACTGCCGTCGAGCGGGCCGGTGTAGAGCACCCCGTTGTTGAACTGGGTGCTTTCCTCGTATTGGTAGCTACCGACCACTCGGATGTTGCCCACGCCGAGCGAAGGATCAAATTCAAACGTGTTCGGGCCGTAATAGAGAGACGACGTGACTGTTTGCCCACCGATGTTCGGCGAGACCTTGTAGGCCGTGCCACTGCCCGTGGTCAGCGAGCCGAGCCACCACATGCCCTGGGGTTCACCACCACTTGGCGTGTAGCTGGCTGCCAAGAGCACGTTGTCTCCCCCGGCTCCGCGAACCCCTTGGGGCGTTTGATCCTCGCTCGAATCGAGGATGGTCATGTAGCTCTGACCTTGGCTTACGCTGCCGAGCGCGAGCGCGCAAAAAACGCTCGCCATCAAACGGGTCCAGGCCCGCGCGGAGGTCCCCATGATTTCACTCCACAGGTATCGAAGCATCGTGAGCCGCGGATTCCCCTCCGACAGCTCCGCGAACGATTGTACCTACGTGAAAACGAGCACAAGAACCCGATAGCCGACGCTATCCGCGAGGTGTCGCCCGTTTCGGCGTCAAGATTGCGGCGAGCGACGGAAGACTTCTTCAGGGACGACACGGCAGGCGGTGCGGCCGAGGTCGTCGCTCGTGCGACGTTGGCCCACCGAATGCCATGGGGTCACGTCCGACAACTCCGGCATGATCTCGAGTATCTGCTCGACAAGCATGTCGACCATGCGGGCGATGCCAGAATCACGGGAACGCTCGCGGATCGCCGCGACCGTCTTCATGAGCTTCACCATGCGGGCCCGCTCCAAGACGGGGCCCGAAAGGGCGTCTTCCCCCTCCACCAGAAGCTCGGCCACCGGAACCTCGAGCACCTCCTGCCAGCGCAGGAGATCGGAGATACGCAGGTCGGAATCGGCTTGCTCCTGCCGCCGTACCAGCGGCAGCGACATGCGGAGCCGCCGGGCGACATTGCGGAGCGTCACCCCCTGCTGCCGGCGAACTTCAGCGATCCGGTGGAAAGTTCGCCGTGACCCGTCATGGCCACAGGGACCAGCATCCTCCATCGCTTCGAGGACGTCGGTACGGTCGAGATCCGCTAGGTCGAGCGGCTCGTCATCGAACGCGTCGTGACAGTCGCAGCCATACTCCGCGGTCGCCATGATCACTTCTCCCTCGGCCAGCCGGCCGATGCCCCGTCAATGGAAGCCTACTCAAAGCGGCCAGGCTTGGTTGAGCCGTCACGTTCCGGCCATTTGAGTTCCCGCGACACCGTGTCGCGGTGCAGGGGTTTACGCGGGCCGCAGGAAGGCCGTTCGCTCAGGGGCTTCAGAATTCATGAAGTCTTCATCGGACACTTCCGCTAGCTTTATTCCCCATGCAAAGCGCCCCAGAAAACGAGTCTTGGAAAGGGTTCCGTGGCGATCCCGGCAAATGGGCGATGCTGCCCCAGGCAACCGTCCTTGCCACGGGGAAAGATGCAGTCCGGTTCGTCGACAACTTCGTCACTGCCTCGGTCGGTTCCCTGCCTGAGGGTGGCGGCACGGAGGCGTTCGTCACGGATGCTCGAGGGCACGTCATGGCCCTGGTCACGATCCTGCGGACTGCCACAGGGCTCGAGCTCATGACCGCGCAAGGGCTTGGCGAACGACTGCGGGACCATCTCGAGCACTTTCATATCCGGGAGGCGGTGGATCTCGTCGATGCGAGCGACACGATCGGCGCGATTCTCATCGCCGGGCCAGAAGCTGCCGGCACGCTTGCGTCGCTCATGCCACACGCGGCGACGCTTCCCTCAGCCGATCTCAGCCACGCACTCTGCAGCGTCGCCGGCCAAGAGGTACGGGTCGTACGCGTCACCGGACAGGGCCTCGACGGATTTCTGCTCCGTGGACCCCACGCCGCGATCGATGCGGTCACCCAAGCACTTGCCACTTCCGGTGTGCCGCGCGTGCATGCCGACGAGATCGACGCCGCCCGCATCGCCGCCGGCTACCCGGCCCCGATCGACATCGATGCCAAATCGCTCCCGCAGGAACTGGGGCGCGACACCCGTGCGATCTCGTTCACGAAGGGGTGTTACCTCGGCCAGGAAACGGTCGCCCGTCTCGATGCTCTCGGGCATGTGAACCGTCGACTGGCGATCATCGGGATCGACTCCGATCAAGTGCCAGCGTGCCCGGCGACCATTCGCCATGCCGACGACGTTGTCGGCATGCTCACCAGTTGCTGCCTCGACCCGCGTCTCGGAAAGGTCATCGGGCTCGGCATCGTCCACACGAAGGCACTGAGCGCCGCCGCACTTTCGATCGACACGAAATCGGCCCGCATCCTTGCGGTACCCCCGGACCATCTGGAACTGCCATGAGTGCCCATCCGCCAGAAATCCTGTTTCAAGCCCGTCGGTTCGCCGTGGCACGGGTACCCCAGCCGTGCCACGACGGCAGTGTCCGCGAACGCGAGGTGATTCTTCATCCCGGGAGCGTGGTGGTCGTGCCGATGGTGTCACCCGACAGCGTGTGCCTCGTCGAGGTCATGCGGGTTGCGGTCGGCGAAACGCTTCTCGAACTGCCTGCCGGCACGCTCGACCACGGCGACGAACCCCCGATCGACACGGCCGCTCGCGAGCTTGCCGAAGAGACTGGCTACCGGGCAAAACGCATCGAGCCTGCGGGGGAATTCTGGATGTCGCCCGGAATTCTCCGCGAACGCATGCATCTTTTTGTCGCGCACGACCTGACTCCCGGCGAGCAAGCCCTCGAGCCCGGCGAGTTGATCCAGACCAGGGTCGTCTCGTGGCGCGACGCCGTGGAGATGTGCCTCGACGGCAGGATTCACGACGCCAAGAGCGTCGCCGGGATCCTCAGCGTGGACGCCCGCCTCCGCGGCACGCAGCGGGCATAGCCCGCGCCGCGTGCCAGTATCTGGCGCGCCTAGTAGGCCCGGGGTCGCCCGTGTCATGCCG
>CAZCHF010000078.1:0-9193 GCA_964498325.1 uncultured Candidatus Kuenenia sp.
CGTGCTCGAGGCGACGGCGGCGAATCTCGGCAGCGGGGGCCGTGTTGAGATGCTCACGAAAATGATTCTCGAGCGTGCGGCGAGTGACACCCACGGCCCGGGCGACCTGGTGCGGAGTGATGGGTTCGCGAAAGTGCTCGCGGATGAAATGCCAGGCAGCGGCAAGATCGGGCTGTTGCGCCGCGACGATGTCCGAACTGGTCCGCGTCACCACACGCCGCGGAGGAAAGACGAGCGGCTTCTCGGGTGGCTTGCTCCCTGACATCAGGCGGTCCAGCATGGCGGCGGCTTGGTAGACGATCTCGTCCCAATCAATCTCGACGCTCGAGAGCGGCACGTCGGAAAAGTCGCACAACATCGGATCATTGCCCACGCCCAAGACAGCGACGTCCGTGGGCACCCGCAGGCCGCTGTCTTTGCAGATCGCGACGGCATCGATGGCCACAGCGTCGTCTTTGGCGAACAAGGCGAACGGCCGAGGCAAGTCGATGAGTTGGCGGGCCACCCATCGACTGTAGTGCCGCCACTGGACGTCATCGCCCGGCCATTCCAGGCATCGACAAGGCATGCCGGCGGTTTGCAGCACCTCGAGAAATCCGTTTCGCCGGTCGTTGCTGACCCTATGATGATCGTTCGAAAGCCACACAAATTCCCGAAAGCCCCGCTCGAGAAAGTGTTCGGCAGCCATCCTGCCGATCGCCACGTTGTCTTCTTGCACGATCGGTGCGTCGAGAATCGGCTTCATGCCACTGACGAGCACGGCTGGATGCACGGCGGCGTTCTTGCGGGCAAGCGACGCCAAGCTCGGCACAGTCGTGTGAAAGGCGAGCACGCCGTCGCACACCACGCCGCGCGGCGAATGCCCCGTGATCGGCATGGTCACATGCAAATGCCAGTCGGCCTCGTGGGCATACCGGGTCAGCCCGGCTGACATGCCAGGCCACCACCAGGCCGAGAGAACCAATACACGTCGCCTACGCTTCTTCTTGCCCGCCATGCCCGCCGCCTTTCGCAAAACGGCATCACGTGCCGTTTCTACGCTGTCTCAGGATACCTTGGGGCCGAGTCTGGGGGCACGATCGCGACAAGTTCGTTCGTAGCAGGCGGTCAAGCCTAGGGGAAATGCCCGCGTGCCGCCGATTCTCAGCCCGCCACCGCCTGCTCGAGACGGGCTGCCGGCACCGGGAACTGCTCGGCCAGATCGGCGACCTCGCCGCGAATCAATTCGAGCGCGGCCTGGTCATCATGGCGCTCGAGGGCCCGAAGGATCCAGGTGGCGATCCGCGTCATCTCGTCGGTGCCCATGCCACGGGTCGTGAGGGCGGGCGTGCCGAGGCGGATGCCCGACGGGTCCATCGGCTTACGTTCATCGTACGGGATCATGTTCTTGTTGCAGGTGATCCCGCAGCGATCGAGCGTCTCTTCGGCGATCTTGCCACCGATGCCGAGCGGCGTCACATCCACCAGCATGAGGTGATTGTCAGTGCCTCCGCTCACGAGCTTCACGCCGCCCGACGCGAGCGCCGCGGCGAGCGTCTTGGCGTTCTCGATGACGCGCTGGCCATACACCTTGAAGTCGGGGCGAAGCGCCTCGGCGAACGCCACCGCTTTGCCTGCGATGACATGCATGAGCGGCCCGCCCTGCAACCCTGGAAACACGGATCGGTCGAGATCCTTCGCGTGAGCCTCGCGGCACATCGCGATGCCGCCGCGCGGACCTCGCAGCGTCTTGTGGGTCGTGCTCGTCACGAAATCGGCGACCGGCACCGGATTGTCGTGGAGGCCGGCCGCGACCAGACCCGCGTAGTGAGCCATGTCGACCATCAGTTTGGCGCCGACCTCGCGGGCGATCTCCGCAAACGTGCCGTGGGGGATCTCCCGCGGGTAGGCGCTGGCGCCCGCGACGATCAGCTTGGGCTTGTGCTCGCGGGCCAGCTTCGCGACTTGATCGAAATCGAGGCGCTGGTCGTCTCGTCGCACACCGTAATGAACGAAGTTGTAGAAGATGCCGGACGCATTGAGTTTCATGCCGTGCGTGAGGTGCCCGCCGTGGGCGAGGTCGAAGGCGAGCACGGTGTCGCCAGCCTTGAGGGCCGTGAGATAGACCGCGGCGTTGGCTTGGCTGCCCGAGTGCGGCTGGACATTGACGTGTTCGGCCCCAAAGAGGCTCTTCAGTCGGTCACGGGCAAGGTCCTCGACCTTGTCGACGCACTCGCAGCCGCCGTAGTACCGCCGACCCGGATAGCCTTCCGCGTACTTGTTCGTCAGCACGCTTCCCACCGCCTGCATGACGGCAGGGCTCGTGAAGTTCTCACTGGCGATCATCTCGAGGCCTTCCTGCTGCCGGACCTGCTCGGCGGCGATGGCGGACCAGACCTCGGGATCATCCTGTTCGAGAAAGTTCACGGCTCGGCTCCTTGCAGGTGTGCTCATGGGGAAAAGGCCGTCGAGGACTTTCCCAACGTCTCACCATCATATGCGGAAATGAGGTGTTTCGTAGCGGCACGGTTTGCCCGCAGAGTCAACGCAATTCGCAGGGTCATGTGGCCCGGTCGCGAAAGATTCAATGATTTTTCCGCGGTTGCCGAAACGTCTCGACAGGCCGGTTTTTCCTGGCCTTTGGATCGGGGGGACTCTATCGATGCGTTGGCTCTCGCTCTGCTTCTTGCTGTTGGTCACGGTGTCGGATGCCGAGGCCGGCCGTACCGATGTGCCCTGGTGGCTGCCCGGGTGTTACGAGGAATGGGAGGCGTATACGACGTTCGACTCCGTCTTCATGCAGCGCGACAATCTCGCGAACCCCCACCAGACGCTCATCGCGGACAGCACCACGGGCGCCCCCGTGATCAATGCCCAAGGATAGGACGGTCAACGGCACATTCGCAACAGGTTGCCTGGTGTCGCATGGCCTGGGAGGGTAGCGGATGTGGGTTGGGCGTGTGAAATCCGTCTTCGGAATGACGCGGCACGACCGAGAATCCGCGATTCGGAGCCTGTTTTTCGTCGTGAGCGCAGGCCTTCTCCCGCGTCGCCTTCATTGGTGGCTTCTGAGTGACTCACCGCGAGTGGATGTCGATCACTGGGAACTCGTCGTCTTCGGCCTGCATGACGTCACGATCGTCATGAGCCTGGACGAGCTCGGTCCACTCCGTTGGCGGTCCCCTGGCTGGTGACACCGGCGGCGGTTCCACGAGCTCACCGACATGTGTGAGGATTTTCCGAATCGGTCCCGGATCGACGATGAAGGCGATGAGTCGGATGTCGCCGCCACACGCTGGACACACCAGTGGAAACGCCTCGGCAATCCTGGCCAAGAGCTTCGCCCAGGCGATGCGGGAGGTGTCGTGGGAACGCGACTTGGTGTCCGCGTCGGCAGGAGACGAGGTAGCCTCGCCGCGGCCATCACCATGGCCGCCAGTGAGCAAGGCGACGTTGCCGATAGCCCTCGCGGTCACGGCCGCTCGGAGCGGGTGATTGGGTGCGAAGACGCCGTGGTACCGATGCCGGTGTTTTCGCGGTGGCGGCACCAGATCCGCAAGCCGATCGAGAAAGTCGTTTGGCGAGAGATTCACGACGCCCTGGGCGTCGGGCGCCGTCGACTTCTCCTTTCGGCCCGGCCCGATCCACTGACCGCGCTTGTGACGGGCGAGCGTGTAGCGGACTTGGGTCGCCTTGCCGTCTCGGCCGTCGATCACCGCAAGGCGTTCCATCGCGAAGGCGGGCCGAGCGCAGTACCGCACGAGGTGTTCGAGACTCTTGCAAAAGCTCGGCACGTCTCGGTCGTCGAGACTGATTCGGACACTCGCGTCGATGGAGAACCCGCTGGGATTCCATGCGAGCAAGTCGGCGGCAGCCTCGGCGTCGAGGAAGCCGCGTCGCTTGTACCACCGGATGAGTCGGCGACGCACTCGTTCGGTGAGTGCCGCAAGGTGCCCCTGCCCCTCTCCTTTCAAAACTGTCCGCGGCGGAATCTCGAGGGTCTGTGAGATGCGATACTTGCCGGCCGGAAAGAAGACTACGCCGCCACCGTTCTCCTTCGCTTTTGCCAGGGCCGCGATGATGCCCTTTGTATGATCGATCGGGCTTTTGTAGCGATTGAGCGTTTCCCGCATCTCCTGGCGGGCCTTCGCTCCTGCCGACTCGAGCACGCTGAACTGCTTGGCGGGCCACGCAGGAGGCGGGATGATCGCGAGTTGCCCAGCACGCTGCCACCCTTCGTCACCCCCCAGACCATTGCTCACGCTCACGGTGTACGTGCTCGGCTTCATGTCGGCGGGAATATCGAAGCGGAGGCTGTAGGCATCAGATGTTTTCGTGTCGGCGCCGAGTTCGATGACGCGGTTGTCGGCTGACGTGAGCCTCGCACTGACCGGGCTGCCGAAGTCCAATGATTTGCCCATGACGCGCAGCCAGCCTCCGGGCGTGGCCGCTTTGCCCTCGTCGCCCTGCATCCACCAAACATCCGGAGCATTGAGAAGCACTGGCTTTGCCGTCGTGCCGCCAGCGCGCACGCGCACCGCGAAGACGCCGGGCTTCCAGTCGACTGGCATCACGAACTTGAGCGATTCGTTGCACGGTTGCAGCACGGTGACGGGCATCCATGATTCCGTTGCCTGCTTCGTTGCGTCGGCGAGCCGCGAAACCTCGACCGTCGCGTTTCCGAGCCCGCTTCCTTGAAGCAGTACCGTCTCGTTCGGCAGGACCGGATCCGACGCCCAGAAGATGTGCGGCTCCTCCGCTCCTCGAGCGTCGATCGCAAGAGGTAGCAGGCCTACAACCACTCCGAACGTCCGCCAACGGCGACAGGCCCCTCTCGTCCGCTTCATCATGTACGACACTCCAAGGCACCACGCACAGACAACGGCGACATGGCGGGCCCACGATACCACCACGAACAAGCCACTTGTGATCGTGATCGTCTCAGTGATCTCTGCTGCGCAAAATGGCACACGGCCTTCGCAAAAAGCCCGGGCGTCGCGCATCGCTTCGGGCTATGATCGGATCTGGTCTTGGCTCCGCCTTATTCTGTCGGTTGGTTACGCATGAACTCCACGCTCAAAGCAACGCTCCTCACGACGCTTTGCCTTGCCACTGCCGCGGTGGCCAAGGATCAGCCCGTCATCGAACAGCGTGCCGACGGCGTCATTGTCTTGAATCCCGAGGCCGCGGCCTTCGTGATGAGCGAGAAGGTGGGGCGCCATGTCATGAATGGTTCCGATCCTAGGCTGCGGATCGAAAGTCGCCGGATCGTGAATACCGGGGAAGGATTTCAGTTTCCAGGCTGGAAGTTTCGCGTGCGAATGGCGGGCAAGTTTGCGGTGGTCGCTGATCTCGGCACGCAGCGATCCGAGCGGACCGAACTACGGCTCAGCTTCTTTCATGATGGAAAAGAATCTCGGATCGTGAAGACCGTTCCCCGAAAGCGAAACGACTCCGAGCCGTTTTTCTGGGGAGAGACAGGTCTGCCCGCCGGAGAGACCGAGGCCCTGGTCATGATCTGGGGAGCCGACGACCCGCGGCAGCTTCCTGATATAGGCACGGTCGTTCTCGTGCCTGTCGCGCCTGTGAACGGCGCACCACTTCGGCCCGATGAGGTTCTGAAAGCGGTGCTCGCAGCCGGGCCTTCCGGCCCAATCTTCTGGACCACGCTTCCCGGCCCGCCGCCGCTTTTTCCGACCGGTGGCCTCGATGCCTTCGAGCCTGCCGACTATTCCAAGGCGCGCGTCATCGATTTCACGGTGCCACCGCCGAGCGATGCCGAAGAGCGGTCACGACTGTTCGCAGCCCGCAACAGTCCTGAGGGCCTCGCAGCTCTGAGCCGCACGCTCCATGCGGCACTCCGACCCGACGTACCTGGCCTCGAAGCCTTCTATATGGCCTTTGAAGACGGCCGATACGCCGACGCGCTCGACGCCTACCGCGACTACTTCTTCCGCAAACTGAAATCACCCGGCGACTACGGCGCCAGCGGCATCGCGTTCACCGATAATTTTTTTCAGGCCAATGGCAAGCGGATGTATCTGCAGGCCCCGCAACCGGCATGGATCGATGCGAACGTCGCCGGCACTGCGGTGTACTTCCATGCCGGTGTCGTGCTCCGGGGTCACGTGGGACCACCGGGGCAAGTGAACTGGGCTCCCGCCACTCTCGCACCTTCGGAGGGCGTGACCTATGAACGTGGGCCCGACGCCAAACCGTTCTGGAAAACCGAAGCCGGCCGGCTCCTCGATTTCAAAATCCAGTTCTTTCGCGCCCTGAACCGCCATCCTGGTCAGGCTGGCCCAAGCGCGGTGTTTCCCGACCTGCTCCTGTCGTATTGCTTTACCGGTAACCGTGATCACTTGCAGCGCTATGCCGACTACTGGGACGACTGGGCGGCCAACAGCATGCGCGATGCGGAGAACTGTCCGGTGAACGTCCGGGCGGCCACCGAGCTCCAGGTCATCGGTTGGTATCGCACGCTCTTGCGCACGATCCTCGATGAACGCCCGGAGCTCGCTCAGGATTTTCCTTCGCCCACCGTGGCACGGATGATGCTCGCGCTCACGACGATGTACCACCCCTACATCATCCGCGCGAAACGGGCGGAGATCGCCAACTGGGGCATCATGGGAGTCGACGGCGCTCTCAATGACACGAAGCTCTTTCATGAGTTTCGCGCCATGAGTTACTTCAACCGGGAGCTTCTCAGGCTCGCCCGGATCAATTGGATCCAGCACCTGTCGCTCGATGGCGAGGATCTCGAGTCGTGGGACGAGGGGCATGTTGCCATCGACGGCATGCTCAAACGTGCCCCCTTGCTCGCCCTTCACGGTGCACCCGTCATGGGCGACCTGGAACAACAGAGCCTTCGGGAGCACTCGAAGACGATGCAGCGAACCCTCATGACCCACTTCTCACCCGATGGCAATTATTGGGCTTCGTGGTTGCCCGAAGAATCTCCGGCCCGCAAAACCATTCGCGGCAAAATCATCGACCGGGGGCTGATCTCGGACGTGCTCGACGAGCCGGAGGTGCGCAGCCGATTCGAGGCCGCCCTTGGCCGTGTACCCGCGCGGCGAACGCCGCCACTTTGCGATATTCAGCCGTACGCGATGCTGGCTTACCTGCGGGACGGTTTTGGCGAGGACTGCACCTCGCTCATGTTCCAGAATTTTCCCGCGCGCAGCCAGAACCAGTCGTGGTACTTCAACGGCAAGCGAGGGCATCTCATCGGATCGATGCGAACGCAGTACGGCGTGGCCCACGATGGGCGCGCCGTCCTTGAGGCAACGCCCATCATCATCGATTCGAAGCCGCCGAACATCTTTGTTGATGCCATACCGACCGGCGGCAAGACCGACTTCAGCATGCCGACGCCACGCACCGTCGTGCCATCGCGATTTCTGGAGGGATCGACCTTTGACGTGGTGGAGTCTGGCCACGACTCGCCGTTTCGCCGTTACGGTTTTGGATATGGCCGAGAGATTCTGGGCATGCTCCAGAGCGTGCCCGACGAACCGATCCGCGGCATCCGAGCCACGCGACAGATCATCCACATCCGTGACGAGAATCTGTTTGTCGTGGGCGACCGCGTGGAGAATCCCGGGCCGGCTCACGAGTTTTCCAAATTCTTCGTCTTGCCGCTTCGTCTACCAGGGCCGGTCGCTTTGGAACGCGAGCAACTCCGCGAACTGGCCGACAACGACGCCCTGCTCATCGACATCGATCCGGCCGCAAAGCGTGCCCGAAGCATGAGCCCTGGCTTGCCCAACGTGTCGCTCTTCCTCGCTGGCCATGATTTCGAGTGGGGCGGAAAGCTTTTGGGTGAGAACCGTTTTGCGCCGGTCGCTTCCGTGCCGGCGAAGTCGCTTCTTGAAAAGCCGCTTCAGACCGACAGGGCGGGAAACCCGGTTTCGATCCAGCAACTTTTCCCAGTGTCGGTGCGGTGGGCCGGTGAAGGTAATCAGGCACTTGCCGCGGTCGTGCAAGCGCGACCTGCGATCGATGATCCTGGCGCCATCGCATCGACCGAGATTGCCGATTTCCAAGATAGAAGCGGCACGGGCGATATCGCCGGCTGCTCATTTCGCACGACGAGCAACCGCGAAGTCTGGTTTCAGATCGCAGCCGACTCGGTCGCGGATCTTCACGCAGGGCCTGCCCGTGCTCAGGCGAGATCCCTCCTCGTCACGCGAAAGGAAGGCGTCGTCGAAGGCGTCGTGATGGACGCTCGCGCGGTGACCATCCGCGACAAGACCTACCAGGCCGATGCCGACGCCTTTGCGTTTCGCCTTGCTGCCGACGGCATGTTCACGACCGAGCTGATCCGCGCACCGATCGACACGGTCGTCATCGAGCCGCAACAAACCGTCTTCATCGACGCCGTGAAGGTGTCGTTCGGCATCCCGACACAAGCCCGCGACGACATCGAGTTTCGCTACACGCTCGACGGCAGCGATCCCACGCTCGAATCGTCTCGATACGAGAAACCGTTCGAGTTGGCTTCCGATGCAATCGTGAAGGTACGAGCCTTTCGGAAGGACCTTGCGACAACGCCATGGAACATCAGCGGCGTCGACGGCAGCAAGACCGTCTCGGCGATCTTTCGCGAGGCCGTGCCGCTACCGGCGGTCGACGCCCGGACCACCGAGCCTGGGTTGCACTACCGCTCCTTCGAGGAGTCGTGGCCCGTCCTCATGGCGTACAGCGGTTCGGAATCGGTTTTGCCAGTGAAGGAATCCGGCCGGGCCTCACGCCTCCTCGCCCCGGACGATCTCTCGCGGATACGAAAGACCGACCGTGCCTATGCGGTGAAGTACGACGGGTTCATCGATGTGCCGACCACGGGCGTGTATCGCTTCTTCGCGCCGAGCCCGCTCTACGAGACGACGCAAGACGCGGGCTACGATCTTCGCGTCTGGATCGATGGACAGGAATGGTTCCCGAATCCAGACCTTCACGCGGAAAACATCTGGAGTGTTGCCCTGGTGAAGGGACTGCACCGGTTTGAAGTCAGCTACGTCGATTTTCGGTGGAAACAGTTTCACAACGACTATTGGATGAGCTGGAACCCACTCCAAGTGTGGACCGGAACACCCACCCTCGAAATCGACGGCCCAGGCATCCCACGGCAAGCCCTACCAGCCACCTGGCTTCGCCGCGATCCACGAGACTGACGAGCCCGCAAGCCACCGGCACCGCGGTCGATTCG
>CAZCHF010000079.1:0-8334 GCA_964498325.1 uncultured Candidatus Kuenenia sp.
CCCTCGAGCTCCGCGAGGGCCGCGTCGCGCTTCTCGGTCGCGGCCGTCCGCTTGGCTTCGTACTCCGCAGCCCGCTTTTCACTTTCCGCTTTGAACTGTTCCTCGAGTCGTTTGGATTGGTCTTCCATGCGACTTCGGATCCAGGTGCGGCACGGCGCGGCATGAAGCTTCCCGGCGGCAACTGCCTGGAGAAGCCCCTGGTGAAGCGTTTGGAGTTCCTGGCGGGCAGCCCGCCGACGGCCCCCGACATACCAAAGGCCCGTGCCGATGCCGCCGCCAAGGATGACGACCGCCGCGCCCCCGGCGATTCCCGCTTTCAGCACGATATCTCCAGGCATGAGAAAGAAGAGTGCCGCGGCAGCAGCGAGGCCACCGACGATCGGCCCTGCGACGACGGCCCCCTGCAGACCGCCTGAAAAAGCTTTCTTGACCGAGGGGAGATCCGCGAGGGCCGCAACCTGCTCGGCTGCCGCTGTGGCTGCCTGGGCGACTGCAGCCAGCGGGTTGTCTCCCAGGTCCTCGGGCGCCGACTCGGCGGGCTCGTCAACCGCTTCGGGCACCTCCTTCACCCCATACGTGCTCAGAAGCTTCACGGACTGAGCGACCGCATCATCAAGCTGGGAAAGACTCCGGGCGAGCTCCTTCTCAGACTTGGCAGCAGCCGCCTTCGGCTGCTGGCCGCGGGTCTTGCGGCTTTCGTTCTCCCGCAGCTTGTCGAAGCCCTCGTCGTCCTGAAGCTCGCTGAGCACCTTCGCACATGCTGCGTTGAGGGCCTTGGCGCGGGCATCGCGCCCGTCGTTCAGCTTCTTCCGTTCTGTCGCCAAGAACGCATCGGCCTTCTCGAGCAGTTTTTGGTATTCCCGCCGCGTGACCTGCAGCTCGTTGTCGTACTTCGCGCGGGTCGCGGTGAGTGCCTTCTCAGACTCTTTGAGAATGCGGGCAGTCTCCTCTTCGAACTCCGCCGTGATCTCGTTCTCGGCCTTGGCCCGAATGGCTGACTCGCGCCGGAGAATGGCGATCTGCTCCCGGAGCACGTCTGGGGTGTACGACGGGTGAGGCCCGCTCACGACGGCCTCGTCGATGGTCTGCTCGGAGGCATCAGTGCTCAAAACAAGGTCTCCACGTGCTGGTAAGGGGACGGCCGCGGGGGGTCAGTAGCCACTCGAATCGGAAACGTCCCGCTCGGCCCGGTCAAAGACCTCGGCCAGCCGGCCCAGGGCGTCGAGCATGTCTTTCACCGCCGGCAACAGCGGTTCCACGTTCTCTTTATGGAAGGCCTTGGCACGCCCGTCGTTCCACGTGTCGGTCGCCGCATCCCACTTCAGATTGAGCTGCTTGAGGGCATTGGCAAGCTTGGAAGCCCCACTGGAAAGATCGCCGGCTCTCATGCTGCCTCCGTCGGATTCGAAGCTGCTTCAACGGGAGCAGGAGCCGTCGTGTGTTGATCCTCGAGCTGCCGCTTCACGCTCGCCGTGCCGCCAGCAGTCTCGGCCTCTTGGCCCGCCGTCGGCGACGACGTGTTTTGATACTGGTCGAGGGCACGGAGCATCCGCTCGAGCTGGGCCATCGCCCGCGGACAATCGACGTCGATGACGTCTCGAAACCGCACGACCCGCACGCCCGTTTCACGAAACTGTTGCTGCACGACGGGGGTCCACTTCCGGACCAACTCGGCCTTCTCCTCGGCGAACGCGAGTCGCTTTCGTGCCTTTTCGAGCGCCTTCTTCTCTTCGATACAGGACGGCGTATTGTCGCCGACTTTCTTGAAGGTTCGGCAGTGTTCGAGATCCTTGATCGCCTTGTTGACGAGATCGTTGGCCCGACGAATCTCTCCCTTCCAATACGCCGCTCGATCCATGCAGATGTATTCGACCCCCCGCTGGCCCTGAATCTCGATCTCACCGAGAGCCTGATTCGCCTCGTGCGCGAACGAGGCGAACGCCGATCGCACGAACGCCAGCGTATCGATCGACTTGACATCTGCCTGATCGTTCATGGAACTTCCTCCTGCGTGCTCGGTGCTCGTCCGCCCCCCCCGCTCGGTTACCGCTGCTGGAGGTATTCCTCGACCCGCTCGGCCTTGCGGATCAGGTAGGGCACATACTCGCTGGTCGACTCGGCGAACCGCTTGAACGTCGAGAGTTGAGCCTCGAACTCCTCGGCAAATTTCGCCTGCTCTTGGTCCCGCCAGGTGCTTCCCAAGACGGCCAACTGGCGTTGCACCATCTGCATGTGGGCCATGACTTCCTCACTGAACGTCCGCAGGCTGCCCGCGAACCGTCGCAGTTCAGCCGGATCGACAATTGCTTGTCCCATCGGAACCCCTCACACCAAAAAAGTTTGGACCTCGTTCGACCACCCCTTGCAGACCGTGGACGGCGTATGCCGTCGCAGGAAGCGGCGGTTGCCGACCATGGCGAACCTTGGCTTCGCCATCGGTCGGCCTCGGCGGAAAAAGGCCACGGATGGCTTGTTCCGCATGAAGGTAGTGTACCGTGAAATGAGCCGAGCGGGACACCGGCACCCTCGCCCCGGGCCTCACCTGGCGTACACTCCAGGCGTCGCAACCTGCTCCACGCCACCGTCCAGCCGAGAGTCACGCCGTGTCCTATCCGCCTGCCGCGCCTACTGCCTCCGCTCCTGGTCGTCCTGGCGGCCCACCTGCCGCTGAGAGCCACGCTTCCATCACCGCCGCCATTGAACCGTCGACCGGCTGGCACGTGAGCCACTTTTTCTACGCGTTTGATCGCGACCGGCTCGCGCGTCTCTCGCCGACAGCCTTGCGCGAGGGCATCAGCGCCTTCACCAGCACGCTCGATCCAGCAGCTCCCGACGCCCCGACGCGCCTTCAGACCTGGCTCGTGTCAGGACACAAGGCCGACTTCGGTGTCGTGGTCATGGATCCGTCCCCCTTGGCCGTCGATGCGGTGCACCAACGTCTGCTCGCCGGTCCGCTCGGGCCCGCGATCGTGCCGACTTATTCGTTCGTGAGTATCACCGAAGTCAGCGAGTATGTTCCGACGGTCGAGCAGTTCGGAGAGCGACTCGTGGCCGAGGGGGTGCCCGCCGACAGTCCGGCCTGGAAGGCGAAGGTGCAGGGCTACGCCGCCCGCGAGGATGCCATGCGAAAGGCACGGCTCGAACCGGAGCTACCGCCGTGGCCCAACGCCTGCTTCTATCCCATGAACAAGAAGCGGAAGACCGGAGAAAACTGGTTCACGCTCCCCTTCTCCGAGCGGAGCCGTCTCATGGCCGAGCACGGCCGCACTGGCATGTCGTTCGGCGGCCGCGTGACGCAGCTTATCACGGTGTCAGTGGGACTCGACGACTGGGAATGGGGCGTGACCCTCTGGGCACGACGCCCTGACTTCCTGAAGGAGATCGTCTACACGATGCGGTTCGACGAAGCGAGCGCGCGATACGCCGAGTTTGGCCCGTTCTATACGGGCTACGTGTCGACGTCGGCGCAAATCCTGGCGCACTGCCGGATCAGCGCCGACACCTGATCGCGTCAGTCACCTGCCGAGAGGATCAGTTCGACGGGCGTGCCATGCGGCGGCACCCGCTCCTTGAACACTTCAAACAGCAGATCTTCGTTCGCGTCGCTCGATTCGACCGGAATATCGAGCATCGCTGACGGAAAATTGGAAAGGCAGATCATGTCACCGGCATCCGCCTCGTAGTGCTCGGTGCCGTCGGCGGGATCACGCCAGAATCCGCTGCCGACGAAGACCCAATCGACCGCCAGGGCTTCGCCCGTGTCGGTGTTGCGAACCCACTCCTGCGCCGGTCGCACCTGCTCCTTTCCATCAGCGTCTTTCCAACGCACCCGCACCTTCACCTTCGATCCGGTCGGGGGAATGTACTCCGGCACGAATCGGGCCGGCGCACCGGTCTCGAGGCCTATCGCAAGAAGGCCTGCGTGCACGAGCCGAGCCGGGCACTTCGTCGCTACGACCGCTTCGTGTTCTTTGGAAAGCTCCGGACAGGCAAAGACCTCGAGAATGCCCTCGCGAAGGGCCACTTTCCCTCCGACGACCACTTCCTTTTTCGCGAGATCGATCCAGATCTCGTCGGTCGGTGACAGCCGGCGAAGCTCCGGGTGACGGTCGGCGGCCGGCTTCTGGGGTGCAGCAGGTTTGCCACCCGCGGCGCTACCCTGATCGGGACCGTCAGCCGTCGCGATCGGGAGCGAAACGATCGTGGCAACCATGGCGAGCCCCACCCGCGGCAGAAGCCATCGACCACGGCGAAGGTGCAGTTTCCTCATGACAAATTCTCGCGGGGCCCAAAGGAAGGTCGTGGCTGGCGGTTTCCCGCTGTTGTACGATACCGCCCCGGTCAGCCGCCCGTCATCGGCCGCTGATTATTTCACCGCTTTCACGCAGATTGCCCGCAGAAAGGCCGCGATCGTCATGCCGACGGAGATTGTTACAGGCACCCGGAAGCGTCGTCACAAAAGCGAGTCGTCCAACGCGGCCACGGCCCCAACAGCACCTCCCCCCCAGCCCTCGCTCCCATCCCCATCCCCATCCCGTCCGATGCCCATGCGCGTCGGTCGGCGTGAGGCTGCGAAGGCCATCCGTGAGGCTTCGGCGATCACCGGCGCCTGGTCGTCGCGAGAGCGTCTCGGGCAACTCGCCGACCGCGTGGATGCCGGAGCCGGTGATCCGCAACGGGCCGAATTCATCGAAGCTGCGATCGCCCGCTGCCTCGACGAAGCAACCGGCGACGTAGGAGCAGACCGATGGCTTGCCTGTGAGGCCGCGACGTGGGCCCTCGGATGGATGGCTCGATCGCGCAGGGCCGGTGGGTCGGCAGGAAGCCTCCTCGAACGACTGGTGAAAGAGGCGCTGGCGGCCGCGCCGATCATCACGGCGGGTGACACCGCACCTTCCGGCTTCATGCTGCTTCTCGCGAGGCTTTTCAGTGACATCGAGGCGTGCCGTCGCTTCGAAGCCGTCGCCTGTGATGCGGTTGCGGCGGAGATCGATCGGCTGGTGTCGGTTCGTGGCACCGTACGCTTGACGGGGGGCGCGGCGATGGTGGAGCGGGTCGTGCGATGGTGCCGGGTGCGGGCGATCGCGGAGACGACCGGAGGGGCGGCTTGGGGCCATGCCACCGAGCGTCGCTGGCGTGAAGCCGCCACGGGCGCGATGCGGCTCGTCGGTCGCCATGGGCGCATGCTCACCGAAGCTGGGCTTCTCCCGGCCGCATTCACACGCCCCCTCCTCGACGCCGTCAACGGTCTCGGACGCCGTCGGACGCGCACGGTCAAGGCGGTGTGCGCACCTCCGCGATCCACCACGAAGCCTCGCCAGTTCATCCGCCGCGACCTCCACGACGCAGCGGCAGCGACGACCGTCTTGCGGACGGGATGGGACGCCGGGAGCGTCCGTGTGCTCGTGGAGTATTCGTCACCCACGCCACGGATCGAGATCGCCGTCGAAGATCGCCTGCTCACCGCGGGGCCCTGGCCATTTCAAGTCGAGGTCGATGGCCGACTTCAGGATACCGAGGGGCCGTGGTCGGTCTCCTGCCAGGAGTCAAACCGAAACGCATCCTTTCTCGAGATCACGGCACCACTGCCGGGCGGTCGCCAGTTCGAGCGGCAAGTCATCCTGTTGCCGAAAGACCGTGTGCTCGTACTCGCCGATGCCGTCACCACGCCGGACGCTCCGCCAACATCGGTGCCCTGTCCGACACCCAACGGGCAGACCGGCGTGCCGCATCTCCGCTACGGGAGCACGCTCGCTCTCACGGCGGGGCTCGAAACGGAATCCGCACCAGAAACCCGTGAGGTTCTCCTCTTCGACACGACGGTCCGTGGCACGGCCATGCCGCTGGCACTGCCGGAATGGCGTTCGGCGGGCCGAGGTTCCCTCAAGCCCGAGGCCCAGAAACTCACACTCGCCCACGAGACGGCGGGGAGCCGGTTGTACGCCCCCCTTTGGCTCGATCTCGATCCGCGCCGGGCCGGAAAGCCGCTCACCTGGCGGCAACTTACCGTTGCAGACACGAGACTCATTCTTCCGTCGCATCAAGCCGCTGGTTTTCGGGTGCAGGTTGGTCATGACCAGTGGCTCCTCTATCGGTCGCTCGACGCCCCACGGAACCGAACGCTCTTGGGATGCAACGTCTCTTGCGACTTCCTGGTCGGGCGAGTCAAGCGAAACGGCGTGGTGAAGCGGCTGCTCGAGATCGAGTGATGATGGAACCGACGCCGTTGCCGGCACGGTCTTCGCAGCGGCTTCGCGACAATGTGGCGGCGATTCGCGGCCGCATCGCGGAAGCCTGTCGGCAAGCGAGACGCCCACCGGACTGCGTCACCCTCGTGGCCGTGACGAAATACGTGGCGGCCGACGTGGCCAAGCAAGTCTTGCAAGCCGGCGTGACGGACCTCGCCGAGAGCAGGCCGCAGGCGCTCTGGGACAAAGCTGCGGCTCTCGTCGACGCCGAGCCGCGACCCCGGTGGCATCTGGTCGGCCACTTTCAGCGCAACAAGATCCGACGCACGCTGCCGCTGCTCGCAATGCTCCAGTCGCTCGACAGTTTGCGGTTGCTCGCAGCGATCGAAGCGGAGGCGAGAAAGGAAGCGGAGGTGGGAAAGGACGCAGGGGTGGAGAGGTTCGCGAAGGCGAGCACAGCCGATTCTGCGTGCCCTCGCCTCGATGTCCTGGTCGAGGTGAACCTCACTGACGACCCTGGCCGTTCTGGTGCACGACCAGACGATGTGCCGGCACTCGTCGCCGCAGCCGCTCGATCGCCATTGGTGCGCCTGCGGGGCCTCATGGGCATGGCCGCACGCCCCGACAGCGGCACCGACGCCCGGCGTGACTTTGCACGCTTGCGCGTCCTTCGCGACAGCCTTGCCGGCTCCCTGTCCGACCCATCCATGCTCACCGAGCTTTCGATGGGCATGAGCGAAGATTTTGAAGCCGGCATTCTCGAGGGCGCCACGATCGTTCGGATCGGCTCGGCACTCTTTGAGGGCGTTCTGGATGCCTGAGGGTAACACTCCGGATGGATCGGTCGACCGCGGTGATGCGCTCAGGAAGATCCATCGTCAATGACTCGCTCCATCCGGTAGTTGACGAAGTCGATGCCCCGCACCGTCACCACTTGGGGATTTCGGACGATGAAGCCCAGCGCCTCGAAGAACGGTCGGGCAGTGACACTCGCCTCGACATACAACCTGAGCATCCCGGCCCGTTTGGCCTCGTCGAGCACGGCCGTCAGCAACTGCCGCCCGATCCCCCGCCCCTGGTGATCGGCGGAGACGTACACTCGGTCGATGTGCCCGTCAGGTTCCAGTTCCGCGAAGCCGACCGGCCGGCCAAACTCTTCCGCCACTGCCACGAATCGCCCGTCAAATCGATTGGCCCAGAGGGTTTGATCGATGTCGTCCGAGGCCCATGCCGCAATCTGACTCGGTGCGTAATCCCGGCTGTTGACCCGGCGGATGGTGTCTCGAAACAGCACCAAGAGCGCAGACGCATCATCCGGCCGAAATGGCCGTAGTGTGATCACAGCGCGCCTTGCTCCTGTCTCACGCATGCTGTTGGTGCTGACACTGTCCATGGGCCACGCCGAAGAGTTCGGAACCCCCTGTCAAGTTCATCGGCATTGTGGGCGACCCTCCGAGGTGCCGAAGGTCGCGTCCCAAGCCCGCTGAACGTCCGCGCTGACCTCGGCGCGAACCCGTTCGCAGAGCGCGGCATGTGTCTCCGCCAGTCCCAACTTGTCGGCCGCATCCAGGGCCCACTTGCGGACGTCGTACGTGCCTTCGGCAAGGCACTGCAAGATGAAATCATGAAACACGGCGAAGTCGTGGCGAAAGACGGGGCATAACCACGCGATTGCCTGACACAGCGCGATCTGTTCGTCCTGCGACCGGCCCGGCAGGCAGCGCCGCAGGGCCTGAACGCACAGGTCCACATTGTTTCCCCTGCAGCCCAAAACCCAGATGGCAGTCGAGCGAATCTCCGGATCATCACTCGACGTGAGCCGGATGATCTCAGCCTCGAGCGCGGATTCGGCCGGCTCAGCGCCGTCGCCGAGCGTGCAGAGACCCTCGAGGACTTTTTTCTTGCTGGTGGACCGGAGCTGATCGATTTCGTTCACCCTGCGATTCCCGGACAACCAGGTTCGCATGATCGTCGGGCCGACGGCGAACCGAAGCCGCGTATGCGTCAGTCGTCAAAACGGACTTCGAGAATCTGATACTCGAGCTGGCCGGCGGGCACGGCGATTTTCACCTTCTCGCCGACCTTGTGGCCAAGGAAGCCTTGGGCGAGCGGGCTCGCGACGTTGATCCGACCGGCATCAAAATCC
>CAZCHF010000080.1:0-2971 GCA_964498325.1 uncultured Candidatus Kuenenia sp.
GCCGGCGGCTTGGCGGCGCGGGGTGGTCACGTTTCGAGTGGCTGGCGGGGCGGAGGCATCCGCGGCCCGTGTCGAAGCGGAAGGCGTCTTTGCCCGCGCGGTGATCCATTCGCTCGGTCAAGTGACAGGTGACGATGTCGCCACGCTCGTCCGCGAGGCGGTCGCGCTGGCTCGCGCCAACGAGATCCAGCCGCAGAACGTTCATGTCTGGTATCGCGTGACGCCCGTCGGTCGAGGCGCGCCGGAAGCACTGGCCGCCGCAGCGGCTGCGCGGAAAATGCTCCTCGATGCGTGGCAATTGGATCCTTCCATGCCTGCCGAGGCGGAGGCTAGATCAAAAATTCTCGACTGTGTGATCGATTCAGAGTCGCGGTGGTGGGTCGGCTGGCACATAGCCGACGACGTGCCGTCGCGATGGCCCGGGGGACTTCATCCCGCGGCGTTCTCGGAGCTTCCCAACGGTGTCGTGTCACGGGCGTGGCTCAAGCTCGACGAGGCGATTCGAGTTTTTGAGATTCCCCTCGCCCCGGGGCAGCGTGCAATTGAATTGGGGGCGTCGCCCGGCGGCGCGTGTCAGCGGCTCTTGGAGGCCGGGCTGCATGTCGTCGGCGTCGATCCGGCGCTCGTGGATTCGGTCGTCGCGTCACGCCCACGGTTCACGCAGTGGCGGATGCGGGCCCGTGAGGTACCGCTCGAAAAATTTCGAGGGTGCGACTGGCTCGTGGCCGACATGAATATCGACCCGAAAAGCACGCTTGCCTCTCTCGGCCGCGCCGCGACCGCACGCGGCGTGAAGCTCCAGGGCATCATCGCCACGCTCAAAATCCCCGATTGGGCGCGAGCCGCGGAGCTTTCCGGATGGCTCGCCACGATCCGCTCCTGGGGTTTTGAGCCACAGGCGCGTCAACTTTCGACGTCGGGCCGGGAGGTGTGCGTGGTGGCGCTGCCGAGTGGTGGGCCGAAGCGTCCTCATCGTCCCGCGATGGAACAACTCAAACGCTCTCGACCCCGCCGGGCCAAACATCCTCGGGAGGCGTGAGACTCCCTGACGCAAAGTGCCTGACACCTTCGGGCGTGTCGAGCACGAGTTGGCCGTCGTCGGCAATCCCTTGGCAGATCCCGGTGTGCCGGGTGGCACCCACGTGGATCGTGACGGTTTTCCCCGTGAGGCAGCAGAGCGGCCGGTAGCGGGTGGGAAGAACCGCCGGGTCATCTTCCATCTCGGCCAAGAGTCTGAGGAGCCGGGGGAGAAACGCTTCAAGAAACCGCTGTCGTGCAAGCGGACGACCAGTGAGGTCAGGAAGCGTTGCCACACGGTGCCGAATCGCGTCAGGCGCGTCCCGCGCGGTGCCGGTCGTGTTCATCCCGACCCCAAAAATGACGCTTGACTCTTGGCAGGTCTCCACGAGGATCCCGGCCAGCTTTTTGTGCCCCGGCACCTCGACATCATTGGGCCACCGGACGACGGCTTCGGCGGCAGGCACACATTCCCGCACAGCCTCCGCGACGGCGATGCCGCACGCGAGCGACCAGGTGGCAGGTGCACCACCACGGGCGCCGAGCGCGCGGGCGTCGACGACCAGGCTCACGGCCAGGCTTCCTGGAGCCTGCCACCAGCCGGCCCCTCGTCGCCCGCGTCCCGAAGATTGCCGCTCCGCGATCACGAGCAGCGGTAGGCGCACGTCGGGCTCAGCCGCCATCTGCCGCGCCACGTCCATCGTCGACCCGGTGTCAGCCAGATGCTCCACTTGGGCCAGGAATCCGGCGCGGACGAGGGTGACTGGGTCAAACGGGTCAACTTGGCTGGAATCCATACCGTGGAACTCTACTGCGAACCGAACGGGCGTGCCCGTCGGAACGGACCTGCGGCCTTGCTTCAATACCGCGGCGCGCGGTACTCCCCTCAGGCTTCGGCACGCGTTCGGAGCCAACTCCTGCGACCTTTCAGCGTCGTGCGCGGTATGCGTCTGCGAATCCTCGTCATCATGGTGTCGGCCCTGTCGCTCGTGGCGACCGGGCGATCGCATGGTCAGACGGCATCGCTGCCCCCCCCTGCTTCGTCGTCCCTCGACCGGCTCGCCCAGGCGCCGGCCCTCTCGCCGCCACCGCCGACGTGGGACCCCTACGGACCCCAGACCTATGCCCCACCTGCCCCGAATAGCGGATGGGCTCCCTCGGCGATCAGCGGCCAGCCGGGCTACCCCGGGTATTCACCCGCCGCACCCTCGCTCGTGCAGCCGCCCCCCCAGCCACCACCCGGAACGTACACGCCCGCCGGTTACCCGGCGCCGAGTTCCAACATCGATCAAACGCTCCAGCAGACCTATGCCCAAACGATGCACGTCTTTCAGGGTGTTCGCGGAAGCTGGGCCTATCTCATGGGCGACGGCACCGGCACCCGCGTCGGCGTCAACGAGCTCGACACGACGGCCACCTTCGCCCTGCCGTTCTTCCACAACTCACCGGCCAACATCAACCACGCGCCGCTGTTGATCACGCCAGGCTTCGGTCTCCAACTCTGGCAAGGGCCGCAGACGTCAGCCACGCTCCTGGCCGATCTGCCACCGAACACGTACGACGTCTTCGTCGACACCGCATGGAACCCGCAGTTCACGCCGCTCTTCGGCGCCGAGCTTGGTGTCCGCGTCGGCATCTTCACGAACTGGGACGTGCTCGTCTGGGAGAGCTGGCGCATCATGGGCCGCGCTCTCGGCACGCTCCAGCTCACACCGACGACGCAGGCCAAGGTCGGCGTCATCTACCTCGACCGAAACCAAGTGAAGCTCTTGCCCGCCGTCGGCATGACGTGGACCCCCAACGCCACGAGCCGCTACGACATTTTTTTCCCGGCGCCGAAAGCGTCAAAGCAATTCTTCGCGAATGAGAAGCGGGCCTGGTGGGGTTACGTGTCGGGTGAGTACGGCGGTGGGGCCTGGACGTTTCGCCGCAACTCCTCCAACTGCTACATGAT
>CAZCHF010000080.1:2981-8242 GCA_964498325.1 uncultured Candidatus Kuenenia sp.
GTCGAAGACGGGGATCGCCGGCAATTTTGAAGTGGGCTACGTCTTCTACCGGCAGCTCTACTACGTGGAAGGCCCGCCACAAATCCAAAATCTTCCTGACACGATCATGTTTCGTTTCGGCCTCGCGTACTGATTTCACGGCTGCAGGCCATTCATGGCCCCTGCAGCCGTGGGCTTTAGCAGGCAAGCCAAGGTTGCCTGCCAAAGCCGGAACGCCGGGCCTCCAGCCCGGCATCGCACCTCCCGGCGACGGGGCGGCAAAAAGTCGCTCGCGTTGCGAGTCCTTCGGATTGTCGCGTGGAAATTTCCTTCTAGGGTCTGCGGAGCTTCATCACCTTATGGTGGAAATTTCCAAAGCTCCTCGAGCTTTCGCCGACCCCATCGCCTCCCTGGTCTGGTTTGGCGTACGGCTCCATGGGAGTCGTCTATGGCGGAAGGTCTGGACTCTCATGATCGCCACAGGCTCGTCTCTCGTGATGGCCGCTGTCCTGGCCGATGACGAGATTCGTCCGCTGCCACCCGTGGACGCGCTTCCGCCTGAACGCATCCGCATCGCGGCGCTCGGCGACCCGCAGGATCTCACGGAGCCCCTGCTGCCCGATGGTGTCGCTCCGCCGGGACAGCCACGCCAAGAATTCGAGCCACCCGCCGGCCGCAAGCTCCCGCCTGGGGCCAAGCCTGGCGCGCTCCAGCAGGCGATTTTTACCGTCACGGAGTTGCCGCGGCTCGGATCCGATGGCCTCGGACTGACGACGCTCGACACGAGCGTTACGGTTGGCATGCCCGCACCCACGGTCAATTCGCCGCTTCTGATCACGCCCGGCTTCGGCACGACGTTCATCGACGAAGTGCCAGGACCGATGGACCCCGGGCTCCCGTCGCAACTCTACGACGCCTGGATCCAAGCTCGCTGGCTCTCCAAGATCGGCGAGAAGTTCGGCGTCGATCTGGCCGTCGCTCCCGGCTGGTACTCCGACTTCACGAACGACACGTCCGAAGCCTTTCGGATCACTGGCCACGGTTTCGGGGCGTGGGAGGCAACTGAAAATCTTCGGGTGGTCGCGGGCGTGATCTACTTGGATCGCCGCGACGTCAACATTCTTCCGGCCGGCGGGCTGCTCTGGACACCATCCGACGACCAGCGGCACGAGATTCTGTTTCCAAGGCCGCGATTCGCGTGGCGCGTTGCCGAAAGCGACAAAGCGGCCCAGTGGGTCTATGTCGCCGGTGAATTTGGCGGTAACCAGTGGGCCGTCCAGCGCGACAGCGGTGCCAACGATGTCGTCGTCTATCACGACTACCGCCTGCTTTTCGGCTGGGAACGCAAGCCCGCGGATCTCGGTATGAGCTGGCGACTGGAAACCGGCTGGGTCACCGGCCGCTTGGTCGAGTACTACATCACCGACACCGCCGACTACCGTCCGTCCGACACGTTTTTGGTGCGTGCAGGACTGTGGTACTGACTTCACGCTCGTCGGGCCATTCATGGCCCCGACGAGCTTGGCCGGCCTCCGCCGGGAAGACACCCGGCCCTCCGGGCCTCGCGCGAATCGTCGTCTGAGCGGGGCCGGCACCTCACGCTTGACGACGCGGCGTTGTAAACGCATCGACCAACCGGCGAAGGATTTCCGTGAGGCGATCGGTGGGACAGGCGGTGTTCAAGCGGATGAAGTCCGGTGCGCCGAAGTCACGGCCGTCGGATGGCCCGATGCCGGCGGCTTCGCAGGTCGCCTGCGGGTCGGCGACGCCGGTGCCACGGCAGTCGAGCCACGCGAGATATGTCGATTCCGCAGGAACACACGTCACTCCTGGGATGCTCGCGACCGCTTCAGCCACCATCGCGCGATGCTGCCGCAGGACCGCGATCAGCCGCCGCCGCCACTCGTCACCGTGCTTCCAGGCGGCCTCGGCCGCGGCGTAACCCAGCGGGTTGATCATCGGCACGAGGCCTCCCCCCGCCGCGCGCCACTTCTTGACGATCGCGGGAGCGCGGCAGATCGCCGCGGCACAGCCGAGCCCCGCGAGGTTCCAGGTCTTGGAGGGGGCCACGAGCGTGACACAATCCCGGGCCTTGGGGTGGTCGAGGCTCGCGAATGGAACGTGCTTTGGGCCGCCGTCGTCTTCATCCAGCAGAAGGTCCGACCAGATCTCGTCGCTCACGACGATGAGGTCATGGCGGGCGGCGAACTCGGCTATCCGCAGGAGATCATCTTTCCGAAAGACCGTGCCCGTCGGATTGTGCGGATGGCACAACCAAAAAAGTCGTGTCGTCGGTGTGACCGAGGCTTCGAGCCGTTCCCAGTCGATCGTCCAGGCGGTTGCCCCTTGCGCCAGAGGCACGCGGATGCACTCACGGCCGGCGAGGCCTGGCAGCGAGATGAACGGCGGATAGACCGGCGTGAACGTGATGATGCCGTCGCCCGGCTTCGAGAAGAGCCGTGCGGTGATGGCCAGGCCGTTGACGACGCCCGGCGTGCTCGTGATCCACTCGGGTTCGACCGTGAGACCGTGCCGACGAGAGAGATGCTCGATGAGCCCCGGCTTGAATCCTGGAGGGATGTCGGTGTAGCCGAAGACGCCATGGTTGACTCGCTCGCGGATCGCTTCGAGCACCACCTCGGGCACTCGAAAATCCATGTCGGCGACCCAGGTGGGGATCACGTCACGTCCGGCCCAGCGGTCCCATTTTTCACTGCCCGTGCCGTGTCGATCGGGGGCGGTGGCGAAGAGCGGATCAGGTGATGGATAGGACATGGGCAAAACACCGTGGAGCAAAGGCGGGGTAAGAATTGTGACGGCTGGCGAGCCAGAACAGTAGCCGGGTCTGTATTCTCGGGAGCAGCCTGTCACGAGGGGCGCCGTGAGTCCAGTGCCAAATGATGTCATAGCAATCGTGCCGGCGGGGGGGCGTTCGCGGCGGATGGGCGACCGTGTCGCCGCAGGAGGCAAGGCGGCCCTGCCGTTTGGCGATGACACGATGCTGGCACGCGTTTGTCGGGTGCTTCTGGCCGAAGCTGGCCGGGTCGTCGTCGTCGCCGCCAAAGATCAGCCGCTTCCTCCGCTGCCTGCTGGCGTCGAGATCACCCGTGATACGACCCCAGACTGCGGTCCGCTTTCGGCTCTCCGCGACGGCCTTGCCTCCGCGCTGGCCCAGGGTCCTCGGCCCGCGATCGCGGTGCTCTGCTCCTGCGACGTCCCGGGGCTCGCGCCAAGGGTGGTGCAACTGCTCATCCGAAAGGCTCGCGCATCGGCGGCGTCGTGGATCGTTCCACTTGTCGGTGGTCACCCTCAGGTGCTCGTCTCGGCCGTCACGGCCAAGGGGTTTACCCAGATCCTGTCGGAGGCGACATCGCTCCTGAAAAGCCCTCGGGCGCTCGTCGAGGCGATCCAGGCTGAGGACGAGGAAGCGGTGCTGTTTCTCACCGAGGCAGAACTTGGCACCGTCGATCCGACCTTGGCGTCATTCGCCGACGTCGACACGCCGGACGATCTGGCGAAGGCATGGCCTTCCACAACGTGACGTCACGCAGACGCATCACTCGTTGCGCATGACCTTGTGGCAGCGGATGCACGAGTCGAGCATGTCGAGATAGGCCTTCGATGCGCGGTCGTGATCCTCGGCATCGACGGCCGTCGAAAGCTCATTGAGCGCGCTTTCAAAATGGTCGAGTTGCTCACGGTAGCCGGGCTTTTTGCTGCGGAGCATTTCCTCGAGCCGGGTGTAGGTTTTCATGAGCTTCACGTTCCGCCCGGCCTCTTCAAAATCCTCACTCATGAGGGCGCTCAAGAGGTTCTGCGAGTATTCGAGCTTCTTCTGCATGACCACGCTGGGCTTGGACTTCTCGGGGTCGGCAGCGAAGGACGCCGCGAGAGAGAGCACGGTCACGAGCACGGCAACAGCAGCGGAAATTCGCATGGCACACCTGATCGAAAGAAGGTACTGCGGCGTGGTGGAGGCGAAACCAGAACCCCCATCCATCGCGGCTGACATGTTGTCTCACACGAGCCGCTTCACTGTCAAAGCCGCCTGCGGGTACGTTCACGTCGCGCTGTGGCGTGGTGTCGGCCTGCATACGCGCCGGCATCCTCGAACTCGATCCGCTAGGCTCAGTGACGCGTCCTGCCCCCGATTCCGTAGCGGTGAACAACGTCTGTGGCCGGCCAATCCTTCGACGGCTTTTACGCCCAGCTTCCGGTGCTCGCTTCCTTCCGCGACGTGGCGAACGTCGACGTGTTTCATGCGGTTCCAGACGACTGGTGCATCGTCGTTGCCGATGTGATGCACTCGACCGAGGCCGTCGAGCGGGGCCTGTACCGCGAGGTCAATCTGCTGGGGGCTGCGGTGATCGTGGCGGTGCTCAATGAGGCCCGAGGGTTCGAGCTACCGTCGATTTTTGGCGGGGATGGCGCTTCGCTTTGCATCCCACCGACGCTTCTGCCGCACGTGCGCCGGGCCCTCCAGTCGCTCAAGCTCACCGCGCGGCATGGGTTTGGGCTCGATTATCGGATGGGCCTCGTTCCCGTGGCGGAGGTGCGATCGGCGGGTTTCGACGTTCATGTTTGTCGGTTTCGCACATCTGATCATTTCCTCCAGGCGGCCTTCACCGGCGGCGGGCTTGCGCATGCCGAAGCCCTGATCAAGGATCCGGTCGCCGGGGCGCCGTACCGCGTTGAAGACGACCCCGGCGCAGGCCCGCCGAACCTGACCGGTCTTGAATGCCGCTGGCACGACGTTCCCAGCAGCCGCGGCGAAACGGTTGCCCTGTTGATCAAGGTGATCGAGAAGAACCCTCAGGTCGCGTCCAAGCGCTATGCGGAGATCCTGGGACTCATCGAGTCGATCTACGGAACGGAGCGGGACTGCCACCCGGTGGATCCCGCCGCCATGCGATTTGCCCTGCGCGGCAGCAAACTCGCCCCCGAGATCCACGCCCAGACAGCTCTGCGAGATCGCACGGCAAAGCTTCTCTATGCCGTCTGGATTCGAATGCAGGTGCTGATCGGCATGGTGGTGATGCGCCTCGGGTTGCGATATGGGCCTATTCACTGGGGCGACTACAAGCGGATCGCGCGTGACAACACCGACTTTCGCAAGTTTGACGACATGATCCGCTGCGTCCTCGCGGGTACAGAAGCGCAGCGCCTCGCGCTCGCCGACGCGTTGGAATCCCGCCGCCGCCGCGGCGAACTGGTCTATGGCATGCACGCGGCGCCGTCCGCGGTCATGACCTGCATGATCCGTGACTACGACTGTCACCACG
>CAZCHF010000081.1:0-8022 GCA_964498325.1 uncultured Candidatus Kuenenia sp.
CTCCAGGCTTCGCTCGGCTTTCTACGCCCGCTCCATGACACGGGCCACCCCGAGCCTGAATGGGTTTTGACTCAGGCAGGCGCGGGTGCGGATACTGATGGTGTCACGAATTCATTCACGAAGGCGATTCCATGACCACTCGAAGCCTGACCGCAATCATCCAGTCTGAGGACGATAGCTTCGTGGCCCATTGCCCGGAACTGGATGTCTGCAGCCAAGGCGCCACCGTGGAAGAAGCGAAGGCAAACCTCCGGGAAGCCCTGGAGTTGTTTTTCGAGTGCGCCGCACCCGACGAAATCCAACGCCGTTTGGGAAGCGATGTCTACGTGACCCACCTGGAGGTTGCCGTTGGGTAGGCTCCGAGTTCTTTCAGGCGCCGACGTTTGCCGAATTCTCGGTCAGCACGGATTCATCGAAGTCCGCCGCCGTGGGAGCCACGTCGTAATGCAGAAATCAAGCGACGAAGGAACAACGACCGTACCAGTCCCTGATCACAAAGAGATCAAGACTGGGACGCTTCGCTCCATCATTCGCCAGTCAGGTCTCTCGAAGGCGACCTTCGAGACCGAGTAAGGCGGATCGTGCGTTCGACGACCTCACACCGGCGCATAACCGGCATCCGTGTGGCGGGCGTGGCCAAGGGCGACGAGCGTGTCGAGAATCTCCTCGACACGCGATGCCTTCGCCTGCTTGAACGCTTTTGCTACTTCAGCAGCCGTCACGATCTCTCCGGCCGCCGCGAGCACACTCCGAACGGCGCGGGTTTGCTCCGCCAGATCCTTCGGCCACGCCTGCCGGGCCGTCTTTTTCTTGCCAGCCTTCTTGGCGGCCCGCTTCGTCGCTTTTCCACTCGTGCGGTTCTTGCCACGCTTGCCCGTGGCCGAAGGCTCGTCGTCGGCCTCGTCGCCCGCGTTGTCATCCGCCTCGATCGCTGCCATCCCAAGCTGGGTTTCACCCCCCTGCTTCTGAAACTCTGGCCGCAACCACCGGACAAGCCCCCGCTTTTCCTCCTCGGCCCGCTCATGGTTGAGCGCCACGAGCCGCTCCAAGATCTCGTCGTCCGAAAGCGTCACCGGCCACCCATACGCCTCGAACACCGCCGCATCCAAGTCGTCATGAATCTTCTTGAGAACACTCACCAACCCATCGTCATGAATTTTCTTTTCCTTCGCCGTGAGAGCCTCGTCGCTTCGGAGTTTTTCCAGGACGTTGTACATCCCCGTGATCGTCAACCCCGGATGCGCGGCCTGTTGCTTTTTCCGGTGGGCATCGAGCGTCTCTCCCAACTCGCGGATTTTTTGGCGCTGAGCCTCGGTCGCGTCTGGGAACGGGAACTTCACGAAGCAGTCGGCGTGGTTGTAGTTGGAGTCATTGCCCACTCCAAGAAACGCCCCCGTTCGCACGGCCCAAGACGTATGGATCCGGGACGACAAGACGCCCAGGGCACTCGCATCGTCGAGGGCCACGGCCACGAGTTTGGCATCCGGCAGAACATCGATGTCAAGGAAAACAAAAACGCGATGCTTCGCAGTGCGGCATGTGACCACGAACCGCCGCAACCCAGCCATCGCTGCTCGCAGTCCGCTTCGCGGCTCCGCGAATATCCACCACTTCTCACGGTAGCTTGCCCGATTCTTTTGGTCGCGTTCCGGCTTCACTCGATGGAGCAAGAGTTGATATACCGCTGGGAAGTCCGCCTGCACCGCCGCAACCTGGCGTCCGAAAAGATCGACGATCCACTTTTCTTGCCATTCCTGTGCAATGTCTCTGCCAATTGCGTATCGCTTGATGACTTCCGCCGAGGTTGGCGCTTCAGCGATAAGTCTTGCGGCCTCATCCGCCGTCAATCGAAAGCCCTCGCCGAGCGGCGTCACGCCTTGGTTCGCAAGCAAACTGTTTGATTTCAAGCCGAAAGTCTTCGAGGCATCGACACCAGTTGAAAACGTCGCAGTGATTCGACCGGTAGATTCTCGGAAAGTGACGTCCGAGGACCCATCGGAGTCGTCAGTCTCGGAAGCGACCTTGAGCAGTCGGCCGGAAGTGTCGGCGGTAAACGCAGCCGTCATTGCGATCCGCACGGCCGCCCCGGCTTCGTCATCGACCCACGGGTGATCGGGGATCGCGAAGGCCAGGTGCAGTGGTGAAGAAGGTGCATCGAGGTGGCCCCCAAGAATCCTTCGATTGAACGTCTGCGTGATCGAGTTCGTCGTGATGAGGCCAAACCGGCGAAGGTCCCCTGCTCTCGTGAGTCTGGCCGCCCGGTCCCACCAGTACATCACGTAGTCGGCAGTTTCCGGCACGTCGTCATACGTCTTTCGAACGGTCTCGACGTATTCGTCCCCCAGTGCCGCACGCATCCGCTTATTGCCGATAAACGGTGGATTCCCCACCACAAAATCGGCCTTGGGCCACTCGGCCTTTCTGGGATTCACATGTCGCTCGACCGCGACTCGCGCCGAATCGTCGGGGACGTCTTCTCCCGTCACAGGATGTTTTTTGGTGGTCACACCGTCCCAGCGTGTGACCGGTTTTCCTGATTCGTCGCGGACCAGTTCCTTGCGGTCGTACTGCAAAAGCGCGTCGCGGCATTCGATGTTGCCGTATGCATGCAGAATCGGCTCCGAAAAACTTTCTGGTTTCTTGCGGTCGCGGAGATGCCACTGGAGCCAGCCGATCCAGAGGACGACTTCGGCGATCACCACGGCCCGCGGGTTGATCTCGATCCCGAGAAACTGCTTGGGGTCGATCGTCCGCTCCATGTGCTCGAGGTCGGTCTGCTTTTCGCCAAGTTGCCCGAGCCAGTCGCGTACTTCGGCTTCGATCTCCTTGAGCTTCACCATCGACACATAGAGAAAATTGCCGGTGCCGCAGGCGGGATCGAGGACGCGGACGCCGGTGAGGCTGTCCAGAAATTTTCGAGCTTCACCCCTCGCCTCGTTGATCCGTCCGGCATTCGCCTCGGCCAGGCTCGCGGCCCTGGCCGCCTCCCAATCGTCACGCACCGGCTCGATGATCGTGGGCACGACGAGCCGCTCGACGTAGGCCCGCGGCGTGAAATGGGCGCCGAGTTTGTGTCGCTCCTTGGGATCGAGGGCCCGCTCCAGGAGCGTGCCGAAAATCGCGGGCTCGACGTCCTGCCAGTCGCTCTTGCCGGCGTCGATGAGCAGACCGATCTCGTCGGCGTCGAGCTTGAGCGGCTCGTGCTCATGAAATATCCCGCCGTTGAATTTTTTCAGGCGGGCACGGATCGCCGCTGAAAAGCCGCCAGCATCCATCGTTCGCCAGACTTCCGCGACCAGCGGCACGAACTGCTCGGGCGACTCGCGCAGGCTCGCGAGCAGTTCGGTGAATTTTCCCTTCGGCAGGAGGCCGACGTCCTCGGCGAAAAATGAAAAGAGGCAGCGGATCAAAAACCAGGCCACGCTTTCCGGATCATGGCCCGAAGCTTCGAGCCGGCGCGCGAGCACGGCAATCCGGCTTGCGATCTCGCGCGTGACCTTTGCCGCTTGCTTCGACGGATCGAGCGCCAGCGGATCGAGCCAGAGTTTTCGGAGGCGCTCGCGGACGGCTTCGTTTCGCAGGTCGTCGAGTTTGAAGCGGTGGCTGCGGGCATCAGGAAAGGCCGTGTAGACCTTGCCGAGCCTGGAAAAGTCGGCGTAGAGCTCGAAGGAGTGGCCGATGTCGACGACGAGCAGAAACGGCGGGTTATCGTCGGCCAGGCCGCGCACGTAGTTTTCAGCCTGGCCGCGGGCCGCGATCATCGAGTCGTCCCAGCCGGCCGTGCCGCGCACGCTCGTGCCCGTCTTGCGGCGAGCCTTCGGGGCTTCCGGATCGGCAACCGACAGAGGATCTTTTTCAGGCCGCTCGACCGACTGTTTTGTCTCACAGACGAAGCAGCCTTTTCGGTAGAGGTCGATGTACTTCGTGGTCGTCTTGCCGTTCGGCAGCGGAAACGTCACCGCCTTGTCGAAGACGTAGGTATTCGACGCTTCCTCGGCGACGCTCGGCTCCGGCCGCGGCACGCCGAGCACGTCACAGAGCTCGGCGAGAAAAATCTGGTAGTTGGCCCGTTCCGCCCCGGAGCTGGCCCCCCAACGGGCAATGAAGGCTTCGAGATCGTGAACCGGTGCTGTCGCTTCCGCAGTCATGCGGCACAGCCTACCGACTTCCCCCTTCAAGGGGGAATCAGATGCGTGATAGGCAGGCTAGCTCAAGGCGGCTCATGTCATGGAGCCGGCGTAGAAAGCTGAGCGAAGCCTGGAGGGCGAAGCGAAGATTTCTCCGAGCGCAGCGACGGGCACGATGCCCGTCGCAAGCGTCCGGCGACATGACATGAGCCGCCTTGAGCGGGTTTCACGCGGGACATGGTTCTTCGATGAACTTGCCCATGCGGCGGAACTTGTCATAGCGGGCCGTGACGAGGGAGTCCGTTGGCTGCCCCGTGAGCTCGCGAAGCGTGCGAACCAGAAACGTTTTGAGACGCATCGCCATCTGCTGCGGATGCCGATGGGCCCCGCCAGCGGGTTCTTCGATGACCGAATCGACGATGCCGAACTCCAAGAGGTCGCGCGAGCGGAACCGCAAGGCGCGGGCGGCTTCCGTCTTGTATTCGGCACTCTTCCAGAGAATCCCGGCGCATCCCTCCGGGCTGATCACGCTGTAGTAGGCATGCTCGAGCATCGCCACGCGGTCCCCCACGCCGATGCCAAGCGCCCCGCCAGACCCCCCTTCGCCGATCACGACGCATACGATCGGCACCGGGAGCGACGCCATCAGAAACATGCTCTCGGCGATCACCTGGGCCTGGCCGCGCTCCTCTGCCCCCACGCCCGGATAGGCGCCCGGCGTATCGATGAGGCAGACGACCGGCAGGCCATACTTCGCCGCCAGCCGCATCTTTCCCATCGCTTTGCGATAGCCCTCGGGATGGGCACACCCAAAATGACAGGCCTGCCGCTCAGCGAGCGTCTTGCCTTTTTGGTGGCCGATGACGAGCACCTTCCGTTCGTCGAGCTTGGCGAAGCCGGTAAGCATCGCCCGGTCGTCGCCGTAGGCCCGGTCGCCGTGAAGCTCGACGAACTCGTCGAACACGAGCTGGAGATAGTCACTCGTCTTGGGGCGGTCCGGGTGGCGCGCGATCTCGACGGTCTGCCAGGGGTCGAGCTGCCCGAAGATTTGCCGTTGCACGTCGACAAGCTGCCGCCTGAGCCGGCCGAGCTCTTCCTCACGCCGAGCACCGAGCGGTGCCGCCTCCAACTCGGCGATGCGGTCTTCGATCTCATAGATCGGTTTCTCGAGCGGCAGGCGGTGGAGTCCGGTGGCCATGTGAAGAAGAACCCTGGCAGGAGGTGGAAGGAACCGAAAGAGTTTCCGGGGCCGCGGCCCCTTGCGTCAACCGGAGACCGTGAGCGTGCTATCCACGAGCCGGATGGTCTTCAGACGGGTGAGGACTTCCCGCATGGACGCAGGTCGTTCCGACGGTGATTTCGCGAGGAGCTGTCGCAGGAACTTTGTCGCATCGGCCGTGGCCCCACGGGCGAGGGTGTCGACGGCCGGCACCGGGAGGGACACGTGCTTGTTGAGAATCTCGTTCGTGTTCGCTCCGGTGAACGGTGGCCGGCCCGCGAGCAACTCGAAGACGACACAGCCATACGAATAGATGTCGCTTCGGGCATCGAGGGCCTGGCCACGAATCTGTTCCGGCGACATGTAGCTCGGGGAACCCTGCGGCGGTGTCTTGCTGCCAAGGAGCTTTCCGAGAAATCCTGATGCCTTGCTGGCGATGGCCAGATCGATGAGTTTGACCTGGCCGTCGGGGGCGGCCAGGACATTCTCAGGTTTGACGTCACGATGCACCCAGCCACGGGCATGCACGTGATCGAGCGCGAGCCCGAGCTCCGTCACGATCCGGTGGAGCCGCGGCACGAGCTGAGCCACACCCCCCTGAATCTGCTTCTTGAGATTCGGATGGGGAAAGAGTTCCATGACCAGGTGCGGGAGCCCCCCTTCTTCGCTCAATCGATCGATCCGAATGACGGTGGGATGATCGAGAGACTTGGCCACCTTCAATTCATGCTCGAGCAGTTGGCGTTGGCCGGCGTCGTTTGCCATCTCGGGCACGATGACCTTCACCGCCACGCGGTCGCCAGACTTTGCCGTCGCCTCCCAGATCTGGCAATGTCGACCTGCGCCGAGTTGGGAGACGAGCGCAAGCGAGCCGAGTTTTTCAGGGATCGGTTTTGGCATCGGGCGTTGACCAGGCTGGCGGATCGGGAGCGAGATGGATAGCCATGAGGCAGAGGCCTTGCGGCGGAGCCGTGGGGCCCGCTGCTGGGCGGCGCCGTGCCGCAAGCGCCTCGGCGAGCCACATGGGGCTTCGCCGACCGGCACCCACCATCACCAGAGACCCGGCGATGATCCGGACCATGTTGTACAAAAATCCGTTCCCCTCGACTTCGATCCAGACTTCGTCCCCGGGGCCGTTCCCAGGCATGGCCATGCGCTCGACAGAGAGCGAGAAAATGGTGCGAACCTTCGACAGCCTGGTCGACGGGGTCGTCTCAAAACTCGTGAAGTCGTGTTCTCCGACAAGCGCCGGTGCGGCGGCCTGCATGGCCGCGACATCCAGCCGGCCCCGCCAGCGCCAGACGAAGTTTCGCGACAGCACAGGCTTTGGCACGGCATCGTGAATTCGATATCGATACCGCTTTGCCGTCGGGGCCGAGACGGGATCAAAATCGTCTGGGGCGAGGTCGCCTGCAGTCACCGTGATGTCAGGCGGGAGCCACGCGTTGATGGCCCGCACCCACACGTCTGGGGCCAGCCGGCTCGTCGTCTTGAAGGCGACCACCTGATCGAGGGCGTGCACGCCGGCATCGGTGCGGCTTGATCCCTGGGGAACGATCGCTTCGCCAGAGACCTTGCGGATGGCCTGGGCGAGCGCCCCCTGCACCGTCTCGCGGTCCGGCTGGGCCTGCCAGCCGGAATACCGCGTGCCTTCATAGGCCAGGCGGAGCCGAATCGTACAAACTGCGGGCATCACCGGGCGGTAGCCGCCCTCGCTCCCCTGCCCTTCCCTGCCAAGAGCACGGGATCGGCCGCGAGGCGTTCGGCGATCTGGACGGCGTTCGTGGCGGCACCTTTGCGGAGGTTGTCAGACACGCACCACAGCGCGATGCCCGTCGGGCAGGACGCGTCTTCACGAATCCGTCCGACAAACACTTCGTCACGACCGCTCGCGGTCCTCGGTGTCGGATACTTTTTCGCCCCGAGGTCGTCTTCCACCACGATGCCCGGAAACCCTGCCAGGAGTCGACGTGCCTCGTCGGCCGAAAGCTTCTTTTCGGTCTCGATCAGGATCGACTCGCTGTGTCCGTTGGCCACCGGCACGCGCACACACGTGGCGCACACGCCGATCGATTCGTCGCCGAGAATTTTTCGGGTTTCGAGGACCATCTTCATTTCCTCGCTCGTCGAGCCGCCGTTCTTCGGCGATCCGATCTGCGGAATGAGGTTGGCCGCGATGGGATGCGGGAAAATGTTCCGTGGCTCGGTTTCCCCCTCGATCCAGGCGGCGAGCCCGTCGCGCAGTTCCGTCGTGGCCGATAGCCCTGCGCCGCTGACGGCCTGATACGTGCTCACGATGACGCGGCGGACGCGGGCTGCGTCATGGAGTGGCTTCATGACCACGACCATCTGCGTCGTCGAGCAATTGGGGCTGGCGACAATGCCGCGATGGCCGGCCAAGGCGTCGGCGTTCACTTCCGGGATCACCAGCGGCACGGTCGGGTCCATCCGGTAGAACGCGCTTTCATCGACGACGACCGTGCCCCGTTCGACTGCCCAGGGCACGAACTCGGCGGCGACCTCGTCGGGCGTGCTCCCGATGGCGATGTCGACATCGGCGAACGATTCGGGGGTGAGCTCCTCGACCTCGAAGGCACGGCCTGCCACCTCGACCTTCCTGCCGGCTGACCGCGCCGATGCCAGGAGCTTGATGCGGCGGGCGGGAAAGTCTCGGGC
>CAZCHF010000082.1:0-8001 GCA_964498325.1 uncultured Candidatus Kuenenia sp.
CGGAGGGCGAAGCGCCAGTCTCCCCCGAGTGAGCGAAGGGCATGGATGCCCGTAGTGAACGTCCGGCGACATGACACGGGCCACCCCGAACCACGCAGGACGTCACTTCCGCTTGCGTTTCTCACCGGCGCAGCGACGCGAGCACTTTCTTCATGTCGGCAGGCATCGGGCTGGTGAACCGCAGTTCCTCACCGGTCACCGGGTGGACGAAACCCAGCTCCGCGGCGTGGAGCATGACGCGCGGCGCTTTGGATTCATCCTTCACCTTGCTCTTGCGCGGCGCGGAGTAGACGCGCTCGCCACACACCGGATGCCCGCTCTCCGCCATGTGGATGCGGATCTGGTGCGTGCGGCCGGTCTCGAGGCGGCATTCGACGAGCGTGTAGTCGTCGCCGAAGTGCTCGACTGGTGCGACATGCGTGATCGCGAGCTTGCCCTCGTCATCGTCGGCATCGTCGATCGAACCGCGGCGGCCGTCGCCTCGATCTCGGAGCAGCCGGGTGCGGATCGTGCCGGTACCGACTTTGCCTGCCACGATCGAAAGATATCGGCGGTGCGTCGTGTGGAGGCGAAACTGCTCGGCCAGGATGCGGGCTGCCGGCACGTTTCTGGCGAACACGACGAGCCCGCTCGTCTCGCGGTCGATGCGATGGACGGCACGCACCGGCGGCACCCGTTTCCGCGCGACCTTGCCCCTCGCTGCCTTTCCGCGCGGGAGAGCCCGCGGACGCCTCGCTGCAAGGTATTCACCGATGGCGACCGGCACGAGCTCTTCGAGCGTCGGCTGAATCTGTCGACGCCGCGCCGGCCAGCTTTGCTCTTCATGATGCCGGGTCGTGTTCACGCCGGCGGGCTTTTCGACTACCACGACGTCGTCGTCGAGATACACGATCCGGACGTCCCGCGGGCCCGGCGGCTTGGGTGCCGCGGCTTCCAGGACCTTGACGACTTCGCCCTCCTTGAGCCGCCGACCGATGTCCGTGGCGAGGTTGCCGTGGATGAGAACATGCCTTCCCTGCACGAGTTTTTGGACTCGTGACCAGCTCACGCCCCCGAGCTCCGCGCGGAGAAAAGCAGCGAGCGTCGAGCCGGCGGATTCACCGGTGACATGAAGGACGGTGCCGGGCTGCTGTTTCATTCTGCGTGCTTGACCCTGTTTTTCGCGGTTTTACACTCTCACAGGAGGTTGTGCCTGCAAAGCCTCCTTTTCTGATTTCAAGCGTCGAGGAGGTTCTGCAACCGTGCCCGGTACCTGTGTCATCGGACTGCAATGGGGTGACGAGGCCAAGGGCAAGCTCGTCGACATTCTCACCGAACAGCATGATCTCGTCGTGCGCTACGCCGGCGGGGCCAATGCCGGCCACACGATCGTCTCCGGCGGGCAAACCTACAAGCTGTCACTGATACCCAGCGGCATTCTCCGTGACGGCATCGACTGCGTCGTCACCGGCGGCGTGGTGCTCGACCCGGCCAGTGTGATCAAGGAGATCGACGGGCTCGAGGCCCGGGGCATCACGATCACTGGAAAACTCCGGATCAGCGACCGGGCCCATGTCGTCTTTCCGTGGCATGTGGCGGAAGACCGCGTGCTCAATGCGAGCCTCTCGGGCGGCGGTGCGATCGGCACGACCGGCCGCGGCATCGGCCCGTGTTACCGCGACAAGGTGGGCCGGGCCCTCGCCATCCGGCTCGGCGACCTCTACCAGCCCGACCTCGCCGACCGCATCGCCCATGTGACATCGTTCAAGAATCGGATGCTCGAGTCGTGGCAGCACGACGGCGCGGCGCCGCTCGACCCGGTGGCGATCCATCGGGAGTATGTCGCGTTTGCCGAGAGGCTCCGCCCTTACGTCAACGACACCACGGCGTTTCTGCTCGACGCCGCCGAGGCGGGCCGTCGCATCCTGTTCGAGGGGGCGCAAGGCGCGCTGCTCGACGTCGATCACGGCACGTATCCCTACGTCACGGCCAGCAACTCGTCTGGTGTCGGCGTCGCGGCCGGATCGGGCGTTCCATTCCGATGGGTCGAGCGGGTGATCGGCGTCGTGAAGGCCTACTCGACGCGGGTCGGCGGTGGCCCTCTTCCGACGGAACAGGAAAACGAGATCGGCGAGCATCTCCGGAGACGGGGCCGTGAATACGGGACCGTGACGGGTCGACCACGTCGGTGCGGCTGGTTCGACGCGGTCGCGGCGCGCTACACCGCCAGGCTCTCGGGTGTGGACGAGTTGGCTGTCATGCTGCTCGACGTACTCGGAGGTCTCGATGAGATCCTTGTCTGCTCGGCCTACGAAATCGACGGCAAACGAGTGACGCAGTTTCCGAGCCAGGTCGCGGATCTCGAACGCGCCGTGCCGGTCTACGAGCGCTTCGCCGGATGGCCGGGCGAGCTCGAGAATGTGCGTCGCGAAGCGGATCTTCCCGCAGAGGCGCGGCGCTACGTGACGGGCATCTCCGAGTTGGTCGGCCGGCCGGTGTCGATCGTGTCGGTCGGCCCCGACCGTGCCCAAACTATTTTCTGCGAAGCTGCTGGCACGGGCGCCGCAGGTTCCCTCCCGCCGAAGGCATCATGGCAACGACCCCAGCCAAGTCGCACGGCGGGAGCCTGACGGCGGAAGCCGTTTTGCCGCGCGATCAACCGGCGGCCGATTCGTCGCCACGGCGGCTCCCCCGGCACGTTGCGATCATCATGGATGGCAACGGACGCTGGGCCCAAGATCGTGGTCTGCAGCGGATCGAAGGGCATCGCCAGGGCGTGACGAGCGTGCGGCGGGTCACCGAGCACTCCGTGCGGCTGGGCATCGAGCAACTCACCCTCTATTGCTTGTCGAGCGAGAACTGGCGGCGACCGCCGACCGAGCTTGCCTTCTTGATGGAACTCCTCGGTCACTACATGGTCGAGGAGCGGGATCTCCTCATGCGGCAACGCGTGAGGCTCGCGGTGATCGGAAGCCGTGAAGGCATCCCGGCCGATACGCTGGCCAAGCTCGACGAAACCGTGGCGATGTGCGCCGCCAATGACGGCATGCGACTTTGCCTCGCGATCAACTACGGTGCGCGTGGCGAGATCGCGGCCGCGGCGCGGTCGCTCGCCCGAGACGCCGCCGCCGGCCACGTCGATCCCGAAACGATCGATGAAGAAACGTTTGCCGCGCGGCTCACGACGGCCGGCATGCCCGATCCCGACCTCCTCATCCGCACCGCCGGCGAGATGCGGGTGAGCAATTTTTTGCTATGGCAGATCAGCTACGCCGAGTTGTGGGTGACACCCGTGGCGTGGCCTGATTTCGCCGAGAGCCACCTTGAAGAAGCCTTGGCGTCTTTCGCCACTCGGGACCGACGGTTCGGAGGCTTGGGTCCGTCGTGAGCACCAGCGCTGCGTCACCGCCGCCGTCCGGGTCGATCGTGAAGCGGTCGATCGTCGGAGGCCTCATCGCCGCGGGATTCGCCGCCATCGCATGGGCCGATGCGACGGGCTTTGCAGGCTGGCGCTCCGGGCACTGGCTTGTGCTTGTCGCGATCGCATTCACGGCGGGTGGGAGCCTCGAGATCGTGCGCATGGCAGCGAGTCGTGGCCTCTTCCTGCGGCCACTTCTCGTGCCGGCGGCGGGTGCGTTTCTGGCAGCCGTACCGCTGGTGGTCCACGATCTCGCCGGCCCCCAAGGTGGCTCCGCCGACTGGCTCGCCCTCGCCGTAGCGCTCGTGCTCGGCCTCATGGCCATCGTCGAGGTCGCCGCCTATCGACGCGAGGCAGCGGCGCTTCCTCGCTTGGCGGCTGGATTCGCCACGGCAACTGCGATTGGGTTGCCATTCGCGTTCATGATGCGGCTGCGATTGATGCACGACACGGCAGGCTTTTCGTCGCTTGTCCCGCTGGCCAGCATGCTTGCGGTCGTGAAGTCCGGAGACATCGCTGCGTATCTGGTGGGTTCGCGACTGGGCCGCAATCGAATGGCACCGCTTCTGAGTCCGGGCAAAACGTGGGAAGGTGCAGCAGCATCGCTGGCTGCGAGTCTCGCGGTGGCGTGGCTCTTCCTGGACGTGCTTCATGAGAGCGCGCCGGGGCCGTGGGGCGGCTGGCCGGTTTTCGGTGTCTCCGTGGGCCTCGCAGGGATGTTGGGCGATCTCTCCGAGTCGCTCGTGAAGCGGGAGTTCGCGGCCAAGGATTCGGGGGCATCCCTCGGAGCCCTCGGCGGATTTCTCGACCTCGCCGACGCCACGCTCCTGGCGGCGCCTGTCGCCTGGGGACTCTGGGTTCTCGGCCGCCTGGCCGCGTAAATGCCTGTGGCCACCACCTTGAGCTATAGTTAGGAAGCGTTTCCCAATCCGTCGTGGTCCATTGATGTCCCGTTCCACCATCGCGGTCGTCGACACCAAGCGGCTCGGCACGATCTTCGGGCCCCGCGACTGCCACCTCCGTCGGATTCGCGAGGCACTCGACGTGGGCGTTTCGGCACGGGGTGACGCGATCCACATCGAGGGAGACGACGAGGCCGTCGCCCGAGCGACCGAGATTTTCGAGGCCCTCGATCGGCTCGCCCGCGATCGCGGGAGCATTGCGGGCCACGACGTCGACCGATTGCTGGCCATCGCCACCGGCGAGGAGGAAATGCCGCGGCACGACCCGATCGAGGTGCATCGGCCGGGCGCGCCCCTTCATCCACGGTCTCCGGGCCAGGCAGCGTATGTCAAGGCGATTCAGGAACACGACATCGTGCTTGCCACCGGCCCCGCCGGCAGCGGCAAGACATATCTTGCTGTGGCGCTCGCGGTCGCCGCGCTGCGGGCTGAAAAGGTCCGAAAACTCGTGCTCGTGCGACCGGCCGTCGAAGCGGGCGAGAGTCTCGGCTTCTTGCCGGGCGACCTTCAGGCCAAGATCAATCCGTATCTGCGGCCGCTCATGGACGCGCTGCGCGAGATGATGGACTACGAGCAACTCAAGCGGCTCACCGAGCAGGACGTCGTCGAGATGATTCCGCTTGCGTACATGCGCGGGCGCACGCTCAACCATGCTTTCATCATCCTCGATGAAGCGCAGAACACGACCGTCTCCCAGATGAAGATGTTTCTCACGCGGCTCGGCATGGGATCGAAGATGGTGATCTCGGGCGATACCACCCAGATCGACCTGCCGCCTGACCGCACGAGCGGCCTCGTCGATGCGATGGCACGGCTGCACGGTGTGCCAGGCTTCGGTCACGTGCGCCTCGGCAAGGCCGACATCGTTCGGCATCCGCTCGTGCAGCGAATCGTGGAGGCCTACGACCGGTAACACGATGCCACTCGGATCCCCTGTCACCCGTCGCCGAAGCCGCCGCGCCACCTCGCTCGATTTGCCGCACGGCTTTTGGAGGATGGTCGCCGATCGATTGGCCCGCCCAGACATTCTCCTGCGGCTGGGGCTCTGCCTGGCCGCAGCCATGATCCTCGTCGTGTTGCTCCAGGGCTGGTCGGAGCCATTCGGCTACCGACTGGGGTCGGTGCCGGTGCACGGGGTCGTCTCGCGGGTGCCGTTCGACAAACCCGATCCCGATGCCACGCGGCTCGCCCGTGAACGAGCGGCGGCGAGGGTGCGGGTCGTCTATTCGCACGACAAGGCCCCGATCGTGCGCTTGCGCGACGGGCTCAAGAACCGGGCCGCTGAGATCGCGGCCGCCGACTCCCTCGCCGTGGTCCCGCGTGAGGCCTGGGCCGAACTCGCCCCCGAAGCCGCCGGGGTCCTCGATTTGGTGCCTCCACCGCAGCCACCGCCCATGGCCCCCGAGCCACCGGACCTTTCCTCTTCGTCGATGGAAGCACCGGCCACACCGGAGCCGGCGCTGTCGAAGTCTGGTTCCGTCGCCAAAAAACCGAAGCCGCTCACTCCCGAGATGGCGGAGCGGATCGCCAAGGCTGAGCAGGAATTTCAACGATTCCGCTCGCGCATCGACACGAAAGAGAAACTCCTGCTCGTCGAAAAAGGAATCGACCTGGCGTTCCAGGAATTGGAAAAGAACGGTGTGCTCGAGAAGATCCAGCACACGTTCGACGAGGGCAGCCAGAACGAGATTGACGTTCACCCTCTGGGTGACCCGCGTGAAACGAACCGGGTGCAGGTGCCGCAGGTGCTTCTGGTCGAAGCCAAGGCTCGACTCAAGACCCAACTGATCGACCAGCTGGGGGAAGGTCCGTTCGTCGATCGGATCGTTGCCTGGATCGATCCTCGCCTCGCCGGGACACTCGAAATTGACAAGGAGAACACGGCGAAGGCCAAGCAGGAGGCTGCTGAACGCACCCCCGCCCAGTTCGTCTCCTACAAGGCAGGCGATCTGCTCGCGGCGGCGAGCGTGCCGGTGACCCCCGACTCCCTCACGCTTCTCAGGCGCGAGCACGACGAGTTCCTCCGCCAGCAAGACCCGCGGCAACGGATCATCCGGACGCTCGCGATGCTCGGGATGTTCGCGGCCCTCTTCACCCTTTCGGGTTTCTATATCCACCTGAACCATCGCGATTTGCTCGCCGATCTCGGGCATGTCGTGACGCTGCTCGGGTTTTCCGTGGTCACGGTCGTGCTCTGCATGCTCGCGGCGGCTGACGGGTGGCAGGCGCATGTCGTGCCGCTGTTGCTTTTCGCCATGACGATGGCGATCGCCTACGACGAAGACCTTGCGCTGCTCTTGGCGGCGGAAGTTGCCCTGGTTGTCGTGCTCGGCTTGGGGCGTGGCCTCCCTGACTACATCACGCTCACCGCCGCCGCGGCCGCGATGGTGTTTTGGACCGGTCGGATCCGCAGCCGCAGCAAGCTCATCTACGTAGGGATGTGGGCCGGCGTGGTGACCATGTTCACCCAAGCGGGCGTGAATCTCCTGCATGAACGCCCCTTCGACCTTCAGATGGTCTACGAAGCGGCCCGGATGGGGGCTTGGACCCTGCTCGCCGGGTTTCTGATGTCTGGCCTTCTGCCATTCGTGGAGCGTTCCTTCGGCGTGCTCACCGATCTGAGCCTGCTCGAAGTTGGCGACGTGGCCCATCCGCTGCTGCAGGAACTCGTCCGTCGCGCCCCGGGCACCTACAACCACTCGATCAACGTCGCGAGCCTTGCCGAGGCCGCGGCGGAGTCGATCGGCGCCCGTGGCCTGCTCGTGCGGGTGGGGGCGTATTTCCACGACATCGGCAAGATGCTCAAACCCGCCTACTTCGTGGAGAACCAGGGGCAGGAGAACCGCCACGAGTCGCTCGTGCCGGCGATGAGCACGCTCATCATCATCGCGCACGTCAAAGAAGGTGTGGAGCTCGCGAGGCAATACAACTTGCCGCAACCGATCATCGACCTCATCGCAGAGCACCACGGCACGACGCTCGTCGAGTATTTCTACCGGAGGGCTGCGGAGCGATCACAATCCGACCCCAACGACAGCGGCCCCGACGAACAGACCTACCGCTACCCGGGCCCGAAACCGAGCACCCGCGAATCGGCGGTGATGATGCTCGCCGACGCCGCCGAGAGCGCCAGCCGCACGCTCACGGAACCCACGCCGGCACGTATCGCGAGCCTCGTCCACGAGCTCGCGCAAAAACGGCTCAACGACGGCCAGTTCGACGAATGCGGGCTCACGCTCGAAGAGCTCCACACGGTGGAGAAGAGCCTCGTGAAAAGCCTCACGGCCGTCTACCACGGCCGCGTGAAATACCCAGACCAGAGAACTGCGTAGGTACCGCAACGGATCCGCGATGCGGATCCGTGCTGATGCTGGCGGGGCATGCATGCCCCCGGCAGCATCGAAGCTCGGCGGGGGCAGGCCAAGGTTGCCCGCGCCGAGCCGGCCGGCATCCCGCCGGCCGCTCGTCCCTCCGGACTCGCGTTTCTGCAAAGCGTAGTGGGCCCCCTCATCGCACGCAGCGGGCAAAGCCCGCGCCGCGTGCCTTCACAAACGACGAGCCGGCGCGGGGCCGCCCGTGTCGTGACGCCGGCGTAGAAAGCCGAGCGAAGCCTGGAGGGCGAAGCGAGGATTTCTCCGAGCG
>CAZCHF010000083.1:0-7728 GCA_964498325.1 uncultured Candidatus Kuenenia sp.
GTATTCTCGAATGCGTGCGGATCTCCGATGGCAAGCGTCAGTGGAAAAAGGGACGCTACGGTCAGGGACAAGTCCTCCGGGTCGGGGCGTTGCTCGTCGTGCAAGCGGAAAGTGGCGAGATCGTGCTCGTGGATTGCGTGCCGAGTGGCCACGTCGAGCGTGCCACGCTCGCCGCGCTTTCGAGCCAGACCTGGAACAATCCGTGTGTCACGGGTGATCGCCTTCTCGTGCGGAACGGCGAGGAGGCCGCCTGTTATCGGTTGCCGATCGTCGTGCCGGCAGGCGATCAACCATGAGCAAGCCTGGTGACGGCGACCTGAGTGGCCGGACGGCACTCGTGACGGGAGGCACCAGCGGCATCGGCCGCGCCATCGCCATGACGCTTGCTGCCGCTGGGGCGAGGGTTGCGATTCATGGCCGATCTGCTTCGCGAGCGGCTGAGGTGGCTGCCGCCCTGGGGCCTGCGCACGCCGGGACGTTTTTGGCGAATCTCGCGGAGCCTGGCGCCGCGGAGCAGCTTGGCACCGATGTGGCGCAGACGCTTCCATCACTCGACACGGCTGTGCTCTTCGCCGGCGCCGATGTGCTCACGGGCGAGCCGGCCGCCTGGCCTTTCGATCGTAAACTCGCGGAGCTGCTCCAAGTCGATGTGACCTCGACGATGCTGCTCGCGCGGCATCTGGGCAAGCATATGAAGCGGCATCATGGCGGCGTCATCGTCACCTGTGGGTGGGATCAAGCGGCCGTGGGCATGGAAGGAGACAGCGGCGAGCTCTTTGCAGCGGCAAAGGGAGCCGTGATGGCGTTCACGCGGAGCCTTGCGCGATCGCTGGGCCCTGAGGTGCGTGCCAACTGCGTCGCCCCTGGCTGGATCAAGACGGCCTGGGGCGATGGTGCGAGTGATGCCTGGCAGCGCCGCGCGGTCCGCGAGAGCATGCTCGGTCGTTGGGGCACACCCGACGACATCGCCGGCGTCGTCCGCTGGCTCGTGTCTCCTGCGGCTGCCTTCGTCACGGGTCAGGTGATCCCGGTCAACGGCGGCTTCCGCCGCGCGTGAAGTCACGTCCTGCGTGGCTCCGGGCGACGCATGTCATGTCGCGGGACGTTTGCGGTGGCCATCGTGTCCACCGCTGCACTCGGAGAAACCCTTCGCTTCGCCCTCCAGGCTACGCTCGGTTTTCTACGCCCGCTCCATGACATGCGCCGCCCGGAGCCGGAAACCGACCGATCAGAGCAGACGGCACGCTGCGCGGGCGATGCCCGCCGCGTGCCGCACGCGAGCCCGGAGGTGCGAGCGGCGGCCGGAGGCCCGCCAGTCGGAAAGAAGGGATGCCCCGGCGTGGGTGAGCGAGGCGGAAAGCTCACCCACGCCATTGGGGCATCCTTCTGGACGAAAAGGTTCCGGCGGCCCGAGTCACGGGCCGCCGGAACTCGAGTTTGCTAGTGACCGGCTCCGGAGACCGAGAAGTCGCTCGATGCGACCCACTGATCCGGGTAGGCCCGAAGTCCATGTTCGTGGATGTCGAGGCCTTCCTGTTCCTCGCGTGGGCTGACCCGCAACTGGCCGATGACCTTCAGCACGCCGAACACGATCACCATCGTGCCGACGGCCCAGGCAACCACCGATGCGGTGCCGATGAGCTGGGCTGTCAGATCCTTGCCGTCACCGAAGATGCCGGTTGCGATGCCGCCCCACACGCCGCACAGGCCGTGTACGGGCCATGCCCCAACAGGGTCGTCGATCCGAAGCTTGTCGAGCAGGATCACGCCGGCCACGACGAGGAGGCCACCAATCCCACCGATCCACAGCGATCCGACTTGCGTCACGCAATCGCAGTTGGCCGTAATCGCGACGAGTCCACCAAGGACACCGTTGAGGGCCATCGTAAGGTCAGGTTTGCCGAACAAGATCCATGCCAAGAGCATGGCGGAGACTGCACCGGTTGCGGCAGCAATCGTCGTCGTGACTGCGATGTACGACGTTGCCTGAGCGTTGGCGATGCCCGAGTAGGTGAGTTGGCTTCCTGGATTGAAGCCGTACCAGCCGACCAGCAGGATGAAGACGCCAAGTGCCGCGAGGGAGAGATTATGGCCGGGGATCGGCACACTCTTGCCACTCGACGTGTAGCGACCAATCCTTGGTCCGAGGAAGATAGCGCCGATGAGTCCGGCGAAGCCACCCACGGCGTGAACGAGAATGCTCCCGGCGAAGTCATGGAATCCGAGGTCATTCAGCCATCCCATGCCCCACTTCCACGAACCGCTGACCGGATAGACAAAGCCGGTCAGGATCGCCGTGTAGATCAGGTAGCCACCGAATTTGAGTCGACCGGCGACGGCACCAGAAACGATCGTGGCAGCCGTGGCCGCAAACGCCACCTGGAACAAGAAGTCCGAAGACGTGGAATACTTGGCCGACTTGGTGTCTGCATTGTAGAGCGGCGTGACGGACCAGACCGCTACCTCGTTGCCATCCGCATCCTTCTTCATCTCCGTCTGGGCATCTCGCGCGACGAACGACGCGGGTTGTCCGATCCATTTGTCGACGACCCATGACGACGGGTACATGAGGCCAAAGCCGATGAACAGATACAGGAGAACGCCCACGCAAAAGTCCATCAGATTTTTGGCGAGAATGTTCACACAGTTCTTCGCCGAGTTCAGGCCGATTTCGACCATCGCGAAGCCCGCCTGCATGAAGATCACAAGCACGGCGCAGACAAACATGATCAACGTGTTGATCGTGTAATCATTCGCCTCGTCATAGGGCAGATCAGCGACGGGATCGCCGACGTTCCAGCCTTTGGGGTTGGCTTCGGGCTCAGCTGCGGCAACAGGAGTAGTTGCAGGAGCCTCGTCATCCGCGTGGACGGGCATGCACAGGCCAATCGCCATCGACGTAAACGCGATGGCAAGAATCAACGATTGAAACGAACGACACCAAGACAAGGACATATCACGCCTCTTTCAAAGGTAGGAATCGAGCACCTCCGCTGTGCTGAAATCCTCAAACCGCAGCATCCGGCCGCGGCAGATTTCCGCCGCGAAAAGGGAAAGCAAGTGGCGTGCCAATGGTGCTGGGAGACGGTTCGGTTCGCGCTCGGTTCACGCCGTCGTGCATGAAGAAATCATGAGAAAAGCTCGTGAAAATCCAGGTTTGCGCCGGCTGTCAAAAAAATCTTAAGGGAGCCCTTGGCCCCAGCCCATCATTCCCGGTTCGCCCAATCCAGGCGCAGCAGGCTGACACTGGAACGGGCAGTGGAGTCGCGCGTGCGGGTCATCGCCAATGACGCAGCGGTCAAAACGTGACCACACGATCTGTCACGGGGGCTCGTGGCAGGTGAGTCGCAGCTTGCTCGAGGATGTCGTCGTCGAGCAAGCTCGCCAAGCGGCCCGCGTGGGCAAGGCCCGTGGCGTCCAGAAAATTGGCGAGGAGTCGGAAACCGTGGCGCGTCAGGATGGATTCCGGGTGAAACTGCACGCCGTAGATGGCCCGCCGCTCATCAGCGATGGCCATGATCGTGCCCACGAGATCGCGGGCGGTGACAACCAGCGAGTCGGGGAGCGATTCGGGTTCGACCACGAGGGAGTGATACCGGCAGGCGGTCATGGGGCTCGGGATGCCAGCAAAAAGATTGACGGCGTCATGGAAGATCTCGCTCGTGCGGCCGTGGGTCGGCGTCGCTCGCACAATGCGTCCACCGAGCGCGGCGCCGATCGCCTGATGCCCCAGGCAAACGCCCAAGATCGGTATCCGTCCTCGAAACGATCGAATCGCTTCAATCGAGCAGCCGGCTTCGGTCGGTGTGCAGGGGCCCGGTGAGATCACGATCGCCGTGGGCCGCAATCGGCCGATCGATGCTACGGTCGTGGCGTGCGACGGCACGACGGCCACAGGCGCACCCAGCAATCGAAAATGCCGCGCGAGGTTGAATACGAAGCTGTCGCGATTGTCGAGGACGACGATCATCCGAGGTCCTCCTGGCCGGACGATGGGCTCACGGTTCCGCCGATTTCAAGCGCATCCAGCACCCGCAGCATGCCTTCCGCCTTGTGGAGTGACTCGGCGTATTCGGCCGCTGGATCGCTGGCTGCCGTGATGCCGCCTCCGGCAGAAAAACTCAGGATTCCGTTTCCGAGCACGAACGTTCGAATCAGGAGATTGAAATCAGCCGATCCGTCGAGGCCAAGGTAGCCCAGCGCGCCGCAGTACGGACCACGGGCCACCCCTTCGAGCTCCGAGATGATCTCGCAGGCGCGATGCTTCGGGGCGCCCGTGACACTGCCGCCTGGAAACGAGGCCCGAAGGGCGTCGAGGACGGTGAGTCCCGGGCGAAGTTGGCCTGCAACCACCGAAACCAGGTGCTGCACGTATCGGTAGCGCTCCAGGCGACAGAGAGCCTCGACCCGCACCGAGGCCGGCTCACAGACCCTCGCCAGGTCATTGCGAACAAGGTCGACGATCATGACGTTTTCAGCCCGATCCTTGTCGCTCGCCTCGAGGTCGGCCCCGGCATAGAGATCAGCTTCAGGATTCGAGATCACCCGTCGCGTGCCCTTGATCGGGTGCATGCGAACGGTGCCACGGCCCGCCTGCAGAAACCGCTCCGGTGACATGCTGACGAGGTGGCCGACGCCCGCATCAAAGCAGGCCGCGAACGGAGCGGGGTTCACTCGCCGCGCCTCGAGGTGCAGAGTTATCGGATCGATGGCGGACGCGACCGCGAGTCGCTGGGCGAGGTTCACCTGAAAAATGTCGCCAGCGTGCACGAAGTCGATACCGCGCTGCACCATCGCCAGATAACGCTGGCGGTCATGGCTCGTGACCACCGCCGGTCGCGACGACAGCGGGCTTCCCACGGGAACGGGCCGAGGTGATGCAGGCACGCCCGGTTGGATGCGTGGAAGTGCGCCTGCCATAAACGCTGGGAGCCGTTCAGACGCTCGGCGACGCCGACCCTCAGGCCCACGTGCCGGGACACCCTGTGAGATGAACCAGCCTCGCGCGCGATCATGGTCGTAGGCAAAGACGACGTCATAGAGATGAAGCGAGACCAGCGGCAGCACGGGCATGACCGACGGCGGTGGAGCCAGGCCGAGTTGGATGAGCCCACAGTCGTAGGAAAGCAGCCCAGCCAGGCCACCCTGAAATGGTGGAAGGCCAGGGATCGTCAGGCAGGCGAGGTCTGAAAGGATCGACGCCGCGCGGGCGAAGGCTTCATGGATGTCGGCGGCGGTGCTCTCCGGTTCCACCGCGATCGAGTGAATCGGGTCAGCAGCAACATACGACCAGCGTCCAAGCCGAGGGCCGGCTTCGGCCCCGGTGGTTGAAGGCGCGTCGACCAAGGCCGAGTCGAGAAACAAGACGTGCGGCATGGCCGCGGCGTGCCGGAACACCGTCAGTGGGTCGGTTCCCGGCGTGGCCTCGGCAACCACCGCGCCGGATGCCGTGGAATACACACGCGCAAACCAGGGATGCGTCAGCAACGGAGCAGCAGAAGCAGCATCAGGCATGGTCGGAATGGAGTCAGGGCGACGAAGCCGGTTCGGTCGAGCCCACCGTGGCTACGCGGGCCGCGGCTCGTGACGGACCGTGCGCGATTTCAGGCTGCGTCAGGTACCCCCAATCGAGGGCCTGATCCTGACGATAGTCCTTCCCCAGCGTGAGGGCCGTGATCGCCTTGGCGACTTCATATCCAAGATAAAACGCGTGGGACGAATCGACGTCGATGCGCCCCGCCGCCTGGATCGCATCAAAGAGCTCAAAGGGGTCGCGGGAGTGGAGATGCAGGCCGGCACCCACCACATGAACCTCGCCCCCCTCGGCGAAGATCCGAAAGTTCGGATCGCGAATCGCCGTCGCGAGTTGGTCGAGCACATCCGTGCCGTGCGCTTGCGGCTTCCCGGCGCGGAGCGTGACGAGCCTCGGTTCGACATGTTTGGGAAGCGTGCGATGCGTGACGGCATGCCAGGCCAGGCGACGGGCCAGGTCGCACTCCTTCACGCTGGATGCCGCCCAGTGGATCACCTGCGTCGTGAGTACCGACCGAATCCCGACCTCTTGGCAGAAACCGATCAAGAGCGTGTTCACTCCAGCCGAGTCGACATCGGTCAGTTCCGTCAAATTGCCGATGCCCATCATGATCTCGGCGGCGGGATACCGACGGCGAACATCGAGGTAGCGCCCGAGACTCGCGGCGAATCCGAATCCGATCGGCTCGAGGACGGGGTCGAGGCGGTAGCGAACCCCCGCTTTGTCGAGCACCTCAACGGTCGCATCAAAACCTTCCATCGTGGCTGGCACGTCTGGCACGGCGACGACCTCGCAGCCCCAGTCGGCTGCGGCAGGAACGTTCGACGAATTGACCGACAACACGAGTGTCGCGCCGGCCTTCACGGCAGCCGAGACTTCGCGAGCATCAAAGCTGTCGACGGACACCCGAAATCCTTCGGCGACAAGCATGCGCACGGCGTCGCCCACGCCAGCCCAGGATTCACCAGGATCACAGCCGACGTCGATGCGGTCTGCGCCATCTTGAGCAAGTCGCTTGGCCTCGGCGAGGAGTTCGGCCTGCGAAAGCCTAGGCGCATGGTTGATCTCGGCGATGATCTCGATGTCATGGCCGCCGTAGTCCACGAGGTCGCGGGACTTCTGCCCAAAAAACTCGTCGAGGGCACGCAGGTCGGCCGGGCCGCGTTCGACAGGCGTGCGCGTCACCTCGCTGAACACATCCAGCGGGCCGCGGCAACCACCGGGAATGAGGACGCGGTCGGTCGCTGGTGGCACCTCGAGTCTGCGGGCGATCCACGCCGTCGGCATGAGCGCCGCCACGGTGATCGGCATCACCTGCACGGTCGCCTGAAAGCCGACCCGTGGCGCGAGCCGTTCGAGCACCTGCCGCAGCGATGGCTCGGCGAGCCGGCCGGTCACGAAGTGGATGCGGGCAGGCTCGGATGGCATCGCAGGTCGGCTCGTGGGAGGTGATCCTCTACTTTATCATGCTCGTTCCATGATCCTTGAAGGCCTCGTCACCACCGTCACCCTGGAAGGTCGCCCCCATGTGTCGGCGATGGGGCCGACTGTCCGGGAGGACGAGGTTGCGGCCGGGCACCTGCATGGCCTCGTGCTACGACCCTTTGCGACGAGCCAGACGGCCGCGCATCTCCTCCGGACACGCTGCGGCGTATTTCATCTCTCGGATGATGTCCTCCTGCTGGCCCGTGTCGTAGCAGGGGAGGCTGGTGAAAACGAAGTTCAGCCGGCTCGTCGGGTGTCAGGCTTTGTGCTTGCGCGAGCATGCCGAGCGTTCGAGTTCGAGGTGACCGCGGTCGACGACTCCGCCGAGCGACTCCGGCTCGAAGCGCAGGTCGTGGCAACGCACGAACTGCGTCCCTTCACGGGGTTCAACCGCGCCGCACACGCCGTCGTGGAGGCGGCGATCTTGGTTACGCGACTGCACCTGCTCGAGCCTCAAGACGTGCAGCAGCAGTTCTCAGACCTCGCCCTGCTCGTTGAGAAAACCGGGGGGCCGCGCGAGCATGAGGCATTTGCATTACTCGCCCGATGCACAGCATCACGTCGAGCGTAGCTCGGGGTGGCCCGTGTCATGTCGCGGGACGTTTGCGACGGGCATCGTGCCCGTCGCTGCACTCGGAGAAATCCTCGCTTCGCCCTCCAGGCTTCGCTCGGCTTTCTACGCCCGCTCCATGACACGGGCCACCCCGAGC
>CAZCHF010000084.1:0-5742 GCA_964498325.1 uncultured Candidatus Kuenenia sp.
GCCCGACTTCGCCATGCCGGACGTCGCGCGCACGGCGGCCAAGGCAGCGATCGACGCCGGGAAGAACGGCTACACGCCGACGCAGGGCATTCCCGCGCTGCGTGAACGGCTCGAGTCCCGGGCTCGCACGGAAACGGGCCAGGCGGATCGTCGGTTGCTCGTGACCAGCGGCACGAGCGGCGGTCTCGTGCTCGCGCTCATGGCACTCGTCGATCCGGGCGACGAGGTGATCATCTTCGAGCCAGCGTTCGTAATGTATCGCCCGCTAGTCGAGTTTCTCGGCGGGCGACCGGTCGCCATCGACACCTCGCCGTCATTCATCGTCGATGTCGATCGGGTGGCGGCTGCCATCACGCCCCGCACCAAGGTGATCATCCTCAACACGCCGGCCAATCCGACCGGCGTGGTCGCTTCGGCTGATGTCGTCCGCGACCTCGCGGCCCTTGCCGACCGCCATGGCATCACGATCATCAGCGACGAGCTCTACCGCACGCTCTGCTACGACGCCCCCTTCGCATCGCCTGCGGTTCACTCTGAACGGGTCGTGGTACTCGACGGCTTTTCGAAATCGCATGCGATGACCGGCTGGCGCGTAGGGTGGCTCCACGGCCCTGCAGACATCGTCGACACCTGCGCGATGATCCAGCAATACACGTTCGTGTGCGCTCCGCAGGTCGGCCAGTGGGCGGCCCTCGAGGCCCTCGAATGCCCGATGGACATGCCCCTCGCCGAATGCCGGCGCAAGCGCGACAAGCTCGTTGAAGGCCTCCGCGACCACTACGAGTTTCAGGTGCCGGGCGGGGCTTTCTATCTCTACCCGCGGGCTCCTGGTGGCTCTGGCGCCGCCTTCGCCGAGAGGGCCGTGACAGAAGAAAAACTCATCGTGGTTCCCGGCAAGGTCTTTGGAGCGGCCGACACCCATTTTCGGATCGCCTACACGACTGACGACCGCACGCTCGACCGTGGCATCGAGGCGCTTCGTCGCCTCGCGTCCACCGCCTGATTGCTCCACTCCTCCCCCCTGCCCCTCACGCCCTCATGACAACTCGCACCGTCGCCGATGTCGCCCGCACGCTCGACCACGCGGTTCTCAAGCCCGAGTACACAGCCGCCGATCTCGCAAAACACGCCCGCATGTGCGTCGACCGCGGGGTCGGCTGCATCTGCGTCCGTTCCTGTGACGTTGCCGAGGCAGTCACCCTCGTGGCGGGTAGCCCGGTCGTCGTCGCCGCCGTGGTCGGCTTTCCGCATGGCTCTCAACGGCCGGAAGTCAAAGCGTTCGAGGCCCAACTCGCGATCGCCGACGGGGCTCGAGAGATCGACATGGTGATGAACGTGGGCGCCCTTCGGTCGGGGCAACTCGACCTCGTGCGCCACGACGTCGCTGCCGTCGTCGCTGCCGCCAAGCCGGCGGGAGCCATCGTGAAGGTGATCCTCGAGATCTGCTACCTGACGTCCGACGGAATCGGCGCCGCGTGCCTCTTGGCCGAAGAAGCCGGCGCCGACTTTGTGAAGACTTCGACCGGCTTCGGAGTGAAGTCATCCGGTCCGACTGGCGCCACCAAGGAAGCCGTGCAAATCATGCTCGACACTGTGGGTGACCGTCTCCAGGTCAAGGCCTCGGGCGGCATCCGCACGTGGGATGAAGCCGTCGCATTCCTCGACATGGGCTGCACACGCCTCGGTGTAGGCGACGCTGCCGCTATCCTCGACGGCCGCCCAGCCGCGGACGCGTATTGACCGAGTACCCGCGAGGGACGACCCGTGTCATCTCGCCGGACGTTTGCTCCGGCCCTCCAGGCCTTCGCTGCACTCGGAGAAATCCTCGCTTCGCCCTCCAGGCTACGCTCGGCTTTCTACGCCCGCTCCATGACACGGGTCGCCCCTCGCTAGCCTGCCAAGAAGTGTCATCATTGCGCCTGGACACCAGGGGACGCCTACAATCAGGGCGTCACTGAGGAGTCATGGCATGGTGCATGCACAAAGGCCCAGCACACTCGCTGAGCTGCGGGCGTCGGGATGGAAGAGCCGGTCGGTCAAGGATGAGGTGCGAGACAACTTCATTCGGATGCTGCGATCCGGTGAAGAACTCTTTCCGGGGATCGTCGGCTACGACGACACGGTGATCCCCGAAATCAACATCGCGATACTCGCAGGGCATGACATGCTCTTCCTCGGTGAGAAGGGACAGGCCAAGAGCCGGCTCATGCGGCTGCTCGTCGGATTCCTCGACGAAGCAATCCCCTACCTCGACGATCCGGCGATCCCGCTGCACGACGATCCACTCGCACCGATCACGGCGGCCGGACGACGCCTGATCGCGACGCGTCCTGCCGAAGACGTGCCGATCTCCTGGTGGCCGCGTGAGGAACGCTACGCAGAGCGGCTCGCCCCCGGAACGAAATTCGCCGACATCATCGGCGAGATCGATCCCGGCAAACTCGTCGGTGGGGCGAGCATGGCGAGCGAAGAGGCCCTCCATCTCGGGCTTATTCCCCGGATGCACCGCGGCATCTTCGCGATGAACGAACTGCCTGAACTCGACGAGCTGGTTCAAGTTGGCATGTTCAACATCCTCGAAGAACGCGACGTCCAGATTCGGGGCTATCCGATCCGATTCGACATCGACGTGATGCTGCTGTTCTCGGCCAATCCATCGACCTACAACCGCTCCGGCAAGGTCATCCCGCAGCTCAAGGACCGGATCGGCGCGGTCATCCACACGCACTATCCGTCAGACCGCGACCTTGGCATCGCTGTCGCCGAGCAGGAGGCAGGTGTCGACCTGGGTGGCGATTATCCCGTCGTGGTGCCCCACTTCATGAAGCAAGTGGTGGAGGAGGTCACGGTCGCCGCGCGGAAGAGCAAATACATCGACCACCAGTCGGGTGTGTCGGCGCGATTCTCCATCGCCAATTACGAAACGATGGTGGCGAGTGCCCGGCAGCGAGGCATTCGGCTCGGCGAACATCCGGCGGTGCCTCGAATCAGTGACTTGGGCCACCTGGCCACGTCGAGCCTCGGCAAGCTGGAGCTCGATCTCATGAGTAGCCACCAGATGAACGAGCGTCAGGTTCTCGATGCCGTGATCGCCGAGGCCATCGCGACGGTTTTCCAGGAATACGTCGATGCCCACGGGCTCGACGACATCGCCCAGGTTTTCCGCCAAGGCGTGAAGATCGAGGTCGGCGACATGGTGCCGAGCGACGCCTACGAGCATGCGGTCGCCGATGTGCCCTCCGTGTGGGAGAAGGCATTTGAAGTCAACGCCGCCCAGCATCCAGCCATGCGAGCAAGCTGCATCGAGTTCATCCTCGCTGGGCTGTACGCCACCGAGCGCATCTCCCGCATTCAATCGCACGGCAAAACGATCTACGACACGGGTGGATTCCGCTGACCCATGCCTACCCGGAACACACTCGGCGGAATCATCCACACGTACCAGCGGTACGATCCGGCGAGGATCCCGCCGCCACGACCTCCCGAGACAGACTTGGCCTCGGCGATGATGGAACATGCCCTCGCCGTCGGCGACCTCGAAGAGGTCGAGCTCACGCCCGAGCAACTTGCCGACGCGATTGTCCTGGATCCCGAGCAGATCGCGGGTTTGGGTCCTTCCATTGAGTCGCTCGAACGCAAACTCAGGGAGATGCGCCAGAAAATCCTCGAACGGTACGAGGTGGCGAGTGTGCGCAAAAGGGCCCGGCGGGCGTTTCACGATGCCGCGTCGCGTGCCAAACCGCCGGCAGTTCACCGTGAGGCGTTCTATCGGGCGGTGCGTGAGGAACAGCTCCGGCGGCTCGAACGGCTCTGGTATGCCCAGGATGACGACGGCTCCCCCTTCGCGCGTGAGCTCGTGCAACTCATGGAACGGCTGGGCGTGGCCTATCAGGTCGATGAGATGGCAGCACGTTGGGAGTTCGTCGGCCGTGAAAAACTTGGCGTCGACGAAGCACTGGAGGTGAAGGCGACTCTCGAAGAGATCGAGCGACTGCTCGAGCAGTTGAACGAGGCCCGCAAGAACGCCCGTGTGGCCCTCATCGACATGGACGCACTCGCCAAGTTCACCGAGCCGGGTGAGCTTGACGAGCTCGATCGGATCCGTCGGCAAGTTCAAGAAGCCATGGAGCAGGCGGCGGCCAGGCAGGGTATCGAGAAGGGCAAGCGTGGCTACGAGCTGACACCCAAGGCGCTTCGGCTCTTTCAAAGCAAGCTTCTCGAAAAAATCTTTGCCGATCTTGCCCCCTCCCGGACGGGCCGCCATGACGTGAAGGTCGTAGGGGATGGCGCCGTGGAACTCATGGTGACCCGACCATACGAGTTCGGCGACTCGGTGGCCCACATGGATATTCCAGGTTCGCTCGTGAACGCGATGCTGCGGCAGGCCGCGGAACCAGGAGGGCTCACGAGCGGCCGGCTCCGGTTCGACGTGCGTGACATCGAGGTTCACAAGACCCGCAATACGCCCAAGTGCGCGACCACCGTCGTCCTCGACATGAGCGGCTCAATGCGGTACGGCGGGCTCTATGTCGACGTCAAGAAGATGGCCCTCGCTTTGCAGGCCCTCGTCCAGCGGGAATACCCGGGCGACTTCCTCCAGTTCATCGAGATGGCTTCGTTTGCGAAGCCGCGACCGATGGCTGACATCGTGAAACTGCTCCCCAAGCCGGTCACGATCTTCGATTCCGTCGTCAGGCTGCGGGCAGACATGGCCGATCCCAAGATCACCGAAGACGACGTGCCGCCACACTTCACGAACATCCAGCAGGCACTCCTGCTCTCGCGGCGGCTGCTCGCCCGCCAGGACACCCCGAATCGTCAAGTCATCCTCATCACCGACGGTCTGCCGACAGCCCACTTCGAGGGCACACAGCTCTACCTGCTCTACCCGCCACACCGGCGCACCGAGGAAGCGACGCTTCGCGAGGCCGAGGCTTGCCGCCGGGAGGGGATCACGATCAATCTCTTTTTGCTTTCGGGGTGGTCGCAGTCACGCGAAGACATCCAGTTTGCGTATCGGCTCGCCGAGGCCGCCAAGGGCCGCGTGTTCTTCACGGCCGGCCGGGAACTCGACCGATACGTGGTCTGGGATTATGTCGCCCGGCGTCGTGCCATCATCGGCTGACGGATCTCCGCCGGTTCGCGTGATGGCGGTGGGCTCGGTATGGTGTGGGCCCATTTCCCCCTGCCTGAGTCCTGCTCATGCCTACCTCCTTGGCGACTGTCATCACCCCCATCTTGGCATCCACGTCCGAGACGAGCCTCCGGCTGCTGCTCGTTCAGTTGCTGGTGATCATTCTCGTCGCGCGTGTTGGTGCGGCCGTCGCCCGACGTCTGCGACAGCCTGCTGTCGTCGGAGAGATCGTCGCCGGCATCGTCCTTGGTCCTTCCGTGTTTGGTGCACTCGCTCCCGACGCCTTCGCCGCGGTCTTTCACACGGCGGCTGGTGCGACCCAAGCCAGTCTCGACGCATCGCTCACGAGTTTCGCCCAGGTGGGCCTCGTGCTCTTGCTCTTTCTCGTCGGGATCGAGTTTGACTATTCGCACATCCGTCGTCAGGGCCCTGTAGCCGCAGGCGTCTCCGTGGCTGGAGTCGCGGTGCCGTTCGTGCTCGGGCTTGTGCTCGCGGGTTTCATGGCGCCCAGGCTCGAAGCTCTGGGGGCCCAGTCAGTGATCGACCCGCGGTCGTTCGCCCTTTTCCTGGGGACGGCGATGTCGATCACCGCGATCCCCATCCTCGGC
>CAZCHF010000085.1:0-5343 GCA_964498325.1 uncultured Candidatus Kuenenia sp.
CCGGCAAAGCTCCTTGCGGTGTGATCATCGGGGCGCCGCCTGAGGAGGACACGGAAAGCGAAAAGCGCGAGGAATCACCTGCCGACGGCGATGAGGCCCCGTCGCTGGATGCGTTGGCGTTCGGTGACCTGGCCGCCAAGCCCGCTGCAGCGCTTGATGATCTCGCAGACCTCGGCATCGAAGGGGCGAAGGAACCCGAGACGCACGACGAGGCTGTCGATTGGAATTTTGAAGCCCCTGCCGCCCCGGCCACTGCAGGCCCCCACGGGTGGTCTTCGCCTGGACTCGCGCCTTCCTTTGATGCCGAAGACGGCAATCCGACTGCGCAACTCGTGGCCAAACTGTGGAGCGAACGCGAGCACGGCGGGATCGTCGAACTTCATCTCGAAGGGGGCGCCGTCCTGCTTCCTGAGTGGTACGAGTCGAAGTGGTCAAAAGGCACCCACGGCCTGTTCGCGAGCCAGGCCCCAGATGGGTCCGTCACGCTCACCGCCGTCGCCTGGGAATCGGTGCAGAAGGTAGTCGTCCGGCAACTCGCCGCGGTTCCCGACGACATGTTCACATGACGCCGACCGGTGCCGAAGTGGTCACTCCTCCTCGTCGAGATCCCCTTCGGTAATCATCGAGAAGCCTTTCGAGGCGAGGGTCTCCATGCCCATCTCGATGTTGTCCACCATCAGGGCCACAGCCGGTCGTCCATGTGGGCGGACGAGGATCGGGTAGGCCTGGATGATGTTCACTTCCGCCTGAAGCAGGGCCGTGCAGATACGGAGAAGCGGCTGAGAATCGTCCGGTAACTCGACGCCGATCAGATCGCTCTCAATGAGGGCAAGCCCGGCCCGCTCCAGGATCTCCCGTGCCTGCTCAGGATGACTGAGCAGAAACCTCGCAAAAGCACATTCGCCCGCGTCACTGATCGAAAGGGCGACGATGCGCACCCTCGAGCCTTCGAAGCGACGGACCACTTCGAGCAATTGGCCGACGCGGTTCTCCAAAAAAACCGTGAATTGTCTGAGGGTGGGCCAGTTGCGCCCGCGGGCCGTTGCAAAACCGATGCTGCTTCCTTCGCCGGCGTCTCCGAGGCTCACGCTGGTTTCTCCGCAAGGCTCTGGCGACGACGGCACGAGGTGTGCAGTTCTCTGGACGCCGACAGGCAGGATAAAGTCTCGTGCTCTGCCCGGTCAAACCTGGGAGGTCCTCGAGGAGTCGCCGATGTCAGCCGTCCACGAAATGGAGATCCGCGTTCGCTACCAGGAGACCGACGGTCAGCGACGGGTGCATCACGCCAATTTTTTGACCTACTTCGAGATGGGCCGCACAGAAATGCTCCGTGCCCATGGGCAAACGTACAAGGACTTCGAAGACGCGGGGCTCTTCATGGTGGTGAGCGAAGCCCACGTCCATTACCACGCGCCGGGCGAGTACGACGATCTGCTCGTGCTGAGAACCCGCGTGGAGAAGATCGGCGCGGCCCACATCAAGCACGCCTACGAGGTGATCAGGGGCACACGGATCATCGTCACCGGATCGACGACCGTGGTCTGTGTCGATCCCGAAGGGCGTGTGCGACGGTTACCGGAGTGGATCACCGGCTGACCACGCCAATTCTCACTCGCCGATGTCTTCGGCCCAGAGCGAGGGATGCCGGTCCATGAACTCCTTCATGAGGGCGATGCATCGCGAGTCGTCGAGCACGTCGAGGTGCACGCCTCGCGATCGCAGCCATTCCTCTTCCCCCAGGAACGATCGGTTCTCGCCGATCACCACCCGCGGGATCCGATAGAGTGCGATCGCGCCGCTGCACATGGAGCACGGGGAGAGTGTCGTGTAGATCGTGCATTCGCGATAGAAGGGTGCGGGTCGTCGGCCCGTCCGTTCGAGGGCATCCATCTCACCGTGCAGAATCGCACTTCCTTGCTGCACCCGGCGGTTGTGCCCACGCCCCACAATTCTTCCGTCGTGCACGATCACCGACCCGATCGGAATGCCCCCTTCGGCCATCCCGGCTTCCGCCTCCTCGATCGCCGCCGCCATGAACGGGTCCATGCTTGAATGCCTCCGGAGCTGCAGTGGCATCGTACCGTGGTGGAGTCAGATGCGTCCGCCATGACACGCGACGTACGAAAACGCGAGCCTGGAGGTGCGAGCGGCGGCCGGAGGGCCGCAAGGGCCGCCGGGGCCATGGATGGCCCGCCGGCCCTGAAAATGGGCGGCGAGGGACTCGAACGAACCTCGAAACCCACGGGAAAACTAGGGGTGAATGTACCATGTAGCGCGCCATGCGACGCGCGCGGGCCTCGACTGGTCGCCGCGGCATGGTCGCGCATGGCCGATGCCACGAAGGTGGCGGTGCTCCAGGCCGTCGCCGCTGGTCTGGGCTCGGCATCCAGCACGAGGGCCGAGTCGCGGGCGCCCGCCAGAGCGTGACTGAGGCGCGGGACCGTATCCGATCGGCTACCGTCGCGCAGCGCAACTCTGTCCCGTCTCGTGACCATTCCGTAGGCCGTCCCGGTTGAGAGGCGAGCATGGAAGGACCCAAGACCCCCCCGGGGGCAAAAGGTACTACCGGAAAATCCAATCGGCTCCCTACGCCCTACGGAATGGCCGCGGACTACCACAGACTTTGTTTCTTGTGAGCCCCCCGGCCTGTTCAGGATGGCTCATGAAGTGTACGGTTGTATCCTGACGTGATCGCCGGCCTCGAATGATGACAACTCAGGCCGGCTTGTGACGACATTCGCCCCCGAAGGAACGCAACCATGCCCCGCACGCGACGCGATGAAGACGAACACGAAGACGACTACCAGGAAGACACCCTCGAGACAGGACGCCCGCCGTTGGCCTTGCGTCCGAAGGAAGCCGCGGCCGCGCTGGGCCTCAGTCTCTCGACGTTGGAGCGAGCACGAAAAGCCGGCCACATCAAAGCGGGCAAGTTCGGCCGGGCGGTGGTCTACCGCTGGAGTGATCTAGTCCAGGCGATCGAGGACGCCGTTCGGCGGGGAGACCTGGACGCCACCTACAACCGACCCGACGAAGAGTTGAGCGACGGCGAAGCCCTGCGGCTCCTGGAACGCAACGGCGGTTCCGTGCCCCACGCCATGCAACTCCGGGGCAAGAGGGAGCCCAACCCCAAGCGAAAGGAAACCAATCGCGTCATGCGGCAGCGGGTCCGGGACGCCAAGGCGTGACCCGGAAGCCGTTTCCGACCCTTTGCCGGGGAGCGGCGAGGATCGGTACAGTGGCCCCATGAACCTGACGCTCTATTGCTCCGTTGCGGACGCGTGCGCTATTGCCGGCGTGAGCCGGTCCTACATGCACGCGATGATCCAGGACGGGCGAATCAAAGCCGAGAAGATCGGGCCGACCTACGCGGTCCTGCGATCGTCGGTGGCGAAGTTCAAGCGGCAACCCGGCCGGGGACGCCCTTCGACCCGCAAGCCCACTACACGCAAGGCCTCGCGCCCGATGGGGTAGTTGTTTTCTCCACGTTCTGCACGATTTTGGTCGATGACTTGCCGGAAATAGGACACGCGCCCTATTCTTGCTCTCGCGAGAGGCCCGAACGGATCGGCGCCTTCGCGTTCCCAGGATGGAGACTGAGGCATGACCACGAAGGCGAAGACACGGCGACCCTTGAACGTTTCCAGGTTGTGCCGCAAGTGGCGAGGGGGAGACGACTGGCCCCAGAAAATTGCAGTCATGCGGCGGCTGGTTGAGCACGCATGGGATTTGGTGCACCGGCTGATCGGCTCCGGCGTGAAGTTCGCCGGCACACCCGAGCAAGCCACGCTCACAGTTGCCGGGACCGCCTACGCGGCCTGGCGGCTGTCGATCGAGCCCCATCAAGACCGGGAGCCAGACGATGCCGTCCTCGTCGCCGAAGGCATCACCCACGGGATCGAGTTCGCCTTGTGGTATCCGGAAGGCATTCCGGCCCTATTCACAGACGACTATGCCAGTCTGGCGGAGCACAGCGAATGCGAGATCGACCGCATACCACCGATGAGGATCATGGCGAAGCTCTGGCCGGAAGAGTACACGCCGAAGGGGCTGAAACTCGAAACGCCGGAATTGAAGGAAGTCGAAGGCCACGGATGCGACGCCCAATTCTGGGATGCCCGGCCGAACATCCTCACGACCCCGGTGGAGGACGTTCGCAAGGCTACGCGTCGCGCCAATGCCAAGTGGAAGCGTGCCATGAAGCGGGCCGTGAAGTCGAAGGCGAAGTAGGCACGGGCAATCTGTGGGCGGCCGGAGCGGTTCCGGTCGCCCCGAACGGTCACGAGCGGAGGAATCATGGAAGAAACCAGCACGGCGGTACTCGCGGTCCCGGGCATCGTCACGACCACCAAGGTGGACCAATTCCGCAACGTGGTCGCCACGCGTATGCAACGGTCCGCACCATTGCGGCTGATCGACTACGTGCCCGTCTACGCCACGACCCATGAGATCGACGTGGAGACCGCCCGGCAATACCGGATGACCGCCTGCAAGCTCGAGGAATGGAATGGCGGACCATTCTACCTTCACGACCTGACGGAACTGTTCGTGTCGGCCTTCCTCCGGGACTACTCGCAGAGCGTGAAGCCGGCCACCGTGCGGAGCAAGCGTACGCAGCTCATGGCGCTCTGGCGGTCCGCGGCCGACGAATACCTTTGCGACCCGCCGACGCGTCGCGTGCGGTCCGCCCGGGTTCCGTGGGAGTCGCGCGAGGCCTGGACGATCGCGGAAGTGCGGGAACTGGTCCGGGCCGCGAGTTTTCTCCAACGTAGGACAAAGGAAGGAATCCCGCGGGCGGAGTGGTTCGACCTGGCCATCCGCATCGCGTGGGATACCGGCCTGCGGTGGGGCGACATGATCCGGCTCCGGCGAGAGAACATCGTCGGCAACTACGTCATGGTGGCTCAGAGCAAGACCCGCCGTCCGAAGGTCGGCCGACTCTCGCTCTCGACCTTGCTTGTCATGGAGGAAAGCCTCGCAAGGCATCCTCGCCACTTCGTCACACCGTGGGGTCGATCCCACGAGACGTTCACGAACCAGGTTCGTCGGCTGGTCGCCAAGGCGAGAGTACGGCCGGGTACATGGAAGTGGCTCAGACGCGGCGGCGCCACCGACGTGGAGATTCAACGGCCTGGGCAAGGCATGGCCGCGAGGCACCTTGGCCACGCCCCGGGGAGCAAGATCGCCGAGATCAACTACATCGACCACAACCAAATTGCGGAGCACGTTCCGGTCGTGACCCCTCGCGAGATCGGGTGATTCCCGAGACCAAACGAAAGGCCGTACCACCAATGAAAAGCTGGGATTTCTTCGACACCCTCCTGGGGCGGTCCACCGGTCGCG
>CAZCHF010000086.1:0-4245 GCA_964498325.1 uncultured Candidatus Kuenenia sp.
GAGCCTTGGGCCGCTGCGGCCCACAGCGACGAGACTTTTGCCGTCCCCGAGCCGGCGATACACATTTCCTCGACGCGCTCTAGCTACGCGTGGCAGCTTCGGCCGGGAGGCGGACGGTGACGGCCGTGCCTTTGCCCGGAGCGCTTTCCACGCGGATGCGGCCGCGGTGGGCTTCGACGATCTCGCGGCAGGCGGTGAGGCCGAGACCGCTGCCACCTTTGCCGGTTTCGTCAGGGCCTTGCTTCGTCGAGAAACGAGGTTCGAAGATACGGCGGAGGACGTCGGGTGCCATCCCACAGCCAGTGTCGCGCACCATGAGATCGACGAACCCCGTCGGCTCGTCGTGGGAGAGCCGAAGGATCAAGCGGCCACCGTCAGGCATCGCCTGGCGCGCGTTCACCATCAAGTTCAAGAGCACTTGCTGGAGTTGCCCAGGGTTTGCCGAGACTCGCGGCACCGGGGCGAACTCACGTTCCACCTGCACGCGGTACTTCATCATTTCGCGTTCGAGCAGCACGAGCACGTCCTCGACGAGCACATGAAGATCGAGCGGCTCGAACCGATTCGATCGGTTACGCGACATCGAGAGCACGCTCGCGGTGATCTTGGCGGCGCGGGTGCCGGCCGAGAGGATCCGCTCCAAAGCCTTGTCGCGGGTGGCCTGGTCACGATGGCGAATGCCGAGGCGGGCGTAGTTGAGAATCGTGGTGAGGGCGTTGTTGAATTCGTGCGTGGTCGTTCCGAGCAGTTCTCCAAGCGTCGCCTGCTTGCGGGCGGTGAGGAGCTCGGACCGAAGGGCCTCGAGCTCACTTCGAAGCGAGGCCGCCTCGGCTCGCAGGCGCACGTTCTCGTCCAGGCGGGCCGACGGGGCGTGTCCGGAGCCAGCAGGACCATCGCGGCGAACCACCAGCGCGGTACACGGGCTCTCCTCCGCGCGGGGCGGAGCGAGGCGCTCGGGATGGTGGCCGTCTGGATGCATGAACGACGCTTCTGGCTCGTTTTTGAGGCTCGGCGAGCCTCTCGGGCACGGTCGGCAGAAGTCCCGCCGCCGTCGGGACTTGCGTCCCTTCATCCCGTATCGTCGCCAATTCGGTCGGGCCTCTACACTGGGGGAAACGAGCCGACACGGCTTCTCGACCGTTGAACTCAGGCGGACCGTCATCTGTCCCGTGAGGCGCAGCGACTGCCGGCAGCGTCTTCCCACCTTCTCCACAACCCGCCGCTGATGAAATCTCACACGCAAAAAACGTTTCGTTCGGTCCAGGGCATCACCCTTGTCGAGCTCTTGGTCGTCATTGCGATCATCGGCCTTTTGATCGGCCTGCTCGTTCCCGCGGTTCAGTCCGTGCGGGAGTCAGCACGATCAACTGTCTGCAAATCAAATCTCAGGCAGATCGGGATCGCGATGCAGCTTTACCTCGACCGGAAATCGGGAGGGGGGCAGAAGAACCGTTTTCCAGATGCCGCCGTCGTGCCAAGCCAAGAACTCGAGTTTTTTACCCCCACGCGTCCGATCAAGCCGAGCATCGTAGCGGCAATCGGCCCCTTCATGGACAACAACCGAGAGGGGTTCCGATGCCCTTCGGACTCAACCTATTTCGTACGGCCCCAGTCGTACATGACCGAGTTCGAGGCAAAACTCGCCCAGATCGGACGGTCCATGGCCGACCGGCCGCCGGAGTACCAATCCGTGCCCTACGAGGGCACGAGCTATGAGTATCCCGCCCGACGTCTGACGAAGACGGAGTCGCCGAGCGGCAAGACGGTCGGGCGCACTCGCGAAGAGGCGCTCATGTATCGCGGCAATCAAGGGTCGTCGGCCAAACTTTGGGTGCTCTACGAATTCGATGCCTTCCACGGTGGCTTTACGTTCTTCTCTGGTTCGCCAGAATCGGAGTTCAACGAGCGGCCCACGCCGCCCGAAGGTGCAAGGAATTTTCTCTACCTCGATGGCCACGTCGAAAACCTCTGAACCGCGAGTGGTCATTTGGGGTGGCGTGGTGGCCGCCTTGGCTATCGTTGCGCTCCTTGCCACCTGGCTCGCCGGCTGGATCTCCTTCGGCACCGACCCCCGGGTGCAAGAAATTCTCGCGCTCCAAGAACAGGCGAGTCAGAAGTTCGCGGCCAACGGGGGCCCTTCGAATCTCGTGGAAGCCACGGCCGCCTTCACCTCGATGATGGAGATTCGGCAGAAGACCGAAGCGCTGCCGGAGCATCTCCGGCCGCAAGTCGAGCGGGCGGCCGGTGACGCGTTTCGGTCGATGTTCCAGGCTCGAATCGATCGATATTTTTCGCTTCCCCCAGAGCAACGGGAGGCCGAGCTCGACCGCCAGATCGATCAGCAGGAAATGTTTCGTAAGGCGATGGAGGCGGGCCGAACGGTCGCCGGGGCGCTCGGGGGCGGCCAGAACACCGGCGGCGGTAGTGGGTCAAATCAACCCAGTGGGGCTCCCGGATCGAGCCGCTCCGAAGACGAGCGGAATCAGTGGCGAAAGACGCGGATCCTCGACCGCACCAACCCACAGGAGCGGGCGCGCTTCACCGAATACATCCGAGCACTCGATGCCCGTCGCGAACAGCGGGGCTTGACCAGTGGGTGGCCTCGGTAACGATGACCGCCGCTACGGAGCCACGATGGACACCCTCGGCCTTCTCGCGGAAGCCTGTCAGCTCGCCACCGATATCGGGTACACCGTGCGTGAGGAGCCTCTCGGCGAACTGCCCGGGGGGCCATGCATGGTCGCGGGGCGGCAGCACCTGCTCCTGAATCTCGAGCAACCTGCATCGGCTCGCCTCGAGGTCATGCTCCGGGCCCTCGCGGTTGATCCGAGGGTCGATCGAGAACCGAAGAGTCGGCTCTTCGCAGCGCGGCTGGCTGCGGTACGGCAGGAACCTGGCTGACCGTCGTGGGGTCAACCGGCCTGGTACAGACCATGCGTGATGACGTAACGCTCGACGGCTCGGGGCGTGCGGTACCGGATGCTCTCGCCTCGTGCCAAGGCTGCGCGGAGGAGCGTGGCGCGGATGCCGATCGCTGGCATTAGCACTCGTCGGGCAAGCACGGCACGCACCGCTTCTTCACCCAGGACTTCGGTGAGGCCGGACGCCGTGGCGGAAGCTCGTACGTCGTCGAGTTGGTCGCGTTCGATTGCGACGATCTCGGCGAGTGATGCGATCCGCCCGGGCTCCTTCCATGTGGCGACGCCTGCAAGGCTGTCGGGGCCGAGCAGAAGCACGAGTCTGTCGGCGGGATGCTGTCTGGCGAGTTCGGCTAGCGTGTCGACCGTAAAACTCGTGCCGCCGCGGTCGAGCTCGATCGACGAAACCGCAAAGGAGTCGTTTCCACCGATGGCAAGCGACAGCATCGCCAGGCGGTGTGAGGCGTCGGCGAGCTTCATCCCGACCTTGTGCGGCGATTCTGCGGCGGGCACAAAGATCACACGATCGAGCCGAGCCTGTTCGCGGGCGCACTCGGCGGCGATGAGGTGGCCATAGTGCACCGGATCAAAACTCCCGCCAAAGATGCCGATTCGCATGGTTCGCTTCCTTTCTGGCGGCCCCTGAGGCCACCGAGGCATATGGTCTAATCCGCACCATGCCCCCTGACCAGTCCATGCAGCGAAGCCTTTTTGAAGCCCGGCCGGCTTGGGTCGAAGATGATGTCCGGCACGGGACGGTCGCGACCGTCGTGCTCCCTGACGGGGTCGACAAGCCGCTCGATTATCTGGTGCCCGAGGCACTGCTCGGGAGCGTGGAGCCGGGGCGTCGCGTCCGGGTGCCGCTTGGCAAGGCGAATCGGCTGCGGTTGGCGTATTGCGTGGCCGTCCGGTCTGGGGAGTTGCCGCAGTCGCCGCTCAAAAGCGTGGTCGGCGTGGAGGATGACAAACCGCTGTTGTCGCGGCGGATGCTCGAGCTCACCGAATGGATGGCCGAGCGGTGGATGGCCAGACGCGGCGAGGTGCTCGAAGCGGTCTTGCCATCGGGCGTGCGCATGCGAAAGAAGGCCAAGCTTTCGCCGCTGCTGGTGGCTACCGGACGAACGTCAGACCGCAAGCTCACGTCGGCCCAAGCCAAGGTGCTCGCAGTGGCGACGGAGCCCCTGACAGCCGAGCAGTTGGCAGCGACGAGCGGGGCGAGCCGCGCCGTCATTACGCGGCTGCTGAAGAACGGGCTGCTGCACGAAGTGGGCTCGGTCGAGGCCCGCCGGAGCAGTTCGCCTGAACGCCCCGGCATCGAGCACGACCG
>CAZCHF010000087.1:0-3945 GCA_964498325.1 uncultured Candidatus Kuenenia sp.
GAGCGCCGCGGTGGCCAGGATGGCCACCGCAAGCGTCCGGCGACATGACACGGGCGACCCCGAGCCCGTTCCTTACCGTAATGTCGCCAGGGGCATGGCCCGTGGCAACGAGGCGGCGAGGTTTGCATCAAACGACACGATTTCCGCGATTGGAAGCCCGGTAGCCGACAGCTTCGCTGTGACAGGGGCAGGCGGCGGCATCGAGACCGGGGCCAGCACCGGCGCGGCGGCCGGCAGTGGAGGCGCGGCCGGCGCTGGAACTGCCGTTTGGGCCGGCATCTCGAGCAGGTCCTCAGCCGGGCCCGTGTCGTCGATGGCCACATGCTTGCGGTCCGGCTGCGACTCGAATGGGATACGAAACCGGGCGCCGCAAGTCGGGCAAATCCCCTTCTTGCCGGCCAGGTTGTCCTTGACCTTCACGCGGTGATCGTTCGGACAGTAGGCGACGATTCCCATGGCATGGCTCCTTCGAGGCAGGTTGTATCGTCGCCTTGATCTTTCAGAGTCGCAAGAGATGGATTGGATACTTGCCGCAAAAGAAGGGGTCATCTAGATGTCCGTGGAAAAAGCCATCCATGGCCTTTTTCCACTTGGACGACCACGGAAAAAGCCGAGGTTTTTCATGGTCGTCAACCGCCGCTTCCTGCGGCTGCAGACTTGTTCCAAAGTCTGCTAGGCTCCACGCACTGTCGCGGCGCGCGAGTCGCCGGGGCATGGATGAAGACCGGGAGTCCATCGATGAGCCGTCGTGAGCACGAGCCTGCCCAGCATGATCACCCGGAACCGGCGCAGGAAGAAGGCCCGCTCGAGATCGCGATCGTCGGTGATCTGACCGACAAGGAAGCTGATCTGACCGAGCGGCTCCTTGGGGTGCGACCGGGGGAAGAGTGCACGATCTACTTCGACTCACCGGGCGGCAGTCCGTATTGTGCGATGTCGCTCGTGAGCCTCATCAAGCTCCGTGACACGCGAGCCACGGCGATCGTCACTGGTGAATGCTCGTCGGCGGCGCTATGGCCCTTCGCGGCCTGCCGTCGCAGGATCGTGACGCCCTACAGCGTGTTCCTTTTCCACCCGATGAAGTGGCAGAGCGAGGAGCATATCGGGATTCGCGAGGCCTCGGAGTGGTCGCGTCACTTTGCCGTGCTCGAAAAGGAGATGGACGTGCTGCTCTGCGAGCTTTTCGGCACCGCAGAGCACCTCATCAACGAATGGATTCGCACGCACCGCTATGTGACCGGCCGCGAGATGGCGGCGGCAGGCCTTGCCGAGCTTGTGGCCCTCGAGCCGCTTCAACAGGCTATCGTTGCCCCGCGTTGATCGCAGCAGGGCCTACCGATACGACTCGTGGCAACTGCTGCAGGCTTTCGAGATGCCTCCGGCGGCGGCCCGGGCCGCGTCGTAGTCTTTCTTCATCGCGGCTTCCCGAACACGCACTGCGGCGTCACGCATGCCACGTGAGAGCTCGAGGTACGACGCGTCGTCGTGATACTCGAAGTCGGGGAGGCCGATGACCTCGCCGATCGCGGCCACGATCTCGGCTTCGTGGAAAACCGTCGCCTGATTCTTCGTGAACTCACCGGATGACGAAAGCCCCGCCGCGATGGCCTTCTCTGCTTGCTCGAGTCGGGCCATGAGGGCGGGGCGGGCCGCCGCTTGGCTCCACTTGAAATCTTCGTCTCGCTCCGGCTTCCCGGCTGGAGCGCTGCCGTTCATCATCGCTTGGAGATCATCGATCCGGAGCTTCGACTCATTGAATCCCTGATCGGTCGCCGTCTTGCAATTGAAGCCCGCGCGGGCGAAAAGGTCGCGGGCGGTGGCGGCGTCTTTCTTCCAGCGAACGTCTTGGTCATGGGCGGCCACGATGCCGAAGGCCACGGCCAGCATGCTGAACGACCGACGAGCCTGGTCGTAACCGCCCCCTTTGAACGTCGTGGGCGATGCCACGGCGGGGCCAAGGAGTTCGAGTTGCGTCTTGATCTCGTCCACGATCGTGTCTTCCGACACGATCGCTGACCACTTGAACCCGCCCGGCGACGATGCCGCCTGTTCGCCTGCGGGCTGCCCGGCGGTCGTGGGGCCAGTGGCCGTCGCCTTGCTGGCAGCATTCGCGAAATCAGGGCGCGGCCCGGAGAGCACGCCGAAAGCATTGTCGTAGAAGGTGCCGAGCGTGGCTTTGTCCCATTCCGTCGGCGGGGCGGCGCGGCGAACGGGAGCCCGCGGCTTCTGGCCGACAGCGAGACCAGCGACCAAGGCGAGGCACAGGCCTGTCACGAGCGCCGTCGTGATGCCTTGTTTGCCTGAATTACCCATAGTCGCTCGGAGTGGAGAGGATATGCGAATGGTACCAAATCGGTGCCATGTCTCTCGCAGCAAGCTCCCTTGACGCCGCCCAGGCTCGCGGTCACTCTCCCGCCGCTTGATTCCGGCGACATCGCCGCAACCGCATTCCCAACTCGGAGCCCTGGCCGTCATGCGATCGCCCCGCACGCTGCTCTCCTCGTTTGCCGCCCAGACCTTGCTGGCCGTCGCCCTCGCGGGCGGCGTGGGTATTTCCGGCTGCTCAGCTTCGTCGCCGAAGGGGGGAGACGCCGCCGTTGCCGCCCAGAAGACGGTCGTCACATTCCTCGAGGCGATCCGTCGCGGCGACGACAAGGCCGCCCGGGGGCTGCTAAGCACGGTTGCCCGCACCAAAACCGACGAACTCGGCCTCTCCGTCGCCCCTCCGGTGGAAGACACGGCGACCTACACCGTCGCCGAGACCGAGGTCGTGAGCGACGAGGGGGACATCGTTCACGTGGCGACGACCTGGACCGACACCGACCCCGATGGCTTCAAGACCAGTGAAAATGTGGTGTGGGTCGTCCGCCTCGATCCCGAGGGCTGGCGGGTCGTGGGTATGGCCATGCGAATCTTTGACGACCTTCCGCCCCTGCTTTTGAACTTCGAAGACCCCGAAGACATGCTTGCGAAGCAAGAGTTGGTGGCCCAGGAGCTGCAAAAGCGGGCCATGGCCGCCCAGCAAAAGGCCAGCCAGGAGCGGACGGCTGGGAAGCCGCCAGCGTCCGGAAACCCGGGCCCCAAGTGAGGGCCAGGAAACGGCCTGTCGTGGATCTGGCCCAGCGTGACCGGCCAAATAGGCCGTCAAAGTCAAGGCAGTCGGTATTTTTGCCCCAAAATACCCATGTTTCTTGACAATCACGGTCTGGCTATTAGGCTTGCCGACCGGACCTCGAGGGCGTCAATGTTTGCCTAGCCTCCGTGTTTTCACGGAACGCAACGGCGGCCAGGGCTCGCGAGGCAGGCAAACAATAGTCGCTGCGGTCCGGTAGCCGTCCCGGATCGGGGTTCCATTCGTGACGGCTGCGTTCGCTTTTTCCCTGGTGGAGGTTTTCCTTTATGAAGCGTTTCCTCGGTTTTTCCCTCGCGATGTTCTTCGCGCTGGTTGCCATCGCCCTCTTCGGCGGTGACAGCGGTGCGGTTGCCGGTCACGGCTGCCACGGCAAGCGTTGCCACGGTGGTCTCCTCGCTCGTCTCCATGAGTGCCATGGCCGCGAGAAGAAGTGCCACGGTCGTGAGCGTTGCCACGGCCGCAAGCACCGTCGTTGCCACGGTGAAGTCGAGTGCTGCGATCCTTGCTGCGAGCCAGCTTGTGGTTGCGAGTCGGGCTGCACGAGCTGCGGCGGTTGCGCCGGCGGTGACTGCGGTGCCGAAGGCGTGATCGAGTCGGAAGCCGTTCCGACGGAAGCCCCGGCCGCTCCGGCTGCCGCTGCTCCGGCCAGCACCTGAGCATCGCTCCGGATTGCGTGATCAAAAGAGCTGGGCCTCCCTCGTGGGGGCTCAGCTTTTTTGTTGCGCTGACGGTCCGTGGAAAAAGCCATCCATGGCCCCGCCTGAGAGGGCGCGATCAGACCACTTGGCCGAACAAGTCTGCTCGCGTCACTC
>CAZCHF010000088.1:0-2106 GCA_964498325.1 uncultured Candidatus Kuenenia sp.
CAGCGGTTTCATGAGAAAGCTGCGAGAACCCGCCCCAAGCTGCTGGTCGGCGACCTTACGATCCTGCGAGCCGTGCCAGCAGGCTCCCTCCGAAGGCCATGGCAAGCGTGCCGGCAGCCGCGACGACCAGCCCCGAGAAGCCCGGGGAGTTGGTCGCGTGGCGTGCCCCACCCGCGATCGCGCCCGTCACGACCGCGACGATCGTCACCCCGGGCCACCCAAGGACACTTCCCAGAAGCGGAAGCCCCCAGCGCACTGCTTGCCCACGACCAGCCATGCCGAGAGCCGCCCCCACGGCGATTCCCGCCACGCTCCGAGCAAGCCCGTCGACCCACGGCGGAGTGAGGCCGATACCTCGCCAGAGCCCGGCCGGCCACGCTGCCGGAATCGCTACGACGACACAGAGTGACAAAACCAGCGGCACTGCCAGCCTGGTCGTTGGCAGTCGCCATGTAACGTTGTCAAGCAGGCTCCACACCACGATCGTGACGGCAACGCCGCAGTGAAGCAGGCAGACCACCAGGAGCGACCAGTCACCCCACAGAAGCCGGTCGATCCCGATCGGATGATGCCCTGCGGCACTGGCGAGCCACCGCCCACCGAAGACGAGCTCCGTCGTGGCCAAAAGCATCGTGATCGCGCCGCAGCCGGCCTCCACGAGCGGATAGGTCGCCGCGATCGGTGCCTGGCAGTCACGGCACCGGCCTCTCAGCATGAGCCATCCGAAGACCGGCACGTTGTGCCAAGGGCGAATCGCACTTGCGCAGCATGGGCAACGGGACGGCGTCGTGACGATCGACGCTCCTCTCGGCAGGCGATGCACCACCACATTGATGAAGCTGCCGAGCATCGCCCCCCAGGCAAACCCGAAAATAATCGTGGCCGCCTCGATCCAAGGCAGAGCCAGGAGCCAGTCGGTAACGCTCGATGGAGGCATTGGTGATTCGACCGGCCCGAAAGACGGTATGGGAGTTTGCGAGGGGTTTGCGTTAGCGTATCGCCCACTGTGACCTCGCACCCATCGAATCTGAACGGCGATTCCGAAACCGCCGAACCCCTCCCGGTCCGTCGCCGCATTCCTGGCTGGGTCAGCGTGGTGCTGCGCATCGCCGCCACGGTAGGGTTGATGGCTTACGCCGTGAAGGACCTCGATTGGGCTGGCTTTGGAAACACCCTCGCCACCGCCTCCTGGGGCTGGTGGCTTGCCGCCCTCGGGGCCACGCTCGTCGTGCAGGCCGTGGCGGGGATTCGCTGGGCGGCCTTGGCCCGGCCCCTCGGTTTCGATTTTCCGCGGCGCTTCTTCGTACGCCGCTTCTTCGAGGGCATGTTCTTCAGCCTTTGCCTCCCTTCCAGCATCGGCGGTGACGTCGTGAAAGCCGTGCGCATCGGCGCGACGACGCCCCTCCGCCTGCTCGCCGCCTGCTCGGTGCTCGCCGATCGCCTCACCGGCCTCGCCGCCCTCGGCGTGCTCGTCGGCACATCGGTGATCGCCCAGCGCTACAAGCTCGAGACACCGCTCGTTGCTGCCGTCTTCGGGGGGCTGCTGCTGGCCGCGCTTGCCGCGTTTTGGATCGTGCTGTCAGTGCTCGATCGCATCCACTCGGCGATGCCCGAGGGGTCGTCGGCTCGTGACTTCGTCGGCCGACTCATGCCCTACCGTCAGCGACCGATGCTCGTGGCGGGCGCCCTCGGTTGGAGCTTCGTCGTGCAGATGGGGGGCGCGGTCGCGGTGTCGTTCGTGGCGCGGGCGCTCGGGGTCAACAAGGAGTTGACGGTGTGGTTCACCGTGGTGCCGATCGTGTCACTCTTGATGGTGTTGCCCATCAGCATCGGTGGCTTTGGCGTGCGCGAGAACTCGCTGGCCTTCTTGCTTGTCGAATACCAAGTCCCTTTCGAAACGGGTGTGGCGATCGCGGTGCTGTGGGGCCTATGCACGATCCTCGTCGGCCTCGTCGGTGGCGTCTTGTTTTTGCTCGAACGCAAGCCGGTGCCTGCGCCGATCGTGTAGCGTGTTGGCAGGGTGCCGGCCCGGGGTCGCCCGTGTCACGCCGGCCGGACGTTCGCTCCGGCCATCCATGGCCTCCGCTCACTCGGAGAAATCTGCGC
>CAZCHF010000089.1:0-1891 GCA_964498325.1 uncultured Candidatus Kuenenia sp.
TGGGAGGAAAACCATGAAATCGATTCGCACCTTTCTGTCTCTCTGTCTCCTCGTGCCGACTGCGTTCGTGCTGCCCGCTAGCGCCGCGACGATCGACTGGAAATCGAACGCTGGCAGTACAGCATGGGCCACGGGCACGAACTGGGTTGGGGATGTTGCTCCCGCGAACGACTTGACGACCGACTTCGCGAGCTTCAATCAGTCGACCTACGCGTTTCAGCCGACGGCTCCAAATCTCCGTAGCATTCATGGCCTCATATTTGGCAACAATTCGACAGCCACCTTCGCAATCGCGATGTCCACAGGCACAAATACCAACCGCCTCAATGTCGGCAGCGGTGGCATCCTCTTGAACTCGCAGAGTGCTGCCGCCCATGTCGGCTCAGGGGGCTCCACGCAGGGAATCCAACTGGGCGCGAGTCAGGCCTGGACCAACAACTCGAGTAGCCTCCTTACGGTGGCTTCGCTGTCGAATCAACTCGGCGGCCAAAACCATACGCTGACGCTCAATGGCACAGGGAGTGGTGGCTTTGCCATCATCGGGGCCATTCGAAACGAATACGACGCTGGGAATACGGGAAATCTTTCCATCGTGATCGACACAGGTTCCGATGTCTTGACGACGATCTCATCGAGCACCACCACGTTCACTGGCCCGACCACCGTCACGTCGGGGATGCTGCTCTATACCCGAACGGCAGCACGTTCACCCGGGAGCGCCGTCACCGTCGCCGCCCCTGGGAGCATCGGCCTGGGCGTCGGGTCGTCGGGTTTTTTCACTTCCACGAACGTCGATCAGCTCTTCGCCAATACGCTCTCCGGGATCACGATGAACGCCGCATCGGGAGTCGGCATCGACACGTCCGCAGGCAACTTTACCTACGCGACCAACCAATCCGCATCTCGTTCCCTCACAAAACTCGGAACCAACACGCTCACGCTCAGCGGCAACAGCACGTATTCCGGCCAGACCTTTGTGAACGCCGGCACGCTGTCGGTGACGGGATCGATCGCCGGGAGTGATGTCACCGTGCGGAGCGGGGGCAGCCTGGGAGGAAGCGGAACCATCGGGACGTCTGTCGCCGTGCTGGCCGGCGGCACGCTCGCACCGGGCACCAGCATCGAGAGCCTGGGGGCCGGCCACCTGAACTTCTCGGCAAACTCGACGTATGCCTACGAGATGAACAACGATGCCCTTCCAGCCGTGGCTGGCGACCTCACGTTCTCATCAGGCAATTTGACCATCGCCGCCGGCGCCATCCTCACGCTGGCCGAGCTTGGCTCGGGTTCGTGGGGCATGGGCGAGAAACTCACGCTCATCAGCTACAACGGCACCTGGAACAATGGCGTGTTCACATACCTCGGCAATCCGCTGTCGGACGGCTCTGACTTCTCGTTCAGCGGTGCAACCTGGAACATCAACTACGACGACTCGGTCAAGGGCTCGAACTACACGTCCGATGCCACCGGCACGTTCGTCACGATTACTGTCGTTCCAGAGCCGGAGGCGATCATGTTGTTTGGGGCCGGTGTAACGATCCTCGGCCTGCGGCTGGTCCGTCGGCGAAGAACGTCGGTTTGAGATGATGGGTTGACCCCCTCGCTGGCACGAGGGGCTTGGATGGGCGAGCAGGTGGGGCGGGCATTCAGGAAGGCGGGAAGACCGTGTCGTCGACAGACACAATGCAATTCGTGCTGGCGCCACCTGCAAGATCATGCGGTCGGGGAGCACATCGCGCCTTCACGCTTGTCGAGCTTTTGGTCGTGATCGCGATCATCGGGCTTTTGATCGCGCTCTTGCTTCCCGCAGTCCAGGGCGTGCGCGAAGCGGCCCGTCGCATCCAGTGCAGCAACAACCAGAAACAAATCGGGGTCGGCCTCTCCGCCCATG